>CAVWWT010000003.1:0-10978 GCA_963758735.1 uncultured Verrucomicrobiae bacterium
AGATCACGTCCGAGTTCATCAGACCCAAACCAAAATTGGGCGCCGGGAGGTGTATTTTTTAACGGGAGATGGGTCTCATAATAGGTATAAGAGGTCAGTAGAGGTCCGACAAGGGCCATGAGCATAAGAAAGGCAAGCATACAGAGGCCGAACATCACGCGTTTATTGGCTTTGAGCCGTCGCCAGGAATTTTTCCAATAAGAGGAGACCTCGACTTCAGGTGAAGCCGCAAGTTCTTGGTGGTCTATCCGTTCAAACTTTTCCAATAGTTTTAATCCTTGGATCGAGCAGTGAATATACGATATCGACGATAAAAACACATACCATGAGAAAAGCGCTATAAAAAATGGTCAGCGACATGATTAGCGTATAATCTCGATTGGCGACGCTCATGACAAACCACTGGCCAAGACCGGGGATTCCAAAGATTTTTTCAACGACAAAGCTGCCTGTGAGAACATTGGCCGTCAGCGGTCCTAAATAGGTCACTACGGGAAGCAGGGCATTGCGGAGCGCGTGCCGGTAGACGATTTGAAACGAATTGAGTCCTTTGGATTTGGCGGTCAGAATATAATCTTGCTGGAGCACTTCGACCATGCTCGATCTGGTTAACCTGGCGATCATTGCTGTGGGAAGAGCCGCTAGCGATAAAGCAGGGAGAACCGACTGAGCAAAGCTGCCCCAGCGGGCCACAGGAAACCAATCGAATTGCATCGCAAACAAATACTGCAAAATGGTCGCTAGAATAAAACTCGGGACAGAGATCCAGACAACGGCAAGAAGCATCGTTCCTTGATCCTGCCACTTGCCTCGTTTGAAGGCGGCATAAGAACCCAAAATCACTCCCATGCCAATAGCGATGAATAGCGCTTCCATGCCTAACGTCAAAGAAATTGGAAATCCCTCTCCGATTACATCGTTGGCGGTCCGTCCATGGTATTTGAAAGAAGGTCCGAGGTCTCCCTTCAAAAGATTCGTAAAATATTTTCCAAATTGGACATGGAGAGGCAGATCGAGGCCGTAATGATGGTGCAAAGCCTTTAAAATCTCTTCCGGGATCGCCTCCTCATCTGAGAAGGGATCTCCCGGGATCGAATGTGTCAAAACAAAAGTTAAGGTCACCACAACGAAAAGCGACGCGGCAAGTATCACTAATTTTTTTAAAAGATGCTTTATCACAAAAAAACCTGTATACTTTTGGTCACATTATTAGAAATAGGGACCTATTTCACAAGAAGGAATGATATGAAGAGAATCAGCAAAAGCGGTAATAAAATTCATTTTACAAGCTTAGGATGTGCCCGGAACCTCGTCGACAGCGAGGTGATGCTAGGCATCCTTTTAAAAGCAGGCTATGAACCTGCCGAGCATTTAGAAGATGCCGATTTTCTGATCGTCAACACCTGCGGCTTCTTAGCCGAGTCCCGAAAAGAATCGTGCGATACGATTGATGCGCTCTTAAAAGATCGCAAAAAAGGCGCAAAAGTCATCGTTGCCGGATGCATGGTCCAAAAATACGGCCCAGAGATCCGCAGCCGGTTTCCATCTGTTCATTACTTTCTCGGTTCCGGCGATATGGAAAAGATCCTCGATGCTGTTCAAACCCCCGAAGCGGGCACAGCGATCACTTCCGCTCGCAGCTATCTCGAATGGGGAGAAGTTCCACGCCAGATCTCAACTCCAAAAAATTACGCCTATTTAAAGATCGCTGAAGGGTGCATGAAGCGATGTTCTTTCTGCATCATCCCTTCGATCAAAGGGCCACTGCGCAGCAAATCGATCGACCAAGTTGTCAAAGAATTCAACGCGCTTCTTTCTCAAGGCGTCCATGAAGTGATCTTGATTGCTCAAGATTTAGGCGATTTTGGAAAAGATCGAAAAGAAAAAGACGGTCTTGCTCAACTCCTCCGTCCTATGCTTGCTACAGATAAGAAATTCTGGCTCCGCTTCCTCTATCTCTATCCCGATGAAATCACCGAAGAGATTATGCAGATGATGGAGCAAGACACCCGCATCTGCCGCTACTTCGATATGCCGATCCAGCACATCAACGATACGATCTTAAAATCAATGCGCAGAAAAACCTCTAAAAAGCACATTGTCGACACGATCACAACCCTTCGGCAACGCTTCCCGGACATCGTCCTCCGTACCAGCCTCATGGTGGGGTTCCCCGGTGAAACCGAAGAGCAATTCCAAGAACTGATCGACTTCGTTAAAGAATGTCCGCTCGACAACGTCGGTATTTTTAAATACTCCCGTGAAGAAGAGTCGCATTCAGCTAACCTTCCTGGCCATCTTCCTGAAGAAATCAAGCAAGACCGTTTCACACGTCTGGCTGCTGTCCAGCATGAAGTCCTCCAAGACCGTCAACGCCGCTTTATCGGCAAGACGTTAGATGTCGTGGTCGAAGGATACCATCCTGATTCTCCATATCTAATGCGCGGCCGTTTTTACGGCCAGTGCCCTGAAATCGATGGCCAAGTGATCATCAATGACGGACGTCTTGTCAAATCGTTTGGCAAGCTCTACAAAGTCGAGATCACCGATATCGCCGGTTATGATCTCATTGGACAAGTTGTAGCTCCAGTAAAACAACACTCCCGAGGTTTATGTCTCGTGTAGTTTTAAAGCCGGGCAAAGAAAAATCTCTGGTGAATCGGCATCCTTGGATCTTTTCCGGAGCGATAGCTTCCCGTCCTGCTCATGAGGCTGGAGATATCCTTTCGGTCTATTCGTTTGAGGGAAAGCTCCTCGGCTCTGGATATTTTCATCCTGAAAATTCGATCGCAGGCCGGATGATCAATTTCACCGCTGAAAATCCGCTAGAGACCATCCGCCAGAACCTCAAATCGGCCCTCGATCTTCGCAACACTTTTGTTCCTACTGAAGCCCGTCGCTTAATCAATGCTGAAGGCGATGGCCTGCCAGGCCTGATCATCGACCAGTACGGCGATGTGTTAGTGATGCAGATCCACACTGCAGGCATGGAAAAACTAAAAAACTTCCTTGTTGATGAGCTTGTTTCTTTACTTCATCCAAAAGCGATCTATCAAAAGTGCACCGCCGCAGCCCGCCGTCAAGAAGGACTCGAAGACGCCAAAGGCCTTCTCTATGGAATAGAGACTCCGGAAGTCACAATCACCGAACATGGCATTTCCTATATTGTCTCAATCTTAGAAGGGCAGAAGACCGGATTTTTCCTCGACCAACGAGAAATGCGCAAAAAAATCCTAGAGCTTTCTCAAGATAAAAAAGTCCTCAATTGCTTTGCTTACACCGGCGGATTTTCTCTCGCAGCGTTAAAAGGGGGAGCAAGCCTCGTCCATAGCGTCGAGATCTCCGAAGAAGCCTGCAAACTTGCAGAGAGAAATAATTTTGATCCGTCTCGGCATACCATTTTCCAAGCCGATGCCTTTGATTTTCTCCGGACTAAACCTCTTGATTACGATATCGTGATCCTCGATCCTCCTGCCTTTGCTAAAAAAAGAGCCGATGTGGTCATGGCTTCTAAAGGCTATCGGGAAATCAACCGTGTGGCGATCCAAAAAATGCCGCCTCGTTCCCTTCTTTTGACCTGCAGCTGTTCTTCCTATATCGATGCGACTCTGTTCCAGCAGCTCATCTTCCAAGCCTCTTCCGATGCTCAGCGCACTGTCCGTATTTTAGGAAGGCATATCCAGGCTCCCGACCATCCTGTCTCTATTTATCATCCTGAAGGGGTCTATCTCAAAAGTCTTTTACTTTACATTAGTTAAGGAGTTAAACATGTCAGTTAAACCCGTCGCATCAGCAGCGATTGTAAGTCCAGCACCTATAAAGCCAGAAGCCTCCACAGAAGACAAAGTATCAAAATTTATGCAAAATGATAAATTACCGAGTTCTCGTTTGGCGAAAAAGCCCACCAGGAATTTTGCAGTCCATCATTTAACGACAATAGAGGAGACGGATGAAACAGGTGAAATTTCTGAACCTATAAGAACCTCAACTCCTGTCAATTTAACTCCTCCAGTTACAAAACCTCCAAAGGTAGATTTTCGAAAGGTGGCATTGCTAAATAAGGCAATGACATCTGATAACTTGAAATAGCCTTAGAATCTCTTTTGTTGTATTCTGATAGATAAAAGAGGTTGGTTCATGACTGCAGTCGAATGTTTAATGACACGAAAAACAAGCTTCGGAGCTTCCTTAGATACCCTTCCAGTGAATCCCAAATTGAAAGCCCATCCGACGGTAGCATTTAAAGGTTCTACTTTAGAACCTTTAGATAATGCAAGTGGATCACGGACTCGGGCAAGCACTCGTAGGATCTATTGGAAACGCATCTTCAAAGATATTATTGCAACAGCTCAAGTGGATAGGCAAGAAGCCGCAGATCAGCTAAAAAAAGCTGCTCACAATTTCCTCGTCCATCCCTACTATCTTGCTGTCACCAATTTGGCCATACAAAATATGAACAAACCGAAGGAGGCATTATGAACAAGTTCAAGTACCTCATTGCAACACTGGGCGGTTTTCAATTCGGCTACGCTATCGGGATCATGGCAGGTGCCATCCTTTTCATAGCAGCGAAATTTTCTTTTTCTCCTGAACAAGAAGGTTTAGCTGTTAGTTCCTTTCTTATGGGAGCGCTTCCAGGGACGGGGATTGCGGGGCCTCTTTGCAACTGGATCGGACGGAAAAAGACCCAGCAGCTGATGGCTTTAGTGTTTATCATCGGAACTCTTCTTGTGATCACTTCAACTGCTCTTCCCCAGCTAATGGTGGCAAGAATCCTTCAAGGGATTGCCTCAGGCGGATTTTCTGTAGTCGGTCCGATGTACCTTGCTGAAGTCTGTCCTGCAGAAAGTCGGGGATTTTTTGTTGGCTGTTATCAGTTGGCTGTGACTTTGGGAATCTTTGTTGCCTATGGCGTCAACTGGGCACTCTCATTTTCAGGATCGTGGGAGTGGATGTTTCTCTTAGGGACAATTCCAGCTTTAACGCACTTCATCGGTTTTTTCTTTCTTCCCGACAGCCAGCCGTCTCAAAAGCAACCATCCCATGCTCCGTGGAAAGCTCTTTTAGAACCCGGCGTCCGCAATATTCTTATCATCGCTATTCTCCTCAACGTCTTTCAGCAGATCACGGGAGTCAACGCCATTCTCTATTTTGCACCCTCGATTTTTCAAGCTAGTGGATTTGCCTCAGCATCTGCAGCACTCCTACCTGCAGTTTTCCTTGGGACAATTAACTTTATCATGACGATTTTTGCGACATTCTTACTCGATAAATGGGGACGCCGGCCTTTGCTAATCGCTGGGATCAGCGGCATGGTTCTCTCACTTTTTGGCCTCTCAACGGCATTTCTCTCCAGCCCTGAGACCATGAAATGGCTCGCGACATCGAGCATCATGATTTTCATCGCTTCCTTTGCTGTAAGTATGGGACCGATACCTCAGCTTTTAGGAACTGAGCTTTTTCCACGGCGTGTTCGAGGACAAGCGATTAGCATCGCAGGTATGTCGAACTGGATTTTTAACTTTATCGTGGTGTTTACATTCTTAGATCTGACAACTAAAGTCTCCCATGCAGGAGCCTTTGCCATCTACGGGTCCTTTGGGATCTTAGCGCTTATCTTTATCCTGAAGTACATTCCTGAGACCAAAGGCCGGACGATCGATTAATTATCGTCTTCTTCTTCTCCTTCGAGTCCGAGTATTTGAATTAGCTTATTCTCCAATGGTTCAACAATCGTCTTCCTGATAGTTGGATTACTTAATGCTAAATTCCAGATGATGTTAATACGGATGGTATCATTGCCATAACAAAGCGCTGCGGCCGTAACGGGGTAGCCCAAAATGGTATTCAGGTACCACGTATAGTATTTTGGCTTCCAAGAAGTGATATCGATCAAGGTGATTGAAATGAAAGCGAGTTTTATCCAAGCCGAAGAGTTGCCACGGCGTATCTGAATAATGGTCACAACGATATTGGTGATGACCATCAAATAGGGTGTTGCATTTGAGGCAACGACAATGAATTTGTCCATTGTAGTTAGGACAGGAGCAGGGTGATGATGTGCAGGAGCTCTGTTTAAAGCATCGTCTGCTTCAAGCGGAGGGGGTTGATTCAACTCATATTCTTTAAAGACCTTCGCGACAGTCACAGCAACTAATAAAAGCGCTGCATAGAAGTAAGGTCCGCGAGGATCCGGTAGATAGCCCCATCCATAGGCGGTCACTCTTTCGGGAGATAAGGTATATTCAATTTGGTTAAAGGTCGCAAATAAAGTATAGCTTGTCATACTCGCTATATAGAGGGCTATAATTTCATCGGAGATGGGGTTCCGATCGACGTTGTTGTTGCTTTTGATCCAACCTTCCCAGGGTCGGTTGATGTACAGGCCGATGTAAGCAGACAATGCAATGTTTGCATTCATCCAAGGAAAACTAATTGGAGATTGAGTCGAAGAAACCATCATGACGTGCACATCCTTATCAAAATAGGCAGCAAGTCTAGAGAAGACAAAGATTTACTTCACTTGCAAAATGGGCTAGTTCCATCTTTGGAAAAAGCTCCCAAAGACACCCAGCGAGTAAAGATCTATCGCTAAACTGGCGAGAATTGGAACACGAAGCTTTTCATAGTAATACATCGTTGCGATATCGACAGGGATTCGTATGTTGATATCTAAATCCCAATCGAAATTTTCAGGCTTCCAAGAAGTCAGGTCGATCAAGGAAACCCCCACTGTCACCAATGAGACTGCAGCAATGACAGTGTTACGACGAAGATCAATGACAATCAACGCAATATTGGTGATCAGCATCAAATACGGAGTCGCTTTCCAAACAACAACCAAAAACTTATCCATGTTTGATTTAGCATCATTGAGATGAGTTCTTGTCATCCCTCTATACATCGCGGTTGCATTCAGAGCCATGAAAGCCAGTCCGCCAATGGTAATGACGGTGAGATTTCTTTCGAAGAAGTTATCTTGGATTTTTTCTACATCCATGTTGGGAGAAAAAACATCTGCAATTCTGTTGTAAGTCGAGATGATGTTTATCATGAATCCGATATTTGTCACCCAAGATAGAGGTGCTTTAGAGTCAGAGTTGTTGTAATGGATCCATTTTTCCCATGATCGGACAGCACTAAAACCATCAAATACTCCGTAAACCACATGGGCTGGGTTCCATTGGATAGTGTTTACAAGTTGGGGTGTAATTGCAGCCATAGATGGATCTCCCTTTGAAGAATAACCAAAGAGTTTATCCGAGAAAGGCATAACCTCGCATTGAAAAAAAGCTGTCGCCCAGATAAGCTCCAAATTAAACCAGGATTGTTATGTCATATTCCCAAATCCAAAAATTGCTCGGCCGTAAAGCCAAAAGTCTTCTCTCTCATGTGTGCAAAACAATTCCGAAAGACCAGCTCCATCTTCCGGGACCCAATTGGGTCGATAAAACATTTGCCGGATCCGACCGGAACATCCGCGTCCTCCGCAGCCTCCAAACTCTTTACAGCCACGGAAGACTCGCCAATACTGGCTACCTCAGCATCTTGCCCGTTGATCAAGGCATCGAACACAGCGCTGGAGCTTCTTTTGCTCCTAATCCTCATTACTTCGATCCAGAAAACATTCTCAAACTTGCTATGGAAGGCGGCTGCAATGCCGTTGCTACAACTTTAGGAGTCCTCGGCAGCGTCGCCCGCAAATACGCCCACAAGATCCCGTTCATCCTCAAGCTCAATCACAATGAGCTCCTCTCTTATCCCAACAAACACGATCAGATCATGTTCGGTTCTGTGAAACAAGCCTGGAACATGGGCTGTGTCGCTGTCGGAGCAACGATCTATTTTGGATCGCCAGAGAGCGATCGTCAGATCATCGAAGTCAGCAAGTGGTTTGAAATGGCCCATGAAATGGGCATGGCAACGATTCTCTGGTGTTATCTCCGTAATTCTGCTTTCAATACTCCCGATAAAGATTATCACTTTGCTGCAGACCTAACCGGTCAAGCCAATCATCTCGGCTGCACGATTCAAGCCGATATCGTCAAACAAAAGCTTCCTGTCTGCAATGGAGGATTTAAAGCCCTTAAGTTCGGCAAGCAAACTCCTGAGATGTACACCAAACTTTGCACCGATCATCCTGTTGATCTCGTCCGGTACCAAGTCGCTAACGACTATATGGGCCGTGTCGGCCTCATTAATTCCGGAGGACCCTCCGGTGGCCATGACCTTGCCGATGCTGTTGAAACCGCCGTTCTCAATAAACGGGGTGGAGGCATGGGCCTGATCACCGGCCGCAAAGCCTTCCAAAAACCGCTGAAACAAGGCATCCAGCTCCTTAACGCAGTCCAGGACGTCTACTTGTGCAAAGAAGTCACCGTCGCTTAAGCTTTCTGCATGGCTTCCTCGGAAGCCCGCACGATTGGGAAGGGGTCATCCGACACCTCCCTGAATATTCCTGTGATGCGCTGTCGTATCCATTTCAGATTCCTTCCGATTCCATTCTCATCGGTTATTCAATGGGTGGCCGCATTGCTCTCCGGTCCCCAAACCCTAAAATCCTTCTCTCAACTCATCCTGGTCTCCAAACCCACGAGAAAAAAGCCCAGCGAATAAAGCATGATGAAGAGTGGATTCAAATGTTAGAACATGGGTCTTTAGAAGATTTTCTAAAAACTTGGTATGCCCAGCCGCTCTTTGATTCTCTTCGCAATCATCCAGTGTTTCCTGAAGTCCTTTCTCGAAGACTCCAGCAAGATCCTGAAGTGCTAGCCCAGATGCTCAGCCAAGAAAGCCTTGTCCACCAAGAGTTCACACTTCCTGAAGCCATCTTTCTCCATGGCCAGTTAGATAAAAAGTTTGCTCAGCTCTATCGGGATTTGAAGATCCCTTCTTTTGAAATATCAAATGCAGGCCATGCCGCTCATTTAGAAAATCCAGAAGGATGCGCAAAGATGATTAGACAGGTTTTGCAGGCGCAGTTTTTGTTAGACCCAGTGCTTTTAACGGATGGAAAATAAAATAGAACACCGCTCTAACGACCTGCACGATTCTCATCAAGACTGAAGGAATAAAAGACAGCGCAATCCCCAGAGGTCGAATAGCTTTACCCAATCCTCTTAAGATAAAAGCTCCAGCTTTCCAAAGACCCACAACCACAAAATTAAGAGCCCTCGCAACTACAGCAGCAGCTCCCGTCAGACGATGGCCGTACTTAACACAGCCAATCAAACAAATGACACCAGCGATCATTCCTAATCCTAATAGAGGATGCCGGATGAAAGGCTTGAAAATCTTCAAAAGACTTCCCAGCATTTTAAAAGGTATAACGATCACTTTAGCTATAGATCGAATCCCATGAAAAATTGCTAAACCAATGCGTGCGACTTTCACACCCAACTGATAAAAAAATGACCCAACTGCCTTTGCTGCAATCGTCACTCCATGGATTATCGTGCCAGCAATCAGTTTTTTAAAATCAGAGAGGATGTTCAAAACAAGACCGGGCAGAATCAATGAGATGCACGGATTTGTACCTCTTCTTAATTCATTTCCCCAGTTAAAACGGGAGTAAGTCAAATATCCCAAAAGCCCCACAGCTCCAGAACCGGGGATAAAATTCGAAGCACAGCCTCCCAAGATCAATGCGGTCACTCCTCGCATTATCATGGTATTTTTCCGCAGCTCTTTCTTTTCTAGTCGGGCTGATTTATCAGATTCAGATTCATTTGCTGTAGGAATGTTATACTTTTGAATGTCTACATAGTCCTCGCTTATCCTCTTGACGAGTTCCAACGCAGGAATCGCCACAATGCAGCCAGCTCCGATCACCATCGGTCTGCTCAAGGCAGCTGGAGCCACATAATTGTTAAAAACACCTGAAATAAGACTCATCATTTTCCTATGGTGTTAAAGTTGTGCCAGAAGTCCATAAATCAGCGCAACTCATTTAGTCTTTTTTGATAGAGTGCTCAGCAACTGTCTAACAGATGAGCACTTAAGCAAGTCTTGACACCAACCTATTTAATCTGTTATATTACCTATTAAGTAGGTATATATGCTTGAATATCTTTTTGCTAATAAGAATGTGGAAAAAATCTTAATTTACCTCAATTTACATGAGAAAGCCAATGCAACGCAACTGAGTCGTATTTTTGACTCTGCCCTTGATCCCATCCAAAAAACACTCAAGAAGCTAGAGGAGGGAGGCTTGCTGGTCAGCTTCTTGGAAGGAAAAACACGTGTTTTTCAGTGGAATCCTCGGTATCCATTTCTAGGAGAAATTCAAGCTCTGGCAAAAAAGGCATATAGTTTCTTGCCGGTGAAAATTCAAGAGTCTCAGTACCAATCAAATCAAAGAAAACGTCCCCGTAAGACAGGTAAGCCTCTGTGAATTTAAAAAATATAGATCTGAAAGACTTAGCCTGCTTTATTTATGAGACACTCAAAAAGGCGAAAATTGAAGTTGTACTTGTCGGTGGCGCTTGCGTTTCAATTTATAGCCAGAATCGTTATCAGTCTTCCGATCTTGATTTTGTGACTTATGAAGAGCTGCAATTAATTGAGAAGGCTTTGGAACCCATTGGATTTCGAAGGGCAGGCCGCTGCTTTGTTCACGCTAACTGTCCATTTTTAATTGATTTTGTGAATCCTCCCATTGCTATAGGGAATGAATCTATCCAACATTTCAAAACAATAAAAACATCTTTTGGTTCCCTTCAGCTGCTAACTCCCACTGATTGTGTGAAAGACCGCCTTGCTTCTTTCTTTCACTGGAATGATCCGCAAGCTTTAGAACAAGCATTGCTTGTAGCTGAACGCCACGAAATTGATCTAAAAGATCTTAAACGTTGGGCGAAAATCGAAGGACACTCTGACAAGTTAAAAGCATTTATTAGCGCCCTTGCTTCGCGTGGTTGAGAAGCCTTCTTCTTTTTAGCGGGAGTTCTCCCAAGGGAACGGTCTCTTCGCAGGAGGC
>CAVWWT010000004.1:0-903358 GCA_963758735.1 uncultured Verrucomicrobiae bacterium
ATGGGATACAGGAACAGCTTCCTCACCGTTACACGCGGTCTTGGAATCCTCACTTCTGTCTTTGATGCCTATGGATACCGCACAAAGGGGAAATTCCAGGACGTCAGAACGGTGTTCTTGTGTCCAACGCCCTCGGTAAAGTCACTGGCTATGCTTGCATGGGCATCCAGTATTCGCGGCACCCTCTTTGTAGGTCCTGGCCAAGAAGTTTATGAAGGAATTGATCGTCGGAGAAAACTCACGCGACAACGATCTCATGGTCAACGTCGTTAAAGGAAAGCCGCTCACCAACGTTCGGGTTCTCTGGAAGCGATGAAAACGTCATGCTCACACCACCTCGTACATTCACATTGGAACAGGCCATTGACTACATTCAAGATGATGAACTTGTTGAGGTAACGCCCAAACTTCACTCGCCTTCGAAAAACGCTTCCTCACTGAAGCGGAACGCAAACGCAAGTAAGAAGTATTCCATTTTGCTTGCTTGGCAAGCTGATACCAAATATCAAAATTAATCGGCATTTAGGCCATGCCTAAGCCCCGGGGTTTAACGATCGCAAATAAAAATTGAATCTCCGACACTACCTCCATTTGCGATCGTTAAACCGCGGGAGCTTTCGCATTGCCCCAAATGCCGATTAATTTTGATATTTGGTATAACTCCAAGCAAGCAAAATTTCCCACTAAAAAAAAATCATTTTGCAACTTCAAAGCTAAACTGATAAGCTTCAGGCAATTCAAACGAGAGTTGTAGAAGTTTTCATGATGGATGAGTAAGTAAGTTCAAAACCCTTCCCGCAAAGAAATCTGGCAAATGTTCGATAAGATTTCACCGACCTATGATTTTGTCAACCGTGTATTTACCTTCGGGCTAGATCAGATCTGGCGAAAAAAGTGTGCGCTTTCTTGCCACAGACTCCAACATGCGGATTTTAGATTGTGCAACAGGAACAGGCGATCAGATTATTGCTTTCATCCAAAAAGGCCCGATATTGCCAATGTCGTCGGATTGTCTTGCAGTGCATGGTCGAAATCGGAAAGAAAAAAATTAGAAAAAAAACCTTATGCTCATAAAATTGCTTTCCAGGTTGCAAGCGCACTTCAAATCCCCTATCCCGATAACCATTTTGACTGTGTCACAATCACCTTTGGAATTCGAACGTCACCCATGTCATGGAGCGTTTAAAAAGTTCCGAAGAGTCTTAAAACCTGGAGGAAGATTACTATCCTCGGAGGGACCGTCCCTCAAAACAAAGCCTTACGCTCTTTCCACCTTTTTTACCTCCGCCATTTTCTTCCCAGAATTGGAGGATCGATCTCCAGAAATTTCGACGCATACCGCTATTTAAACAAGACCATTGAAACGTTTCCCCAGGGATAAAAATTCGCCGCAAAAATGCGGCCGCAGGCCTTGTAAATGTCCAGTGCCATCCGCTTCTGGGCGGCGTCACAACCGTTTACCAAGGGGAGAGGATGTACCCCTTTATAATCTAATGGGCGGACCTTTCCGCTTGGGCGTAAGATCTTTCAGAAACTGCCTAAGATCGATTTGATCGCCTGGCTAAAGTCGAAGCCTATTTATCCTAAAATATTCTGGAAAGAACGAGACTCCCAAATCACAAGCGCTGCCGTCGGCAATTTCCTATCATTTTTCTGAGGTTCCCGAATTCACTGCTTCTCCTACCTTTGATGTGCGGCTTTACGGAGGAATCCGCTTTAGCCAAAATCTCTGCGATGATCCAACTTGGAAAGGCTTTCCAAATACATCTTTCTGAATTTTCCACAAATTGAAATTTCTCAGGAAGAAGGCCGCACCCAAGCCGTTATTTATTCCCTAAATAAATCGCTTTCCCCGCCAGGTATACTCAAAACTTTGCGCAAAGCGGGGGGCACCAAGCTAACTCTCTAAAATCACGTCTCGAAACACCTCATTTTCAAGATTGGCAAAAAACAGGTTATATCCGTTCTCGATTCCATTCAGTCGGATAACATAAATATAGTTTGTTCTGGCGCGAAAAACGACTCTTGAATGCTCAAGTCCAATTTCACCTTGGGAAATTCTTTTTCATCTCAAAGAAAAAGCGAGGAGCGCGCAACCCTTTTTGCCTTTCAGCTCTCCCCCTTTCATTTTTTAGGAGCCACCCCGGGAAAAACTTTTCAGGCGCGAAGCACCCCTCTGCATCACAGATGCCGTCGCAGCCCACACGTCCAAGAGGCTCTACCCCTCTTTAAGACGTGCAGTTTGAAAAAGACCTCCTCTGCAGCGACAAAGAGCAAAGAGAATTTAAAATCGTCAAAGACAATCTCGATTTAAAACTCCTCCCATTATCAGAAGAAATGAAGTGGGATGGCGATGACCGCATTTTAAAAGCCTCGCACGTCCAACACCTGCATAATTGTCTTGAATGCAACTCTCAAAAACTCCGTCAACAGCTCCCTATCTCGTTTGTGCATTACATTACACACCAGCTCTTGGCGGTTTTCCACGTGAAAAAATCCTCGCTTGACATTAATAAAAAAGGACACCGAACCCTTCGACAGAGGTTGGTATGGGGGACCCATCGGCGTGATCGGGACTGACATTTTAACTCTCTACGTCGCTATCCGCTCTGCCCTCATTAATGAGCACTTATTACACCTCTTCGCAGGCAACTAAAATCGTTCCCGGTAGCATCGCTGAGCCAAGAGCTCAAATACAAAAAATCCGCCCCTTTACAGAACTCTTTACCAAGGCATAAGATGGACACCGGAGAGCAAAATCCACATGGGCAGCAAAACTCATTGATGGGCTGATCTCTCAAGGAGTTCATTACTTCCCCTGCGCGCCCGGATCCAGATCTTCTCCCTTGCTGCTGGCTGTTGCAAATCACGATAAAGCCGCCTATATCCGTGGCGTTTGATAACGGGGAGTCTGTTTCCACGCCGTTGGCTACGCCAATAGCAACGGGAAACTCAGATGCAAAATTCGCTACATCAGGAACTGCCGTCGGCAACTTGCTTCCTGCAGTCATGGAAGCCTATAACGGAAGTATCTCTACTCTTCCTTCTCACTGCCGACAGGCCGCCTGAATTGCGAGATTGCGGCGCCAATCAAACTTGCGATCAGACAAAACTCTTCGCTAACCACGTGCGCTGGCAAATTGATCTTCCCTGCGCAGATCCCCATATCCCGGAAATTAGGATGACCTCGCCTCAACAATAAGTTTTACGGCCGTCATTCTATCAAAGTCATCTGCATCTGGACCCATTCATATTAACTGCATGTTTTGCGAGCCTCTTTTTTCCCAGTGAATAACTTAAAACAAACTCTCTTATTAGTGTACATATTCAAAGATGCCCTGAACTCCACCCCTCCAAAGAGACTATTGATTATTGGGCGGAAACTCTATCCACGCAAAGAAACGGCGTGATCGTTGTAGGCTCGAGCACTGCGGACGAGTCGAGAGGTAGGTCTTGACTCGTCCACAGTGCTGGAGCCTACAACGATCACGCCGTTTCTTTGCGTGGATAGAGTTTCCGCCCAATAATCGATGGTCTCTTTGGAGGGGTGGAGTTCGGGGTGCGCGAAGTGTACGGCTGTTTCGAGAGTTGTTTTCACTATTGGCTGGGAAAAAAGAGGCTCGCGAAACATGCAGTTAATATGAATGGGTCCAGATGCAGATGACTTTGATAGAGCAACGGCATGACTGATTGTTGAGGCGAGGTAGCCGTCCGGGATGTGGCTATCTGCGCAGGGAAGATCAATTTGCCAGCGCACGTGGTTAGCGAAGAGTTTTGTCTGATCGCAAGTTTGATTGGCGCCGCAATCTCGCAATTCAGGCGGCCTGTCGGCAGTGAGAAGAATGAGGGGGATTCTTTCGTTATAGGCTTCCATGACTGCAGGAAGCAAGTTGCCGACGGCAGTTCCTGATGTAGCGATGATGGCAGCTGGTTTCCCCGTTGCTTTGGCGTAGCCAACGGCATGGAAACAGACTCCCCGTTCATCAAAATGCACGGTATGGGCGGCTTTATCGTGATTTGCAACAGCCAGCAGCAAGGGAGAAGATCTGGATCCGGGCGCGCAGCAGAAGTAATCGACTCCTTGAGAGATCAGCCCATCAATGAGTTTTGCTGCCCATATTTCATTTTGCTCTCCGGTGTCCATCTTATGCCTTGGTAAAGAGTTCTGTAAAGGGGCGGATTTTCTGTTCGAGCTCTTCCCATTCTCGCTCAGCGATGCTGCCGGGAACAAGTCCAGTTCCTGCGAAGAGGTGTAATAAGTGCTCATTAATGAGGGCAGAGCGGATAGCGACGTAGAGACTTGAACTTTGAGTCCCGATCACGCCGATCGGTCCCCCATACCAACCTCTGTCGAAGGGTTCGATCTGTTTTAGGAATGCGAGCGATTTTTCGCGTGGAAAACCGCCAAGAGCTGGTGTGGGATGCAGTGCGCAAACGAGATCGGCATCTGTGACGGAGTTTTTGAGAGTTGCATTCAAGCGATTATGCAGGTGTTGGACGTGCGAGGCTTTTAAAATGCGGTCATCGCCATCCCACTTCATTTCTTCTGATAATGGGAGGAGTTTTAGATCGAGATAGTCTTTGACGATTTTAAATTCTCTTTGCTCTTTGTCGCTGCCAAGGAGGTCTTTTTCAAACTGCATGTCTTCTTCAGGGGTAGAGCCTCTTGGACGTGTGGCTGCGACGGCATCTGTGATGCAGAGGTTTGCTTCGCGCCTGAAAAGTTTTTCCGGGGTGGCTCCTAAAAAACAAAGATCGGGGGAGAGCTGAAAGGCAAAAAGGGTTGCGCGTCTCGCTTTTTCTTTGAGATGAAAAAGAATTTCCCAAGGTGAAATTGGACTTGAGCATTCAAGAGTCGTTTTTCGCGCCAGAACGAGCTTATCCATGTATCCCGACTGAATGGAATCGAGAACGGATCCCACCTGTTTTTGCCAATCTTGAAAATGAGGTGTTTCAAGGCGTGATTTCAGAGAGTAGCTTGGTGCACAAGTGTTTTGCGCAAAGTTTTGTAAAATCTCTGGCGGGGAAAGCGATTTATTTAGGGAATAAATAACGGCTTGGGTGCGGCCTTCTTCCTGAGAAATTTCAATTTGTGGAAGCCAGAAAGATGTATTTGGAAAGCCTTTCCAAGTTGGATCATCGCAGAGATTTTGGCTAAAGCGGATTCCTCCGTAAAGCCGCACATCAAAGGGAGGAGAATCGGAGAATTTGGGAATATCAGAAAAGGATAGGAGATTTCCGACAGCAGCTCTTGTGATTTGGCTGTCTTGTTCTTTCCAGAATATTTTAGGATAGAGAGGCTGCGATTTTAGCCATGCGATCAAATCGATATTAGGCAGTTCCTGCAAGGATCTGCCCAGCAGGTAGGACTGATCATTAATGACAAACGGATACATCTTTGTCCCCCTGATAGGCTGTGGTGATGCCTCCCAGGAGTGGATTGCAGTGGACATTTACAAGGCCTGCTGCCCGCATTTTGGCTGCGAATTTTTCTCCCTGGGGAAAGCTTTCAATTGTCTTGTTTAAGTAGCGGTATGCGTCGAAATTTCTGGAGATCAATCCGCCTATTTTGGGGAGAAAATGACGGAGGTAGAAAAGGTGGAGAGAGCGCAAGGCTTTGTTTTTAGGTACGGTCCCTTCGAGAATCAGTAATCTGCCTCCGGGTTTTAAGACTCTTCGGAACTCCTTGAACGCTGCCATGATGTCGGTGACGTTGCGAATTCCAAAAGTGATTGTCACACAGTCAAAATGGTTATCGGGATAGGGGATCTCAAGTGCGCTTGCAACTTGGAACGAGACTTTATGAGCGTAAGGTTTTTTTTCGATCTTCTCTTTTCCGATTTGAACCATCGCTTCTGCAAGATCAATGCCGATCACATTTGCAATATCAGGCCTTTTTCGCATCAAAGCGATAATCTGATCGCCTGTACCTGTTGCACAGTCGAGGATGCGCATGTTGGAAGTCTGTGGCAAAAACGCGCAGACTTTTTTTCGCCAGATCTGATCGAGTCCGAATGTCATTACGCGATTGACACAATCATATGTCGATGAAATCTTATCGAACATTTTCCAGATTTCATTGCGCGAAGGGTTTTGAACTTCTTCATCCATCATGAAAACTTCTACAACTCTCGTTTGAATTGCCTGAAGCTTATCAGTTTAGCTTTGAAGTTGCAAAATGATTTTTTTTTTGTGGGAAATTTTGCTTGCTTGGAGTTATACCAAATATCAAAATTAATCGGCATTTGGGGCAATGCGAAAGCTCCCGCGGTTTAACGATCGCAAATGGAGGTAGTGTCGGAGATACAACTCCATTTGCGATCGTTAAACCCCGGGGCTTAGGCATGGCCTAAATGCCGATTAATTTTGATATTTGGTATTAGCTCCAAGCAAGCAAAATTAAGGAATACTTCTTACTTGCGTTTGCGTTCCGCTTCAGTGAGGAAGCGTTTACGAAGGCGAGTGAAGTTTGGCGTTACCTCGACAAGTTCATCATCTTGAATGTAGTCAATCGCCTGTTCCAATGTGAATGTACGAGGTGGTGTGAGCATGACGTTTTCATCGCTTCCAGAAGCCCGAACGTTGGTGAGCGGCTTTCCTTTAACGACGTTGACCATGAGATCGTTGTCGCGTGAGTTTTCTCCGACGATCATTCCTTCATAAACTTCTTGGCCAGGACCTACAAAGAGGGTGCCGCGATCTTGGATGCCCATGCAAGCATAGCCAGTGACTTTACCGAGGGCGTTGGACACAAGAACACCGTTCTGACGTCCTGGAATTTCCCCTTTGTGCGGTCCATAGCTGTCAAAGACAGAAGTGAGGATTCCAAGACCGCGTGTAACGGTGAGGAAGCTGTTCCTGTATCCCATGAGGCCGCGCGTGGGGATGAAGAATTCAATCGTCGTAATGTCGTGTTCGTTTGTGCTAAGCGATCTCATTTCACCTTTACGTCGGGAAAGTTCTTCAATCACGGTACCGGAATACTCTTGGGGAACTTCGATGTGGGTGATTTCAAAGGGTTCCGAAAGAACACCTTCAATTTGTTTGATGATAACTTGAGGCTTAGAGATTGTGAATTCGTACCCTTCGCGGCGCATCGCTTCGATGAGAACGGCGAGGTGCAATTCGCCTCTGCCGCAAACCCTTGCCGCGTCATCGCGGAAGGTTTCTTCAACTTTGAGAGAGATATTCGCTTTTTTCTCTTGAATAAGGCGGTCGCGAATTTTATTCATCGTGACATGTTTGCCATCTTTTCCGACAAATGGGCCGTTATTGACCATCATTTCAACGGATAGGGTGGGTTCTGCAATAGCAATTGCCGGAAGCTGGACAATGTGTTTAGGATCGCATAGCGTATCGCCGATCATGATCTCGGGTATGCCGGAGATACTGACGATGTCGCCAACTCCCGCTTCTTCCATTTCAACTTTTTTCAGTCCTAAGTACCCTTCGATCTTCACGACTTTATGCTGGGTCGGGTGGCCGTTTTTATCTACTTTTGCAATGGAGTCGCCCTTGCGGATTCGACCTTCAAGGATGCGTCCGCAAGCCTGTCTTCCGACGAAGTCGTCGTAGCTAAGTGTTGCAGCTTGCATGAGGAAGGGGAGATCGAGGTTCCCAGGAGGGTGCGGGACCGCTTTAATGATCAGCTCGAAGAGCGGGCGCATGTCGACTCTTGGATCTTTAAGGTCCATAGCAGCAAACCCACCGAGGCCGGAAGCATAGCAGACGGGGAAGTCGAGCTGTTCATCATTGGCGCCGAGTTCGACGAATAGATCGAATGTCAGGTTAAGGGCGCGGTCAGGATCTGCGTGCGGGCGGTCTACTTTATTAAGCACGACGATGGGGCGTAGGCCGATTTTGAGTGCTTGGGAGAGTACGAAACGGGTCTGCGGCATCGGCCCTTCTTGAGCGTCGACGAGGAGAAGAACGCAGTTAACGAGGCCGAGGACGCGCTCCACTTCTCCAGAGAAGTCGGCATGTCCAGGTGTGTCGATAATATTAATTTTGAAGTCTTCAAAGAAAACACTAGTATGTTTAGCATAGATAGTAATTCCGCGCTCTTTCTCCTGGTCGTAGCTGTCCATCGCCCGCTCAGGCACTTTTTCATTGTCCCGGAAAATATTGGACTGTTTGAGAAGGCTGTCGAGCATGGTGGTTTTACCATGGTCGATGTGGGCGATAATGGCGATATTGCGGATTTTTTCTGGTTTAAAGATATCTGGCTTAGACATAGGTGTGTTTTCCAAAATTTAAATTTGTAACAGCGATTCTAGCTTAAATGATATTTAATAGCCAGACATATGGAGCGCTGGAAAATTAAGGGGAGGTCCAGAGAGTATACTTGAAAAATAACGCGTTAAAGACTATGCTTGGCGCAAATATTCATGGTGAAAATTGATAGTTTAATTTCTTGAGGTCTTCATGCGACTTACTTCCGAAGAAGAGATAGGTGCTGCTATCGAAGAAGCAGTTGCCGGAGGTGGTTTAATGGAATCCAAGACCTCGCATTTGCACGACATACTCCAGGAAAAGCTGGAACTGGCGTTCCACAAGCAGACCTCAACGATCATTCTTCATGACATCGTCAAGATCGCCTCAGAGCATACTCCCGTTGATTTAGCTTATGCTGCTTGCCGTTTGCCTTCCCATGCGCGGCCTATGATCTATGAAAATCTTTTGGGAATTGAAGCTAAGATCGCTTTTATGGTGAATACCGATAGCTCTACCAGGGTTGCCATCTTGCGCCATATCAGCGACGAGGAAATGAAAAATTTAATTGAGCATATGCCCCCCGATGAGGCCGTAGAAGTTCTGGAGGATATTTCAGAGCGCAGATTCCGCAGGGTTGTGGAGTCTCTCGGGGCAAATAAAGCGTTAAAAATCCGGGAGATTAAAAAGCATCAGCGCAACACGGCCGGACGCTTGATGACCAATGAATTTTTTGCTTTCTTATTGGACGTGACAATTGGAGAGGTATCTGAGCATATCCGCGACAACCCGGGCATTGACCTAACAAGGCAAATTTTTGTTTTAAATCCGGATGGCGAGCTTTTGGGCTATGTGCCAGCTCGCAATTTGATCGTCAATCCTCCTCATTTGCCCCTTAGAAAGGTGATGAAACCGATCCTATATAAGGTGACCCCAGACACTTCACGGGAAGAAGTTGTGGAGCTTGTAGAGAGGTATAAGATTTCAGCGCTCACCGTCGTTGATCCGGATGATAAGCTTCTTGGCGTGATCACTTATGAGGACGTCCTCGATGCCCTAGAGGATATTAATGACGAAACGATCGCAAATATGGCGGGTACGGCGGAAAAGGTCAGCGAGCATGAACCCCTTATTAAACGTTTTTTTTCTCGCGCTCCCTGGCTTGTCGTTACGCTTTGCGCTGGTCTTATTAATGTAGGTGTCATGTCCTCCTTCCAAAGTTATGCAGGAGGAGTGCTGACCTTTGTGATGTTTTTTGTGCCGCTCATTACCGGGATGTCGGGAAATATTGGAATTCAGTGCAGTACCATCCTCGTGCGCAGTATGGCGCTCGGTCTAATCTCTTTGGGGAACAGGGGAGAGGTGGCCTTAAAGGAGCTGATGGTCGGATTTACAACCGGAACTGTGTTCGGAGTGATTTGCGGGCTTTTAGTTTATGCGATGGACTTTGCAGGCATTTCGCGTGTTGATGTCAGTCCTGCTGCGGTGGGATTGATTGTAGGCACGGGACTCACAGGCGCCTGTCTTGCGGGGACAGCGCTTGGCGTTTTCTCCCCGCTCTTTTTCGTGCGAATCGGGGTCGATCCGGCAGTAGCCTCCGGCCCGATCGTGACCGCTTTTAATGATTTTTTGTCGATGTCGATCTACTTTCTGATTGCGATCGGTCTTAGCGCATGTCTTTTTTAATTTTGCGAGTTAGACCCAAGCTGTCTCAAAATTTGGGTTTTTTCGGTATTATCACTTGCAATTTTGAACTGTGATTTATATAGTCGGGATTTTATACTCTAAGGCGCAGTAAATTCGCGTTTTGAGCGCTCCTAAAGATGTGCTGAGCATAGGATTCTATGAGTAAAGAGAATGGATCCAAACTGACGAATAAGAATCTGCAGGATTTGCTACCAAAAGTACTCTGCGGCATTGGCGCCATGCATCGCGATCGCCCAGACCTAGTGCTCGCTTCCTGGCCGGAGCTTATCGGCGAGAAACTGGCTTCGATGACTGCTGCTGTTTCCTTTGAGAATGGCATACTTTACGTTAAGGTAGGCAACTCTACGCTATATAGCCTACTGGCACAGCATGAGCGGCGACGCTTGCTGAAAAGTTTAAGAGAGAAGTTTCCATCAATAGAGATAAAAAACATCCATTTCCGTATGGGATGATTTCTCCCAAATCTGGAGTTTGGCTATTGGAGGGTGCTGCTTTCACGAGGTACTAGTACTTCGTGAAAGCAGCACCCTCCAATAGCCAAACTCCAGTAGATACAATCATTTGAATTTGAGTTTAAGGTATGACGACGATGACCAAAGAAAAAGAATACGACGCTAGTTCGATCACCGTTCTTGAAGGCCTTCAAGCTGTACGCGAACGTCCGGGGATGTACATTGGCGATACGCAAGTCAATGGATTGCATCAGCTGGTTTATGAAGTTGTCGATAATAGCGTCGACGAAGCGCTTGCAGGACATTGTTCTGAGGTTACGATCACGCTTCATAAGGATAACTCTGTGACCGTTGAAGATGATGGCAGAGGTATCCCCACGGGAAGGCACGATAAGGAATCGCAAAAGCAAGGGCGCGACGTCTCAGCTCTAGAAGTTGTTATGACGATTCTTCACGCCGGCGGTAAATTCGACAAGAACACCTATAAGGTATCTGGCGGACTTCACGGCGTCGGTGTTTCTTGCGTCAATGCCTTATCTAAAAAAATGCACGTCGAAGTCTGCCGAGATGGCAAACAGTATGAGATGGATTTTTCCAAGGGAAAAATGACCCACCCATTAAAAGTGCTCGGCGATACTGAAGCGCATGGGACGAAAATTAATTTCTTGCCCGATGACACGATTTTTACCACCGTCATCACATTTGATTACGATATTCTCCTGAAGCGCTTTCGCGAACTTGCTTTTCTGAACAAAAATCTCAAAATTATCTTCCGCGACGAAAGAGATTCTGTTCCGACCGAAGTGACGTTCTGTTATGAGGGCGGGGTCCGCTCTTTTGTCGAGTATCTTAATGAGAACAAAACACCTCTTTTCCCAAAACCGATTTATATCCACGGTTCTAGAGAAATTTCCGATGGCCTTCTCGAGTTTGAAGTGGCCCTGCAGTGGAATGATACCTACACAGAAAATCTTCATTCCTTTGTTAACAACATCACTACCCGCCAGGGAGGAAGCCACGTCACGGGCTTTAGCACGGCGCTTACGCGCGTCCTCAACCAGTACATCAAAAATCACAACCTGCTTAAGAACGACAAGATCTCTGTTGCAGGCGATGATATGCGCGAGGGCTTGACCGCTGTTATTTCAGCCAAAGTCCCTAATCCCCAATTTGAAGGACAAACAAAACAGCGTCTTGGAAATAGCGAAGTCACCTCCATCGTTCAGCAGATTGTTGGAGAGGAACTCACCACATTTTTAGAAGAAAATCCTGTGATTTCCCGCCTGATCGTTGAAAAATCGATCCTCTCGGCCCAGGCAAGGGAAGCTGCTCGCAAAGCGCGCGAGCTAACCCTGCGCAAAACAGCTCTCGATAGCGCTAGACTTCCGGGAAAACTGACAGACTGTCAGGAAAAAGATCCGGCCCTTTGCGAGATTTACATTGTTGAGGGAGATTCTGCGGGAGGCTCTGCCAAAACGGGGCGCGACCGTAGGTTCCAGGCCATTTTGCCGATCCGCGGTAAAATTCTAAACGTCGAAAAAGCCCGTTTGGAAAGAATTCTCCAGAATACGGAAGTCGGCTCGATGATTGCAGCTTTTGGATGTGGAATTGGAGCAGATAATTTTAATCTGGAGAAGCTCCGCTATCACAAAATCATCATCATGACGGATGCCGACGTCGATGGATCGCACATTCGTACGCTTCTGTTGACATTTTTCTTCCGCCATATGCCCGCTCTGATTGAGAACAATTTTGTTTATATCGCACGTCCTCCTCTTTACCGCGTTTCGAGAAAAAAGGTCAGCAGATATATCCACAGTGAAAAAGAGATGGATGAATATCTCCTGAGCCTTGGGACCTCAGACGTGAAAATTAGACTTGTCGGACATACGGATGTCCTTCCTAAAGACCAAGTAGAGGAGATGTTAAAGTCGATCCGAGAAGTTGAAAATTTAATTCTCTCTATTGAACGAAAAGGAGTTTCTTTCCGCGAATTTTTAAACTCTAAAGACTCTAATGGCAGGCTTCCGCGTTTTCAGGTAAAACTCGGCGATGAGACCCGCTTTGTCTTCTCAGAAGAAGAATTCGCTGAGATTAAAGAACAGGATGAAGAGATCCAGCGCAGACGCCATATGGAAACTCTAGCTGCGATTCCTGAAGAAGAGCAGACAGAAGAGATGAAGTCGTTCAGAGTGAAGGGACTGCCTTTCATGGAGATGTATGAGCAACATGCCCTGGATGAGCTTAAGAATCGGCTGGCAACTTACAATTTCTCTCTGGACCAATATGTAGTAGCTGGCGGCAAACTGTTCGATATTATTGACGAAGATGGTCGTGAACAGCCAGCTTTTACACTTAAAGAGGGGATCGAGTTTTTCCGGGTCAATGGACGCAAAGGGATTGAGATCCAGCGCTATAAGGGTCTTGGAGAAATGAACGCCGACCAGCTTTGGGAAACGACGATGGATCCCTCGACTCGCACGCTACTCCGCGTTACCCTGCCGGATGCCATTGCGGCTGACCACATGTTCACCATGTTGATGGGCGAGGACGTCCCGCCGCGCAGAGCCTTTATTGAAAGGTATGCTTTGTCTGTTAAGAATCTGGATATATAAGCCCTAAGGAGATTACGAAGACATGTCCTATACAAAAGATGAAATTATTCTCCCGCGGAATGTTGAAGAAGAGGTTAAAGAGAGTTACCTCCGCTATTCGATGTCGGTAATCATTTCGCGCGCCCTTCCCGATGTGCGCGATGGTCTCAAACCTTCTCAGCGCCGTATTCTTTACGCGATGCGCATGCTAAACCTAAGCCCCGGCGGAAAACATCGTAAGTGCGCGAAAATTTCGGGCGACACCTCGGGCGACTACCATCCGCACGGTGAATCTGTCATTTACCCGACGCTTGTCCGCATGGCGCAGCCTTGGGCGATGCGCTATCGACTTGTCGATGGACAAGGTAACTTCGGATCGGTGGACGGAGACCCCCCAGCTGCGATGCGTTATACGGAAGCGCGCCTCACTCATTCTTCTATTGCGCTCATGGAAGATTTGGAAAAAGACACTGTTGACGTCATTCCAAACTATGACGAAACGAAGACCGAACCTACCGTATTTCCTGCGAAATTTCCAAACCTTTTATCCAACGGATCTTCCGGTATTGCTGTCGGTATGGCGACAAATATTCCGCCCCATAATCTGGGGGAGCTGATCTCTGCGACGCTAATGGTTTTAGACAATCCGCAAACCACGATCGACGAAATCATGCAGGCAATGCCTGCTCCCGATTTTCCTACAGGGGGAGTCATTTGCGGCTACCGCGGTATTAAGGAAGCTTATCACACAGGCAGGGGAAAATTAACGCTCCGCGGCGTGATCCGCGTCGAAGATATGGAAGGCGGAAACGATAGACAACGCCTTGTCGTCGATGAGATCCCTTACAACGTCAGCAAAGGGGATCTTGTCAAAAAGATCGCCGACCTCGTCAATGAGAAGACGATCCCCGGCATTTCCGATATTCGCGATGAGTCGGATAAAGATGGAATGCGCATCGTGATCGAGCTTAAGCGCGGAGAAATTCCCGACGTTACGATCAACCAACTCTTCAAGTATACAGATCTTCAAGTGACCTTCGGTTGCAACATGCTCGCCTTGGATAAAGGCTTGCCGCGCACAATGAACATCAAGCAGATGATCGCCGCATGGGTAGATCACCGGATTGATGTTGTACGCAGAAGAACTAGATTCGAGCTGGCTAAAGCAGAAGCGAGAGCCCATATTTTAGAAGGTTATCTCAAGGCACTCGATCATCTCGATGCCGTTGTGAAACTGATCAGAGCCTCTGATAACAGAGACGCAGCTAAGACGGAATTGATCGCGACCTATAGCATGACGGACCGTCAGGCAACAGCCGTTCTCGACCTGCGCCTTTACCAACTTTGCGCCCTCGAGAGAGAAAAAATTGAAAATGAATACAACGATCTTCTCGCTAAAATCGCTCATTACCTCGCTGTTTTGGCCTCTGAGGCAATGGTTCGGGACATCATTAAGGATGAGCTTGGAGATTTGAAAAAACATCATTCCTCCGATCGCAGAACCAAAGTCATCTCTGCAGAAGGTGAGTTTAACATAGAAGATCTGATTCCGGATCTCCCTGTTCTGATCACCATCTCTGAAGATGATTACATCAAGAGAATGCCTGTCGATACTTTCCGCGAGCAGCGTAGAGGCGGCCAAGGTGTGATTGGTCTTGAGACCAAGAAAGAAACAGATATCCTTAAAGACATTTACGTTTGCTCCACACATGATTACCTGCTGATCTTCACAACTCTTGGACGTTGCTACTGGCTCAAAGCGTGGGAGATCCCAGAGTCGGGCAGACGCTCTAAAGGCAAGGCCCTCGTTAATCTTCTCGAAGATATCCGTCCGAATGAGAAGATCGCGACCGTGCTCAAAGTTAAGAATTTTGAAGAGACGGATTCCTTTATTCTTCTTGCAACCCGTCAAGGCGTTGTCAAGAAAACAGAGCTGTCATCCTTCAGCTCACCTCGTAAAAAAGGCGTCTATGCGATCAACATCGATGAAGGTGATGAAGTGATCGCTGCGCGTCTCACTAAACCTAGCCAAGAGATCATGCTTTTCACTAAAAATGGAATGGCCGTGCGCTTTGATCAGGAACAAGTGAGGGGAATGGGCAGAGTTGCGAGAGGCGTTAGGGGCGCTAAACTTCGCGATGAAAAAGACGCTGTCGTCTCCTGCGAGGTCGTAAATGGCAATGAAAGCCTGCTCGTCGTTTGCGAAAACGGCTACGGCAAAAGGTCCATGGTCGAGGAGTTCCGCAAGACAAATCGCGGCGGAGTTGGAGTTCGCTCCATTATTACCTCCGAGCGCAACGGTCTTGTCGTTGGAGCTGTCTCTGTGACCGATAAGGATGGCATTGTGATGATGTCCAATACCGGTCAAACATTGCGCATCAACATGAATGATGTCCGCGTCATGGGTAGATCCACACAGGGTGTACGCCTGGTTAACCTCCATGAAGGAGATTTACTGGTCGGCCTTCAGAAGATTGAGCACATGGAGTCTGTTGAAGAAGAAGCCCAAACTCTAGAAGAGACACCTAAAGAACCATGAAAAAAAGAGGGCTCTTCATTACCTTTGAAGGAGGAGATGGAGCCGGAAAAACGACCCTGATTGAAAAAATTCACCACTATCTCGATAAAGAGAATGTGCTAAAGACGCGCGCACCCGGCGGTACCGAGATTGGTAAGGAGATCCGCAATCTTCTTCTCCATAAGCCGGGCGCCGCTTTATCTAAGCGCTGTGAACTATTGCTTTTCTTAGCCGACAGGGCCCAGCATGTCGAGGAAGTCATTTTACCGGCGCTGGGTGAAAACAAAATTGTTCTCTGCGATAGATATAATGACTCGACAATCGCCTATCAGGCAGGAGCTAGAGGATTGCCCCTTGATGCTGTGGCTGACCTTTGCAAGTTTGCTTGTGATGGTCTAGAGCCTGATCTTACTCTTTATCTCGATCTTGATCCCGAGATCGGCTTTGAAAGAGCAAAAAAAGCGGGACTTGCCAAAGATAGGATCGAGCAGGAAGCGCTCACATTTCATCAAAACATCCGCAAAACCTTTAAGCAGATCGCCAAAAATAATCCCAAAAGGTTTATCCTCATTGATGCCTCGCTTAATCCCGAAGAGGTTTACACCCTAGCTAAAGAGAAAATCGATGCCCTTCTCCAAACTTATCGGAAATGACCTGGCAAAATCAGCTCTTCTCCGTATGGTAGAGCAGAAAAGCGTGCCGAACACACTTCTGTTTTACGGTCCTGATGGCGTGGGAAAAAGCCTATTTGCTCTCGAGCTGGCAGCTCTTTTGATGGGCCCCGAGCATATCCACAAACTCGCTACTCAAAATCATCCCGATCTTCATATTTTTCGCCCTGAAGGTAAAAGCGCCATCCATACGGTCGATGCTATGCTTAGGCTCACTCAGGAGGTTGCCCTTCCTCCCTATGAGGCTCCCGTGAAAGTCTTTATTATTCACGATGCGCATCAAATGCTTCCCTATAGCAGCAACGCACTCCTCAAGACATTTGAAGAGCCCTCGTTTCACAGTTACTTCATCCTTTTGACAAGCTCCCTCGATGCAATGCTGCCAACCATTGTTTCTAGAAGCCGAAAGCTTCCCTTTTTTCCCCTGCCGCAGGCTCCGATGGAAGCTTTGATTAGAGACCAGTGGCAAAAAAAACCTGAAGAGGCGCGCCGGATCGCCTTTTTATCTCACGGATCCCTCGCAAAAGCGCAGCAATTAGCAGAGAGCGGAGATTCTCCTTGGCGCAGCAAGCTTTTAGAAATCCTCTCATTAGATCTTCCCTACGATTATCCCCAGTTCCAAAGACTTGCCCTTGAGCTTGAAAATAATTGCGCCGTAGATAGTTCAGATTCAGAAGACGAAGAGGCAGGAGCCCCTTCCATTTTGAACACGGCTGATGCAATTTTTGAGGAGATCGCCACTTGGTATCGCGATCTGCATCTTTTAAAAGAGGGGATCGCCCCTGAATATCTCTACCATCTCGATAGTTTGGACCGGTTGAAACTGGCGACATCATCGCCGTTCCCTCCTTTGGAAAAGGTCTTGGAGCGCATCGCCAAATCGCGCCTTGCCATTCAGCGCAATGTTCGCCTGCGCACTGTCCTCGAACACTTCTTTTTGTAAGCTAGATAATTTGGTCCCATAAGAAAAGCTATCTCTTGTCTGGTCACGATACCAGATTTTCGCTCTTGCGAGCAGTGGTCTGCGGGCTGGATTTTTCCAGTTCGTAGCCGATAAATCTGGCTGCTGGGATCGAGATTGCAGCAAAGGTGATTGCCAAGATTCCTGCGAAGAGAGCGCTCTCGCCAGGGCCTCCCATGACGAGGAAGAGCACGATACTGAGGAGTGAAGAGGTTCCTCTTCCCATACGAGAGCCGATGCCGTCGATGATCAGCTTGCCTTTCATTTGCGCTTCCCTGCTAAGCGGAATGAAGGCGAGTTCTTTGATCGCATCAAATAGAGTGTATTTTGCGGAGCGTCCGATGCAGAAATGCAAGCTGCCCAGGATGACTGCAATTGTCAGGGGAGATGCTCCTGGGAAGAATCCGATTTTTCCAAGGTAAATTGTGAAAAAGAAACCAAACGTGATCACTACCATGAGGATTGGAGTGATGAGTGCGGTCCGGCTCCACCTGCAGGTCTGCAGAAGCCAGGGCGTTAAAAAGAGGGCGCTAAATGCTGTCATGATACCCATCCAAAAAGTCAAAGATCCCATGTATTGGCAGTATTCAGATGGGGAAGGGTATCTGCTTTTAAGTGTTTCTAAGAAGATAAGCTCGCCAAGGGCGTAGCAGACGTACTCAGCAATGACGATCAAAAAGAGGGAGCTGAGGTAAGGAGATTTTAAAAGGTAGCGCAAACTTGAGGAAAGAGAAAGCAGGCGCTGAGAAAAGGGTTCTTTTTTTGGTTCGTCTCCGGTTGCGGCTTCCTGGGACGGAAGGGGTGAGTTCACCAGTTGGAGTTTTTTAAATAATGAGCTAAAGCTAAAAAGGGTCAAAAGTCCGCACAGGATCAAAAATGCAGTCAAAAGATAGAGGGAGTGCTGCCAGCGCTGAGAAGAGAGGGCAAAATGCTGCCATGAGAATAGCGAGGTGCAGAATACGGTGATGGGGCCGGCTAAAATGGTTCCAATGCTGCTCCCAAGAAGGAGAGGAGGATAGAAGCGCTTGGCCTGTTCGAGGGATAGTTTTTGATTAAGGAATCCCCAGAATATCACGGAGAGAAGGGCAACTTTCCACAGTTCAGACATGATGTAAAAGACCATGTCGGGCCAATGTGTAAAAATAACTTTAAATCGGGTGAGGCCAAAAAGAATTCCAAGCTTGTTCTCCAAAAGGGTATGGATTTGTTCCCGGTGAGGGTAAATCCAGAAGGCGAAAATGACAAAAAAAGAGAGAAAGAAGAGCATCGTCATTGAAAAAATGGACCGCAGGGAGAAAATGCGCATCAAGCGGGAAAGGGTCCAGGTCAAAAGAATAGAAGCTGGGAAGGTTCCAAAAAGCTCGAAATAGGGGATGTAGGCGGCGCTACCGCCAGTGTCTGCCACTACTAAGGCATTTCTCATGCTTCTTAAAATGCTAAAATTGACGTTGATCAGGCAGACAATAAAGATCATAAGGCCGAAGACGAGCCATTCTTCGCGCTTCACAGGAAAAATCAGTTTTTTGAGCATGAGATCTTGGTAGTGTTGGTAATTTAAGCATTTTATGGACTAGCGGTGAATTTTGCAAGGAAGTGGTTGTGAAGAGTCTCGATATGCGTTAATAAATTAATTGAAGTTGACATCGCACCTATTACAAGGCGATCATCGACGTTCAAAAAAATGAGGTCATGTGAATATTTTAAATCCCCCTATTGAGGAAAGAGTCATTTTAGTCGATGAATGCGACAATGAAATTGGCATTGAAGGGAAATTAAGCGCCCATTTGACGGGAAAGTTACATCGGGCGATCTCTGTTTTTTTATTCAATGAGGAAGGACAAGTGCTTTTGCAGCAGAGGGCATTTTCGAAATACCATTCAGGCGGTCTTTGGTCGAATGCCTGTTGCAGTCATCCAAGACAGGGAGAATCGAATCAAGGCGCTGCTGAAAGACGGTTATTTGAAGAGATGGGGATACGGTGCGAGCTGAGCAAGGCCTTTGATTTTATCTATAAAGTAGACTTGGACAACGACCTGATCGAGCATGAATTCGACCATGTTTTTACAGGGGTATTCAACGGCGAACCAGAGCTCAATCCTGAGGAAGCCGCTTCTTGGAAATGGATCGATGCGGACGCGCTCAGAAAAGATGTCGCAAGCAATCCTGATAATTACACAACGTGGTTTAAAATGATCCTCGAGCGAGAGTTATGCCCAAAGTGACCTAAAATATAGCCCATCGTGAAAGTTTTCAAAAGCAGCTTTTTTTTACAACAAAGTCCTGTTCCTTTAACCTGTTACATCTCATCCGCCATAAGATAATTAATAAAATTCTTGCTAATTATCCCCAATATTGGGGATAATATGAGGTATCGGAGATCAAGTAATGGATATCAAGCCACTTATCTGGGTTGGGTCGAGTAAGCGAGACCTCCTCTCGTTGCCGGAAATTGTTAAAGACGAAATCGGCTTTGCGTTATATCAAGCTCAGAAAGGTGGAAAGAGCGCCAAGGCAAAACCCTTCAAGGGATTTAAAAGCGCTGCTGTGTTAGAGGTTGTAGAGAGAAGTGTTGGTGAGACTTATCGAGCTGTGTACACCGTAGAATTTGAAAAGGCTATTGCTGTATTACATGTCTTCCATAAGAAGGCAAAAGAAGGGATAAAAACACCAAAGCAAGATGTCGATTTAATCAAAAGTCGATTCAAGCTTGCAGAAAAAGAATATAGCGCGTGGTTGCTATTAATCGGGGATAATCATGAGTAAGAAGCCTAAATCAAAGATAAGTTCAAGAAGCGTGTACGCTGACCTTGGATTCGAAAATCATAAAGAAATGGCAACCAAGGCTGATCTTGTCATGGAAATTAGTAGTGCGATTAAGAAAAAAAGAATTACTCAAACAGCTGCTGCTAAAATGCTCGGAATTTCTCAGCCAAAATTATCTGAACTTTTAAAAGGGCATTTTAGAGGATATTCCGTTGAAAGGTTAATCCATTTCCTTAATGAACTGGGCAAAGATGTAGATATTGTTGTAAAATCTAAGCCTGAATCTCGTAAAGCTCGCGTGAATGTTTACCATTCCAACACGAGAGGCATTTCTAATATGCCGATTGCTGCTAAAGGCAAAACCTAATCCAGCTTTGCGCCTAGACGGATCTGTGGAGATTTCGTCTTTACCTCAGCTTTCCCGACCATCCTAGCTTTGTGCGCAAAGTAGAGAAGTAGTCTCTTCTCTGAAGGCTTACGAGTTTGAAGTTTTTGGTGTGGCGCGTGATGCGGAACACATCTCCGGTTTGCATGGTGTGGTGGGTCAGTCCGTCAGCGCGGATTTCAATCGGGTCGTAATCGCTCAAATATTGGATTTGGATCTCTTGATTGGCTGTAAGGACGATCGGGCGGTTGGAAATGGTATGCGGAGAGATGGGTGTGAGTACGAGCGCTTCGACGTTTGGGCTGATGATAGGCCCGCCAGCAGCTAAGGAATAAGCTGTGGAGCCATTGGGTGTTGCGATGATGATCCCGTCAGCCTCAAAGGTGTTGAGATAAGCTCCGTCGATATGAATTGCGATCTCGACAAGGCTTGGGTTTCTGGCCCTATGGACGACGATATCATTCACTGCAAAGCAGGATTCGCCATGCAAAGTTTCTCCCCTGATCATGACGCGCTCGTGGATCATGTAGGCGCCGCCTATCAAATCCTGCAAGCTTGGGTAGATGTCTGAGATCGGCACATCGGCCATGAAACCAAGATGGCCAAGATTGATGCCGAGCATCGCTGCGTCGAGGTGCTCGTATTTATGTGCGAGCCTGAGCATTGTTCCATCGCCGCCCATCGAGATTAGAAAGCGGATCTCTTTTGGATCGACGCTTGAGATGGGTTTGGCGTTGATGAGCTTTGCCTCTTCTTCCTCTGCAACAACTGTGATCCCCTGGCTTGATAGAAACTCCTGGATGCCAATTGCGAGGTTGATAGACTGTTTCTTCGTAGTGTTTGGGAATAGGGCAATCATCATGATATGTTAAGGGGGGCTGCGGCGTTAGTTGCAAAAGGCTGGGTCAGGGGACGTCCCTGTTCATCGACTTGAAGTTCCATATCGCGGTTTTTTACGAGAACTTCGATTTTCTTTTCCGCTTCATTTAGGCGCTTGCCGCAGGAATTAATCAATTTGTCAGCTTCTTCGTAGAGTTTCAGGGAGTCTTCGAGGGAAACTTTTCCTGAGTTCATCTTTTCTAAAATCTCTTCCAGACGCGCGTAGGCGGCTTCAAAAGAAAGGGGAGTATCTGTTGTCATTTTTCAATTCCATTAACTGTTAATAGGGCCCTGCCGTCGTGAAGTTGGAGGCGGACGGTGTCTTGGCATTTAAGCTCAGATGTAGAGAGGATAACGGAATCTTTTTTTTCTTGAAAGAGGATGCAATATCCCTTTGTTAAAAGATTCTTTGGGTCAATCCCTCTCAAATGAGAAGCGAGTTGTTCCAGTTTCTGCCTTTTCTGCAAAATTTGCTCAAACAAGCGCTTATCGATATTTTTGCGGCTGTTAAGGGCCTCTAGCATCTTTTGTTTTCCTGAAAGCTGCTGGGTGATTGCATTGGTGAGAGATCTAGAGAGGGTGATAAGTCTTTCCTTTAAGCTATGGATTTGCGTATCTGGTTTAAGGGATAACATCTGTTTTTTGAGCGCAATGAGCTGGAGTTTTTTCTCAGACAAGTTGCGTTTAAACGAAAGGTTGAAATCGGAGCGCAGATCGTCCATTCTTTGCAGGTGCGGCTCGATGAGGCAAAGCGGGGAGGAGAGGATCGGGTGGCGCATTAAATTTTTAAACTGTTTGCGGTGGTGCTCAAGGAGAGTAAGGACAGTTCCTTTCAGGCGTTTTTTTGATTGGGATAGGAAATGGAGCTGCTGAGCAGTTTCCATTGTGGCAATTTCTGCAGCTGCGGATGGGGTTGGGGCCCTGACATCTGCCACGAAGTCTGCGATCGAGAAATCGGTCTCGTGGCCTACTGCGGAAATAATAGGTATTTTGGAGTGATAGATCGCTGCAGCGACTTTTTCTTCGTTAAAGGCCCAAAGATCTTCCAGGCTCCCTCCACCTCTTCCCACAATCAAGACGTCGGCTAGCTGGTAGCGATTAAATTCTTCGATTGCTTTGGCAATTTCTGCTGCTGCCCCTTCGCCCTGGACTTTTACCGGGTTCAAAATGAGGTGAAACCCGGAAAAACGCCGGCTTAAGATATGTAAAATATCTTGGATGACAGAGCCGGTGGCTGAGGTCACAACGCCGATGGTTTTTGGAAATTTGGGGAGTGTTTTTTTTCGGGCCGGATCAAACCAGCCCTGTTTGTCAAGTTTGGCTTTGAGAGCATGCAGTTGCATTAGCAGCTCCCCAACGCCTAGATAGTCGATCTTGCGAACGACGATCTGATAATAGCCTCTGGGCGGGTAGACATTAATTTCACCTCGGGCAATCACCTGGTCGCCATTTTTAAGGGGGCGGGCCAAATCTTTGGCATTGCCTCGGAAAAGAACAGCGGAGATTTGGGCGTCCTGGTCCTTAAGGGTAAAATAGAGGTGGCCTGACGCTTGCTCCTTGAGATTGCTGATCTCTCCCTTGACCTGAACGGCAGGAAACCTGACCTCAAGTTGTTTTTTGATTTCTGCGGTAAGAGCGGAGACCGAAAGAATTTGTTCCATAGTACTTGCCTTTCATCGGAGCCTTAAGCTATGATAGTACATCTTTTAGGACATAATTATGAACCGAATTCCACTGATTGCCGGCAATTGGAAAATGTATAAGACGACCTCTGAGGCCCTGAGCTTCATCTCCGCTTTGGGGAAAGAGATCGCTGATACTTCGCATCTGGTTTGTCTCGCAGTCCCCTTCACTTCGATAGAAGCTGCGGTGGATGCGGCTGCAAGCACTCCGATTACGATCGGGGCTCAGAACATGCACGATCAGATCGAAGGAGCATTTACCGGTGAGATTTCCGCGCGTATGTTGCATGACAGCGGCGCTTCTTTCGTGCTTCTTGGCCACTCGGAAAGGCGGCAGTATTTCGGAGAGAGCAATGCGCTTATTTGCCGCAAATTGCAGCGTGCTTTTCAAGAAGGGATCATTCCTTTTCTTTGCATTGGAGAGCAATTGGAGGATCGGGAAAGCGGGAATTATGAAAAGGTGTTAACATCTCAGCTCGAGGAATGTCTGCAGGGGATTTCTCTAGAACGGGCAGCTCAGCTCGTCGTTGCCTATGAGCCTGTTTGGGCGATCGGCACTGGAAAAACGGCAACCCCTGAAATGGCTCAAGCGGTCCATCATTTCATCCGGAAGTGGCTTAAGGGACGTTTTGGGGAAGAGTTCGCAATGAAGACCTCTTTGCTCTACGGAGGTTCAGTGAAACCGGACAACATTGCATCATTGATGGCGCAGACAGACATTGATGGGGTCCTCGTCGGAGGAGCTTCTTTAGATGTGAAATCGTTTGCCCAAATTGTAAATTATATTTAAGGGTATCGGAATGACTTTTATTTTTTATCTCGCTTTATTTCTTTTCATAGGAATCTGTGCAATTCTATGTCTTGTGATCCTTATCCAAGAGAGCAAGAGCTTAGGGCTTGGAGCATCATTTGGAGGCGATCCGGGAGATTCTGTATTTGGAACATCGACCGCTGATGTCCTCAAGAAATTTACGGCTTATTTAGCGATTATATTCATGGCAGCTTGTGTGCTTCTTTCACTCTGGACGGGAGCGATGGGTAGATCCAAGTCGCGCTTGATTCCTACGACGATTGAACAAGTCCAAGATTAAGCTGTAGTTATGATACTAAAAATCTACTACTACGGTGATCCAATCTTGCGCGTGCGCGGCGAGCCGATTACGGAAATCACAGATGAAATTCGACAGTTAGCTGCCGATATGATTGAGACGATGGATAAAAACGACGGGATAGGACTTGCAGCTCCGCAGGTAGGCAGATCTTTGAGAATGTTTGTTTTGAGAAATTACATCTATCAAGAAGATGGCCACTGGACTTTGTCTGAGCCGAAGGTCTATATCAATCCCAAGCTTCATTCTCCTAGTGAGCAAATAGTTACCGATGTCGAAGGGTGTCTTTCTCTTCCGGGATTGCGCCTCGATGTAGAGCGCCCTGAAAAAATCACCGTTGAAGCGATGGATTTAGACGGCAACGTATTTGTTGAGGAACTAGAAGGGTATAATGCCAGAGTGAGAATGCATGAGAACGATCATATTAATGGCACTCTTTTTATCGACCGCGTGGATGCTAGTACGCGTAAGAAGATCGATCCTATGCTCAAGGCGATAAAGAAAAAATACTCTAAGAAGTAGAGGAGCTCACAGCGCTTAAGACTGCAGGATGATGGGGATTTTTTTCGATATATTCTCGAGCAAGGCGTTGTATTTCTCTGATTGATTTTTTTAATGTTTCCCTTGGATCCATGATTGCAGCATACCAAATTCCTGAAATTACCTTTGCTCTCGAGCTGGATTTCATAGAATCGAAAGCTTTGAGCACCTCGTCAGATGATGCATCTTGATCTATGACCTTTTGCTGAAATTCATTTAAAGAACCGGAATCCGTTTCTTCTCCCAAAATATCTTCAATTACCTCTTGAGCGTCTTCAATTTTAACTGTTTTCTCCTCGGAAAAATCGGCGCCGTCAGGTGTTTTTGTGTTACAGAAGTAGAGATCGAGTTTTTTGCAGCTTAAATCTGAAAGATGAGTTTTATCGAGTTCACAGTCTAGCAAAAATAAAGTTGTTATTTGTTTGCTGGCATGCACAAGCTTGAAAAGATCTTGTAATGAAGATGCGGAGCCCTTTCTGACAATCAGATGGGTTATCCAAGGAAAGGCGGGCGTCAATCTATTTGTAGCGCCTAATATGCTTAAATCGTCCTTTATATCAACGACCAGCCGATCATGTTGGAGGAAATATTGAATACTGTCCAAAGGGATGCCGGCGATTTGTTGGTGATCCAAGAGGAATCGATAGGCAATCTGAGTTTGGAGTTTTTTGTCCGTGTTAATCACTTTCAAATAATCTCCACAAACTTCTTTCATGTTCAAGATTTGCCGATCAGATAGTAAGTAGCAAATGTATGGAATGATCTCATGTGGAAGTTTTGAAATAGTAGTCATAGAACCTACCTCATTTTACCAAAGATACCGAGGTTGAAAAACGGTTGTCATTAGGCATTCTCTCATAGGAGAGCCTTAAACGCCAGCTGCAGGAGAGCATTGTATAAAGATCAACTTTTCCTGAGTTATAGCGCGGCTCATGTCTCCTTCCCCATCCGTGTCTGGATTGGATCTGGCAAGTCCATTTAGGAGCTAAGCGGAAAAAAAACCGAGTTAAAAGGGTATCCCTTCCGTCAGACATGGGGGACTCTAGAAGCTCAGGAATAGGGCGGGCGACATCCACGATGAAATTCTTATGCTGGGCTTTTCTCCAGTCGTATTTGCTTCTATGGCGAAATTCAAGCCCAAAAGCGATATCTTCGCTAATGGTCAGATCTGCGGCCGCATTTGCAAAATCCCATAAATGTTGTTCATTGTTCCAAGCGACAGCACCTTTTATGGCATACGAAGGGCGGTTCCAACCAACAGTTAAATAGGTTTTAGGGAAGGCTTGCGCAAAGGCCCTTTTTCCAAAAAATCCATAGGTAAAGAGATCTGTCGTAATTTTGGGAGATAGGCCGGTTTGTTTAAAGGGGAAGAAAGAATTCTTCCAGCCCAATTTCATTTGGTTCAATTGGTCATATCCATCGTTGATGTCGAAGTAATAGTGATGGCTGAGTGCAGCTGTGGGTGAAGTGAGCCCCAAAAATTGGATATACGGCTCAGATAGATGGCGAAACCGCTTGTAACTTTTAAAAAAACGCGTTTGCCCTGTAAAGCCGTAATTGATAATCCCTTGACCTATGGGATGGTGTTCCGGAGTATTGGTGTAAAAAATTCCGGTGACCCCGATGCTAGGTGTTAGAGTGAAATGGCCCAGGTTAAATGGTCTATAGAGCTCATTGCGCGTTTCCATCCTCCCTGAACGCGTTGCTGATTTTAGTCCAAGTTCATGGAACTGATTGCGCAGATCGTTAGCGTATACATAATCGAGGAAGCCGGCGCTCAGAAAATTATTCGAGATGATTCCTGAATTTCCGAGTTGAAAAGGGCGAAATCCGAAAGACAGAAGTGGGAGCTCCTGATCGATGCTATCAAAACTATTGGCCCTTGGCTGCACGCTAAAGTGGAGGAATGTATTATCGAACTGGTGTTGAACGAGAAGGCGCGTGCGTTTTTCCGTGTTGATTTCAAAATCATCGCTTCGAAAATCGTTCACCATGCGCGTGTCGCTGAATTTATCCCAGGTAAGATGGACTTGAGTCCTGTCGTCTTTGGTCTGCGTATGATAGAGTCCCTGGAGACGATAGCGTTTGGATCCTCGTTCGTTTGGAAATATTTTGTCATGCGCTCCATAGCTTCTAGTGACAAAAGTGGTGTTTTTATCAGTGGAGAAGTACTCCGTTTCAAAGGCCCCGCCGAAACCGCGTTTTAGGCGATAGTCCAAACGGCAGAAGACATTGAGCTCTCTCCAAGAGTAGACGCGGTAGCGCATCGTAATGCGCGGCCCGAGGCCTTTATCCCAGATAACTTTATAGCGGATAGGGGGGTCTGAGAATGCTTTTAGGTTGCTCTTGAACGACGGAAACCAAAGTAGAGGGACCTTGAGGAAACGAAAGCGGATGTTTTTTGCCGAAAGGAGTTTATCTTCTGTGATTTTGACCGTTTTTGCATTGATCTCCCATGTGTTTTCCTGACTTTCACAAGTGGTAATGAATGCGTTGCTGATGTTAAACGAGCCGTCGTCTTTGAGCTCAATTTTATCGCCTCCCAAGAACCAAATATCGACGAAGGTTTTTCCATCGGTCAGCATGCCGGTTTGTGAGATAAAATCGTACTCAAGGCGGGATCCGACAAAAGCCCTGCCTGAATATTCCATCATCAGATCGTCACTAGCGATCAATTTCTGGGTGCGGACTCCATTGATGATCTTGTTGGTGTATTCAATTTTTCGGGCCTGAATTCGTATCCCCTGACCAGAGACAACCCCTCCATCTTCAGTGGTAATCACACCATGTGTAAAAAGCGGATTTTTTAAATCGATGGTGAGCTCCTGAGGTACAAGAGACTGCGGCGGCTGGGGAGGAGGAGCGGGCTCTCCAAAGCCGGGAGGAGTCATTTCCGGGACGTCCAGGTCGACGTCATCGGAATATGAGGAGTCGCCATCCCATGGGATCTCATCGATGTCATTTTCATTTTGAAATAGATATCCCTCACTAGGCTCCAGCACATCTTCAGCAAATAAATGCGTATCGAGAGTTAGCGCGCTTAGGCAAATAAGGGAAAAAAACAACCGATGCATCTATACCTAATACAAAATCATCCTGTACAGGATAAGAGAGGCACGAGCAAAACTCAATGGAAAACTATTCGGAGTCTACTGAATAGCCTGGATTAATAGTCCGGCTAACACGGAGCGGTTTTTGTGATGACCGCTTTTTAAGCTTTCAAGGATGATGTTGATGCTGTTTTCGTCGTGTTCGCTTGCAATCGTCTGGTAACATTCGACAAGCAGGCGAGAGTTTTCTTCTGCAGTGAGCTCGAAAGCGCTGGATTTTTCAGAAATGCGCACGTTCCAAGGCAGCATAGGGCGGAATCGGATCATTTCTGTGTTTTTTTTCGCTTCGATCCAATTTGTAACAGCAGTTTTGTACTGATCCCCTTTTCTGAGTCTGAGCAAGGCAAGATTGCAGTAGGCCCTGGTTAGAGGAGCTCCCGCCGTGTGCGCTTTTGCCGTCAATAGCTCGATGGCCTCCGGAGTTTGCAGGTTCTCCATGAGTGAGATCAAAAGCGGAATTAAGTCGATCTGCCTTGTATCAAAGAGAGTATCTGCCAACTTAAGAAATTCGCTTGGTTTAAGCTCCAGGCATTCTCTGAGCATATGCTCTCTCACGCTGATCGATAGTGTGAGCAGATCATACGGGCCCTCTTGCTGATGCTGCTGTGCTGAAGGGATCACCTTCCATGCCATTAATGAGTTCCCAATAGAAAATTGAGGCTGGAATCCAAAATCTTTTGAATCGCGGATTAAAAATTCAAAAAGCGATTCCAAAACGCGCGGGTCGCCATGTTTGAGGAGTGCAAATACAGCGTTGAAGCGCACCTGTAGGTTAGGGTCCTTTGTGAGCTGGTACAGCACTTTTTCCGATCCCGGAACGTCTCCAAGAATGGAGATTGCAAAGAGGTTGCCCTCTTTCGCAAGCTCTATGATCTCTTCCCTGGAGGAATCATCGCCTAAGCTATAAAGAGAATTCCTCGCTGCGAGTTTGACGTTAGTTGAAGGGGATTGCGCCAGTTTTTTAAGAATCGAGATCGATTTAGAATCTTTAAGGTATCCAAAAGCCATCGCACATGCTTCTTGTTCAGCAATATTTAAGTGCGTTGCCCTAGAGCGAATCATGGGGAGGAGATCGTCTCTGCCAAAGCGCGCAGCGCTTAGGATCGATTCAATGCGCGTCATGTGAAAGTGATCATCCATCATTTGCTTGAGGAGCGAGATTGCATCAGAGGTGCCGATCAATGCGAAAAATTGAGGAAAGAAGAAACGCATTTGAGGAGGGATTTTATACATCAGCGATTCGATCTGGCCTACAGCAGTCCTGGATTTTCGAATGGCGAGCTGCTGAGCCGCTTCTAAGCGAGTGTAAATGTAATCAGAAGACATCGCTTTTGTGAAAAGCTCCTCGCACCTATCGTCTTGAAGGCGTCCTAAAAATTGAATAGCTGCCATCTGAGTTTCTGGATACGGGCTAGTAATGCCCGCTTCAAGGATGTCGATCGAAGCGGAAATTCCTGCAATTCCGGAGCCAAAGATACTAATTAACTGTGTTTCAGGATCTGGACTGCGGGATCCCTGCTCTAAAATGATGAGGCCCATCTGTTGTAAAACCTCAAAATCATGTCTTCCAAGAGACGTCTTATATTCTTGGTAAAGATCGATAGCCTTTCCAAATTCGTTGGATTGGAGCAAATAGAAAATGTGAAGTTTATTGATCCCGGTTTTTTCCTGAACCGATGCGACCTCTTCATTTGAATTCGCATAGATAAACGCAGAATTAAAGCATAGACAGAGCTGGATCAAAAGGCCGTGGATCTTCAATTGGATTCCCCAGGTTTTAAATGTTTCCACAGATCGATATTGAATTTACCCAGCAATTCCCTCAGTACGTTTACAGGCAAGCCCATCACATTGTAATAGCATCCATCGATTTTAGATATGAGAATGCTGCCCGCCTGCTGGATCGCGTAGGCTCCCGCTTTATCAAAGCTGGGATTGCTTCGATGATAGAGGCGGATCTGCTCGTCTGAGAGCGGATTGAAAAGTATTTTGGTCTCTTCAACTCCGGAGTGAATTTTGTTCCCCTGCTGCAGACTAATCGCAGTGAACACATGTTGCCAATTTCCAGAAAATGTCCGCAGCATAGAGAATGCTTCTTCCTCATCCTTGGGTTTGTTGTAGATTTTTCCATCAAAAAAAACAACAGTGTCTGCCGTAAGGATCAGTTTATCGGGGAATTTTTTGGCCAGTTCCTGACCTTTTTTTAATGAAAGTTCCTGTGCATAGCTGGCGGGATCGCCGTTAAACGCGACTGTTCCTTCATCAAATGCTGATGCAATTTGCACAAACGGGAGGGCAAAATAGCCAAGGATTTCCATGCGGCGAGGGGACTGAGAGCCTAGAATTATTTGCATGATGGTCCCGTGGGTTTTACTCTATAGACGATTATGCTTTGGCGTTCATTTCTCGTCTATGGGAACAAACTTCTAGGTGAGAATATTTCCTTACAGGAAAGTGCGAAATTCGCCTTTAAATCGCGGCATTTTTGATTTTTTTTCGCGCATTCAAAAATGAATGAAATCGAAAATCTTTTTGTAAGTCATTGATAATGAGTATTATATTTGTCCAGTTTTTTTTTCTTTTCTTAATATCCCCTTAACATTTAGAATCCAAGATGTTTTTTCAAAATACGTCATAAGATTTGACGTTTACAGTTTTCAATATCCTTTAGAGGAGGTTTATTATGACAGCACCAATAGGCACAGTTCCAACTACACCTACAACCGCAACTTCAACAGCTCCAACAACCGCAACTGGAGGTCCTGGAATTGCAGGCTCAGGCAGCTCTATTACTTCAGCTGCATCAACCAATGCACCATCAACTGGCTTTAGCGCAGCAATCAGCGCTTGGGTTTCTTCTGTTGTTGATGCAATCCGCAACTGCCTAGCAAAGATACCAGGCTTGGGCTTTCTTTCGACAGCAACTACCCAACAAGTTGCTACTCAACAAGTGGCAGCTCCTGCAGCTCCTGACGTTGCTGTAGCTAACGTCAAAGCGATCTTTGACTTGTCGACAGATCCTAATCTTGCAGTACGCCCTGTACCTGCGAACGACCTGGTCGCTTACGCTTTAGCCCGTTTTGGAGCTATCGTAACGGATGCTGATAAATTGGATGCATTTGAAGCGGTTATCAGCGCTCGCAATACAAATCCTGGGATTGCAAGACAATTCTTTGATGCACTCCCTCAAAATATGCAGGATGCTATTAAAGCTAAAATGCATATCGCCAATGTAGTAAACGGACAGCCTTCTTCCGTTTTCAATGGTCAAGATCATACATTTGGTTTCGGTGCATTCATGATTCACCACGAGATCTGCAACCCTATTTCCCAAAGAGCTGTTGCTCTCGTGCGTGCTGATTTGGCCGCTGCCGCAACTGCAACACCAGCAACTACAACAACTACCCCATAAGCTTAGTTGATGTAGATCTAACAAAGACTGCATGGGCCTTTTAGGTTCATGCAGTTTTTTTTTGTGCATAGGAACCTATACTGCATCCACTGCAAAGTTATAGCCAAGCTGTCTCAAAATTTGGCCGGCAGGCGGGTTCAAAAGTTATACCAAATATCAATGCATAAAAAAAACACCAGCACTTCGTTGGTGTTTTTTATATACCCAAATTTTCTCAAGATTTGGGTATATCAGATAGCAAGCTTGTCAAATTCTGGATTATGACTTCGATGGGGCCTTTTTGACCTTCTTCACATTGTTTGGAGGGGCAACTTCCATTTGGTCGATCCAGATAGGAGAGCTCCAAGCAATATGGCCATCTTCTTGGATGACACGCATATAGTAGTAGATAAAAGGCGGCTTCTCTTTGTCTTGGGATGGTAATAAGATTTTAGAGAGTGGTTCCGTATCGTCAATTGCAAATTCATAATGGGCGTCTTTGGGCTCGATGGTGTGGTAGGGTTTGCCGTTCCGGATAAATGTGATTTCTTTAATAGGTGCCGTGCCTGCAACAAATCCTGTAATATGGCGATTGAAGCTGAGGCCGGGTTTTGCTTTTGTATTCAATTCGCTGCCCATGGACGCCCCGGCAATATAAAAACCGAGAACCATTCTTTCGCCGGTTGTAGCGTAGCAGGATCGGTTAATGAGGGCTTGATATAGGGCTTCCCTCGTTTGCTCGATCGCTAGGATAGCTGTAAAACCAGGGGAGTATTGGACCTGGTCGCTTTCATACAATCCTTCAAAAATGCCTCTATCATCTAATCCTCCAGCGACAAAGCCAAATCGGAGATTGTTGTTCAGTGCTTTGCGGATGGAGCCTTTTTCATTCTCTACAATTCCATTTTTTCCATTAGCTGTGATAGGACGCGGGTTGCCTTCTTTGGCTGTGCACTCGGAAGATCCCCAAGAATTATAGATCTCTACGACACGTTCGAATTCGGGGTCGAAGTCGGTGAAGTTAGATCCTAAACCCTTTGCCATCGTGAAAGAGGGAATGGAGATAAGGTCTTTTGGTGTGTGGCTCTTGTAGATTTTTTTGAGCGTACCCGTCTTCATGTCTTTTTTACGCAAGATCGGCTTGTTGTCTTTAGCGTAGAGGATTTGCCGTAGTCCCTCTTCCGGTGCTTCGTTAAACCATTGAAAACCTAAAAAAGTAGTGAATCGGAAGTCTTCATTGAGCTCAGCAATTTGCGCTAAAATTGTCTTCCATGCGTCGTTAGGAGTTTCTTCGACGCTTTCGAAAGCTGAAATGGCATAAAACTGGTTATTTTTTTCATCGCGGAAATGACGTAGGCATCCTTCGACATTTTCCGTCGAATCGACTTTTTCTGATTCGCCATGCAAAAGTCCCCAGAAAATGCTCTTGTCTGCATCCGCAAAGCATTTGACGGGGGCTGAAAAATAGCAGTCGCCCGTTTTAAGGTTGCGAAGCTGGATTTTATAGAGGCCTGGTTCGTTAAAATAGAGATTTGGGACGTTAATGAAGCCCGTTTCAGGAATGAAGAGCTTCCAGTTGAGGTTCTCGCGGAGATGCTCATAGGAGACCTCAACAAGAGTTCCTTCGGGTGCATTATTAGTCAAATTACCGAAAATATCTTCAAAGCGGATGATGACGTCGAAGCGTTTGTTTTTTGCAACGAGCGAGGGTGCGATGATCCGGATATTTCTTAAGACATTGCCGCGGACATCGATTGTAAAAATTTCAGGTTCGCGGTAATCCCCTTTCCCTTTAGGGTCGATGTATAGATGGAACGGGCGCCGACGTTGAATAGAAGTTTGGCAGCGATTTCCTTTTTCTGGATTCTTATCGCTAGAACCCATTAAGATGGAGAGAGTGTCTCCGGCTTTAGCTTCGCTCTGGAGGGTAAATTCAAAGGAAGGGGCAAAATCGCCTTCCTGTTCAATTTCCTTTGCAGGGAGGACCTTGTTAGCTGGAAATTCCGCCCAGATGCAATTTTTTTTATCTTTGGTACTTGTGCTTGGGATTTCCCAATCGATCTCTCGCCCTTTTGAGAGGAGGTCAAATTTGAGCTTAGTTCCTTTTGGGAGGGAAGTTGCGGTGGTGTATGAGAATTTCCATGTGGAAATTTCTCCAGCAAGAGCAAGATTAGGTTCAGAGTAGCAAATAGAACGGCGCATGGATTCCCCCAAATAAGCAATAGGTAGCCAGTTTGCCTGAATTCCTTTTCCTTTTCAAGGGCGGAGTTATACCGAAAATGATTTAAAAGTTTTCGGCGAAATTGGGTCTCTTAAGTGGTAATTTTAACTTTGTCTACCGATCTTTCGCTAGATGTTAATACTTCCAGATCAAATTCGTCATGATGGATCTTCCACCCCTTTACCGGGATGGCTCCAGCTCTGTTAAAGATATAGCCGCCGATCGTGTCGTATTCAGGGCTAATAGGGATATTGACCCCAAGTTCTTCCCTGATATCGATAATGGACATCTTGGCGTCGACTATCCACCCCCCTCCGGGAAGAGCTGAGAACAGGTTCTGCTGGCCGATGTCATATTCATCTGCAATTTCCCCTACAAGTTCTTCCAAGATGTCTTCAATCGTCACAATCCCTTCAGTGCCGCCCCATTCGTCGACGATGATGGCGAGATGGATTTGGGTGCTCCGAAATTCCTGAAGGAGATGGGATATTTTTTTTGTCTCAGGGGCGTATAGGACGGGTTTTACGAGCTTGCTGATTGGGCCATTAAGAAGATGCGGCGTTTGAAATTGCTCGATATAGATTTTAAGAACGTCTTTATAGAGTAGGACGCCAACAATATTATCCACGCTATCTTTGTATACGGGAATTCTACTATAGCCCTCAGCGAGAAACTGCTCAGCAGCTTCTTGGACCGGGGTGTCGTCTGCCATACTGAAGATGTTGATCCTTGGGACCATCACTTCACGTGCGATCCTCTCTTTGAAAGAGACGACGGACAGAATGAATTTTTGCTCTGTAGCATCGAGGTAGGCGCCAAGTTCGGTTTCCTGGAGAAGTTCATGCACCTTGTCTCGAATTTTGAAGGTAGTAGTAGATTTTTTGAGCTCATTCTTTTTTGGCAGAAAATATTTCATTATCTGGAAGAAAGGGGCTGTCAGGGGGATGCAGGCAAGCAGGAAGCAAGATGTTAGCGGTGCTAGATAGCGCAGTGTGCTGTCCGCTTTAATTTGGCCCAGCAAGCTGAATAGGCAGTCGAAAATTAGAGAGGAGGCGATAATGACAAGGATGATCAAAAAGATCAGCGTGTTGTTAAAGATTTGGCCGGGCGTCTGCAAAACCAGGGCGTTTCTAAAATACTCGAGTTCAGTCAAAAAAAAGAAGGCGGCCAGAACGTACGCAATTCTGAGCAAATGCTTTGTAAAGCTAAGGGAAAACAGCAGTCCTTCCCATTTTTGCTTGGCGAAGAAAAAGCTTAAAAAATAGCGGAAGAAAAAAGGGGAGTTGTGTTGTTTGAGGGAATCCTCCGTTAAGAGCCTCCCTTTCCGATGGAGTGCGCTAGAAACGGCGGTCAGTGTGCTTGAGCCGATCAAGAAAAAAAGAGCGGTATATGCAGAAGTTGTAAACAAATGAGTCCCATATGTTGATTCATCATCAAACCTGTCTGATCGAAATCCTCCCAGCAAGGAAGGGGAGCGCAGACCAGGATAGTACTGATTCTTAGTTTAATTAATGGAGACTTTGTCTCAAAGAGTATTTATGAAGAAAGCAATCCGGCTTTGGCTAATTTTTTTAAACAGGCGTTTTCTTTTCGCTTCATTTTTGCTCTTTTGGAAGACAGGATGTCCGTATAGCCGACCAAATGCAGGATACAATGAGTGATGTAGCGGTAAAGTTCTTCATGTGGATCAATCCCAATGCTCTTTGCGTAAGTAATGGCGGTTTTGGGGCAGATAAAGGCTTCTCCCAGGATGTGATAGGGAGTTTCTTTATCGGATGGGGAATCAAGAGGAAAGGTGATGCAGTCTGTGGGAGAGGGGTCGTTAAAAAAATCTTTATGTAACAAGCAGATTTTACGCTCGCTTACAAAATGTAAAGTGATCTCATTTGTGGCGATTTTAAGCTCTTTAAGTAGAAACGAGACCACCTTTTTCACATGAGTTGTGGAAAGAGGTAGGTCTCGTTGGGTGTTGCAAATAGAAATTTTAAGGTGTGACAGGCGTTTTTGGGAGGTTGGTAACTTTCGTGTTTTCACCGTCTTTCCATTTGCCGAGGCGTCGCAAAACGTCAACGCGCTCAAAGCGCTTAAGAACATTGCGTTTTTTAGCTGTTTTGCTCGATTTTCCGTAGCTTGTATGTCTAGACATAATTAGCGATCCTTCTAAATTTTTTACTTAATCTTGGGGATAAATGATGATGCGGCAAGATTTCCTTCAATAGCATTGGCATGAAGCTTAAATCCTTGAGGGAGAGCGTCTTTTTTAGGTCCTGTTTTTTTGGCAGGTTTTCTTGGGCGTCTGAAGGAAACTGCGCGTCTTTCTTCTTGTTTACTGATGCGAACCATAGGTAACTCCTCGAAACTTGTCTGTTAAGAAACTGATTATAATGTGAGAGCGTTAAAAGAACAAGACTATTTTACTTCTTCATTGGGCAGCTTTTCACCGGGATGGATGACCCCGCAGGAGATGAGGAATTTGAAGGCGTCTTCGACGGAAACATCGACATGCTTAACGATTTTTTGGGGGACCAAAAGGACATAGCCCGACATGGGATGGGGCGCTGTTGGAACAAAGATGACAAGATCTGTCGGCGCTCTTTCCTCTTGTAGGATCGAGGGGGTCTTTCCGGTGACGAACCCAACTGTATAAGCATCATTGTTTGGAAAGGGGAGGAGGACTGTTTCTTGAAAAGTTTTCTTGCTTTCGGAAAAGACGGCCTTGGTGATCTCATTGCTTAAGCGAAAAATTGTTCGAACAAGCGGGATATGCGAAAAAAGGCGCTCGGGAATTTTTAAAAATATTTTGATCAGGAATTTTTGACCGCAGAAGCCGAGGAGAAGGATCAGGCCAAAAAGCAGGATAAAGGCGAACACGCGGCTTAAAAAAAGAACGAGAGTGTCATGGTGTTCTAGACTAAGCCCTAAGTTTTTTTCATAGGAGAGGATGAACATTTCCGTGAGTCCTGCGAGCGGAGAGGCGAAAAGGTTAAATAGCCATTTTACAATGATAAACGTAAGGGCCAAAGGAAGAAGGGTGATAAACCCTGTGAAGAAGTATTTTTTCATGATTTACGATTTATCGGGTGTAATAGCGGAGCCTCGAGCCTCAGGAATAATGACGCCGCAGGAGACAATGTATTTGATCGCATCTTCTGGTTTCATGTCAATTGGGATTAAATCTGCGTGTTTGAACATGAGCAAAAAACCGGTTGTTGGGTTTGGAGTTGTCGGGACAAAGACGGACACAAGCTCATTTCCAACAGCAGATGAGCATATCTTTGGAGAATCTCTAGCAATCAATCCCAACACAAAAACGTCAGATCTTGGAAAGGGGACCATAACCACTTGTTTGAAAGTGTTTTTATCGGACACAAAAAGGGTCTTAATGATGTCTTGGGTTGTTTTGTAGACTGTGTTGATAATAGGGATGCGGTGTAGGATTTTGTCTCCAATTTTAAACAAAAAGTTGATCAAAAACAAGCGAGCGAGGATTCCAAGTCCAACGGTAAGTAGGAAAAGCAGGACCAAGATGATGCATTTGGAAACATAAGTTACAAGCTGATCAGGAGAGAGGAAAAGAAAGCCCTTGTTAATGATATTCAGCTTTACAAACAAAGCAGAGACGGCACCGACGAAGGGCTCTGTAAGGAAATTGACGAGGAAAATCACTACCGCGATCGTGACAACAAGAGGGAGAAGAATAACGAAACCGGTGATAAAATGTTTTTTCATTAATAAATCTCCTTTAAAAATTTATCTGCGTCGTCGCGATTTAGAATGTGACTTCCTAGGTCGGAGTCCACCCTCAGCGCTTAAGCTCCAGCTGCTTTCAAGCTGGATCAGATCGATACGGGCTAGGCTCACTTTTATCGGTGCGCCCAGTTTATGGATTTTTCCTGAGCTGCGGCCAAAGAGGATGTTTCTCCTTTCATCGAAGACAAAATAGTCATTCTCAAGCTCAGAAATATGGAGGAACCCTTCAAGCATGAGGTCCTGCAGCTCAAAGAAAAGGCCAAACGGCTTGATCTTTGTGACAACCGCATTGTACTCACGAGCTGGGTCTTCTTGGTAGTATTGATAGAGGAGGCGGAGTTTTTTGAGTGTTTTAACACTCATCTCTGCGCGGAAGCTGACCCTTTCCTGATCGGAGCAGTGCAGTGCGATTCGTTCCAGATTGATATCTTTGGGTTCCTCATCAAAGAGCAGTCTTTGGATGATCAGATCGCTATATCTTCGAATCGGACTTGTGAAGTGGCAGTAATGTTCGAGACCGAGACCGAAATGTCCCACATTATTAGGAGAGTACTGAGCGAGCTTCATACTGCGGATAAAACCGACAGAGAGCTGCTGGAAGTAAGGGGTTTTCTTTGCCTCTTCAAAGAGCGCTTGCAAATCCTGGGATTTGGGCTTAAGAGGAACGGTAAACCCTAGGGTGCGCGCGAATTGAAGAAAATCCTCAAAATTCTCTTCCTGAGGCACATCGTGGATGCGGTAGATTAATCCTTTGCCGCGCCGATTTAGCTCGATTGCGACCATTTCATTTGCTTTTAGCATGAACTCTTCGACGAGTTGGTGGGTGATGTCGTATTCGATCCTTTTTAGGCCGGTAGGCTCTCCTTTTTCGTTAATGACGATGACGATTTCCGGAAGAGCAAAATCAATGCTGCCCCTTTCATACCGTTTTTTCTTAAGGAGGTGACAAAGGTCTACCATGTTTTTGAGCGTTTTGGCATGAGGGCTTTTTGCATTGCCGTCAAGGACGTCTTTAGCCTCGAAATAGGTGAACCGCTTCTTGCTTTTGATATAAGAGCGAACGACCTCGTGTTTGACGAGGGTGCCTTGTTTGTCAAAGTCCATCAATACGGAGACGGTGAGCCTAATGACATCGGGCTTTAAGCTGCAAAGTTCGTTGGAAAGCTCTTCTGGCAGCATAGGGACGCAAGTGCCCGGGAAATATGTGGAGTTGCTGCGCTGGATGGCCTCTTTGTCGAGAGGGCTGTCCGGCGTGACATAATGGGCGACGTCTGCGATGTGGACACCCAGCTTGAAGTTGCCTTTGCGGTCTTTGGTCAAGGTGAGGGCATCATCGAAGTCTCTTGCAGTATCAGGATCGATTGTGAAGCACTCTTCTTTAGAGAAGTCCACTCTGTTTTTTAGATCTTTTGCGGGAACTTTAATACTGTAGAGCTTAGCTTGATCGACAACAGGCTTAGGAAAAGCGGACCTAATGTCGAATTCTTCAATAGCAGCCTTAACATCGCATGAGGGATCTTCGATATTGCCGAGAAGATGGGAGAACTCGCACGTTGTCGGCTCTCTTTCCGTTCCCCATTTTTGTACATCGAGAATGACCCTGTCTCCAACTTGCAAAGAGGTGTCTTCGGGCGCTAAGACGATGACGGGTTTTGAAGCGCCAAGAAGGGGAACATAGGCCATGATATCGCCATTAACAGCCACATTGAGGATTGTTCCAGCCAGATGCTTGCGCGCCCTTTTGGTGATGCTGACAATTTTTCCTTCAGGTCCTTTTTCCGACACAGATTCTGTGTTTACGACAACCTCGACATGATCGCCGTCGACAGCGTTATCGGTGAGGTGTTTGGGGATAAAGATGTCCTGGGGATAGGCTACTCTGTTGTCCGGGATGACGAACCCAAATCCCTTGGGGTGCATGCGAAGTAGCCCGCTGACCACTTCCTCTTTTTCACTGACAAGAGAGAGTTTGTTTTTTTCGATCTGGATCTCGCCGGAATGGATGAGGTCGGTAACAATTTTCGAGCAAGCTTCAGTTAACTGGTGAGGTACATGCAAGCGGTCGAAGAGCTCCGATTGCAACATGGGCTGGTAGCGCTTTCCTGACATGAACTGAATGATCGATTTGGACATGTTCTCGATGAGCCTTCTTTGTTTAGAAGATCCTTTAACGGGAACATTCTTCGGATGCTCTTTGTGCTTCACGATCATTTTTGGGGGAATCATGATCTTTGGTGGAACAATGCGCGCTCTTACAGGAGGGGGAGATGCATCTGCAGGTTTGGCGATTGTTTTGGGCAAAGCCGTTACTTTGGGAGCTGAGCGCGCCTTTGCCGGAGCTTTGTGTTTGGCTGCAGTTTTGGATGGGGCCGCAGCAATTGTTTTTTTTGCCTTAGGTGCTGCTTTTTTTGAGGTGGAGGCTTTAGTGCTTTTTTTGATTTGTGGTGCTTCAGGTTTCTTTTTTGACATCAGAAGTTATAAAATTCCTCTAGCATGGAGATGCTGGGTTAAGTCTTGGGGGGTCGTGTATTGCTCCGCATCTATTCGCATTGAGCGGGCAGATTCGATATAGGGAAAAATATCGTCAGTGTAAAAGCATTCACTATGTCCGCATCCGGCAATTTCGAGCGCTTTTTCGAAGATCTTTTTCTCGGGCTTGCGTGCACGAGCTTCATACGAAAGAACGTATCCATCAAATTGTTTGATGAAGGGAAATAGCTTGGCAGCATGAGTAAAATGCGCTTCACAGGTATTTGATAATAGAAACAAGGGATGCCCTTTATCTTTGAGCTTGAGAGCAATGGAGATGACCTCATCATTTGGCTCGAAGATGTCGGAGACAGCATGCATCAATGTTTCAAAATGGAGTTTTTTTTGTGCAATTTTACAGACCTCGTCGTACATCATTTGGCTATTCACATCGCCTCTTTCGTAAGAATCGCCATATTTGTGCATGATCTTTTGAACGAGATCGATGTCAAGGCCAGTGTAGTTTGCAACTTGGCGGCACATCTTTTGATGGTCGAAAAAAAGAAGAACATTGCCGAGGTCAAAAAAAATAGTACGTTTCATACCTTTCAGAATAGCGAGTCCTCTCTTAAAAAGATATCAACTCTTTATTTTAGGGTGCGCAAGAAAATAAATTTTACAGTTCTCAAGGGAAAAATCGATTCATCTCTGGATGATTTTCCCTTGCGGGGGTGGGAATGGAACCCCTGCTTCGAAAAAATCCTCCAGATCTAATACCAATCACAGGAAATAAAGACATATTTTAGCTGCGTGAAAGCTCCCGCGGTTCGACGATCGCAAGTCGGTCAATATTGGCAATATAAACCGACTTGCGATCGATCGAACCTCGGGGCTTTGACGCGCTACAATATATCTTTATTTCCTGTGATTGGTATAAACCGTTTTCCTCCTCGGGAACTGTAAAATTTATTCCCTTACGCTCCCTTACGCTGATAACTCAATAGGGTATTTGACAAAAGGAGTGCAATTGTCATGGGACCGATCCCACCGGGTACGGGGGTAATATGGGAACAGATAGGGGCAACTGCCTCATAATCAACATCTCCGACAATCGCGTTTGTTCCGTCTTTTCCCTTGATGCGGTTGATGCCGACATCGATGACGACGCTTCCTTCTCGCACCATTTCTTTTTTGATAAATTGGGGTTTGCCAATCGCTGCGACGAGGATGTCTGCTGATTTGCAGATTTCTTTCAGGTTTTCCGACTGGGAATGGGCTATTGTGACTGTTGCATTGCAATGGGGGGCTTTTTGCATCAGGATGGCTGCAAGCGGCTTTCCGACGATGTTGCTCCTGCCTACAATGACGACGTGTTTGCCGTGCACGGGGATTTGAGCATGGGTCAATAGGACCTGGACCCCATGCGGTGTGCAGGGAAGAAACCCATCATTTTCACCGATGAGCATTTTTCCGACATTTACGGGGTGGAACCCATCGACATCCTTTGCAGGATCTACAGCGCCCACAATGTTCATGGTATTGATGTGCTCTGGCAAGGGAAGCTGGATCAGGATGCCGTCAACATCTCGATTCTTGTTGAGTTTTTCAATCTCACTCAGCAGCTGGGCTTCTGTGATGGTGTCAGGGAGCTCGCAATCAAAAGAGAGGATCCCAACCTCCGCGCAGCGTTTTTTCTTCATCCGGGTGTAGGTTTGGGAGGCAGAGTTCGACCCAACGAGGATAATTGCAAGCCCGGGTTTGCGGTGCGTGAGACCGGCGATGGCTGAGGCGATCTTGTGCTGTATCTCTTTTGCAATGGCTGTTCCGTCAATAATGTGCATTCTGCTTATCCGATTGTTATGTTAAGTGTTCTACCATTTGCGTATGCAAAAGGCCATTTGTAGCAAGCATCGTATTATAGCCAAGAATAGGATGTGCCGAGCCGTCCCACCCGCTCACTCTGCCGCCGGCTTCTTCAATGAGTAGTTTTCCAGCCGCCATATCCCAAGGGTGCAGGCCCACTTCCCAAAACGCATCGAATCTTCCCGCTGCGACATACGCCATGTCGATAGCTGCAGATCCGAGCCTTCTTATGGGAACACCTTTCAGCTGCATTTTTGCAAATTTTTCCACGCACTGCTGAGGGTCTTTATCGACGTTGTAGGGAAAACCGGTCGATAGCAGCGCTGTTTCAAAATTGGAAGTTTTTGAGACAAAGATCTGTCTGCCGTTTAGAAAAGCTCCTTTTCCCTTTTCAGCGATGAAGAGCTCTTTTGTCATGGGTTGATACACGACACCTGAGATAACCACCCCTTCAATAGAGGCGGCAATGCTAACGCTAAATACGGGAACGCTACGGGCAAAATTGACGGTCCCATCTAGCGGATCGATGATCCAAGTGACAGGACTTTTTCCCTTTTGGATGTCGCCGCTTTCCTCTGCGAGAATAGCGTGATCTGGAAAGTGTTCAAAAATTGTGGAAATGATGCTCTTTTCAGATGCATTGTCGTATTCCGTGACGAGATTTTGCACGCCGGGCTTAAGAGTGATCTCAAAATCAGAGCCAAACCCTTTTTGCAAAAGGGCGCCGCTCTTCAAAGCAGCCTGGATCGCAACAAATGTAAGTTCAGAGGGAGATGGACTTGGCATACACTCTTTTTTTTCTGGGCAGTCTATCTAATATCGCAGCTGTTTGGCAAGCTCGCAGTTCAATTGTCCGGCATTTCTTTGATCAATCGCAACTTTGTAAGCAGCTTGGTGTAAATGGACTTCCATCCGACTTTTTTGATATGTAAATAAAGCATCATCGGACAGCAGAACCAGACAAAAGCGTACACTGCGTCAAAGAGCGGCATGATGAAAAGGTCCGCAACGATAAGCTTGCCGGAAAATGGAAGTGCTCTGTCAAAGAGTGAAATGAGGAGTAGCTGAAGGAGAGAAGATACTGCGCTGATAAGAAGCGTAAAGAGAGAAAGCGCTAAAGGTTTGTCTTCAAAGAAATGTTTTTTCTGATGGAACAAAATAAGGGCTGTAAGGCAGTAGTTTAACGCATGGATCCCTAAGTGAAATTCAGAACTTAAAAGATCGACGATGAGTCCGCAAAGGGATGCAATCCAGAGCGAGGCTTTAAAACTTGAGCGGTTAAAAACAAGCGCTAGAAAAGGGGAGAAGGCGATGAGTTTTGCTTGAGGAAATAAGGCTGTGCCAAAGAGCGCAAAGAAACAAGACAGCGCAAAGGGAAATAGTAGAGGAACCTGCCGCATTGATACTCCGAACTATCCCTGACAATGCCCTAAAAGGCGCCTTTTTGAAAGAGCAAAATAGGGAAGGTTTTCAAAATCAACTTCACATCGAAGAGGAAGTTGAGTTGGTCCACGTAGCTCACTTCGAGCTTAACTCTTTCCTTGAAAGTTAAATTGTTGCGACCTGCCGTCTGCCATAGTCCTGTGAGACCGGGTCTAACAGAGAACATTTTTTCCATGTCGGGACCTAAAATTTTGCGGATCGAGTCGAGCTCTCTCGGCAGGTAAGGACGAGGTCCAACGATGCTTAAATCTCCCATGAGGACATTCCAGAATTGAGGAAGTTCATCCATGGAGGTTCTTCTTAAGAAACTTCCAATGCGCGTTAACCGGGGATCATTTCTCAGTTTAAAATATTTTTGCCATTCCCTTTTGAGTTTGGGATCGCTCTCTAACATGACCTCTAATCTTTGGTCTGCATCTCTATGCATGGAGCGGAATTTCCAGAATTTGAAAAGTTTTCCCTTACGGCCGATGCGCAGGCTGCAATAGAAAATGGGCCCGGTGGAACTTAGTTTGACGATGAGGGCAATAGCGGCAAAAAGGGGAAGTCCAATGATAAGAGCGCTTAAACTAACGAGGATGTCGAAGCTTCTTTTTAGCCAATTATGGACAACGATCCTTTCATCGACTTCGAGTTGAAATGAAGAAGAAAGAGGAGCTTCAGAAGAGAATCCTTTTAATGTCATCCCAATCTCCATAGAGTTTGGATAATATTTTCCCACCAACTGTATCTGAAATTCATTATTTTCGCAAATTTGTTTTACTTTTTGCGATTGACCATTTGGCCAACTAGGGCCTTAATGAGGGGAGCTGGTCGAGAAAGGTGGTTTAAATTCTCATCCGCTACTTGCAGGAGTTTGGCAGCTTTTTCTTTTGCGAGATCGATCCCAAGGAGCGGAACAGCGGTGGCTTTTGATTTTTTTTCATCGGAACCAATGGGCTTACCTAGTTCCATCTCAGTGCTTGTATAATCCAGGACATCGTCGATGAGTTGAAAGGCAATGCCGATGGCAAGTCCGGTTTGCTTGAGGGCTTCCATGTCGCTCTCTGGAGCTCCTGCGATGATCCCCCCGCATTCAAGTGCTGCGGTGATCAGGCCGGCGGTTTTTTTCAGATGCATTTTTTCTAAAATCTTCCAGTCGATGCTTTTTCCCACAGAGAGAAGGTCTATCATTTGGCCGCCGATCATGCCATGAGCGCCGGCTCTAGAAGAGAGAGTTCGGATCAGGGCTACTTTTTGATCTGCTGTTAAATGAGGTGCGTCGCTTAGGATCTCAAACGCGTAGGTGAGCAGAAAGTCGCCGGTGAGGAGGGCGTGCCATTCTGGGAAGACTTTGTGCAAGGTGGGCAGGCCTCGACGTAGATCATCATCGTCCATACAGGGCAGATCGTCGTGGATCAATGAGTAGGTATGGATCATTTCAATCGAGCAAGCGGGAATGAGAGCTTTATCCTCTGGGATGCCGTAGCTTGCAGCTGTTGCTAGCACGAGCAGCGGACGGAGGCGTTTGCCGGGAGCTGAAAGGGAGTAGCGCGCGGATGTAAAAAGTTCTGAGTAGGGGAGGTCTGTAGAAGAGGAAATAAGAGCATCCAATTTGTCATCGATGAGACGCTTAGCATCCGTAAAAAAATTGACCTCATCCATTTAGAGCCTCAGAGTACGATTCTAAAGAAGAGGAGGGGACCCCGATCCCAAAATATTCCATTCCCAAAGCCTGCATTTCTGAGAGTTGGTATTGATTCCTTCCGTCGAAAAGGACTTTTTGTTTGAGGTGGGGGATGATTTTGGAGAACTCCGCAAAGCGAAATTGTTTCCATTCCGTTACGAGCACAATGGCATCCGCGTGCATGGCTGCTTCGTATTCGTCCTTGCAAAATTGGACGCTGGAGCCAAAAACTCCCTGCGAGTTTGGCATTGCGGCGGGATCATAAGCGCGAATAATCGCGCCGTTTTCAAGGAGCTCTTGGATCAGAGGAAGAGAAGGCGCTTCGCGGATGTCGTCGGTATCCGGCTTAAAGCTTAGTCCCCAGATGGCAATGGTTTTGTCTTTGAGGCCGCCTTGATGAGAAAAATAGGCTAGGATTTTTTTAGCGAGGACCTTTTTTTGTCTTTCGTTGACATCTTCGATCGACTCGAGGATGGACATTTCGACCCCTTTTTGTTTTGCCATCGAAGAAAGGGCCCGGATGTCTTTAGGAAAGCAAGATCCTCCATAACCGGCACCGGCATAAAGAAACTGGTAGCCAATGCGCTGATCGGAGCCGGCGCCTAAACGCACTTGCTTGATATTAGCTCCCGTCCTTTCACAAAGATGGGCCAGCTCGTTCATGAAAGAGATCCGCAAAGCCAGCATCGCATTCGCTGCGTATTTCGTCATTTCGGCGGAAGCGGTATCCATGACAAAAATGCGATCGTGGTTGATCGTAAAAGAGGCGTAGAGCTCTCGCATGACCTTAGCGGTGTCTGGATTTTCTGTTCCGAGAACGATCCTATCGGGTTTCATGCAATCGCCGATGGCACATCCTTCTTTCAAAAATTCCGGGTTTGATACGACATCGAAAGGAACTTCAACTTCTCGCTGGGCAAGAATTTTAGAGATCCTTTCTTTGATCAGCTTTGCTGTTCCGACGGGAACTGTTGATTTATTGACGATGATCTTACTGCTGTCCATATGGCGTGCAATTTCTGAAGCTGCAGCGTAGATAAACCTGAGGTCGCAGGATCCATCTTCTAGCGAGGGAGTGGGGACAGCAATGAAACAGATATCCGAGAGTCTGACGCCTTCCGGGTAGTTTGTTGTAAAAGAGAGCCTTCCCGCTGCTCTGTTGCGATCGACCAATTCTTTTAAACCAGGCTCGTAAATGGGGAGAATCCCTTCTTTCAGATTAGCAATTTTCAAAGCGTCGATATCGAGACAGATCACATGATGGCCCATTTCAGAGAGGCAGGCAGCTGTGACAAGTCCTACATAGCCGGTTCCAACCATTAGAATTTGCATAAGATCCTTTGAAAGTTTGTAACTCGAGTGCCAAAAAAAGTGGAGCATCGAGTTGCCGAAAGAGTAGCTCTTAAGAGCTTAAATTGCCATCTTTTAAGAGCCAGGTTTTATCGCAAAGGGAGGAAAACTCTTTGTCGTGGGTCACCACAATGAGAGCTTTGTTAAAGTTTTTGCAGAGACCCGTGAGAAGCGAGTGGATCTCTTGCGAGTGTTTGGTGTCGAGGTTTCCCGATGGTTCATCCGCAAGAATTAGATCGGGATCGTTGCAAAGAGCTCTCGCAATAGCTGCCCGCTGCTTTTCGCCGCCAGAAAGCAGTTTTGCAGGAAAGAGAGCGCGCTCTTTAAGTCCGACAATCTCTAGAAGCATCAGGGCTCTTTTTCTAGCTGCAGAATTCACGCTGATATCCTGGCGCGCGATGATCGCAGGCATTAGGACATTGTCTAGCGTCGTGTAATCGTCTAAGAGGTTGCAACTTTGAAAGATGAAGCCGATGTGCTTGCTGCGAAGTTTTGGTATGGAAGCGGTCCTTGTGTCCTGCCCGCAGATTTCAAGTGTTCCGCTGCAAGAGTTCTCTAATGTCCCGAGAATATGGAGCAAGGTGCTTTTGCCCTCGCCCGATTTTCCGATGATCGCTGCAGATTCGCCCCGGTGGAGCTCAATGTCTACTCCCTTCAACACTTCTACAGGAACTGGAGAGGAGAACTTCTTTGTTAATTTTTTAGCTTTTAGGACGATCATTCAGCCCTCAAAATTTCTGATGGTTTGAGTCTGCAGGCTTTGATTGCGGGGACAAGTCCAGCAAGTAAAGAAAGGATGGGGGTTGTGATCAGGATAAAGGTCACGGCGCCATGGCTAAGCTCGTTTGGCAGGGATTTTCCAAAGAACGTGGAGTTGAATGCGTCGTGCCCCTGGAAATAGCTGAGGATCTGCACAATGGAGTCGATATGTTGCAGGGTAAAGAGAGCTGCAGCTGTTCCGATGATGCTGCTAAGGACTCCCATTGCTATGCCGCAAGTTCCAAAGATAGCCGCAATGCTAAACTTACTAGCTCCCATCGCCTGGAGGATGCCGATTTCCCGTTTCTTATCATTGACGAGGAGGACGAGCATGGAGATGATATTACAGCAAGCGACAACGAGAATAATGAGCCCAACAATGGCAAACAGGGCTTTATCGCTCTGGAACTGTTCGAGCAAATCTCTTGCAAAATCGTACTCTTTAAAAGTGGTCACTTTCCAATATTTCTCAAGGCCCATGTCGGATAGAGCGAGCTCTATTTGCTGCTTTATATCTCCGGCGTCTTTCAGATCATCAAACCAAACGAGCATTCCATTAGACTGTGTTTTATCAAGGTTAAAAGAGGAGCTCGACGAGTTGATCGTGTGAGTAATATGAGGCGGCACAAGGATGCACTTATTGCCAACAGAGAAAATTCCTGGGTCGTAAAATCCAGCGACAAAAATTGGCAGGCGGTGTTCTTGGAGAGAGCTTGCCGTTGCACTCGAGTAAGAAAGATAGCCTCTATCGCCGATCATCACGCCGCTATCTAGAAAACTCTTAGCGAGAAGGACGCCGGACTCTTTTTCCTTATTAGTCGGCAAAGCCGCCTTTTCCCCATTGTAGCCCAAAGAGATCCAAGGGGCACCGGATTTGCCGTTTAAGAAATCAGCTTTTACGATCTCGAGGTCGTTCCACCCGACATTTCCCTTGATAGGGATACCCTGAATGGCAGTTCTTACCTTGAAAACAAGAGAGTCTGCTGCAATCGATTCTTCGACATTTAAAGACAAAGGTCCGCTCGTAAAGACTGGGATAGAAGCAGGGATTTTTTGTTTATGGCCAGAGGCGTTCTCAAGGATAAGATCAGATCCTTCTTTCCAGATTTTGACGCGATTTTCTGTTGAGGGATTGGGTGAGCCAAGGGTCGGAATATCGATGCGGCTTAAAGTTTCGTACCTGAAGTGCGCTACTGCTTCTAACGCGTGGTTTTCCGGAAGCATTGCTATCGGAATCTGCCAGAGGGAATATCTGGGTTTGAGCTGCGCAATCTTGACATGTTCGAGAATTCCTTGAATGCGCTCCTGCACCAGTGGTTTATTCGCTTTAAGTGTGAGCATGGGGGAGTCTTGGCGAGAAAGCTCTGTCGAGTGGGAGGAAAGGTAAAACAAATGGTTGAGGTCTTTTTCGCTTGGAGGCAGCACGAGCGAAAAGAGCCCTGGACACTGATCTGGAAGCGAGGCCAGGTAGGAAACCTGGGTTAAATACCCTTGGGACTCGTTAGCTAGCATGCCGCTTGATGGGCGCAGTAGCTGCAATCGCATTAAAGCGCCGCTGATTTCAAAGTCCTGATATGCCAGATCAGGGCGAGTTTGTTTCAGGTGAGAGAGGAGTGCGGATAGACCTTTTACAGGGTCTTTTATAGCTCCATCAGATCCGATATCCGGCAAGGGAAAATGGGAAGGGAGCTCTCCATCTTCTTCAGGATTGTAAGGATTTGACGAAGAAGCCTGGATTTTTTGGGCGATATTTTTGAGAGAGTAGCCGGAACTAGAGCTGATCCCATCGACCTGATAATAATAGGAGGAGTAGTAATTTTCTGTTGGAGTGATTCGCAGCGGGGCATTAAGAGTGGTGAGCTTTTGGAGCCATCCACGCTCAATTCCCTCGGTGACAGAGAGAAATACAAGCACAAGCCAAACGACAAGTGAGATCACAGCTACTGATAGGATAGCAATCAGAGAAACGGAAAGTTGCTTTTTTCTGGGGATGAGATACTTAAAAGCAACTGAGAGTTCAAATAGTGACCTCATAGACCCACATCGCTAAAGTTATAGAAGCTATAGATGCGGAGGGATTCCTGAAACCGGTATCCCTCAATTCATACTGAAATTGATTCAAGAACCGGGTCTTGAAGCACTTTCAGTATAAGCTATTTAGCTTCTTTAAAGGTGACGTGTTTTCTGAGCTTTTTGTCGTATTTTTTAAGTTCGATTCTTCCAGTGACAGTGCGTTTGTTCTTTGTCGTCCAATAGCACTCAGAGCTCTCTGAGCTTTTCATTTTGATTTTTTCTCGTGCGCCTTTCGCCATAACAAGTCCTCATTTTTCATAATGAAGACAATTCTAATAGGTACCTTATTAACAGACAAGTGGAATGAACGGGAAAGTTAGATTCCCCGTCGTATCGCAAAATTTATTTTTTAATCACCTGCTTATAAGGACTTTGCATCGCAATTTAAATATATCAGTTTACTTTTTATTATAAAAGTAATTATATAGATATTAAGCGTTTAATATATTATTTTGTTCGTGTTTTGGAGGTTTGTTATGAAAAAGTCGTGGTTAGTGTTTCTTTTAAGTCCGTGTTTATCTTTTGCTTCTTACTCATCTTTTGATGAAATATTAGAAGATAGTAATGTAGAATTTAAAACTGAAGAGACTTCTGATATAGATCAGATCCGTCGTCATGCGGTTGCATTGCAAGAAGAGTCGTATGCCAATGAAGATGCTTTTGAGGAAGATGGATTCCTGGCAAGAGAGGATTCCTTCGAGACGGATGAAGCTGCATCTAATGATAACTCCTTTGAAAATGAAGGTGTAGCCGCCAATGAACAAGAAGAGGCAATTGCAGCGCCGCCTAGACGGTCCCAGCAGCCAAAACGAGCGCAGAGATCTGCTCAAGCGTCAGTTCCTTCCGCGCAAAGAAGTGATTCACCAAGACAAATCCAGCAGCCAAGACGGGCTCAGCGATCTGTTCAAGCGGAATCTTCTGCAGAACAAAGAGAAGTGGCTCCAAGACAAACTCAGCAGCCAAGACGGGCTCAGCGATCCGTTCAAGCGGAATCTTCTACAGAACAAAGAGAAGTGGCGCCAAAACGTGCTCAGCAGCCAAGACGGACCCAGCGATCCGTTCAAGCGGAATCTTCTCCAGAACAAAGGGAAATGGCTCCAAGGCAAACTCAGCAGCCAAGACGGGTGCAGCGTTCCGCTAAAGCCGAATCATCTCCCGAGCAAAGAAAAGCGTCTCCTAGACAATCCCAGCAGCCAAGACGCGAGCAGCAGCCTTCTAAAGCAAAATCTTCTTCCGTACAAAGAGAAGAGTCTCCAAGACAAGAGAAGCGATCATCGCAAGCAGCTGTTGCAGCCAAGCGCAGTGCAGCAAAGAATAACAATTCCACAGAAGCGCCTAGAGCGTCTAGATCCCAAGTCCAAGAATCTAGAAAAAACTCTAACCGTCCACGTGTGACCCACAGAAATCAAGATGAAGCGCTAAACAAAAAGGGCCAGCTTGAAGCAGATGCGCAATATGACGAAGGTAGGGAATATCAACGAAAAGAGACTCCAAAGAAAGCCGTTCAGGCTAGAAAGTCAGCTAGAATTTCACAGAATAGGGCTGATAGTGTTAGACCCAGTACCAGGACGATGGATAGCAAAAAGAGCGTAAGCAAGAAGGCTAAGCAGCGTTCTGAGAAAAAACCAAGTTCTCACCATGCAGGCCATCGCCCACTTTCTGATTTCTAGTAGGTGATTCTATCCGAGGGGGATCCTCGTCAGCGGTTCTAAGTCGAACCCATCCCCCTTTTTTTCCCTTTGATAACAATGAAAGCCAAGGCCTGCGATCATCGCAGCATTGTCGAGTGTCATTCTTTTTCCGGGATAATACACGGAATAGGGAGTGTTCCTCTCATTAAAGAGCTCTCTTAAGCGCCCATTGTTGCTCACTCCGCCACCACAATAGATCGCCTTGCAATCAAAAGTTTTAGCAGCTGTCATGCATTTGGAGACGACATCTCGCAAAGCAGTCTCCTGAAAAGAAGCTGCGACGTCTGCTTTTTCCTTTTCAGAGATGATCAGAGGGGCATCTTTAAGAGCGCTTTGACCCTTGAGGGTATACAAAACATTGGTCTTTAAACCGGAAAACGAGAAGTCAAGAGGATGTGTTTTGATTTTGCCGGGCCGAAAAGGGAATTTTGAGGGATCTCCCAATTTTGCTAAAGCCTCAATTTCAGGTCCGCCCGGATAGGGGAGCCCAAGCAATGTAGCGACTTTATCAAACGCCTCTCCAACAGCGTCGTCCTGCGTTGTTCCTATCATGTGGTATTTTCCGAGCTCATCTATCCTTACAATGAAAGTATGGCCCCCTGATATGACAAGGCCAAGCGCTGGCAGGGGAGGATTCTCAAGGGGCATCATGGCTGCATAGAGATGTGCTTCCACATGGTTCACTCCAATGAAGGGGATATTCCATGCGTAAGATAGGGATTTGGCAGAATTCAGGCCGATGAGCAGTGCCCCGATGAGACCAGGGCCTTTGGCAGCCGCGATCAAATCGATCTCAGTAGGGGAGACCTTGGCCTCCTCTATGGCTTGCTTAATGACTGGAATGAGGGAATCCACATGCTGACGGCAGGCAAGCTCAGGGAATACCCCGCCGAACCGGTTATGTAATTCCGTCTGTGAGCTGATCACATTGGAAAGCACATCCCTACCATCTTTGACAATGGCACAGGCAGTCTCGTCGCAAGTGCTCTCAATTCCTAATACAATCATATTTTTTTGATGTTTTTGGAATGAGATTATCGCACTATTGTGTATTTAGAGAAACCTTCTTCCTTTCAGTGACTCGGAAGAGCTTGAAAATCGACCGAAACTTTTTATACCCAAATTTTGAGACAACATGGGTATAATTGGGTGTATTATCACAATTCTGTTTTCTCTTTCATTAGATGTTCAAGTTTTATTTCATCTTCAATAATTTCGAATAGTTCATCTCTTTCTATTTCACGTATTTCATCTTCTAGTATATTTATTGATTCTTTCTTTCCTTTTATTTTTAGTTCTAACATTTCTTTTTTGAAGTTGATTTGGCTGGCTCTTTCAAATTCTTTAATTTTATCAGCTTTACTTAATCTCATATATGAACTAATTGATGAAGAGTCAGAGCTGTTATTTAAAACATTACTGATGGTTGACGCAAAACTATTTGCAGATTTATTAATCAAAATATTTAGTTCATTTAAACAATTATTACAATCTACTTTCAATAATGCAATTTCGCATTCCTTTTGTGAAATCAAATTTTTTTTATCGTTATATCCTTCGCCTATTAGGTAGTATTTTAAGCCTATTTTAAATTTTTGAAATAAAATATTAGCGCTAACATCTAAATCTGTTAATAAGTCTGAATTTTTATTGTTTTCGTTGTTTTCTCGAATTAACTCAATATTATCTGTTTGATTTTTTATAAATGACATATTATGCACCTCGTTTATTATCTTATATAAGTAATTATACATTTTATCTATTAACAAGTAAATAATATTAATTTGAAATCTAAGAAATGCGATGTAAGAAGTTGTAAATTAATCATTTATGTTAATTTGTCTTGAGTGTAAGTTATTGAGCTTCAATAGAGACATTTTTATTTATAGGAAGAGCGCAATTGGGAGGTGGCTAAAAAAAAACGGCCATACCTACCAAAAACTAGTCATTTGTGGTATAGCTGCAGAAAAAGAGGGTATTGATGCAGCATCCCGCGCTATTTTGGATTGGCTTCCATGTACTGATCCTCTTCCTACTCATGCTCGATCTTGGATTTTTTCATAAGAAAGGGGACGCCCACACTTTTAAAAAGTCCTGTATCCAGAGCTTGTTTTGGATCGCTATAGCTCTCGCATTTAATCTATTCATATACATCCAGATGGGGCCAGGGAAAGCTTTAGAGTTCCTCACAGGTTACATTGTTGAAAAATCCCTAAGCGTCGACAACCTCTTTTTGTTCCTGCTCGTCTTCATGCATTTTCGCATCCCTGCAGCTCATCAACACAAAATTCTCTTCTGGGGAATTTTGGGCGCGCTGGTTTTTCGCATTGCCCTCATTCTGGCAGGAGTGGCGATCATTGAGCGATTCCATTTTATGTTTTATGTCTTTGGCGCATTTCTCTTTTTTTCAGGGGTCAAATTCCTGTTTCAAAAATCTAGCCCGAAGGATCCATCAAAAAGCAGGATTTTTAAGTTTTTAAGTAGGGTATTGCCTTATAGCAAAGATAGCGCGGGCGGTGAGTTTTTTGTGAGGGTCGGAGGAAAATGGAAAGTCACCATTTTATTTCTTGCGCTGCTGATGATCGAGGGCACGGACATCGTGATGGCGCTGGATTCTATTCCAGCCATCTTTGCGATCACAACAGATACGTTTATTATCTATACATCGAATGTCTTTGCGGTGCTGGGACTAAGAGAGCTCTATTTTGTTTTGGCTGCATCGATTGAGAAGCTGAAATACCTCAAGTATGGACTAGGCGCTATTCTCGTCTTTGTCGGCACGAAAATGCTGATCGCTGATTTTGCGACGGTTTCGCTTCCCGTTTCGCTATCGATCATCCTGTTAATTTTGGGGGCCACTGTGCTGGCTTCTTATAGATTGGCTAAAAAAAACTGACCGTATTTCGTTGATCATGCGTTTATTGCAATTTTTATCTCTCTTTTTGATTACGAGTTTCTGTAGCAGCTTTGCAGAAGAAGCTCCTTCTTGTCCTGTGGTCTTGGATTATATCGAGCACTGCCTTTCTCATTGCGGAGTATTAAAAGATTCTGATGGATTTGTGTATGTTGACGTAGATGATGCATATATCCATAAGCTGATCACTTTTATTCAGGATCAAGGGTTTGAAGAGCCTCCTTATTTTGGAAGGCCGGATTTAGTTGGCGCTCATGTCACCGTTATTTACAGAGATGAGATGAAAAAATATGGAATTGGAAAAATCCAAGAGTGCGGAGAGACGATTTGTTTTGTTCCAAAGGACTGTCAAATCGTCCAACCTCCAAAATGGCAAAGGATCGAAGAGGTTTATTTGGTAGCTGTGGAGGCCCCTAAGCTGGACCGGATTAGAGAGAAATATGGGTTGCCAAAGCGAAAATACGAATTCCATATCACAATCGGCGTAAAGCCCAAGATGCGCAAGTCTGCATGAGGATCGAAAGAAAGTAATTTTAGGGAGCGTTTTTGACCTCGTGGACCATCGATGTAGGCTTTCAGAAAACCACCATCAATGCATTGATTTTCTCCATAGAGCTTTGAGTTTATGTAAGCCGCTAATGGCCCAAAAGGCGGCTTTAAACAGACCAGAATAGGGTTGATCATTATTAAAAAGATCCTCCTTCATGTCATTGCCCACAGTATTAAATGCTGACAGCACAGTTTCATGAAGTGGGTTAGCCCTTAAAAAATCTCCACCAAAGTCATCTCCTCGGTCAAGAGGTTCTCTGTGATTTTTCCATATTTGGTGTTTGATCAGTGTTTCCGTCTCGTGGGAAAGTGATTGGAATAGATTAATTACCTTGTCTTTTTCACTATTGAGGTCCAAGGAAGGTTCTGACCAATGCGTGCCCCGAATTTGAAGCTCCAATAATTTTAGTGTATCGCTTAGTAGGGTCTCATCTTTTGTATAGGGAAGCTGTGGCGGCATGGTTTGGGCATAATGGAACCTTTTGAAGCTGTAAGCATTCAAGATTGCAAAGCCATGCACAACATGCTCTATTTTTGGTGAGCAGGACGTAGTAGAAATCACAGGTTTAGAAAAGAAAAGGGATGGGCCAGGAGCAAATACAGTTTTTCCAGGATTTTTTCTGGCCATGTCATCTGCAATGTTATGATGTCCTCTTCCTGTTTCACAGCCATCTATGATAATGGTCGCGTTAGGTGCGCAATATTTAAACCCATTTTCCTCGAGATTTGAGGGGTTTATAAATGTTCCTTCTTCGGTATCTGATGTGGGATTCTGGAAAATGCCAATAGTGGATTTGCCTCCATGTGCGACCATATCAACAACTTCAATTTCTCGACCGGGGTTAAGTGCCTTGAGTATAGCTGTAAAATGATACATTTCAGCTTGGGATCGGACCACCTTGGGAGCAACAGCGTAATGTTTTTCAAAGTTTCTGATTTTGTAATGGTGATAAATATAGAGTTGGTCGCCTAAAATTGCGCTGTTGGAATCATAAGAACTGACGAAATAGGCGCAAATAGGTTTCGTATTATTTGCGATGTTTCCACGCATTTTTATAAAATCATTGTCGAGTTTCTGAATGTTTTTAATGAAATCGGATTTGCGGGGTTGATAGTAATATAATTCCTTGATCAGTGAGAAATATCTTTGAATTGTGGTGTAAATTTTTTTAACAAAGTTATCCTCGGGAGAGAAAGCCTCATCGCCATATCTTAAGGAATATGCGGTAGAAAGATATGAAGGGAGTTCCCTTTCCATCATGAATAAGCTGTTTGATAATGGAGCTTTAATTTCAATCATATAAACACCGATTTTTATTTAATTCACTCGTATTATATCAACTTCGATTTGTTTTGTAAATATTATTATTTTCTTATTAGCAATGAAAAGTCGGTTATTTTTTTATTGAATTTGAACCAATTGCAAAGTAACAATTTTGAAAATTTTATAGAAATGGAATGGATTATACTGATTTTTTTATCAAGAGCTCTTCGGCTGCTGCAACATCGACAATCCATAGGGCATGGTGGCTGGGAGTCCCTATTTTTTGTATCGGGAAGTGGTCGAATTGATCCGGGGAGAGCAGGACCTCTGCAAGTGTCGATTTTTTAGACGCTCCTAAGACATAGATCGCGATGTTTTCTGCTTGGTTGATGCATTCGAATGTGAATGTCATCCGCCATGTCTTTTTCTCAGGGATGTAGTTTGCGATCACAAGTCTGTTTTTAGCTTTTAGACCCTCTGTGTGAGGAAATAAGGAAGCTGTGTGACCATCTTCGCCCATTCCAAGCATGACAAGGTCAAAGGGGCGGCCTTTCAAGATCTCTTTGATCTTTTGTTCATAGGCAAGAGCGTTTTCTTCGATGTCTTTTTCAGCCTGCATGCGATGGATTTGGTCCTTCGGGATGGGCATTTTGCCGAGGCCTGCATGCATCGCCATATGGAAGTTGCTATCGGTATTCTCAGGGCCCACTGCGCGCTCATCGCTCCAAAAAAGGTGGACCTTGCTCCAATCGACCATTTGGTTGAAGGGAGCTGCGGTGAGGAGCTCGAAGATCGCTTTTGGCGTGGAGCCTCCTGAGAGCGCGACAAAAAAGGCCCCATGGTCTTCAATGGCGCTTTTTGCAATAGAGATGAAATGCTGGGCGCAGTAATTCAGCGTTGTTTCCGTTTCGCCCGGAATGACGAGATCTCTGCGATTGTCCAAGACTTTTAGCATAAGAAAGGAGAGTCCATTTTTTTGATGAGATTGAGGACCTTTAAGAAATGCTCGGACGTTCCGCGGTGGCAGATTTCTTTTACAAGGGAATGGCCCGATTCTGCTTTTGTCAGGATGTAGTGCGAAGGCAAGTTGCACTTATCGCATGTGGAATGCTGGTAGGTAATCTGATGCAAGATATCCGGATGCCGCTTAAAAGAAAAATGCTCTCCATCTACTGTAGAAATCTCAGCGGAGAGAATAAGTCCCGGAGGCAGGTTTGCATGTTTCGCGGCAGTGAGCGCGATTTCCAAGGGCCCCTTCGAGCTCTGGTAGGTGAACAAGAGATTGTCTTTGTCTTTGCGCAATGACTGGAATTTCCAACCTAGTTGGCAAGCGAGCCATACTTGTAAAAAGACAGCCTGTATAGGTGTGTGGCAAAAAAACGCCGTCCCTTGAGAGTTGTAAGTGATTTGGATGCTTTTTGAGCTCTCGATCTGATCTAAATTATCCTTAGAGTAGAAGGCCATTGAAAACATTTCACGCCAACTCTCAATCCTAGCCCAGTTAAGGTCTGCAATATCGCAGTGGGATTTTTCATGCTGCTCAAGAATGCTTGTAGCAAAGTGGGAGAGGTTTCCGGTTGTCTCAGAGTCGAAGATCAAGCGATCAGCAAAGAGCTCTAACTGAGCAAAGAGAGTATCAGAGCTGCAGGGATCCCCTCCCCAGACTAGGTAGACGGGAAGATCGGCCAGGATGTGAGGGAGGATGACAAAAGGGATGCGCTCATGGGAAGAGCCGCCCGCCGAGATATGGATATAATCACATGCGACGTCAAATTCCCCCTTGCTGGAGGTCAGGATGGACACTTCTGTTTTGAGAGAGGCCTCAGCTGTTTTATCAACACTTACAAAAATCACACGAGAGGGAAACTTTTCAACGACTTTTTGGGCCAGGCGCTGAATGTAAGGAGTGCGGCTGTTTTTCTCTGTGTAGAAGATCAAATTGAACAGGCAGGCCCTTGCGACATTTGTCGTCTCTAAGGATTCCCAGATGCGGTTGAGCTCGTTTTGGATGTCGGCTGGGGACACAGGATGCAGCGTCGTCGTCATTAAATGAGTCTCCATTTGCGCTTGTCTCGTGCCATCATTTCATCCGCAGCCTTTGGTCCCCAGGTCCCTGATTGGTAATTGGGGAAATTCGCCTGTTTATTGCTAAGCCAGTAGTTGATGAGCGGTGTTAATAAACGCCAGGAGTTAAATACTTCATCTTCTCTTGCAAACAAGGTGTTGTCGCCGAGGATGCAGTCTTGGATCAGTCTTTCGTAAGCTTCAGGCGGGCTCATTCCGAAATAAGATCCATAGCGAAAATCCATCTTGACCGGTTGGATCGGGCTTGAAGGTCCGGGAACCTTGCAATTGATTTTTAGGCCCGTTCCTTCGTCGGGCTGGATGCGCAACGTGAGGACATTGGGCTCGTTGCGTTTGTTCTGCTGTTGGAAAAGAACACCGGGAGGATCTTTAAAGATGATTGCGATCTCGGTTGCGCGTTTGGGAAGGCGTTTGCCTCCTCTTAGGTAGAAAGGCACTCCTGCCCAGCGCCAGTTGTCGATGAAAAGGCGCAGCGCAGCGTAGGTTTCGACATTAGAGGTAGGAGAGACGTTTTTTTCTGTGCGGTAGCCTACAGCTTCCGCGCCATTGATATAACCTGGACCGTATTGACCGCGGATGCACGAGGTTTCAAAGTCAGTGGTTGTGAAGGGACGGATCGATTCGAGGACCTTGACTTTTTCATCGTGGATCGCATCTGCAGATAGACTTACAGGCGGTTCCATTGCGACAAGCGAGAGGAGCTGCATCATGTGGTTTTGGACGATGTCTCTCATCATACCCGCTTCTTCCCAGAATGCACCTCTGGACCCGATGCCGATGTCTTCAGCGACCGTGATCTGTACGTGATCGATGTAGCGGTTGTTCCAAAGCGACTCAAAGATGGAGTTGGCAAAACGAAAGACTAAAATATTCTGGACCGTTTCTTTGCCAAGATAATGGTCGATCCTGTAGATCTGCTCCTCTTTTAGAAAGCGGAGAAGCTCAGCCTGAAGAGCCTTGGCAGAGTCCAAATCGTGGCCGAACGGTTTTTCAATGATGATCCTCGACCATTTGTCTTTGACTTTATCGGCATCGTAAATAAGGCCTGTTTTCTGGAGTTTTTCGCAGATTAGGGGAAAAAAACTGGGCTGGGTGGAAAGATAGAAGACGCGGTTGCCCTTCGTTCCGAGTTTTGTATCAAGATCTTGGAGAAAACTTTGAAGTCTTAGGTAACCTTCCTCTTCATGAAATTCAGAGCGGTGATAGTAGAGGTTTTCTTGAAAATTTCTCCAAAGGGCCTCATCGATCGGCTTCACACGAGAATAGCTGCTGATTGCTTGCTTCATCTCATCGCGGAACTGCTCGTTTGTTTTTTCTCTTCTTGCGAATCCCACGCAGGCAAATTGAGGGGGGAGCTGACCTTCTCTTGCCAAATTGTAAATGGCAGGAAGCAATTTTCTGGCTGTGAGATCTCCGGTAGCGCCGAAAATGACCAGGATGCAAGGCTCAATAAAGCGGCTGGAAATACCCGGCTCTTCGAGCGGGTGGGCGGTCGTTTCAGACATAGGGTGGGTTCCTTCTATTAATCCTCTATCAAACACTACTCGTGTTTTTGCTGCCAAGTCCAAAATTTAGTTTAGGCGGCTTTTTCAATTTTTCTTTACATTGATTCTGACTATCAGTTTCGGTAAAATGGCGCCCTTTCATATACGGAGGGTAATGCGATGGTATGTTTTGCCAAAGAAGTGTCTCAGGCTGCTTTTCTTCAAAGACTTAAGTCAATAGAAGAGATCGCTTACTCAAGAAATCTATTGTTAAACACAGATCTCTCGGCGACAGAAAGATCAGGAGCCAAGTGGATCTTGCTTTGCATCGCGAGCCCCTTCGCCGCTCTTTTTTGCCAGGACGCTTTCTCCCATGTCAGGATTAACAATGTCATGGAAAATTTTTATAGCTATCTCCGTAAAAATGCCGATTATATTAGGGAACCTGACACGCGCTACATTACTGATAAGATCATTGCCCCGTTAAAAGCAAAAACGGGCGCTAAATATCCGATGGCTTTTGAATCGATCTCCTCCTTATTCCACGGGATCATTGGGCGTAGAAATGACGAGCAAAGGTGGGCCCGGGATGAACAAAGATGGACACAGATGACCGATGCCGAGCGAACAGCTGTCTTCAATGTGTGCAGATACCACGCTGGGTTTTTCAGCAGCTTATCTAGAATTTTACCGACGCAAGAAGAAAGGGAGATCTATCGAGATCTTACACGTAGATTTGGAGAGCACCCTAACCCGCCCCTTCGACAACGAACCTAGACCTCTCATGGTTTTTTTTATCTCTTTTTGGCTCTATTTCAAAGTGAAGATTTTTTGCCTCAAGGAGGCTAAGGAGATTCACGAACGGTTTCCCGGATTTATGCCCTACGACCGGGCTTTTAGAAAAGCCTACCGCTTTCACAATCCATTTCGCATCAGCAAGGAATTTCTAAAGAAAAGAGGGGAGTCTAACGTCGATGCCTACGGAGAAACACCCCTTCCCGTTTTTGCTCAAATTGCAAAAGAGTGTGGTTTGAGCAAGGGCGATACTGTGATTGAAATGGGATGCGGACGGGGCAGGGGAGTTTTTTTCTTAAGTTGGCTCACCGGGTGCAGGGTGATTGGAATCGACTGGGTCCCTTCCTTTATAAGAACAGCAGAGGACATTTCCAAGAGGTCACTTCCATTGCTGCCTATTTCATTTCGATGTGAAAAGATGGAGTCCTCAGATTTCTCACATGTTAGCGTTATTTACCTTTATGGGACTTGCTTAAGCGATGAAGAGATCGGTTCTTTGGTTAAACGGTTTGAATCTTTGCCAGCATCTGCAAAGATCATTACAGTCAGTTACCCGTTAAGCGATTATTCTCAACGTTTCATCACAACCAAACAATTCACAGCCTCATTTCCTTGGGGGGAAGCAGAAATTTACATTAACTTTGACAAAAAACACCTTTGAGAGAGAAAATTTAAAGAAATTGTAAATTTTCAGGTGTGTATGGCAACGAAAGCAGGATCAGACGGAAACTCATTATCTAGAAGTCTCATTCTTGAACTTCAGAAGGTAGAAGCTGAGCAAGGGATGACGTCAAATGTTGCAAAGCTCGGCAGCACTTTGCAAATGCGCGCAGAAAATATCTATGCGCAAACGAAGGGAATTCGCAACCTGGCCCAAAATGCATATCACAATCCTACAAGATTTGGCTGTTCTACTGTTGCGCTCACCTTGGGACTTTCCAGTATTTACAATGGCGATTTGTTCACCGGCGGCGCTGTAGCCTTTCTCGGCGCTAAGGAATTATACAATCAGTGCGGCGGCGGCGATAATTCGACGTTGCAAAGATTGCTCAGCGATATTGATGCTGATGTCGATATGGTCCGCTCTCTAGAAGAAGGACAGCAAAAATCGTACGAGCTTATCGATGGAAACTTGAAGCTGATCCAAGGCGATGTGGAGGCCCTGTACACTAAGCTTGATGAAATCCGCAATCTGAATGTTAATGGCCGTCAAGCTTTAGATAACGCAAAAAGCAAAGCCATTGGCAAAGCGCTTGATGCAAAGGAAGCCTATCGCAAGGCCCTTCAATTATTTTCAGAAGCTAAAGAATCTTTTGCAGCATCTAGAAAAATTTACGATGAATGCGCCAGACAATTCCAATCCATCAAGCAGATTGCAAAGGAGCCGGATACACAGATGTCCATCATGGAAAGGATGGACTCTTTAGTTTCTATAGCCGAAGAGGCAAATGACAACTGCTCTAGCGGTAAAGAGAAGCTTGACGATGCAGACAATAAATTTAGTCTCGCGATGACGGCTTTAACGGAAGCTTCGAAATTAAAAGATGAAGTGATTGAGATGACCTCTAAAGCTGTGCAAAGTGCTCAAGACACTCTCCAGGCAGGCATTGAAAAAGTAGAATACACCACTGAGTGCAAAGAGAGGCTTGAAGCCACTCAAAAAGAGCTGGATGAGGTTAAGGAGCGCAGCAAAGATGTGATGCGCCTTTTGGATGAGATGTCGGAAGATATAAAAAACGCCAAAGCAGAAGCTGTTAAAAAACTCGATCCTTCCGATGTTTTCGTGGGTGTCGGTGCAGGTATTCTCTTGGCTCCGCTAGGGACAGTTTCAGCTTTGGCAATAGGTGTCACAAGCGCTTACGCATGGCATAATGGGGCTACAGTCACGGAAACGACCAAGAAGGTCTACAACTATTTCTTCAGCACGCCTCAGCCTGTAGTCACTCCTGTAAGTGAAGAAGAGGTGCTCCGCGTCAAGCTTCAAGAGACCTCGAGTGGGTATTACGGTTCCTGGGTTAAGAAACGCCAATCTTATACGGTAGGCACTGTGGAGATTAATATTGGCAAAGATGAGGTGATGCAGTTCAACTTCGATTTGAACAACAAGCAGTATCCCATCTCTAAAGAAGATCTACTCTCCCTCTATAGTAGAATGTTTTCCAAGCTCAAAGAGGGCTCATTAGAACCTGCGCACTGCAAGTCAATTCTGCAGCGGCTCCAGACTGAAGTGATTTCACGCGGCGGACTCAATCCCGATGTCGTTGGACTTACGAGTGATCGTCAGGCGGCCCATGGCCTTGTGAAGGCGATGTTGAACTATGCGGATAAGCTTAGATTTAAATGATGAGCCTAGGCGCCAGGTTTTTTTTCCGCTTGTTGTCGATTTATCGGCTTATTGGGCGCGCAGTGAATCGAGGTAGTTTTGCAAGATGGAGACTGCAGAGAGTGCATCACTTAGGGACGCTCTTTCTTTGCGTCTTACATCCATTCCGATGAGCATTCTTTCAACGCCGGCGGACGTCAGACGCTCATCCCAGAAGACGATGGGGTAGGTGAGGACTTGTTCCAGGCTTTTTGCAAAGGCCTTAACCAAAAGTGCCATCTCTCCCTCTTTTCCGTTGAGTAGAAGGGGAAGTCCGATCACGATGGTATCGATGTTGTTGTAGCGAGATAGCGATGCGGCAATCAGCTTTGCTGTTTGGAGATTATCTTTCGCTGCTCGAATTGTTTCAAGGGGCTGGGCGATAATGCGCCTTTCATCAGAGATGGCAAGGCCCATTCTCACTTTTCCAAAATCGATTGCGACGATGCGTCCCATTTATTGTTTGCTCTGTTTTTGCTCAAGGGCAGCAGCTATAAAATCTCTGAATAGCGGATGAGGGTCGGTGGGCTTGGATTTGAATTCGGGATGGAACTGAACGCCTACCATCCAAGGGTGGTCTTTAACTTCTGCGATTTCACAAAGATGTCCATCCTCGAGGACCCCGGAGAGGGTGAGCCCCATTTTTTCACAGCTGTCTTTGTAGAGGTTGTTGAATTCATAACGGTGGCGATGTCTTTCAGAGATGCGGGTTGATCCGTAAGCCTTTTCCGCCTTTGTACCTGGCGTGAGCTGGCATGTGAAGGCTCCAAGGCGCATCGTGCCGCCGAGGTCAGCAACTCCTTTCTGCTCGCTTAAAAGAGAAATGACAGGGTGTGAGGTGTGGGGATCGACTTCCGTGGTATTGGCGTCGGTATGGCCCAAGACATGGCGGGCAAACTCAACGCACATGACCTGCATTCCCAGGCAGAGTCCAAAGTAGGGGATATTTTTTTCACGACAGTATTTAGCAGTCATGATCTTGCCCATCCAGCCTCTTTCTCCAAATCCTCCGGGAACCAGGTATCCGTCACAGCCGGCAATGACTTTTTCGACATCGCCATGCTCGAGGACCTTATCGGATTCAAACCTTCTGATTTCGATTTCGACATGGTTGGCAAGAGCTGCATGGTGGAGCGACTCAAAGACCGATTTATAAGCATCCTGGTGCTGCAGGTATTTCCCAACAATGCCGATCACAACTTTAGATTTAGGAGTGGCTAATTTGTGGAGCATTTGTTCCCATGCAGAGAGGTTGGCTTCCTTGGCAAGAAGACCTAGCATCTGACAGATTTTTTTGTCGAGACCTTGCTTATTGAGGTTCATTGGCACTTCGTAAATGGAACTCGTGACATCGGCAACGTCAATCACTCCTTCTTTGGGCACGTTGCAAAACAAACTGATCTTGTCTTTGATCTCTTCCTCTAAACTCTCTTCACAGCGGCATAGGATGAGATCGGGCATGATCCCAATTTCGCGGAGAATTTGCACAGAATGTTGGGTGGGCTTGGTCTTCACTTCGCCGGCGGCTTTGAGGTAGGGGACGTAAGTTAAATGAATGTTTATGCAATCTTTGGGGCGCTCGTAGCGAAATTGACGGATCGCTTCAAAGAAGGGGAGGGATTCGATATCTCCAACAGTTCCTCCGATCTCCACTAGGACGACGTCGGGGTCGGACTGCTGTTTGGAACACGCGAGGATTCTCTGTTTAATTTCATCGGTAACATGGGGGATGACTTGAACGGTTTTTCCCAGGTAATCTCCTCGTCGCTCTCTTTTGATCACGGCATCGTAGATTTGGCCGGACGTTGCATTCGAGAGGCGGGAGATAAGAGCATTCGTATAGCGATAGTAGTGCCCAAGATCGAGGTCGGTTTCAGCTCCATCATCCGTGACGTAGACTTCTCCATGTTGAAAAGGGTTCATTGTCCCCGGATCTACGTTCAAATAAGGGTCGAGCTTCAGCATCGCAACTTTTAAGCCGCGGGATTCTAGAAGCATGGCAATCGATGCGGATGTAAGCCCTTTTCCAAGAGAGGAAACGACGCCGCCGCTGATAAATAGATATTTAGTTTGATGCATGGTAAGCTACCTTTATGACATGGGCCTTGCCAGAGTATAGGCATCCAATAGTTAATTTTCAACTGGTCACTATCCAAAAATACTTTGCTTATTTAGACTGCTATAAGAAGAATTCGATAGTAATTTTTTAAAACGTCCTGAGGAGGGTAAATGGAGATCGATGCGCTGCAAAAGGCAAGACAGGAATATCAACCCTTGCTGCCGCTGCTCCTGAAAGATTTTTTGAGCGTTGGCTGGTCGCAAGGCGCGGATATGCCGCATGAGGACGCAAAAATCAAAACGTTCTTTCCCTCGACCTCGGGACAGCCTCTTCTCATTGGCGAGAAAGGAAAAAAGCGCAGCCCAAGGGCACTTCGCATCGGTGTCGTTTTTTCCGGAGGGCCGGCATCGGGAGGACATAACGTCATCACCGGCATCTACGACTCGATGATGCAGCTGGATCCCCATTCCAAGCTCTTTGGCTTTCTCGATGGCCCTGAGGGGATAATTTCAGGGAAAAACAGGGAGCTGACTTTAGAGAGTTTAAAAGCTTACCGCAATCAGGGGGGCTTTGATCTGATTGGTTCAGGCAGAACAAAAATTGAGACAGAAGAGCAGCTAAAAGCAACTCTTGTGAGCGCACAAAAAATGAACCTCGATGGACTTGTCATTATCGGCGGGGATGACTCCAATACAAATGCTGCTATCTTAGCTGAATATTTTGTGAAACACGGAGCGAAGGCCCGCGTCATCGGCGTTCCCAAAACAATTGACGGCGATCTGAAAAATGCCTATGTGGCCGCTTCCTTTGGATTTGACACTGCTTGTAAGATCTATTCTGAAATGATCGGAAATATCGCGCGCGATGCAACGTCTGCGAAAAAATACTACCACTTCATTAAGTTAATGGGCAGATCCGCTTCTCACGTTGCCTTAGAGTGCGCTCTTGTCACGCGTCCTAACTTGACATTGATCGGAGAAGAGGTCGCGGCGCTTAAAAAAACATTAAGTCAAATTGTGATTGAGATTGCAGACCTCATAGCCAAGCGCGCTGAATCGGGAAAGAAATACGGCGTGATCCTCATTCCGGAAGGACTAATCGAATTTATTCCTGAGATCGGAATTTTGATCAAAGAGTTGAATCATATTTGTGCAATGGGATCCCCGAGAAATGCGAGCGAGGCTTTGGCTAAGCTGACCCTGCCTTCCCAAAACACCTTTTCTTCTTTGCCGGAAAAAATCCAGCAACAGCTTCTTTTTAATCGCGATCCACATGGCAATGTTCAGGTTTCCCTGATCGAGACAGAGCGCTTTTTGATGGATCTCGTAGCAAAAGAATTGGAAATTAGAAAGATGAATGTCTATTTTCAAAACCACTTTTTAGGCTATGAGGGTAGAGCGGGATATCCCTCTAACTTTGATTGCAATTACTGTTATGCATTAGGCTTTGCGGCAACACTGCTCATCCATGAAGGTGCGACAGGCTATATGGCCTGCATTTCAAATTTGATTAGACCGCCCGAGCAGTGGGGCATAAGCGGAGTTCCTTTGACGGCATTAATGCATGTGGAGATGCGCAAAGGAAAAGAGAGACCTGTGATCCAAAAAAAGCTCGTCGAACTAGAAGAGAGGCCTTTTAAGCAGTTTGCGGCAAACCGTGAAAAATGGAAAGTTGAGGATGCGTACCGACATCCGGGCCCCATGCAATTCTATGGGGATCCATTACTCACAGAGGGAGTGCCTTTAACATTGACTTTAGAGTCTTAGAGCAGGCCTTTCATCTCCGCTTGAAGGAGAGCAAAGGTGAGGAATGGGTCTCTGCAATTTACCTTCACGATTTCTCCATGGATGGGAAATTCGATATAGCCCCTCGCGAATCCCTGCTTAAGCTCTTCTTTTGAGAATGCAGGATTTTGAAGGATGGCTTCTGAATATTCTTTGGAGTTTTCTCCGGAGTGGCTGACTTCCCCACAGAAAACAGGAACGAGGCTCATCTGGGTCCCGGTATCTGGGGCCATTGTTCCCATTTGTGTCAATTTTAAAACCTGATAGCCGGTTTCTTCCTTGAGCTCTCTTGCTGCGGCATGTTCCGGAGATTCTCCAGTTTTTTTCTGACCTCTGGGGAGTTCGATTTCCCAGCTGCGGGTGGCGTGCCTATAGTTGACATTGACGACAATCTTTTTCGTCGAAAGTAGCGGCAAAATGGCGATTCCAGGAACTCCTTCCATTCCCCCTTTCCACATCAGTCGATTATAAGTTCCATAGACCCCTGATGGAAAAATAACAGCGTCTCTGATCCACATCCAATAATTGTCCTCTGCGATAATTCCAACAGTACTCCATTTCTCTGCGTCGGCCTCACGCATTCCTTTCGAGATAAGCCTTAGACGCATTTGATGTTCAATTTTTTTGATCTGTTCAGGATTTAGCGTGATTTCGATTTCTCCACTTCTCCATTTGCCCAAGGGGCCAAAAGTGTCAGGATGGTCTTTGAGAAGCTGAAGGTACTGGGTAAGAGAAAAAGGGAGTTCCTTTTTCACTTCTGGAGGGGATTCCGCTTTAGCCGCTCCAAAGCAAAAAAGAGGTTGGAAAAACAGACATGTAAGGAAAAATGGAACCAGTTTCTTGTTCCGCATAGAAGATCTCATTTTTCAGGGTTTTCACTAAGGGTAGTGGGAAATATGCCTTTTCAACAAATTTCGCGCAAGATGCTTTGTTCGATTTTATAACATATTAAATGTGAGATGCTTGAAAGAAGCTCTTTTTGTGTGAAAATATTTATTTTGCCTATAATCATTTGATTAGCAGCATCATTGATTAGTTACCCTTTGTGGGGTGTATTTATTAATTAATTTGAAAGTGATATATTAAAAAATGAAGGGAGGGGGAAATCCCCGCACCTTCAATGAGGCTCGAAACTGCCACTCTCATGGCTTGGAAATCGATGAGATTTTCAAACTCTGAGTATAAGAGGGTTTGTCCATATAGCGGATTATGCTTAACCCTGCGGACGATCAGGCGTATCGTCCAAGCACGATCTTTGCTAAGGAGTTCTCAAGGTATCATGCCCTCTCAGAGAGGACTAAGAAGATAGGCCTTGTTTCATTAACAGTCTATCATCCATTTCGCTTGAGAAAACAAACTTTCTTGACCTTCCCCCTGCATACCACTTGCGACGGCAAGGACATGTTAGTTTGGGGAGGGTTTTTTTTGCTTTTTAGAGACGGTCTCTTAGTTTTCTAAAGTAGTCCATTCTCTTGGTCAATTCCCTTTCAAACCCATACTCTTTAGGGTGGTAATACTCCTGTCTTTCCAGCTCTTCAGGGAAGTAGTCCTGGCCGGAGAAGGAGAGAGGGCAGTCGTGATCGTATTGATATCCCTTTCCGTACCCCATCTCTTTCATCAGAGGCGTTGGCGCATTAAGGATCGTCTTTGGGGGTGGGAGGTGAGCAGAATTTTGCGCAGATGCCCTCGCCATTTTATAAGCGGTGTAAATAGAATTGCTTTTAGGGCTCAGTGCGAGGTACACAACCGCTTGGGCGAGGGCGAGCTCGCCTTCAGGGGATCCGAGCTGATCAAAAGCACGCCAGGCATCCAGGGCCTGTCCTAGAGCGTGGGGATCTGCGAGGCCAATATCTTCTACAGCCATGCGGACGATTCTCCGAGCCAAGAATTTAGGGTCTTCTCCACCCTCGAGCATCCTTGAGAGCCAGTAGAGAGCGGCATCCGGATCGGAGCCGCGTACAGATTTGTGCAAAGCTGAGATCAGGTTATAATGCCCTTCAGATTGTTTGTCATAAAGGGGGGCCCTTCTTTGAATCAGCTCGCCCAGTCTTTTTTCATCGATTAATTCCCCGGTAGGAGAACCATGCATGATATTTTCTATCATATTAATAAGATGGCGCGCATCCCCTTGGGAGTAAAGAGAGAGCAAGTTTCTTGCAGGAGGCGTTAAGTTCAGAGGGTGGACGATTTTTTCGAATCGGGCAAGGATCTTATCTAAACTCTCAGGTTCTAATGGATGGATAGGAAGGACCCTCAGACGTGAGAGCAAAGCGTCGTTTAGAGCAAAAGAAGGGTTTTCCGTGGTGGCTCCTATCAGAACAATCGTCCCTCTTTCTAAGTATGGAAGGAAAATATCTTGTTGCGCCTTATTGAATCTATGGATCTCATCAACGAAAATAATAACCTGCTGAGAGAGCAAAGGATGGTCATTAATCTCGCCAATGATTTTTTTTAGATCGGACGAACCGCTGAAAATGGCGCTCATAGTGACGAAACGGCTATTGAATGCTTTCGCGTAGAGCCTGGCCAGTGTTGTCTTGCCGCATCCGGGAGGTCCCCAGAGCAATATGGAAAGGGGTTTGCCATTTTTTACGATATTGGAAATAAGACCGCCTTCCCCAAGAAGGTGGTCCTGGCCGATGATCTCATCTAAAGATGTAGGACGTAGTCTTTCTGAGAGAGGTGCGTTCATAAGCCCGATTTTGTTTTGGCATCAGCCGTGATGGCCCAATGGGGTTTGCGGCACGCATGGATAATGAGAGGAACCGCACACATCAGAGCCAGTCCAGTTCCCAGCAATAGCCCATAGACAGTCACATTACCCACCTTAAGATGGGTGGGTGGAACAAAGCAAAGGAGAATTGCAAAGCAGGAAGAGAGAATACCCACGCTGCTAAAAAACCAGATCCCCTTCATTTTGAAAGGAACGCGATAGGCTCTGGGAACATGAGGTTTGGAATAACGCAGCTTGATTGCCGCAATAAACATGAGAATGTACATGATCAGATAGCTCTGGGCGCTAAGTGCCGTCAGCATCCAAAATGCACTGCTCACTTGGGGCATATACAAAAAGATAAGAGAAGTGAACGATACCAATACCGCCTGAAAAAACAAGAGGCGCGTTGGCACAGCGTGCTTATTGAGCTTTTGAAAAAATGGGGGGAGGTTACCATGTATTGATGTTTCATGCAGACCTTTTACAGGGCCGATGATCCATGAATTGACCTCGGCCAGCGCGCCAATAATGAGCAAAAATGCCATTACCGGTAGGATCCACACCAGGTTATAGTGCTCGAAAAAAGCTCTAAAAGCCTCCATCAATCCAGCAACAAGACTGATTTCGTGCTTAGGAATGACGAATGCAATGGATAGGGAGCCAAGCATGAAAAGACCAAAGGTAATGACGGATCCAAGAATGATCGCACGAGGGTAGTTTTTTTGAGGGTTTTTGACATCGGCTGCATAAGCCGCTGAGACTTCAAGTCCGGCAAAAGCAAGGAACAATCCTGCGAGGAATACGAGGTTTCCAATGTTTGAAAAAGAGGGGAGCAGAGCATCCCAACTGATAGGGGTTTGGATGGGATTCCCGCCGGCAATCCAACTAAATCCGAGAAAAATAATGAAAAGACCAGGAAGGATCGTTCCGATGATCACGCCAACGGTGCTTAGCCACCCCGAAGTTTTTATGCCCAGATAGTTCAAAAGCGTCATTCCCCAAAAACCGATCAGGATGACAGAGGTAACAAAGAACTTGTTCTCACCAAGCGAAGGAGAGAGCAAGTAAGCCATCGTTACAGCGACAAAAGACATGATGACGGGATACCAGGCCACATTATGGACCCACTGCATCCAGATCGCCATAAAGCCAAAACGATCTCCAAGCCCTTCTCTCACCCAAATGTAAATTCCTCCCGATTTGGGCCACCCGGTAGCAAGTTCTGCAGAGATTAATGCGCACGGAATTAAAAAAAATAGAGCGACAACCGAAAAGAAGAAGATCGCGCTAAGTCCAAATTCAGCAACGAGAGGCAAGTTGCGCAAGCTAGCCATTATAGACACGTTTACCATGGCTAGAACAAAAATGCTTATGACTCTTCTTGGTTTGTCTTTAGTGAGTTGCATGTAAATTTCATTTCCTGTTTTTTATTAAGGACTCGATAATCGGACTCTCTGGACTGCGAAATAACCCTTAGTGGGGTGGTCCTATTTCAATTTTTGAAACAATTTCGGTATAGAGCCACTGGAGCTTATCTTGCGCCGCAATGCGGGTTTTTGAACCATTTTTTCTATCATTCTACAAGCAGCTGTATTTTTAGCAGACTCTAATTCGTCTTGATGCTGCGACAACCAGTAGATGATGTCGTTTGATTCATACATGGGTTCCCTATCGATCACAAGACATGGGACCTGCATCTTTCCTCCCAATTTTTTAAATTGAGCTTTGGCTTGCGGGTCATCCGCAACATTTTCCATAGGCACTTGCTTGTGAATGCTTTTGAGGTATCTTAATACCTTGTTGGAATAAGGACAATAGGGCGAATAGTACAACACAAGGATATGTTTTTGATTCTTTGCGCCGTAAACATATGCCTCCTTGGACATCACTTTAGGCGCGGCAATAGGGGAAAATGCCACCATGATTGTAATCATGTATACCCAAGAAACCTCAAAAATTGGCCTCCAGGCGGATCTAGGGCGCCGCAAATCGATTACCGCGAAGAGGGTCTTATTAGTCAATACTGACTCTCTTCGCGGGAATCGATTTTCGGCAGCTTTCAATCCCGCCTGGAGGCCAATTTTTGAGGTTTCTTGGGTATCGTTATGAATCATGTATCCAAGTGCTTTAAAGATCCTGTGCTTCCCTTTGGATTTTAGTGTATTTTTTCAAATCTGCAACATATTTTTCGTCTTCACTCGCGCCTTGCCATTCTGGCAATGGTCACTCGCTCCAGACAAAAAATCTGTGCAGCCTCCTTGTCAAACTCCAGCTTTTGAATTTGTTTGGGTATATCGTATTTGCAGTGCGAGAACGGCTGACAACCCTTGAAGTTTATAATCAAAAAAGATTAAGATTACTACTCAGTTATCATTCCCTCCCCACCAATGAAATGGGCAGCGGTGATCGGTACAGGGGTGAGGCTGATTTTTATGGAGGTGTCTTTATGAAACTTAAATTTGCAAAAAGCATTGTAATCGGACTTTCATTGGTCACAAATTTAACGATTTACCCTTTTTTAACGGCAGGAGAGCCATCTATGCAATTTAAAGAACCCACCAAGGCTATGGTATTTGAAGAGGGGAAGAGCTACGTTGCTGTCATCCATACTTCTAAAGGCGACGTCACGTGCGAGCTCAACTATAAGGACGCTCCCTTGTCTGTGACAAACTTCATGCAGCTTGCCCAAGGTGGATTTTATAACGGGTTGATTTTTCATCGCGTCGTACCTAATTTCGTTGTTCAAGGCGGAGATCCTGAAGGTACAGGAAGAGGCGGTCCAGGTTATACTGTTGCCCCGGAAATTAAGCTTCCACATGCCCAAGGTGCATTGGCATGGGCCAGACTTTCAGATAATGTCAATCCTCAGAAAAGATCTAGCGGCTCCCAGTTTTATATCACACTGGAAAAAATCCCTTATCTAGACGGAGAATATACCGTATTCGGTCAGACAATCAGTGGAATGGATGTTATTAAAAAGATCGAACAGGGCGATGTGATTAAATCTATCGACATAACGATAAAATAATCTCTTCTTTTAAGGATTCCTCCGAGCCGGAGGAGGTCTCCCTAAGTTTGGGACGATCGCAAAAGGTTCATTTTTAATAAGATGCACTTGTTTGCGCTCGTCCCTAACCCTAGGGCAGAAGATGTGGAGTAAATAGAGACTCAGTTTATTAATTTTTACATTTTTTAAAGAAAAGACTTTCACAAAAAACATATGTTCAAGTATATTCCAAATTACAACTGAGAAAAAAACGATTCGGGTAATATCCCAGTAGTAATTAGGAAGGTATCAAATGGTTGTTCTGTCTAAGAAAATTAAAATCAAACCGACTTTTAAAAATCCCTTGTCTGAGAAGTTAAGAGAGAAACATGAGAACTCTTTTATAAGAATCCAACATTTCAAATTTGTTCATAAAGAACGTCATTTTCCCAAATCATAATAATACCAAATATCAAAATTAATCGGCATTTGGGCCATGCCAAAGCCCCGGGGTTTAGCATGGCCCAAATGCCGATTAATTTTGATATTTGGTATCATTCACTTTCGGTTTATTAGCTCCTTAGCATATCGATGTTCGGAGCCGCATCGGTATAGATAAGAGTTATGTATATTCGAATGAGTCTAATGGGCGCCTTTGAGCCGGAACCTCTATATTTCTTACAATGATATTCAAGCGTCCGGTTATTTATTTAAATTGCACGAAGGTTTGATGCTTTAGTTTTAGCGAATTATTTTAAAATTTAACTGTCTTTTTTATGTGTTTTTGTTGATTTTCAATTCAATTTATTTCGAAAAAATAAAAAATTAAAAAAATTTTTCTCATTGAAAAAATGCCCTCACAATATATTCTAGGGCTGTTTTTGTGGGAAAAGTTTAAATGATTAAATATAACATTATATAATTTATTTTCCAAATTAAATATACTTTATTATATATTAAGAATTGTAGGGTATGAATGGATAGAAGACTCTCAATTTAAGAAGAAGTCAAATCTAAAGATCCTACGTATCCAAATCTAAGGAGGATATTATGGCTAAGAAAAGAAAAGCACGTAAGACTGCTCGTAAGACAGCACGTAAGACTGGTCGTAAAACAGCTCGTAAAACTGCTCGCAAGTCTGTTAGAAAAACAGCTCGCAGAACAAAAGCTCGTAAAACAGCTCGCAGAACTAAAAGAGCTAAAGCACACAAATAGTAGTCCCTGAAGAAAAAATAGGCTACGACGCTAGTGGTGCCTAATACCATCGTAATAGTTATCGAGCAAGCGCAGGGCTTGCTCGATTTTTTTTTTGTGCAGTCGGCTTTTAAGTCTTTAAGCTACTTTGACATTCGGTTTTTTGGGGAATTTCCCTTCGATGGCGATTTCTTGAGCTGTTTTTCTTGAGCTAGGGACCTCTCTTTTCCGCAATTCTTCGGGAAGGTTCTCTGCCGGGGCCCGTTTTCCAATCGCGATCAATGCCTCAACTTGGTAATCATCGGGGATCTCGAGATCTTTTTTAGCTCTTTCATAATCAAACCCTTCCATACCATGAACGACAAGGCCTTTTCCCGCACCCTCAAGGGCGAGCGCCATCCAAGCGGCGCCGGTATCGAAGCTATGGGTTCTTGCCGGTTTATTATTATGCTCGAAATTTTTCCCCGAAATGACAAGGACGATAGCCGAAGCGTTCTTTACCCATCCTTTATTGAAATCGATCATCAGATCGAAAAATAAAGGCCAGGAAGGGGTATTTTTTCGGGCGTACAGGAATCGCCAAGGCTGGTTGTTATAGGACGAGGGAGCCCACCTGGCTGCTTCGAAAAGCGCCATTAACTCCTTTTCGGTCATCTCTTCTCCGGTCATGGAGCGCGGCGACCAACGGTTAAAGATAAGAGGTTGGATCGATTGGTCATTTTGTCTTACTTTTTGTACTTCTTGTTGAAAAGGGTGTTCCATTCACATACCTTGGGTTATTGGAATTTTGAGTCAATTTGCGAATATACCCACTCAGAAATGAGAATTCCGATGATTGTTCCGGCTATGATATCGCTAAGAAAATGGTAGTTCAGAGCGACCCTGCTGAATGCGAGGAGGAAGGCTAAGGCGATAAGTGGAAGCGCAGCTCTAGGGTAAAAGCAGCCAAATGCCCCGCAGATCGCTCCGGCTGTACACGCGTGTCCAGATGGAAAAGATTGATAGACATTGGCGAGTGAAAAAAAGGTGAATCCATATAAATCCAGAGAGAAGAAGAGTTCTGGCCGGGGACGGCCAAGCAAGGCCTTAATGGTTTCCACAACAACATTAGAGAACGGGATGCTGATCACAAAGAGGAAGCACCGCTGGGCCAAAAGATCTTTTTTCCAGATGAACCGAAAGATACAAAAGAGGGTTGGCCATAGAAGGTAGTGGTATGCGGGGTCGATCATATCCGTTACAATTGTGCTTCCCTTTTTAAAAAGGGGAGAAATGTGCTCAAAATACTTAGCCAGAGGAATATCGATGAAAAAATAGCTAAGAGTGCATAGAACAGCGGCGATAAAGAGGACGGACTTGGCGTGCCTGAGAAGAAAAGGGTTTTGAATTTTTTTAATTAGGCGCATATACATGCTTTATACGACTTAGTGTAATTATTGCATATACCGAATAGAGTTGTGCCAACAAAAAATTATGAGAGGCAATTGTGAAAATCGCAGTGATAGGATGTGGGGTGATGGGAAGTGCTTTTGCCAAACATTTTGCAAAAAAGCACACCGTTATTCTTTGTGATCGGGATAAACAGGGGACAGAAGGTCTTTGCCGAGCAATTGGAGCAAGTTATGAGGAAAAGCCGGAAGTTGCAATTCTTGGCGCTGATGTTGTTCTTCTAGCCGTTAAGCCCAAAGACCTAAAAGCTGCTGCGCTTTCAATGGCCTCTGCATTTACAAAAGAAAAAATTCTCATCAGTATTTTGGCGGGAACTCCTGTAGCAACCTTAAAACGCCATTTCCCCATCGCTACTGTCGTTCGTGCGATGCCGAATTTAGGATTGACTTGTGGATCTGGGGTCATTGGCCTTGTCGATGAAGGGGGGCTCGGTCCGGAGGCCAGAAAAAGTGTCGATTCCCTCATGGAAGGGCTGGGCCTGACTTTGTGGATGAGCGAGAGTAAGGTAGAAGCCATCACGGCTTTGAGCGGGTCTGGGATCGGTTTTGATTTCCTTCTTATAGAGGCGATGATCGATGGAGGTGTAAACTTAGGGTTCACACCCCAAGAGGCCCGCGAGATTGTTTTGAAGACGATGGAGGGGGCGATCGCTATGCTCAGAGAATCGGGTAAGCACCCCGCAGAGTTAAAGTTGCAGGTCTCCTCTCCCGGAGGAACAACAATTGCCGGCTTAAATGTTATGGAAGAGACGGGGGTCCGTTCAGGCATTATCCAAACACTAGCCGCCTGCCATGAAAAGGCGCTTAGTATGATGAAAGAGTCCTGAAACCCGCAAAATTCCCTTCTTTAATATATCTTACTGCATTATGTATAATAAAAATTAGAAGACGGGGGAGTAATGCGCATAAAAATTCTGGACGAGCCGGTTCGCCAAAATGTGGAATTGTTCTTGCAAATTCTGCGCAAGGTAAAGGAGAAACGGGAACCCAAATCGACACCTGCGGAAGAAGTCTTTAAGGCTTGGCTGAACACCGATACCGGCCAAATGCTTTACACTGAGGAAAAAGAGACCTCCCGGTACTTGGGCAAAAAAGAGTGGAAGCCGGTTTCTTTCGGTTACCAATTTGAGCCGGAAACCGGGGAGATTCAGTTTGTTGTTCGCATAGCCGGGGAAAAGAAATCCATTCTTCGTAGCGATGATATGGCGCCTGTGGCATTTCGCGTGTTCCAGGAAACATTGAAGGTTTTTGGCGAAATAGGAACGCTGTTGAAGGGGCCAAGCGATCTTGGTACGAAAATTTCCGTTCTCTCCAATATGGCAATCATAGCAGAAGTGTCCCATACTGACCGCAATATCATCATCGATCTTTGGCATCATGCCGATCGAATGCAAGCAGAATCTCTTTTGCTGGGCAGGCCGGTGGGGACGTACTTTTTCCGTAAAGACCCTTACGCTCTAGTACTCGAGGAGCAATTAGAGAAGGAGCTCCGTAAAACAGTAAAGTGTTTTACGTTGACCTACTCTCAGAAAAGCAAAAAGATTTCCGATTATACATTGGTGCATGTAGATCATTCGTGGCAGGTTTATAATGATGATCCTTCGCTGGGTCAGAAAACATTCAAAGAGCTCAAAGATGTTGTAGCATCTCAAAAAAGTGTACTGAAGTATCCGCTCTATAGGACAATTCCATAATCCTTAAGGCTTGGAAACTTGAGAACTGGAAAAGATTCCGCTGCGAAGTCCCTGAGAGCAATATCATAGGCCGACCCCGGAAGTGTGTAGGAGTAAGATAAGGTGCAATACGGTTCATTTGTAATTTTGGCCCTTTCTGCTATCGCATTATTGTAGATGGTTTTGATCGTGTCCGGAATACAGTTTTCGACAGAAAAATCCCACCCTTCAGTGTCTTTTAACCCCAAATACATTAATCCCCGAGATATAGCAAGGATTCCTCCAATTCCCAGGAGAATGACAGGAATCACAAAATGGACGACGATGCATTGGGCGAGGAGTCCGGCAATGGTAAACAGCACGGCTAAGAGTCCAACAGAGTAAATGAGCAGGTTTTTTTCGGTTTGGATTTTAATATTGTTAAAGAGGGATTCCACTTTTTCTTTAGCTTCTTCTGCATCAGTTCTGTAAGGGCTATAAACGTTTTCCAGAATTTGCGGCAGAGTCTCTTCGATCCGATTAGCTAGCCAGGGCTGGACCCTGCGGATAAGCGCACTTTTTTTTACTTCCAGATTGCTTTGTATAATCAGGTTTTTTCGTTCATTTTGTTTTTCTTCGGGAAGATCAGAGAGCTTGTTTTTGACATAGTCATCAATTTCTTGCATCTCATCGCTTGAAATCTGGAGATAGGTCCGGTGCATCTCAGCGAGGAACTCTGCCTGGGTATTCACAAATTTATTTTTAAGTTCTTCTTTGTCAGATAGATAAATATCTTTATAAAGTTCCGCAGAACGGGCTAATCCGAGGGATTCAAATAGTCCTTCGAGCATGCAGATAACAAATCCTGTTGCAGTAATTAATTTAGATAGAGGACTAGTGAGAGCGAGGATAGGGGCAAAACCTGCATTGTCAAAGGTTTTTAAAAAAACCCCTGCATTGATTACGTAAACAGAAAATTGCATAAGGGCATTACTAAAGCTAAATGGGGTCTGCATGGTCTTTAAACTTTTGTCAACGACCGCTTCTCTGTCGTCAATTTTGTAGGCAGCTGATAGAGCGTTCATTTCGTGATACAGGTCATAAGGAGCGAAAAATATGTTTGACAATCCAGGGACATTTGTGCTCCCGGACCCCAAATACAAATTTGAGGAATAATCTGATGTAATATTTGAGTTTTCGGTGTATAAAGTCGAATTAGAAGTTTGATTTGTATATGAATTTGTTACTGTCATATTATTTATATGTTGTTTGGTATTCGTTGTGTTATTTTACACCTATATTATTATGAAGTCAATTTGCAATCTTTGTTTCGATTTCTTGAAATTTGTCAGATGCTAAAAAAAGATATGTTTTGGTATACTGATGACAGTAAATTTTATTGAGACAATTTAGGTACACGCACACATTTTTATTCCAGGATATACCATGAAAAAACTATGGCTTTTCTCTATGCTTATTCCGATGATGACCGGAACTTCTTTCGCAGCGCCAGCGACGGATCCAACGATGAGACAAATAAAGACGGCACCTTCTGAATATATCGCTAAAGATTATGCTTACCTTTACGGCATGCCGGGCTTTACCGATGCTCTTCTGAAGATGCACTTTCAGCTTTACCAAGGATACGTAAAAAATACAAACCTTCTGCTTGCGCGTTTAAAAGAGCTTGAAATGCAGGACAAGGACCTCTCTTATGATTATGGGGCCCTAAAGCGGAGGTTCGGCTGGGAGTGGGATGGGATGCGGCTGCACGAACTTTATTTTGATAACCTGGGTGGAACAGATCCTCTCGATAAGTCGGATCCTCTTTTTCAAAAGATCGTCAAGGATTTTGGTTCCTATGAAATGTGGAAGAAGAATTTCATAGCGACAGGCCTTATTCGAGGTATCGGCTGGGTCATCCTTTACTCTGACCCGCAAACGGGACGCCTCGTTAACACCTGGATCAATGAGCACGATGTCGGTCATTTGGCCGGAGGCGCGCCTCTACTTGTCATGGATGTTTTTGAACATGCCTATATTACGCAATACGGTTTGGATCGCGGGAAATATATCTCCGCATTTTTTGATAATATCAATTGGTCCAAAGTATCTCAGCGTTATAATCTAGAGCCCAAAGGTAACCCGTAAAACTATACCGAAATTGCTTCAAAAATTGGATCCTAGGCTGCAACACAAGCTCCCGCGGCCCCGTTCCCGCAAGTGGGTCCATATTTGAGAACATAGGACCCACTTGCGGGAATCTCAACCCCGGGGCTTGTGTTGCAGCCTAGAACCCAATTTTTGAAACAATTTGGTATAAATGTCAAAATTTCCTCCTTCGATCCCGCTTCCCGACAGCGTGCGTGAAAGCAGGTTCCAAAGGCGCAGGCAAATGGTGATTACGGCAAGGCGCGGGGTGATGCTGCGCGGTGTGATCATCATTGCTGAGATCTTTGGTTTTGTATTCCTAAATAGCTCAGCGCTTCTGCTCGATGCCCTCTCGAGCCTTTTTGATGTCGCCTCCAGCCTTTTGCTGATTTTTTGCATCCGCTTTGCGGATAAACCGCCGGACTGCAATCATCCTTTTGGGCATGGAAGGTTTGAGCCGGTTGCTGGCTTGCAACTGGGGCTGCTTCTTTCTGTTGTTGGGGGAGGCATGCTCGTCCAGCAACTGATGGCGCTATCTTTACAAACATCGGGAAGGGTGATCGAACCCTACGCGTGGTTGATCCCTCTTTGCGCGGTTATCCTTTTAGAAATTTCCTACCAGCATCTCAAACGCACAGCAAAGCGGCAGCATAGCCCGGCACTGCTCGCCGACGCTGTCCATTACCGGGTGGATGGCATCAATAGCCTCTTTGCGATGATAGCGCTCCTTTTTGCAGCCTATTTCCCCGATTATAGTTTTCTTTGCGACCATTTGGGAGCTGTCGTGATAGCCTTGCTCATGGTGGGAATAGGCATTTTTGCAGCAAAAAATAACCTGCATCAGCTGCTCGACCGCGTCCCGCCGCCCCATTTTTTTGATAAAGTTAAAACGGCAGCGATGCAAGTGGAAGGGGTTTTGGCCACAGAAAAAATACGGATACAGCTCTATGGCCCGGATGCCCATGTGAGCATCGACATAGAGGTAGCCCCTGGGCTCTCAGTTGAGCTTGCGCATGAGATGACTCAGAGGGTCCGTGCTGAAATTCAAAAAGAATGGCCGGCAGTGCGCGACGTGATCGTCCACGTCGAACCCTACTATCCAGGGGATCATTGAATCAGAAAATGGCGTGTATCATCGCTGCAGAGACTACTTTACGCTTTGAGTTCTACGGATTTTAAGCGCAATGACAATAAGAACTGCCAAACTTGTAAGGCTTAAGAAACCCGTAGGAAAAAAGTGCAGGGTCTTTGCAAAGCGGAAGGTAAAAAGTCCATCGAGCAGAATCGTCAGGACGAGAGCGAAATACTGTGCCGCGATCTTGCCCTTAGAGATCAAATAGCCCGAAATCAGCAGGGCTATGCCAAAGCTCCCCCCGGAAATGAGTGACATTTGGGAGCCCCCTTTCACATATCCCATCATCCCCCCCAAAACGATCAACAGTCCGTAGACAAACACAATCGTCGCAGTCACTTTCATAACAGGTACTCCAAAAAAAGGTTATTTTAACAAAGAGAAACCATAATGCATGGGGGGGCAAAACTCAATGAAAAATGGTTTTTTTTGAAAGCTTGAGCAGGATCGCTCAGGGCAAGACGGGGGGGAAGGGACTCTTTCAGGGGTTTTGGTTTAGCTTAAAACCCCTTTTAGAGACGCTCCCTATCCCACACTCCAATCTTTGAGACAAACGAGCATGAGGGTTTTTGATAGCAGATTGATCCCAATTTTTCGGTTTTTCCCACAATGGGTGACAACCCAGTTTTTAAGGACATCGGCAACTTTGCTCAGGCCTTCCAAGTAGTTCTTGTTCTCTTCCAGGGAAAGTTTACCTGTCCCAGCTTCTTCCAGATCGATCAGGAAATCCTCTAAAACGGACTCTTTGTCAAATTGACTGAAGTCTTTATAGATATCCTTTGCCATTTCCATGTCTTCTTTATTAAAAGGGGAGGTGGAGTTTCCATTATTCTCCGAAGAAACTCTAGACATCCCAATCAGTATCAGAGTAAAAATTGCCGCCTTTGCATTGACATAGACGCAATTTCCTACTATTTGTTCTTTCATGGGGATATAATCGATGTGGTCAGCGCCTAATTCCTCTTTTATTTTTTCTAAACTTGTATACTCTGAGTGTTTCACTGCCAATCTCGATGCGATCCGTTTTAGAAATTCAGGAGTGATTTTTTCTTTGTTTTTAATTTTTAAAATACAAATCCCCGGGTTTTCATCGCAATCAGCGCCGCGATTACAATAATACAAATAGTCCCCATGGAAGATCGCTTGCGTTGAATGCCATACCCAACCCGAACTGACAACTACGGGGTGATGATAGTCGGGATTGTGAATCAGCTCGTGGATCTCATTAATCCTATCTTCTGTGACATTGTCGTGCCACACAGCTTTTGAGAGCGATTCGCCCACAAAATCTTTCAAGCCCTGAGTGTCAGGATCAATCCTGCTGTCCATAAATGCATCAAACATAGACCTCAGCATGGGAATGACAAATGTTTCATTAAAACCTGTCAGGCATATCTGGTTGCCGTTTGGCAATTTGGCCATAGCATCCACGTTAAAAGCGTGTCCGATCCTTTTGTATCTAAGTGCGAGGCTGAGCGCTTGATTGACATTCTGCTGATCCCTAAGTAGAGAAGGGGATAATACAGACGGCGATTTTATGGCATGTTCAACGGTCTTTTTGCAAAAGCTGGTCGAGCCTTGAACTTCAGCTACTGTTTGACCGTTTCTCCCATTATAATTTAAATCCCTATCCTGTTCTTGCTTGAAGCCATCCGTGCTTAAAATCTCAGATGTCATCGTTGCCACTTCAGAATCAATCTCTACAAAACGGGATTGTGATTCTATCAGATCTGAAGGCGCACCAGAACTTAGGGCCTTAAAGATGAATTCCGCATCCACTCGGCAACTAGCCAAGAGGATTTCTTTAAAAGTGGCTATTTCAAGAATCTCTTTTCTTAAGGATGCCTCTCCGCTGACTTCTAAAATGGACTGGATCATCCGGATACAGGGGATTAGGGCAGGCTCTTTTGAGATTTTGTCTAGAAGGTATTCCTTGGATCTGAGATCCAGCGAACCAGAGTTCACAATGCGATCTAAAATAGATAGGTACATCTCTAAATCTTTGGATTTCTGGAAAGCAGCCGATTTCGCCCCTTCTTTAAAATAGGTACACGCCTGTTTGATGAGTCCATCGCAAATCATTTTGGAAACTCCTCGCAAATGGGCCATAGAGAAAAGATGCAGAGTTGATGCGGTATAATCAGGAAGAAGGTCTAACTCATTTTGAGGACAGTTGTCCCTGAATGTTTGAAAGGCTCCTTCAGAGTAATTCCTGCTTGCTTCATTTTTTGCGACATCCATCATTTTGGTGATACAGATCTCAACTTCATCTCTAAACTCGCAGTCAAGGGCAGCCTTGACATATTGGTTTCTTATAAGAAAAGTGAATTGTTCAAAGGAGATTTTCTCTTCTGCAAACTTATTCAGAAGTTCGATTGTCCGATGGAGGACTTTTTTTTGAAGCTTGAGATCTTCTATTTTTAATATCTGTGATTCAAGTGAAGGGGGCAAATATCCCCATCCCTGAGCTTTAGTAAATGCAGAGAGGCAAATGCAAATTTTTGAAGCATCTAATGGAAGGCGTTCTATTTTGTGTTCGGCGGTCTCGATTGCCAGATGTGCACTAACCTTCGGGTGATTGGCGATGTAATCTGTTAGCAGATTGTGTTTATCGAATGTCTCTTCGAGATACATATAAACAATGTCCTTTTTACTTGGACTAATAGCTGTTGTCGTTTCGATTTTATTTAGAAATACCTCAAGTGCATTCTTTGTAATAGGAAGGCTTTGGCATAATAAGTTCAAAGGGACATATAGGGGGCCAGTGAGTCCTCGAATCTCTTCTAGACGCTTTTCAATCATCTCTTCAAGCGTGAGGCTTAAATCAGGAAACAGTTGAATGAAAAAAGGGAACAGTTCAGGACACTCTAATACGCACTTCTGCGCATAGTTTTTTGAGTACTCTCCATCGATTGGGGTGGGCACAGCTGATCTGCTCTCGTTAAGAGGGCCTGTTGGACTGTCTGTGTTGGGCTTGCTTTTTGCAAAGAGGGGGACAATGTTTTTAGCAAGATTCACCAAAGAGAGGGTCCTTTCGTCGTCATCCATGAGGTGCAGCTCGTTTTTTGTTTGCTCGGTGAATTTTTGAGCTTCCTGAAAGGCTGTTGATAAGGGATTTGTCATAAAACCTCAATTATTAGCTTGTTTTATTTAAATTATAATATTCATTTTATCAAATAATTGTATTACAGTAAATGATAAAAATTATAATAACAGGATGGATCTAATAAATTGAGTTAAATAATTGAAGATCAATGACTTAAGTTAATAGTGGATTGGATCCATTATGCCCGGGCTATTTGGGTTTTCTGACGAGCGCATCAAAGCGGGGTGTTTCGAACTACCGCCAGGCTATGGCCTAGGGAAGGAAATCCACCCAGTGGGGGCGCAGGCCCGTCCTGAGGGCAATGCCTAGCCTAAAGTCCAATCTCTAAGACAAATGAGCCTGAGGGCCCTTGAGAGCAGACCGCTGCTGATTTTTTCGTTTTTCCCCCGTTGCACTAGAGCCCATTTTTTAATGACATCAGCGACCGTGTTTAGACCCTCGAAATAATTTCTGTTCTCTTCCATGGACAGTTTCCCGGAGCTTGCTTCTTCAAGATCGATCAGGAAATTCTCCAACACGGCCTCTTTGTCGAATTTGCTGAATTCCTTGTAGATGTTCTTTGTCCTTATCCTACTGATCAAATTGAAAGCATCCGCTACGGACCTATTTAGCTTCACATCATCTTCTCTCGAAACCCCTGCCCACAAAATGGCAAAAATTGCCGCTTTTGCATTGACGTAGACACAATTTCCCACTTTTTGTTCCTTCATGGGTACATGAGAAAGATAAGTGGCACTTAATTCAATTTTTATTTTTTCCAAACTTGTATATTCAGAATTGTCAACTGAAAATCTCGATGCGATACGTTTAAGAAATTCCTGAGTGATGTTTTCTTTATTTGCAATTTTAAAAATGGAAATCCCTGAGTTTTCATCGCAATCGGCGCCGCGATTACAATAGAGTAAATATTTGCCATAGAAGATCGCTTGTGTCGAATGCCATACCCAACCCGAACTGACAACCACAGGATATGGATAGGAGGGATCATGGATCAGTTTATGAACCTCAGCAATCTTTTCGTCTGTGACGATGTCGTGCCATACGGCTTTTGAGAGTGATTCGCCCACAAAAGCATGGAGTTCCTGGCTGATGAGATCTTCCCTGGCAGCAGCAAACTCGGCAAACATATCCCTGAGCATTGGAATGACAAACGTTTCGTTAAAGCCTTCCAAGCTCTGTGAAGTACCGTCTGGCAATTTGACCATGCCCTTTAGATTAAAAGCGTGTCCGACTCTTTTGTCTCTTAGCGTAAGGCTAATGATGGGATTAATATTTTGCTGATCCCTTAAATAAGAAGGGGATAAGATTGAAGGAGTTTTTATCGTGAGTTGATTGGTCTTTTCGCAAAAGATAGAAGAGCCCTGAACCTCAGCCACCGTTTGTTCATCACGGCAGCCAAATTTCGAGTCTCTCGATTCCTCCTTCTTAAAACCGTCGGAATTTAAAATTTCAGCTGTCATTTTTGCTTTTTCAGGATCGATTTTCACCAAACGGGTCTCTGATTTAATGGGAGAAGGGGGGAAATGCAGGTCACCCTCCTTTAGACGCCGTAGAGCTTTTGCGTCCATTTGAAAACATGTTTCAAGAATGTCGTTAAAAGTGCCTTTTTCAAGGATGCATTTTTGAAGGCAGGGAATTCCATCCGTCTCTATGATGGCCCGAACCATACGCAGACAGGGGATCAGGGCAGGCTCTTTTGAGATTCTGTCAAGAAGGTATTCCTTGCTCAATAGATTGAGCTCCTTCTCTTTTAATATGCGGGTTAGAACGCTGATATAGATTTTGGTATCCTCATACCCATGATGATCCCCCGCAGCTTGTGTAAAATGGATGCGTACCTGATTAAAGAGGGCATCGCAAACCTCTTTGGAAGCTACCTGTCGTCCGTACATTGAAGAGAGGAGAAGTAAAGGCAAGGGAGCCCAATCGGGAACGATCCCTTGCTCAGATGAAGGGCTGTCCTTCTTTAATGATTCTAACATCCCCACTGCATATTTCCTACTCGATTCATTTTTTAATACATCCGTTATCAGTTTTATTGGGATGTCGTAGATGTGCGGATCGGGGATGTGAGGGATTGTCCAGATCCACTGATTCTCTATAAAGAAAGTGAATTGATTAAGGGAGGTTTTTTGATATGCGCACTTTTGCAAAAGATAGGCCAATAGGCTGAGGACTTTTTTTTGATGATCGGGATTGTTGATTCCTAAAATCTGGGACTCAAAAGAAGCAGGTAGGCATTCCCAGCCTTGAGATTTGGTAAACAGAGAAATCCAAGAAAAAACCTCTGTGGGGTCCATAGATATTTGCTCGCATTTGATTCTGGCAGTACTGATGAGTAGAATGGGATCAATGTTCTGAGAATTTATAAGATAGTTGATGAATAGATCCTCTGCATGCATGACCTTCGCCAAAGCCAAGAAACATGTTTTTCTTATTTTTTCCATGTTAGGGTAGGAAAATTTGGAATTTACTTTATCGACAAACATTTCAATCGCCTCTTTTGTGACAGGCAGGCTTTCACATAGGGCGAGTAAACGAAATTCCCTCTGACATTCATGGGCTCGAGCCGCTGTTTGAAAACACTGGTCAATCAAAGGCTCAAGCGAACTGAATAGGTTGGGAAAACGCCGAATGAAAAATGGGAGTAATGAGGGATGGCTTAAAACGCATTTTTGCGCATATTCTTTCACTTCAACTTTTGCCTTGGGTTCAAAATAAGCGGACTCATCTGGAAAAAGGGAGACAGCGATTTGTTTAAGAAGATCAATTTGCTGATTTACAGGCATCCTGGCATCTAAGAGATCTGCCATTGCCCATAGGGAATAAACTGTGTTAAGCGCTGTTGCTTCATTACACTCCTGGGTATTAACGGAGCGGGTAAAGACAGGGACGATGATTTCAGATTTGTATTCTTTTGGAGAGCGGTCCGGTCCCTCTTCCCAGCCTTTTTCTCCATTGTCATCGAAGATAATCTTGTAATTGAAATTCTTTGCACTCGTTGTCCAGAGCCAGAGATCTGTATCGATGCATTCCATGGGGACTCCTTTGTCCCAACTTAGTTCGGGGGCATCGCCGCGGATCGAAAGATAGTGGCCAAGTCCTGCGTTGTATTTGGCATAAATTTGTGTGGTTTTGGTGAACTCCACCCACGGGAAGAGTTGAGCGAGAAAAGGTTTTAACACGGGGTAGTGGTCGGCGTATTGATTTGCGAGTCCCTCTACGGCTTTATTTTCCTTGGGAAAAAGAGGAACGGATCGATGCTTCTCAAACAGGGGAACAATTTTTTGGGCCAAATCCTCTAACGCGAGGATTTTTTGACCGATATCAGGATTGCGAAGTTCATTGATTGTCTGCTCCGTAAAGTGTTGGGCTTCAGTCAATGATTCTGATAATGGTTTTGTCATAAAGAGCTAGTTATTTAGTTTTTTATCTATGTTATTTAATATATTTATTATACCAATATATGGAATTCTATTAAATAATAAAATATTCTATAAAACATTGCATATTAAAATTAAGGCTGTCGTCTTTGTGAATTAACTTAAATAATTGGCGGTCAATGAGTTAAGTTTATGTGACAGAATTCCTTTCCCCTCATTGCCTACTTTTCTGAGTATAACCCCGCTAAAGGAAGCAAAAAAATCTACAGCCTGGACTTCGCGGAAAGGTTCATTAGGTACGGGCCTGCGAGTTGAGATAAACTGGGAATGTTTGATGGATTTGACATCTTTTAATTCTTTCTTAAATTTTTAAAAACCTGCCTTTTCCATGGCGTCGATTAACCTAAGGACATGTTCAAAGGCATGATTCTCTCCCCACTGGGTATCATCGGTCCCAGGCTTCCCGGCAAGCAGATAGATTTCTCCGTAAACCCTGTTTTTATCCTCTTGGGACAGGCGGTCAAATTTGTCACTGATCGCTCTTCTGAGCGCTTTGCGAAATAGGTGCATATCATCAAAGGCGTGATGCTCACCCCAGTTTGCATCCTCAGAGGCGATCCCAGATTCGAGGTAGATCATTTCGAAAATGAGGCACTGGTCCTCGCGCTTAAGGAGCGAAAAGCTGGTTTTAATTGCCTCGATGTTTTCAGCTTTTAGTGCATTTAATTTTACTAATGTTGAGAAGTTTGAATTGCATTCGTAATTTGTAAATTCACATATTTTTATTAAACCAATTTCTTCACTTAAGTTTTTGTTATTTTCTTCATCTAAAATGAATGATAGTGTGTCTTCATTACGGGAAAACTCATTCAGCCGCACGTTCGCAAACGCTTCCGGTATACATGTAATCAGGTTGAAATCAAACTGAAGCTTTAAACGGGAGTTCGCAAGCCCTTCCGGGATAAATGCAATCTGGTTCCAATTAAGGTCAAGAAATTCTAGCTGAGAGTTCGCAAGATCTTCCGGGATAAATGCAATCTGGTTCCAATTAAGGGAAAGCCGTTTTAGCTTAGAGTTCGCAAGATCTTCCGGGATAAATGAAATTTGGTTGTTAACAAGGTAAAGCTCTTCTAGCTGAGACTTCGCAAGCGCTACCGGGATAAATCCAATCTGGTTGAAATTAAGGGAAAGCTGTTTTAGCTTAGAGTTCGCAAGATCTTCCGGGATAAATGAAATTTGGTTGTAATTAAGGGAAAGCTTTTTTAGCTTAGAGTTCGCAAGCGCTACCGGGATAAATGTAATCTTGTTGCCATCAAGGTAAAGGCCTCTTAGCTGAGTAAGGTTTATGATTTCAGGGGGAATCGCTTTCAAATTACAGGCAGAGAAATCAAGGGAATCAATTGCAGCTAAGAGTGGTGCATTTTCAGGGTTTGTTATCCAGGCTCTGATCTCATTTGCCGTTGTAAGATCTGGAGCGACAGGTCCGAGTTTGGAAGAAATGCCCTTTGTCGGATCACTCCACATGATTTCAAGCGCTTCATCTTCGAATTTCTGCTGGAGGAAATCATAGGATAAGAAATCGACGGGAATGACGCTGCCAAAGAGGCTCTCTGAATTAAATTTCTGGGCGAGTTTTCGAAATAGTAGATCCACCTTTTCGCAAAGGATAGCCCTTTTTTCGTCAAATGTTATCACGGACAAATGGTGTGCCAGGAGGTAATCTTTAACGACGGATTCCTGAAGATTCCACATAATAGAGCCTAGGCAAAACCGTTGATTTGGATGAAAGCGCAAATCATCCCAAATCGCTAGAAGTTCACTTCTGCAGCAGTATTTTGTAACTTCATCCAGATCCGGGTTTGAGGTCAGATTGTTATTTATTACGCATGAGCCTGCGAGTTGCAATAAACTGGGGATGTTTGCTGGATTTGACATTTTTTAACTCCTTCTTTTTTTTTATTAAATTTTTAAAAACCCGCTTTTTCCATGGCGTCAATAAACCTAAGGACATGTTTAAAGGCGTGATTCCCTCCCCAACATTTCGAGTCATCGGTCTCAGGCTTCCCGGCAAGCAGATAGATTTCTTCGTAAACCCTGTTTTTGTCCTCTTGGGACAGGCGGTCGAATTTGTCACTGATCGCTCTTCTGAGCGCTTTGCGAAAGAGATGCATATCATCAAAGACGTGATGCTCACCCCACTCGGCATCCTCAGAGGTGATGCCAGATTCAAGGTAGATCATTTCGAAAATGAGGCACTGGTCCTCGCGCTTAAGAAGCGAAAAGCTGTTTTTAATTGCTTCGGTGTTTTCAGCTTCTAGAGTATTTAATTTGACTAGCATTGAGAAATTTGAAATGCAATCATAATTAATAAATTCATTTAATTTGCTGCATACAATTGATTTATCTAGGCATCTGTTATTTTCTTTATCTAAAATGAATAATAGTTTGTTGCCATTAAGGTAACACCATTCAAACTGAGAGTTCGCAATCGCTTCCGAGACAAATGTAATTTGGTTGTTATGAAGGTAAAGGTTTCGTAGCCGAGAGTTCGCAAACTCTTTCGGGATGAATGCAATCTGATTGTTACAAAGGGAAAGCGATCTTAGCGGAGAATTCGCAAACTCTTTCGGGATAAATGTAATTCGGTTTTTACAAAGGTCAAGCCCTTCTAGCTGAGAGTTCGCAAGCGGTACCGGAATAAATGTAATCTGATTGTCATCAAGGCAAAGCACTTTTAGCGGAGAGTTCGCAAACGCTTCCGGGATAAATGTAATCTGGTTTTTATTAAGGGAAAGCTTTCTTAGCGGAGACTTCGCAAGCGGTACTGGAATAAATGTAATCTGATTGTTATCAAGGAAAAGCCCCCCTAGCTGAGAGTTCACAATCGTTTCCGGGATAGATGTAATCTGGTTGTTTTCAAGGTGAAGCACTTCTAACTGAGAGTTCTCAATCTCTTCCGGGATAAATGTAATCTGGTTGTTATTAAGGAAAAGACATCCTAGCTGAGGAAGGTTTAGGATTTCAGGGGGAATCGCTTTCAAATCCGAGCCAGAAAAATCAAGTTGGGTAATTTCCGCGAGGAGCGGTGCATTTTCAGGGTTTGTTATCCAGGCTCTGATCTCATTTGCCGTCTCAAGATTTGGAGCGTCAGGTCCGAGTTTGAAAGAAATGCCATAATACGGCTTACTCCACATGATTTCAAGCGCTTCATCTTCGAATTTCTGCTGAAGGCAATCGTAGGATAGGAAATCGACGGGAATGACGCTGCCAAAGAGGCTTTCTGCATCAAATTTTTGGGCGAGTTTTCGAAATAATAGATCCACCTTTTCGCAAAGGATAGCCCTTTTTTCATCAAATGTTATTACGGATAAATGGTGTGCCAGGAGGTAATCTTTAACGACGGATTCCTGAAGATTCCACATAATAGAGCCTAGGCAAAACCGTTGATTTGGATGAAAGCGCAAATCATCCCAAATCGCTAGAAGTCCACTTCTGCACCTGTATTTTGTAACTTCGTCCAGATCCGGGTTAGAGGTCAGATTGTTATTTATTACGCATGAGCCTGCGAGCTGCAATAAACTGGGAATGTTTGTTGGATTTGACATTTTTTAACTCCTTCTTTTTTTTTTATTAAATTTTTAAAAACCCGCTTTTTCCATGGCGTCGATTAACCTAAGGACATGTTTAAAGGCGTGATTCCCTCCCCAACACTTCGAGCCATTGGTCTCAGGCTTCCCGGCAAGCAGATAGACTTCTTCGTAAACCCTGTTTTTGTCCTCTTGGGACAGGCGGTCGAATTTGGCGCTGATCGCTCTTTTGAGCGCTTTGCGAAAGAGATGCATATCATCAAAAACATGATGCTCACCCCAGTTTGCATCCTCAGAGGTGATGCCAGATTCGAGGTAGATCATTTCGAAAATGAGGCACTGGTCCTCGCGCTTAAGAAGCGAAAAGCTGTCTTTAATTGCTTCGGTGTTTTCCGCTTCTAGTGTATTTAACTTTACTAATTTTGAGAAATTTGAAATGCACTCGTAGTTAATAAATTCATTTAATTTTCTGCGAACAGTTGGTGCCATTAAGAATGTTAAATTTTCTTCATCTAAAAGGAATAATAGTTTGTTATTTTTAAGGTAACACCATCCGATCTGAGAGTTTGCAAACTCTTTCGGGATGAATGTAATTTGGTTGTTATGAAGGAAAAGGTCTAGTAGCTGAGAGTTTGCAAACTCTTTCGGGATGAATGTAATTTGGTTGTTAATAAGGAAAAGGCGTTGTAGCTGAGAGTTTGCAAACTCTTTCGGGATAAATGTAATCTGGTTATCATTAAGAGAAAGCTGTCTTAGCAGAGACTTCGCAAGCGGTACTGGAATAAATGTAATCTGATTGTTATCAAGGAAAAGCCCTTCTAGCTGAGAGTTCACAATCGTTTCCGGGATAGATGTAATCTGGTTGTTTTCAAGGTGAAGCACTTTTAACTGAGAGTTCTCAATCTCTTCCGGGATAAATGTAATCTGGTTGTTATTAAGTTTAAGCACTCTTAGCTGAGGAAGGTTTAGGACTTCAGGGGGAATCGCTTTCAAATTCAAGTGAGAGAAATCAAGTTGGGTAATTCTCGCGAGGAGCAGTGCATTATCAGGGTTTGTTATCCAGGCTCTGATTTCATTTGCCGTCTCAAGATTTCGAGCGTCAGGTCCGAGTTGGGAAGAATTGCCATTTCTCGGATCACTCCACATGATTTCAAGCGCTTCATCTTCGAATTTCTGCTGGAGACGACCGTAGGATGGGAAATCGACGGGAATGACGCTGCCAAAGAGGCTCTCTGCATCAAATTTTTGGGCGAGTTTTCGAAATAGTAGATCCACCTTTTCGCAAAGGATAGCCCTTTTTTCATCAAATGTTATCACGGATAAGTGGTGTGCCAGGAGGTAATCTTTAACGATGGATTGTTCAAGATTGCACATGATGGATCCTAGACAAAACCGTTGATTTGGATGAAAGCGCAAATCATCCCAAATCGCCAGAAGTTCACTTCTGCAGCAGTATTTTGTAACTTCATCCAGATCCGGGTTTGAGGTCAGATTGTTATTTATTACGCATGATCCTGCAAGTTGCAATAAACTGGGAATGTTTGTTGGATTTGACATTTTTATATCCTTTGTTTTCAATTTTAACGGTATTTACTATTTTAATTTAACTAGTTATATTTGTAAATGTTTTTTATTAATATATTAAATTATTTAGAAGTTGCATTTCGAAGAAAAAATGGGGTCCCATTTTTTTACGAACTTTCTATAACCAATTGAAAATGAGATTTTTAAGTATATTATAGGGTTTTTATAACTAAGACTTCTAACGCTTATTGAATTGTCATGTCATAAATTAAACTTTTTATTTGTCGATCGGGTTAGGTAATTTCGAAAAAGTAACTTGACATAGATAGACTTGCAAAAAACCGGTGCGTGTTAGTTCAATGCACAGGCTTTTTATCTCAGAGAAATATTTAAGTTATTGACTACGAGTGTTTTAGGTTTGGTGAATAGAGTTTCTTTCTCTTGACTTGAGAGGGGGGTTCCGGGATAATGGCCAGAATTATACTTAGAGGCCCCAAGATGCAAGCAGCAAGGAAAGTCTATGATTGGGCATGTCAAAAGGCCTATTCTCCAAGGGCGCCGCTCTGGCTTGCATTCATCTTTTTACTCGAAATGTTTCTTTTACTGCCGATGGATGCACTTCTGATGCTCTTTTGCATGCATAATCCTGAGAGGCGCCGTCTGTATGCCCTCGTGGCAACGCTTTCCTCGATTGTCATCGGTTTGATTGGGTATGCGGTCGGCTATCTTTTGTGGGATAGCGTCGGGAACTTTGTGACGACCTATCTCATTTCGGAGAACTTTTTCCAGCATCTGGTCAAGAATTACAACGAGCATGAGTACTTGGCCGTTTTTTTAGGCGGCTTTTTGCCGATTCCTTTCAAGGCGGTCACGATTTCTGCGGGTTTTTGCAAACTCTCAGTAAATGGTTTTGTGATCGCTCTTTTACTCTCCAGGGCCCTGCGTTTCTTTTTGATTGCAGAGATGATGCAAAGATGGGGCTCTTGGATTAGAGGGTTCATCGATCGCAATTTTGGCAGTTTACTTCTGGCCTTCGGAATTAAGACCGCGATGACAGTTGCATTCTTTTGGATTTTAGGAAATTGACATGATCACTGAGCTTTTAGGCCTTGAAGACATTGCGCGCGCAGCTGAACTGATAAAGAGTGGAGAGCTCGTTGCTTTTCCTACAGAGACGGTTTATGGGCTTGGCGCATCGATTTACAATCCAGAAGCTATTCAGTCCATTTTTAGGGTCAAAGGAAGGCCGTCCGATAATCCACTCATTGCCCATGTCAGCTCTTTTGAGCAGGTGGAAGAGATCGCGTGCGAGATTCCCGATTCTTTCCATTTGTTGAAGGACCGGTTTTTCCCCGGGCCATTAACTGTCATTATGAAGCGGCATCCTTCTGTTCCTGGGATGGTTTCTGCAGGGCTTGATTCGATTGCGCTCCGCATGCCATCTCACCGAGTAGCCCAAAAGCTCATAGAGCTCGTAGGAGCGCCTCTTGTCGCGCCATCTGCCAATCTCTCCGGAAAACCCAGTTCGACGCAGCCAGCCCACGTTCTTCTTGATTTTGACGGGAGGATCGCAGCTGTTATCGATGGGGGAAAGACAGATATCGGCATTGAGTCGACTGTGATCAGCCTGCTTGGCCCGCGCCCTGTGCTTTTGCGTCCTGGATTTGTCACCAAAGAGGAGATTGAAGCGGTGTTGGGGTGCTATGTTGAAATTCCGAACTCGTCGCATGAAGGTCCTGTATTATCGCCTGGGATGAAATACCGCCATTATGCACCGCGCACTCCCGTCAAATTGTTCTTCTCAATGGCAGATTTGCAGGTTCACCTTTTTGCTGACAGGTCCGGTTCGGGATGTTGCGCTTTTTTACCAGCTGGCGCGAATTCTTCATTTGATGGGATAGATCAATATTTACTTTCTGCAAAAGAATTTTATTCTTTGTTAAGGCATGCGGACGAAATGAATTATCAAGAGATCTTAATTCTCTGTGATGAGGATGTTCGAAAGGATGCGGGTTTAATGAATCGCATTACGCGCTCTGCCGGATCGCTTACACAAGTGTGACGATCAGTTCAAAGATGACAAATGCCGACATCAGAGCTAGGGTAACTTTGCCGCCTGGCAGCTGCTGATGCATTAATGAGTGTCCTTGATAGTATCTTCCGGCCCAGATCATCATGATCGGCATGGCGCCAAGAAGAAGAGCTACTCCAATTCCACCGGCGATGCTAAGTGCGCTGATGAAGAGATGGGGGTCGATCAAAGTGATGATCAGGGGAATCAAGAAGATGATTCCGCAGACGAGCGCCTTTGATGTTTTCTTTCTTGGAAGCCTGAGTCCATCTAATAGAAAATCTACAAAAGCAATGGAGATGCCAAGATAGGATGTTGTCATCGCAAAAAGAGCGAATGTTCTTCCAACGGTTAAGAGAGAGGGGTTGTGGATATAGCTCCCAAGCGGGTTAACGGCATCTCCTCCATTTTTTAGAGTTTGCAGCAGACCGTTAGATCCTTCAAGAGGAACGATTCCCAAAATCAGAAATTCCCATATCACATAGATGACAAGCGGTATCGTCGTGCCCAGGATCAAGGCAAGTCTGACCTTGGGGACATTGCGGTTCATGTAATTAAACAGGGTTGGGATCAGACTTTGGTATCCGAACGCGGTAAAGACGACAGGAAGGGCCCACCATACTTTCCCCCAGTCCATTCGGCTTAAAAGTGTTGGATTGACATAACTGATTGAAGAGGAGACGAAAAAAAAATAGGTAATGATGATCCCTGCCATCAAGGCGAGATTGAACCTGTCCACCCATAGAGCTCCGAAGTAGACAACAGGCGAGAAAATAAGGACATAGAGGATTGTGCCCATCCAAGAAGGCACGCTGCTTCCGCTCAAATCGGACACAACCCCCCCGCCGCCGGAAATATGGGCGACCATCAGACAGGAAAAGAGGAAAAGATAAAGCGCCCAGCAAAAAAACTTTCCCCATTTGCCAAGCAGCCTTGATGACAGTGTAATGAGGTTAGCGCCCTTTGGCATCCAGATGCAGGCCTCCAGGATCAGAAGACCTGTGCAAAGCATGAAAATCCAGCAGATGAGGTAAAGGACTAGAGAAGGGATAAATCCGCCGCTAGCTGTAGCTACCGGAAGCGCCAGCATGCCAACGCCAATGCTCGTACCCGCAACAAGCAGCGTCCCGCCTACCAAATGTCCAAATGTATGTACAATATGCATATGGCCTCTTATTCGACATGTGCTAGCTTGAGTCCAATGATCCCTATGATGATTAAGAAGATAGAGATGATCCGTATGATGTGGTAAGAATCTCCGAAAAGGAGAATTCCACAGACGACAGTGCCCGCAGCGCCAATTCCTGCCCACACGGCATAGGCCGTTCCTATGGGAATGCTCTTCATGGATTGAGACACAGAAAAAAAGCTGAGGATGATAAAAATCACAGTGATGATGCTGGGAATGATCTTGGTGAAGCCCTGGCTGAATTTTAGAGCAATGGTAAAGCAGATTTCAAAGAAACCGGCTAGCAAAAGAAACATCCAAGCAAGAGACATGAGGCACCTATTCGAGTAGTATAAAAACGCATCTACGTTAAGTAACCTGCCAACAAGTTGGGGAGGGGTTTCTGTGTAGATACAAAAAGTCTAAGGATAACTATTTTGAAAAAAATGGCAAGGATCGAATCGATCCTTGCCGTTTTATAGAAGATGTGAAGCTGTTGTTTTTTACAGCTTGACTGTGCTTAAGTCTATAGGTATTCCAGCGCGGAGCTTACGTCTTTGGAACCCTTTCGCGTAAACGAGCTCAATGCGCCTTGTAGGGCTAAGAGTGTTGTCCGGCGTCGTTTCCCAGCTGGAAGCTAGTCCTCTTCTCATGATCTCTTGCATTTGCCGGACGTAAATTTCTTTTTCCATATCGTTGCCTTCATACAAAGCTCTCTGCATGTAATAAGCGTCCCTTATGGCTATATTGAGAGTCTCATTGATGGCGCTATTTTGCTGATGCGATTCCCAATTATCACAGCGATCAAATAGGTATCCATTGTCAAATTTCAGCGTGTCGGCAAATCCTCCGGTATTCGTAGCAATGGCCTTCTTGCCGTAACAGTTGAACTCCCCTTGGACAAGGCCGCAAGGCTCGTAGCGAGATGGGAATATGGCAAGTGAGCATCCTCCCATAAGCAGCCCTTTGAATGTCTTTTGGTATCTGTAATCGGATTCATCTTCGAGAATGAGCACTCCTTTATTTCCAAGGCTTCTTGCACGCTCTTTCATTCTTGCGAGAACTTCTTTTGATTTTTCATCGGCCCCACTTCCAACGCACACGAACTGCGCTCTATTTGCAAGCGTCTCCTCCATGATTGTTTCAAATTTGTCGACGCCTTTTTGGGCATAATCAAAGCGGCCGAGGTAGACGACAATGGGTACTTTGGGGTCGAGATCAGCGTAGCAGGGATCGTTTTTGTCTAAGTTTCTTAGATAATTGCAAAGCTCTCCTTGAATTTTGATTATTCTGTCAGAGAAAGTCTTCACATCCAAATTGGGTCCGTAGCTCAGATTTAATTTGACCAGCTGCTCATCTTTTAAGGGGGTCACACCGCTCGTGTTGCCGTTGACAATCCCGTAGAAATGCCCTTCAAGAGCAGCTTTTTTGACATTGTTGTGCATCCCTCTTCCAAACTCTGTCGCTGGCTTTTGCATCTCTTTTCCAAAGGTCTCAGAAACAGTGAACTGGACATCAGTGTCTTGGAGAGCTTCTATGATAGAATTCATTCCTCTTGGGGGAAGTCCCACTTTTTGAAGAGTGTAAACGTCGCTACCGTTGTTCTGATCATAGGAGCATTGTATGAGGTTATTGTGGGCCGTGAAGACGGTCACAGGTGTTTTTCCCTGTCTCCATTCTTCCAAATGATCCGTTATCAAGAATTTGGGAACGAGCGCAGTTTGTCCATCATGAACGTGAATGAGTTCGATGGGGTGTTTTTTCTTCTTGCTGAAAAGGTAGCAGAGGTCGGCAGTTGCCCGTTGGAAAACAGCCCAGCGATATTGGTTGTGATTGTAATCTTCTTTATACACCTTATAAAGGTTGACAGCGTCCTTTGGGACCATGAAAAGATGTGGGAGATCGATAAAATAACATCTGATCCCATTGATCCTGGCTTTGCGGACCGTGATCTTTTTCTCTTCTGCATAGACTTCATAATCTGTTGGTTTCATCTCCAGGATCAGTTCTTGCCTAATGGTATTTTTCTCACCTCGGTAAAGAGGCATGACCACTCTGGCATAATCGGCTCCAAATCCTTGGATCATCCCTTCGAGTGCAGAGCCAAGTCCGCCCACACTCGCAACCCCCTTTAATTCCGCTGTGATAAATGCAACGCGTAAATCACTTGGGAGGTTGTCAAGGAGACCTTTTTCATTTTCAAGAGGGGAAGTGGAGACATCTAAGGGATTTTCAGGAAGAGTTTTGGAGAGCTTCAAAGCATCTAGCATTTTCTTGTCCGCATTCTGCCATTTCTCTCTTAATTCTGCTGAATACGCTTCAAGAAGGGATTTGTTATTTGTTCCAAGGTATGAATAAGTAAGATTGCAGCCATTTTCATCGATTTTATTTGTCCCATAGCCCCACCAGCCAAAATTTGGATTATCTTTTCCGCCATGATACCACCATACTTTAGCACGCAGACCTTCTTTTGCATCGTGGCTGAGGTGATTGAATTTTTGAATGATCGAGTTGTGATTGTTGGAATGTCCCGTACATTGTTTTACGAAGCTGTCGATCTCTGCGTTCAATCTTTGGATTTTGACTTTCTCTGAATAATGCGAGACCAACTGGCTGAGGACATCAACGCCTTCCTTATTTTTGGACCTTATAAGGACGCTCATATTTTCTCCAAGCAAGCTCTCACCGTTCCTACCACTCGGCTCGTAGCTGGCGATAAAGATAATTTCACCTAGCATCTTTTTGAGATCGCCATTTAATGCGTTGTATTTCGAAACTAGGCGATCGTTATTTTGAGAGGTGTCGCTTAAGAGGCCTCTAAGTTCTTCGAGCTGATAGATTTTGATGATATCCTGAATAACGGGATGAGGGTCTGATATGAGGATCTGTTGATTGTGCAGCACGCAATCTTTGAATTCGTAAGGAATTTTTGTTTCCTTTTCTAACTCTTTCAGGCAATCATCAATGGGACAGGTGTTTTGGTAGTACAAGAGTATTCGGATGTCCTGCAGAGCTGTGTCGTAGCCATGGGTAGAACTAGAGAACTTTTGATTTAATTCAGAGAGGTACTGGCATAAGGCATTTTTGGCTTTAGGAGGAAGATTCTTGAACTTATCGATGGCAATGGATTCTAATTGGGAAAAATCTTTTGATTCTTTTCCGGTACATTGAAGTAAGATCAGTGTAGGAGCTAACGTGTTGATTTCAGCAATAGCCTGGTATGCTTCGTGTTCCCTCGTGAGCTTTTCTAGGATTTTGTTTAACGGATTTTTTCCATGAGCATCCTTTAACCCAAGAATAGCGAGAAAGTTTTCCCTTAAAAGATTATATCCAGTTAATTGATCTCCCTGTGATCGATTCCCGTTTTTAGCGACCGCGAGATCAGAGCAAACCTGGTTGAAAATTTCGACGCCGACCAGATCTTTAAAAGCTGTTACAGAGTTATCAGAATGCTTACCTTTTGTGTTTGTTTCTGTAATCAATTGTTCACAAGTGTCTTTTTTTCTTCCGATCTCCGATGCCGTATGATAAGCCTGTTGAGCAGTTGAATGATATTTATCACTTTTTTGTTGCGCGTTCCCTTTAGAAATAGGGGTGGTCATGTTAGAGGCAGGGAACTGGTTATAAGGATTAAAAGGAATTCTATTTGTCATGTTCGCCTTTTTTTGGTTATTAAATGATGTTTATAATCAGATTATAATGATTTTTAAAACCAAAATCAAGTTAAAAATGACAGTTTATTGATGCAGACAGAAAGCGAGCGTTAATTATAAATTTAATTACTATATTTTGAGTATAATTAAAATTTAAAATGAATGAGATTGATCGTTCCAGAGGCAGATCACTTGGGTCTCCCTTTCATACCCTAAAATGGAAAGAGAGGCAGGGGATAGGGAAAAAAGACGCCCCTCCCGGGTGGTGAGTCCAAGCCATTCTGCTGTCAAGGCCCTTAGAAAATGGCCATGGGAAAATAGGGCGACATCTCCTTGAAAAGAAAGAATTTTTTTTAAAACCTTTGAAGCTCTGGTACTGATATCTGCAGTGCTCTCGCCTCCGGGAGCGCCGTTTGAAAAAATGTTCCAATGGGGTGATTTTTTTTGAATCTCAGCTGTTGTTAATCCTTCGTAATCTCCATAGTTCCATTCGACTAAATCTGGATCTATTGTTGCCAGCTTCATGAGGCCTGCTTTTTCACATGTCGCTTTGGCTCTTTGAAGAGGGCTGCAAAGAATTACTTCGAAAGGATGGTTTTTTAGTCTTTTGCCAATAAGGAGAGCGTCCTCTTCCCCTTTTTTAGTAAGAGGGATGTCTGTCAAGCCTGTGTGCCTCTGGCTTAGAGTCCACGCCGTTTCTGAATGGCGAATTAAATAAATCCGTCTACTCATATATACCCCAGTTGTTCTCAAAATTTGGCCGGCAGGCGGGTTCAAAGCGCCTAAAATCGATTCTCGAGAAGAGGGTTGTATTAGTCAATACTAGCCCTCTTCTCGTGAATCGATTTTCGGCGGCTTTCAATCCCGCCTGCCGGCCAAATTTTGAGAACAACTGGGGTATAAATAGCGCCTCCCAAGCTTAGTATATTCTTCGACTTGGGAGCTTTCCCATTTCTTATCTTTGTTTAACTCTTTGGCCATGAGTTTGGCGACCTTTGGAGCGATTTCGATACTTGCTTTTGCATCTAGTAATAGCGAGCGGGTGCGTCTGGAGAGCACATCTTCTACAGTTCTAGCCATTTCTTCTCGCACGGCCCAAACGATCTCAGCGGCGAAGTAGGGGAGGTTGGGATGCAGTCGTGCTTTCCATTCTTTTTTTGTTTTGGCGAGGGACTTAATCTCTTTTCCAAAAGTCCCATAGGTGCTGAAATGATGCTGCGGCTGCAGTCCCTGCTGCCATCCATGGAGTTTGAGGGACTCTGTGATACAGTCCCTTGGCGGAAGTTTGCCGACGAGACTTGCTTTGGTGATAACATCTTCTGCCATTTTCCGATAAGTCGTCCATTTCCCTCCCGCGATTGTGACAAGGCCTGATTTGGAGGTAAAGATCATGTGGTCTCGAGAAATAGTCGCCGTATTTCCTTTTTTGCCCGTTTTAACTAGCGGGCGCAATCCCGCAAAAACGCTGAGGATATCTTTATAGGAAGGGTTTTTTGTGAGGTATTTCGCCGCATGGGTCAAAAGGAAGTCGATTTCATGTTTCAAAGGACGCGGCTCTAAAGAGCTCTTCTTGACAGGGGTGTCGGTTGTTCCAAGCAGAATACGGTCATGCCAGGGGACCATAAAGAGAACGCGTTTATCCGTTGTATGGGGGACGAGGATCGCTGTATCTCCCGGCTGAAACGATTTATCAAGGACAAGGTGTATCCCTTGGCTTGGAGCGATGATGTTTTTAGATTTGGGATCGTCTTTTTGAATGAGGTTATCGGAAAAAACCCCTGTTGCATTGATGACGACACGGGCATGTAGTTGATAGCTCGTCCCGCTTTCCCTATCTTTTGCATGGACACCGCAGCAAATCCCATTTTTTTTGATCAGGCCGGTGACTTTTACATAATTGAGAAGGGTTGCGCCTTGATCTGCCGCTGTTTGCGCTAAACAGATGGCAAGCCTTGAATCATCGAATTGCCCATCGTAATAGACGACTCCGCCTCTTAAATCTTTAGGCTCCAGAGTGGGAATCGCCTTCAACGTTTCCTCCCTGGAAAGGCTCTTGGATTTTTCTATCCCCAATTTTCCCGCGAGGACGTCGTAGATTTTCATGCCGATGCCATAAAACGGCCCCTCCCACCAATGGTAGCTCGGCACTAGAAAGGGGAGATGGTGGACAAGATGGGGAGCGTTTTCACAGAGCAGGCCTCTCTCTTTTAGAGCTTCGGTAACAAGAGAGATATTTCCTTGTTGCAAATAGCGCAAACCCCCGTGGATCAATTTGGTGCTGCGGCTAGAGGTTCCTTTTGCAAAGTCGCTTTGTTCTAAAAGGAGTGTTTTGTATCCCCTTGAGGCGCTATCAAGGGCGGAACCGAGACCTGTAGCTCCGCCGCCTACAATGATCACGTCCCATTTGTCCGGAGCCTCTTCAATCTCGCGGATCATCCTCTCTCGATTCATCCTTCTTTGTCCTCCCACATTTGCGCACACTTGATGGCTTTTTTCCACTCTTTGCGCAACTTGGCGACTTTTTCTTGGGGCATCTGCGGAACAAACTCTCTATCTGCTTTCCAATGAGTCGCGATTTCGCTTTCATTTTTCCAAAATTTTACGGCAAGCCCAGCTAAAAATGCAGCGCCAAGAGCTGTCGATTCGCTGATCTGCGGCCTTACTGTTCTAACGCCTAGCATGTCAGCTTGAAATTGCATGAGTAAGTTGTTTTTAGCGGCTCCTCCATCGACCCGAAGCTGCTCGATTTTCATCATCGCATCTCCTTCCATGGCGAGCAAAACATCGGTGATCTGATAAGCGATCCCTTCAAGGGCAGCTCTTGCAATATGCGCTGAGGTTGCTCCCCTTGTAAGTCCGAGAAGAATTCCTCTTGCATAGGGATCCCAATAAGGAGCTCCAAGTCCTGTAAATGCTGGAACAAAATAAACCCCATTGTTATCCGGGACGCTTGCGGCTAGCTTTTCTACTTCTGCAGAGGATTTGATCACACCTAACGCATCTCTTAGCCATTGAACAACTGCACCACCTATGAAGACGCTTCCTTCAAGGGCGTAGGTCGTCTTGCCATCTACTTTATAAGCAATCGTTGTCAGGAGTTTGTTTTTTGAGAGCACAGGTTTATCCCCTGTGTTCATCAGCATGAAACAACCGGTCCCATACGTTGTCTTCACCATGCCGCGCTTAAAACACCCTTGTCCAAAAAGCGCAGCCTGCTGATCGCCCGCAATCCCGCAGATGGGAATCGGCGTCGAGGAGAACGTCTTTGACGTTTGTGCGTAAACTTCGCTTGAGCTCTTCACTTTTGGCAGGATTTCTCTGGGGATTTTCCAGATACTAAGCAGTTCCTCGTCCCAATCTTCCGTATGAATGTTGAACAGCATTGTGCGGGAAGCATTTGTCACATCAGTGATGTGCTGCTCGCCATTTGTCAATTTCCAGACAAGCCAGCTGTCAATGGTTCCAAAGGCCAGGTCGCTCTTTTCTGCAAGTTCTCGTGCACCGGGAATGTGATCGAGGATCCAGCGGATTTTGGATGCGGAGAAATAGGGATCCAGAAGAAGCCCTGTTTTTTGTTGGATGAGCGCTTCTAACCCATCAATTTTCAATTTCTGGCATAGGTCTGTCGTTCTGCGATCTTGCCAAACGATGGCGTTCATGACGGGCTTTCCCGTTTTGCGATTCCAAACAACTGTCGTCTCTCGTTGGTTAGTGATCCCAATTCCGGCAATCTGAGTGGAGTTCACCCCAGATGCCGCCATCACTTCAGCCGCGACTGCAGCTTGCGTTCCCCAAATTTCATTGGGGTCGTGTTCGACCCAACCCGGCGAGGGGAAAATTTGGCGGAAGGTTTTTTGTGCAACAGCCTTAACGCTCCCTTCTTTTGTGAAGAGCATCGCCCGTGAACTTGTCGTCCCTTGATCTAATGCAAGAATGTATTCGCTCATTTTTTTAGCATTTATCAAAAAGCTTTTGACTTTCAAGAGATATTTTTAAGAAGATGTTTGTCTTAAACTGGCTTTAGTCTAGCCTTAAGAAAATTAATTGTTGAATATGTCCACTTTAGGATACTATTAAGCTATGGAAGACGGCGCTTACAAGGTCGCAAAAGATCCTAAATTTGATGAATGGATGGATACACAGCCAGCACGTTCTCAAGTGCAGATCTACAAAAGGCTTTCCAAAATTGAACAGCACGGGCACTTTGGCGATCATAAGTCAGTATCTGATTATGAGACTGGTTATTTAAAAAATGCTGTATGGGAACTGCGTTGGAAAGACGGAAGAAGAGTTTACTATGCCTATATTCCAGAAAAAAGGATTTTATTACTATTAGGGGGCAACAAAAATGGGCAAGACAAAGACGTTACGCAAGCGAAGAGTATTTTCGTCAAAGCCACGAGTATCTCGAAAAAAAAGAAGAGATGAGCCGCTCGAAATCACTTTGCGCGAAAATGTAGGCATTAAGACATTTAGCCCAACTCAAAAACTAACGGATGTTAAGTTGATTGGAGCCGCAATCATGGAGTGTTTGATTGAAAATGATCCAAAAGGGGCAATGGAAGTAATTGAGACTCATTTGGAAGCAATGAACAAATCCGCATTCCTAAAAGATGCAGGCGTTCCTCGCTCAACAATGTATAAATTGTTTAAAATGAAAAATCCTACGATCAAAACTCTGGCGAAAATATTGCATGCAGCTCATCAATCTCAAGGTTAGAGTTCAACAAAGGAACAGACATGAATATATTTTTGGGCGAATTGATTGGCACGTTGCTCCTAGTGCTTCTTGGCAATGGTGTCGTCGCCAACGTTTTGCTGGCTAAGTCCAAAGGACAAAACTCCGGGTGGATTGTGATCTCTGCCGGGTGGGGATTCGCTGTTGGTATTGCCGTCTATGCAACGGGGTGGGCAAGCGGCGGGCATTATAACCCCGCAGTCACTTTAGGATTTTGCCTTGTCGGCAAAACGGCTTGGGCGCTCATGCCTCTCTATATCCTTTCGCAAATGCTTGGAGCGATCTTAGGAGCTTTCCTCGTCTATCTCTCCTATTATCCTCATTGGAAGGTGACAAGCGATGCGACGAGCAAGCTTCTTTGCTTTGCAACGCACCCTGCGATCCGCAACTACAAGTGGAATTTCGTGACAGAGATGATCGGCACTGCTGTGCTCTTATTGGGAGTTCTGGGGATTATCAACTCTCATAACCAAATTGCAGCGGGGATGGGCCCGTATGCAATCGGCATTCTCGTTTTCAGCATCGGACTTTCTCTTGGAGGTCCGACAGGGTATGCCATCAATCCAGCGCGCGATCTTGGTCCGCGCATTGTGCATTCACTTCTCCCGTTATCAAAACGGGGAGGCTCGGAATGGAGTTACTCCTGGGTCCCTATTTTTGGACCGCTTTTAGGTGGAGCTCTCGGAGCCTTGCTTTATCAACTTTTGATTGCTCCCTTACAGGCACTGTAATGGTTCTTAATGTGATTACCAGGGATGGAAAAACCATCCCTGTTCAAACACCACTAGACTTTGAACAAATCCTGAATGTCCGCTATCTGTCCACTGTGCAGTTTAACGATGAAAAGATTCAAAAGAGAGTAGAAAAGAAGTGTCAGACGGCACTTGCCAAGGGGTGGATCACACCAAGACAGAAATGGCTTGGATGTTACTATGCAAATGAGATCAAAGGGGCACCCCGTTTAGACTTGACGATTGCATGGATTGGCGACGCTATGGGTTATGGAGTCTGGACAAATCGCGACGTTGCCGCAAATGCTTTTATCGGCGAATATACTGGCGTGCTTCGAAAACGGGTCTTTTGGGGGAGGTGGAAGAATCTCTACTGCTTCGATTACACCATTGGACCTAATAGGAGCACATCTCTTGTTATCGACTGCCAGGACTTTGGCAATCACACCCGTTTTATCAATCACAGCTCCACTCCAAACCTAAATCTTGTCTCAGTCTATTGCGATGGAATGATCCATGTGATCTTATTTGCGAATCGAGCCATTTCTGCAGGTGAGCAGCTCACCTATGACTACGGGAATGAATATTGGGAAAAGCGCGGTAAACCGGTGAAAATACCCCCAAAAGATGGGGGTATTTCCACAGAATCTTAGTTCTCGTTGATGCCGAGAAGCTCGATTTCGAAAATGAGAGCTGTGTTTGGACCGATCTCTTGGCCAAAACCCATTTCTCCGTAAGCGAGATAAGAGGGGATAAAGACTTCCCATTTGTCGCCCACTTTCATTAGCTGCAGTACTTCTGTCCAACCGGGGATGACTCGGTTTAATGGGAATACATGGGGCTGCCCGCGTTGATACGAACTATCAAAGATGCGTCCGTCAATGAAGCTTCCGCGGTAGTGGATTTTCACATGGTCAAGGGGAGTGGGATGTGCGCCGGAGGCTGGACCGGAGGAGAGGACTTTATACTGGAGTCCGCTAGAGAGAACTTGGATCCCTTCTTTTTTCTTATTCTCAGTTAAAAAGGCTTCGCTCTGCTTTTTGTTATGCTCTGCTGCTTTGGCAAAGTGTTGGCGCTGCTGCGTTTCGATCTGATTTTTTAGAGCAGTTAGAATGGACTGGATCTCTTCCTGCTTTAGTTTCGGCGAGGACTCTGAGAGTGCATCCATGAATCCTTCTTCAAGACGGCTCATATCCATGTCGGCAAATTGATGTCTTAAGTTACGCCCGGTTTCGAGCCCTATGCAATAGCTTACCTTTTCTTTCGTCGAATCCATCAGTATGTCCTCCTATACAGGTTTAATTGGGAAGGACATATATAGCCCATGGGGAATTGGGCGACAAGTCTTTTTAAAGCGACTTTTATAAAGTATTGATTTTAGAACGCTCCCTAAATCGTGGATGAAACTTCTATTGAGCCTTCTTCCAAGGTTTAAGGGAGCCTTTTTTTATTCCGATGCTGGGTTGACTCCCACTCGCTATAGAGGTTTTGGAGGCGTTTCCAAAATTCGGGACTTGTCCCTAAAGCGGAGGCGAATTCCTGAGCTGCCTTGTCTGTGAGATTTTCTCGACCCTTGATAATGGATTCGACTTTAACCTCATTCCATTCTGGTCCGAGCTTGTCTGCAAACTGACGAGGCGTCAGCTGTAGCGGTATAAGGAAATCTGCTGAGAGCACAATACCTGGATGTGTGGGCTTGCGTTTTTTGGGAAGCATGTGACTCCTACCAGTTTTTGATTTCTACGTTCTCAGGGCCTGTGTTCCAGCCGAACACGAGGCGCCACTTTGCATCTACGGGAATGCTGTACATGCCGTGGGCATCGCGTACTGCTGCTTCTGTCTTTATTGAGGGAATGAGCCGCAGGCTCTCGAGGTTTTCGGCGCAGTTGAGCAGGTCGAGCCTTCTCTCTGCTGCTTTGATGAGATCAGAGCTGAATTCTTTGCGTATCGCATGAGTATGGACTCCATGAAAGATCGCTTCCGTCGTTTTATCCGCAAAGGATCGTATCATAGGAGCCTTCCTTAATTTTAATGTGTTATTCCATGAGTGTGCGGACAGCTTTTGCTTGAGGTCCTTTTGCTCCGGCGCCGATTTCATACTCCACACGAGTCCCTTCTTCGATTGTCTGTTCCAGGGTCTCAAGATCTGTACGATGAAAGAAAAGGTCCTTTCCTCCGCGATCCGGAGTGATAAAACCAAAATTTTTCGCCTCATTGTACCATTTAACTACGCCGCGTTCTCTACTCATAAGATCTCCTCTATATATAATTTTTTATACCACACCTGGGAGAATTTTCGCACTCTTCTTTATATTAATTTTTATTTGATCGTCGTTACCTGTTGTGTTCCAATGGGATAAATTTAGTTTTCCTCTTGTCCTATATTGTGGTATTCTAGGGAGCGTACCTAAAAGATTTCAGCGTTTGGGCTTCGTGAAAGCTCCCGCGGTTGATCTCCCGCAAAGAGGGGTTGTATTGAGATTAATACTACCCCTCTTTGAGGGGGATCAACCCCGGGGCTTTGACGTAGCCCAAACGCTGAAATCTTTTAGGTACGCTCCCTTGTCCCAATTTTTAGGTAACTTATGAAACACATTGCTGATAAGAACGCTCCTCTTTTGGACATCCTCCATGAGATGGCCCCGGACAGCTCCAAGAACACCTTGAGGTCATGGCTGCAGGCAGGGCGCGTCAATGTAGATGGCCAGCGCAGTGAACGCGCAAATACGGAAATTGTGGCAGGTCAAGAAATTGAAGTGGGGAACAAAGTCACCTTCGTCAGAGGACAATTGCGAATTCTTCACGATGATGATCAGCTTGTTGTTTTGGAAAAACCTGAAGGACTACTCAGTGTAGCTACGGACACAGAGTTAAAGTACAATGTGCACGCGATGTTAAAAAGGCAGTTCCATAATCGGCGGGTCTTTCCGGTTCACCGTCTGGATAAGGGAACTTCCGGGGTGATGCTGTTTGCCTACACGGAAAAAGCGCGCGATGATCTGAAGTCCCAGTTTGAGCAGCACACCGTTGATAAGACCTACTTTGCGATCACTGAAAAAATCATGCCGCATGGAAAGGGGACTTGGGAGAGCTATGTCGAAGAAGATGATTTCTACTTTGTAAAGAGCACAAACGATTCCCAAAGAGGCAAACTTGCCATCACCCATTACGAAGTGCTCAAGACCCATTTTGGCAGATCTCTAGTGCGTCTGCATCCACAGACGGGGCGCAAGAACCAGCTCAGGGTGCATTGCAGCGAGGCGGGCCATCCGATCGTTGGGGACAAGAAGTACGGAGCTAATACAAACCCCGTTAAACGCGTCTGCCTGCATGCCCAATCGATCACCTTTACCCATCCCGTGTCCGGACGAAGGATGACCTTTTCGGCTCCTTTGCCACAGGTCTTCTCCAAAATCTTCGAATTCAAAGGGCTGGTCCTCTCGTAGGATCGCCTTTTAAGACCTCAGGAACTATTCTAAGCATCTGATTTTTAATGAGATAGCCGTTTATGCACATTTTTTTTTACTCAAACATTTGACAAGTAATGTTGTACTGTTGTAACATTACAAGCATAAGCAAAGGAACCGATTATGCGTACGAATCCACCGGAGGATGGCTGGCGAGCTTTTTTAGAGCTCTGCAGCAAATTCGAAACTAAAGAAGAACTTGAAGAGCTTTTTCACCTCTTCTTCACGATCGAAGAAAAGGAAGCCCTGTCTAAAAGGCATGGACTTGTGAAAGCGCTTCTCGAAGAAAAGATGACCCAGCGGGAGATTGCAGAGAAATTGCAGGTGAGCATTTCCAAAATTACGCGCGGCTCGAATGCTTTAAAAATCATTAGTAATCAGCTTAGGGAGGCCTTGAAGAAAAAAATGGCTTAAAGACTCCTTAAGAAAAATAAGGGACGATGCCATGTTTCGACAAGTGACTCTCGAAGAATTCAAAAATGCCGCGCTTCATCAAAAGCGCGCTGTTGTCTTCCAGGAATTTCCCTGCGACGATCTCACGCCGATCCAAGCCTTTTTATCACTGAACGCCAAAGAGGGTTCTGTCCTTCTGGAATCAGCTGTCAAAGACCAAGAAATGGGAAGGTATTCTCTTCTTGCAACCCAGCCTTTTGCGGAATTTAGGTCTAAAGGACAAGTCTCTGAATTCATTTCAAAGACATCTACAGAAAAAAAATCTGACAACCCTTTTGAACATTTAAGACAAACAATCAAAGCTCTCCGCATTGCCACTAATTCCAATTATCCGCCGCTTGTCGGAGGAGCAATAGGAATTACGAGCTACGATGCCGTGCGCCTTTTTGAAGAGATCCCGGATAAACATCCCGATACGGATGAAATCCCCGATCTGTTTTTTCTCTTTCATACGGTCAATATCGCATTCGATCATTCCAAAGGGAGTCTTCTCATTTCTATCAATGTCCAGCTCTCTGGCGACATCGAAAAAGACTATAGAGCTGCAATCGAAAAAATCGACTCTATCCGTGAAACATTAAAAAAACCTCAAGAGAAAGTAGTGACACCTTCGCAGCCAAAAGCTGCCTTTGTCGAAGAGATGAGCGATGTGGACTTTTGTCAAAAGGTACTCAAGGCAAAGGACCACATTTTCAAAGGAGATGCCTTTCAAATTGTCATCTCTAGAACATTTAGCTGTCCTTTCCAGGGAAATTCTTTCGACATCTACCGAGCTCTGCGGATGACCAATCCCTCGCCATTCATGTTCTACATGGAAACCAAAGATTATGCGGTTGCAGGAGCATCACCTGAGAGACTCGTGAAACTTGAAGGCACTAAATTACAGACGATGCCAATTGCAGGAACCTGTCCAAGGATTCCCGGCAAAGAGGATAAGGCAGTGCTTGAGCTTTTGCAAGATCCCAAGGAAGACGCAGAGCATATGATGCTTGTCGATTTAGGAAGAAACGATCTTGGGATTGTCTCAGAGCTTGGAAGCGTCAAGGTCAAGGAACTGAAAATTGCTAAGTATTTTCCTCATGTGATCCATCTTGTCTCTCAGATTGAGTCCACAATTAGCACTTCTTATGATGGCCTCGATGCTCTCAAAGCTGTTTTTCCGGCAGGAACTTTAACAGGCGCTCCGAAAATCCGCGCGATGGAAATCATCGATGATCTCGAATCTTCAAGAAGGGGCGTTTACGGCGGGGCCGTCTGTACGATCGACAATCATGGAAACCTCGACAGCTGCATCATCATCCGCACGGCATTTATTAAAGATGGCATCGTCAAGGTGCGCACGGGTGCTGGAATCGTTTATGAGTCGGATCCGCAAAAAGAAGCGGATGAAACCAGAGCTAAAGCTAAAGGTGTGATCAACGCAGTTCATCTCGCAATGGAAGGTGTTTTATGATTCTTTTAATCGATAACTACGACAGCTTTACCCACAACCTCTATCAAATCGTCGCATCGATACACAAAGAGGTTAAGGTCGTTCGCAATGATCAGATCACTTTGGACGAGATTAGAGAGTTAAATCCAAAAGCGATCATTTTGTCGCCAGGACCAGGAAGACCGGAAGATGCTGGTGTCTGTGTCGATGCGATACGCGTCTTTGCGGGAACGATTCCTATTTTAGGGATTTGTTTGGGGCATCAGGCGATTGGATTTGCCTTTGGCGGTCAAATCATTTCAGCTCCTGAAATTCTCCATGGGAAGAAATCGATGATGTTTCACAGGAGGCAAGGTCTTTTTAAAGGGGCGACGCTTCCGCTTGCAGCCGGTCGTTACCATTCTCTTGCTGTGGATAAGAAAACTCTGCCGCACTGTCTTGGGATCGAAGCTGAAGATGCATCCGGAACGATTATGGCGCTGAAACATAAAGAATTTTCCTGCTTTGGGCTCCAATTTCATCCTGAATCGATTCTGACACCTCAAGGAGATCTGCTCATTCGCAACTTCCTCGAGGGTCTATGTTAAAGGAAGTCATAGAAAAATTAATGATGCGTCAAGATTTGACAAAAGAAGAAGCTGCGCTTGCCATTCAGAGTGGGGCAAACTCCCACCAGATCGCAGCTTTTCTCGTCTTGATGCGGGCCAAAGGGGAGACGGCTTTAGAGCTTTATGGGATCATAGAAGCTCTCCGTTCCCAAATGGTTCTTGTCCCATGTAAAACTCCGGTGCTAGATATTGTAGGAACCGGCGGCGACGGAGCGCATACTCTTAACATTTCAACGGCATCTGCGATGCTTGCAGCTAGCTGCGGCGTTAAAATCGCCAAGCACGGCAATCGAAGCGTCTCTTCCCTTTCAGGCTCTGCAGATGTCCTCGAAGCCCTAGGCATTAATATTCACCAAACTCCAGAAAGGATCGGCAAAGGCATTGAAGAAATGGGGATCGGCTTTATGTTTGCTCCCGATTTTCATCCCAGGTTTAAGGAGCTCAAGGAAATTAGAAAAGATTTGTGCACACGTACCTTTTTCAATTGCATCGGACCGCTTCTAAATCCCGCTAATGCGCAGCACTTGATGCTGGGTGTGTACAGTGAAGATTTGTTAACAATTGCAGCGGATCTTTTAGTCCTCTTAAAAACGGATAGATCTTTTGTTTTCCACGGATGCGGCTTAGATGAGCTTTCGTGCATTGGGCCATCGGATGTGATTGAAGTGACTAAAGAGGGGACAAGGGCCTTTATTTTAGATCCTTTGGATTTTGGATTAAAACGCTGCAGCTTGGAAGATCTTCGCGGAAAAGATGCAAAATATAACGCAAATAAAATCATCGAAGCGTTTGAAGGACTGCGCAGCCCATTTGCAGATACAATTGCACTCAATGCAGGAGCTTCTTGTTACCTTTATGGAATTACAAGTTCTCTTGAAGAAGGGATTGAGCTAGCTCTTGCCCACCTCAAAGAAAAGAAAGCCTTGGGCCTATTAAATAAGTGGAGGTCTTATGGCTGATTTTCTTACCGAAATTTTAGAGAGAAAAAAACGCGAGGCAGCATTGCTTCCACAGCCTGTCAGCTTTAGACAAGCTCTTACACAAGAGGGTTTAAGCGTGATCGCTGAGATCAAGCGCAAATCCCCATCGAAGGGAGTATTAAATGCAGGGCTAGATCCGGTCCAACTGGCTATGAAGTATGCTGCAGGCGGCGCGTCTGCGATTTCTGTACTGACAGATGAGGGATTTGGGGGAACACTTAAGGATTTGAGAGCCGTTATCGAGGCGGTGCCAGGGACTCCTGTACTGCGCAAAGATTTTATCGTCGATTTAAGACAAATTTATGAGACAGCTAGAACCGGCGCTCATGCAGTGCTGCTCATCGCAGCTGCGCTAAAAGAAAAACTGCCGGAGTTTATTCGCGCTGTTAAAGATAATGGCTTGGAGGCTCTTGTCGAAGTGCATGATCTCGATGAATTAAAGCTAGCTCAAGGATCGGGAGCTGCCATCATCGGTGTGAACAATCGCAACCTCACCACATTTGATGTATCATTGCAAACATCTGTAGATTTAGCACCTCACTTTTTGCCAGGGGTCATTAAAGTTGCTGAATCGGGAATTGAGAATGCTGCCCACGCTGCACAGATGCAGAGAAGCGGTTTTGATGCAATTTTAGTTGGAGAAGCGCTTGTGAAGGCAAAAGATCCTCAAAGGTTAATAGAGGAGCTTTGCCATGCTCATTAAAATTTGTGGAATTAAAGATCCAAAAACTGCCCTTTTTGCAGCTGCAAATGGCGCTGATTTTATTGGGATGATCTTGACGCCTGGATATGCGCGGTCTGTAACGCTTCAAGAAGCTCATTTTATTGTGGAAGCCGCAAGAGATGGCGGGGCGGAACCAGTGGGTGTATTCGTAACAGAATCCCCGAGCGAAGTGGAGGCTATCTGCAAGATATTAGGAATAGACACAGTCCAGTATTATCCGCGCGGGGTGTCGCTTGGCTCCCATTTGAAGCGATTTTACGTCAATGAACCAGGAGTCATTTTACGCCAAGGACAAGACCAGTTACTTCTTGAGAGCGAAAATCCCGGGAGCGGTGAAAAAATTGACGAGAAAACATTCATTCGCCCAGAGGGAAAAGATTTCTTTCTTGCCGGAGGGCTCTCTCTTTTCAATGTGAAAGAGATGATCGCCAAGTACAGCCCCTCGGGTGTCGATGTGTCGAGCGGTGTGGAAGTGAAGGGTGTTAAAAATTACGATTTGATTTTGGAATTTATTAGGCGTGTCGACATGTGTTGTGAATTTGGGGGGATTTCCAGTAGCCCAGATGTGGTGAATCGCGACGCAGGGAGTGTTCCCCATACTCCCAAGGAACGATCCACCGCAGATGGGTTGCTGGAAGCCCACCAATTTCACAAAAACGTGGCGATGCGCCGCAAGTCAGGTGCAGAAATGAATGAGATGAAATTTGGTGGAGTCTATTTACCTGAACTTTTAATGGCGCCGATTCAGGCGCTCCAAAAAGCTTGGGAGCGCTATGGCTCAGACACAGAGTTTTTAGAAGAGTTTTTGCAGCTGCTTAAAGACTACGCAGGAAGAGAGACTCCGCTCACAGAGGTCAAGCGATTTTCTGAGGCAATTTCAGGTCCGCGCATCTTTTTGAAAAGAGAAGATCTTCTTCATACGGGCGCTCACAAGCTCAACAATGCGCTTGGCCAATGCTTGCTCGCTAAAAAAATGGGAAAGAAAAGGATCATCGCTGAAACAGGAGCCGGACAGCACGGAGTGGCAACAGCTACAGCTTGCGCTTTTTTGGGACTTGAATGCGTTGTTTATATGGGCAAGGTCGATGTCGAAAGGCAAGCTCCCAATGTGATCAAGATGCGCCTTTTAGGAGCGCAAATAATCTCAGTGGAAAAAGGGGCGATGACGCTAAAAGATGCCGTCAACGAAGCCCTGCGCGACTGGTCTTCCAACTACGAAGAGTCCCATTATTGCTTAGGTTCCGCTCTTGGACCTCATCCCTATCCTGAAATGGTGGCGGCTTTCCAATCTGTGATTGGGACGGAAGCGCATGCACAAATGAATGAGAAAATTGGTAGAGATCCCGATTTGATCGTCGCTTGTGTTGGCGGCGGATCCAACGCGATCGGCATCTTCTCCGCCTTTATCGATAATCCAAAGGTGGCCCTTGTAGGCGTTGAAGCAGGTGGAAAAGGGGATAAACCGGGCGAGCACGCTGCTCGTTTTAAAGGGGGAAGGCCGGGTGTTCTTCATGGATGCCATACTTATCTTCTTCAAGATGACTCCGGCCAAGTGATTGAAACCCATTCCGTATCGGCAGGACTCGATTATCCCGCCGTTGGTCCGCAACATTCAGAACTCTACGTGTCGGGAAGAGCGCAGTATGTGAGCGCTAGCGATGATGAGGCACTTGCCGCTTTTAAATTACTCTCGCAAACTGAGGGAATTATTCCCGCGCTCGAGTCTAGCCATGCATTAGCTTACGTCATGAAAACAGCACAGAACTTAAGCAAAGACAAAGTAATTCTGATCAACCTCTCAGGAAGAGGAGAAAAGGATCTGCCGCAACTCATAGAAAAGGGGCTATTAGAATGATTAGGAAAGCATTTGCAAAAGGCCCAGCATTTATCGGTTATTTGACGCTAGGAGACGGAGGTCTTGACTATTCCATTAGCTCTGCGCTTGCTCTTGTGAAAGGGGGAGTAGACATTTTAGAGATTGGCATTCCATTTTCTGATCCTGTGGCCGATGGCCCCGTGATCCAAAAGGCGATGGAACGTTCGCTGCAATTGGGAACAAAACCTCATGATGTCATTCCATTTTTAAAAGCATTTAGAGAGCAAAGCGATGTGCCCATTATTATTTTCAGCTATTACAATCCGCTACTCGCATCTCCAGGATTACTAGATCTAGCGCATGAAGCCGGAGCAAACGGAATCCTTGTTGTCGATCTTCCGTTTGAGCTCATGCCAAAAACATCTCTTGATCCTGTTCTCATCGTATCGACATCGACACCGCAAGAGCGTGTGAAAGAGATCGTCAAAAAAGGGCGCGGATTTATCTATTACGCCTGTCAGAAAGGAACGACGGGGATGAGGGGATCGCTTCCTCTCTACTCTGCAAGTGATATTGCCCGCATTAAAGAAGAAAGCGACCTCCCCGTTGCGATCGGATTTGGGATCAGTGAAAAGACGTCCGCAACAGATGCTATCAAACTGGCAGACGGCTTCATCGTCGGTTCCTATTTTGTCGACGCTATGAGCAGAAAAGCGTCTCCTGAAGAATTAATAAAATTAGCAAAACAAATCGACCCAAGGAGTCCATCATGATTTTCGTCATCGACCGCAAAGCAAAACAAGAAGAGATCAGCAGCTTGCAAAAACGACTTGAGTGGATGGGCATTAAAGGCAACCTCGTAGAAAGAGAGGGGAGATTGTGCCTGGCACTTGTTGCCGGCGTCGATAAAAGCGTCGACATCAACCAATTCAAAACCCTCCCTTTGGTCGAATCGATTCTTCCTTTGTCAGAGCCTTATAAGCTCGCAGCGATGCAAGTGAAAAATGCGCGCACGGTCATTGAGTGCAAAGGGCGCTACATAGGTGGCAAAGAGCTCGCTATCATGGCAGGGCCTTGCAGCATTGAATCGGAAGAGCAGATCATGGCGTGTGCAAAATGCGTCAAAGAAAATGGTGGAAATATCCTGCGCGGCGGAGCATTTAAGCCAAGGACTTCTCCGTATGCTTTTCAGGGTTTAGGAGAAACCGGCCTAAAGTACCTAAAATCTGCAGGGGATCAGTACGGTTTGCTCACCGTATCAGAGGTGATGGACACCGATCAGATAGAACTTGTAGCCGCCTATTCCGATATTTTGCAGATCGGCGCGCGCAACATGCAGAATTTCAGCTTGCTTAAAAAATTGGGAAATATCAAGAACCCCATTTTGCTCAAGCGGGGACTTTCAGCCACCTACCAAGACCTCTTGATGTCCGCAGAGTATATTTTAAGTGCCGGCAATCCCAATGTCATTCTTTGCGAAAGGGGGATCCGCACCTATGAGACCTACTCTAGAAATACTTTGGACCTCGCGGCAGTTCCGATCCTTCAAGAGCTTTCCCACTTGCCGATTATCGTCGATCCCAGCCATGGAACAGGTATCCGCAAGATGGTTCCTCCGATGGCAAAGGCGGGGATCGCAGCAGGAGCGGATGGTCTCATGATCGAGATTCATCCGATCCCTGATAAAGCCTTCTCCGATGCCGATCAGACATTGAGTTTTGAGCAGTTTGCTGAAATGATGCAGGCACTCAAGTTATTGGCACCGATTGTAGACCGTGAACTTTAATATAAACAAAGTTGAATATAAATATCATTTTATTTATAATCATTTTAATATATAATTAAAACTATTTAAAATAGCAGGTTGTTTTATGAGCTTTCCCTCAGATGTTGACAGAAGAAGTATTCCCTCTTACGAAGCAATGCAGAGGGCTAACTCAATTGCGACTCATGCTATTCCCCCACCTGAAACAGCTTATGAAAAAATGTTGATGAACAGCATTTTCCCCCATTATTCACCCAAAACTCTATTGACCAGTGTTCCTAAAAAACAACAATTTACACAGCCTGCCCAAACTCAAAAAAATTGGAAGTTTCCTCTTGAGCCCAGTTTAAGTTTAGGCGCTCCACAATTTCAAGATGACTTTTATCACAATAACCTTGATTGGGGAAAATATTTTCTCGGGACGAATCTCGATAAAGTTTGTTATGTTTTTAATGTCACTTCTAAAGATATTTCACCATGTCCTAAGCACGAGCAACCACTTTCTTCTTTGAAGTGGAACACGGATGGCAATCTCCTGGCACGCGGGGATGAGGGGTCGAGACTTGTTTTTTTAGATGCTATAAAAAACAAAGCAATCTTGGATGTTAAGAGTTTTGATGGGAGTGGGACCTTCAGTATGGATTGGCGAAACTCTTTCGAGTTGGCACTGGGCACTTGCGGGAAAATCTATGGCTACGATCTTCGCACTAATTCCATTGCATGGAAAAGGGATATTGAATCAGAAGAAGAAAAGGGCCGGAATAAGATCTGTTCGATTCGATGGCATCAGGGAAAATCACTTCTGGCGACGGGTAGTAATACTGATAGGGTCCACATTTATGATATACGGATGGACTCTGCACAGTCCCTGCACAGTTATTCCCATAAGGCCGCGGTCAAAGCGCTATGTTGGTTGCCAAACTCATCGATGTTGGTCAGTGGGGGAGGAACGACCGATCGAACCGTCAAGGTGTTTGATTCCGTTTTGGGAAAACAGGTGTGTGAATCGCATCAGCTAAAATTACAAATCACTTCGATACAATGCCTTGACAATCGCGTTTTTGCAATGGGGTTAGGTTACGGCCCTCATCCTTACGTTCAGCCTCCTGAAGGGAATATGCAATTTTGGGAATATAATCATGAAAATCGTAACTTAAAAAAGTTAAGCGAAAATAATGCTCAGCCGGGCCGAATTCTCGGCATTGCCAAAGATCCTAACAGTTCAGAGCTCTGCTCCGTTTCCAGTGATGAAACGCTCTGTTTTTGGAAACCCGAGATCAGTGCCAAAAAACACAAAAATATAATTTTAGAAAAAAAGAAACCTTTTTCATCACTTCTTAATTTGAGATAGGTTTAAATAAAAAAATTGACTGTGAGTCAGCGCTTTTTTTTCTTCTGATTTAGTTATATCTTATTGAATATAAGTGTTTTACTGGTGTTAAAAGCACCCGTTTGACCCTCAAATTATACTTTGTCGAATTCTTTATTTACCTTCCCATTTCATAGAAAATTTGACTTAAGGCCGGCTTTCAGGTAGGCTTAGATCATTACATGTTGAGAGAGCGGAAAAGCTCATTTTATAGGGATGGTGTATGGCTAAAGACGGAAAAAAGATTTCTTTTTTAAAAGAAGAAGGACGCGATTTTACGACCGTATTGAGAGAGAGAGTAAGCCAGTTTTTTAAAAATGGGGAGATCTCCAGCAAGGCCAACTTTGCCATGTATGTAAAAACATTTGTTTACGCAGCCTTTGTCATCCTCAGTTATATCCTACTTCTTTCCAACCTGGGCGGAATGCTAGGGTTTTTCTTCATGTATATTCTTTTTGGATTTGTGATCTCAATTGGTACGATGAATATCGCCCATGACGCTCTTCACGGAGCCTATACCTCTAAATCTCCCGGAAACCGGCTGCTAGGGCTCACTATGGACCTCTTCGGGGCTAGCTCCTTCTATTGGAGGAAAGAGCATACGATTGACCACCACACCTTTACCAACATCGCAGAACACGATTCCGATCTAGGGGTTCCCTACGTGCTGCGGCTCTGTCCCAAAGCCCCCAGGCATTGGTTCCATCGTTTTCAGCACATTTATGCACCGGTGCTCTATTGCATCAATCTGATCAAATGGGTCTACTATTCCGACATTAAAAGAATTATCAACATCATCAAGCTCAGGAACAAAGCTCCCGGCAATCCTTCCGATCTTGAAATCGTCACATTGATCGCCTTCAAGTTTGTTCATATCTTCCTCTTCGTGGGGATGCCTTTGATTTTCCTTCCTTTTTCCTGGTGGGTTATCGTACTCGGATACTTTAGTTTTTTAGCAACAGCCGGGATTACTTTGACAGTTATCTTTCAGCTTGCGCATATCGTGGAGAACGTCGCATTCCCACTGCCCAATGAAGAAGGAAAAATAGACAACAGTTTTCTAAAACACCAGCTTGCTACCACATCTAATTTTGCAGTGAATAGCCGCCTCGTCACATTCTTGTTCGGCGGACTCAACTTTCAAGTCGAGCATCACATTTTCCCTCATATCTGCCATACCCACTTAAAAAAGATCTCTCCGATTGTACAAGAGACAGCAAAAGAGTTTGGGCTTCCTTACAATCAGAACCCAACTTTTTTCGCAGCGGTATGCTCCCACTTCAGAACGCTTAAGAAGCTAGGCCGCTGTCCTTAAAAGCTGACTTTTCCCTCGTCAAACTCCGACGGGGGCAAAGTGTTTTTATCTTCTTATTCTCCCCGCCCTTCGTCTCTTAAATCGGAAACATATACCCAAGTTGTCTCGAAATTTGGCCGCCAGGCAGCTATCAATCCCACCTGCTGGTCTAATTTTGAGACAACTTGGGTATATGCCTTTTTGTTCACTCTCACCTCACGAACCTATCTCAATAAAATATTAATTTAATAACTATCTTTCAAGTTTGGTTTTTTTGTTGTTTTTTGTGTAGTTTCAGAGGTATCATTTTCTTCTCTGTACTGGACAAAAAAATAAGTTGATGACAAAGGCTCGCTGAAGAGCGATCATATCTCGTTGTTATTCAAGCATCGAGGTACAATGAAACACATCAGCGAGTTGCAAGCAACTTTATCCAATTTCTTTGATTGGCACAAGTCTCGTCTTAACTGCCTAGTGCAGATTCTCCAAGCCCTTTTCGCCGTTAGAACAGTCAATCTTACTCAGATTGCCGCGGCCTTCAAGACTTCTGTAAAGGAGGAGTCTTCTTATCGTAGAGTCTGTCGATTTTTCACCGGATTCTCATTCGACATAAGCACCATCGTTCTATTGGTTCTTCGCCTATTTCCCCTTGGAGACAAATACACCTTAATCCTCGATCGCACGAATTGGAAGTGGGGGAAATACCCCATCAATATCCTGGTACTCTCAGTAGCCTACTTAGGCATCAGCATTCCCATCTTTTGGGTCGTGCTGGACCTCGAGGGAACTTCTTGCGTTGAGGATCGAGTTGCAATTTTGAAACGGGCCATTCAGCAACTGGGAGTCGAAAAAATCGCAGTCCTTCTTGCTGACCGAGAATTTATTGGGACAGAATGGTTCGAATTCCTGATCGCAAACAAGATCCCCTTTGTGATCAGAATCAAAAAAAATTCCCATCTGAAAACCAAGGAAGGACACACAATCGCGGCAGGGATGTTGCGCAAATATCTCGGGAGAAAAAAGGTTATCAACTACCCCACCATTCTGTGGGGTCATTCTCTCTATGTTTCTGTTGAACGAAGAAGAGGTGCCAAGGAGCAGATGATCGTTGTCTCCAATGTCGAGTTCGTGAATCCATTGGCGTTGTATCGAAGGCGTTGGGAAATAGAAACCTTGTTCGGGTGTCTAAAGGGCCGGGGATTTCGCATGGAAGACACCCACATGGTAGACGCAGATAAAATCGAAAAACTGTTGTTTGTATTGGTGATCGGGTTTTGTTGGGCTTACCGAACTGGAGATATCAAAGCTCAGGAGGCCCCCATAGAGGTCAAGGCCCACGGAAGAAAGGCCCGGAGTTTATTCCGAGAGGGGCTGAACTGGATACGAAGGGCAATTTTTGGGGATATGGGTCTGAGAGAATTTAGGCGGTTGTTGTCGTGTTTTATGTGTTCACAACCAAGGACTTGCGCTGCATGAAACTATTTTTTGTCCAGTACAAAGCATTTTCTTACAATAATTCTCAGAGGAAGGTAAGCAATGGAAGATAGTCCTGTTATCATGCATGATACTAAAATAGGCGTGATCGTAAGAGATGATCTGGAAGCCTGGCAAAAGCTAAATGTCACAGCTTTTCTAATTGCTGGAATTGCTGCAGCAAGTCCTGAAATTATCGGTGAAAAATATGAAGATGGCTCTGGGAACACCTATCTTCCTATTCTCGGACAACCCGTCTTTGTTTATGCCGCAAGCGCGGAGCATATGCAGCGCACTCGCTCCCGAGCTCTCAGCCGTGGTGTGCCGATGGCCATTTACACCATGGGCATGTTTGCAACGAATAACGACAAAGATAATCGGGCAGTCGTAAAGGTTGTGGAAGCTGATAAGCTGGAAATTGTTGGACTTGCTCTAAGAGCTGATCGAAAGAACTTTGATAAAATCGTGAACGGATTAAAACTTCATTCTTAGATTTTATACCCAAGTTGTCTCAAAATTTGGCCGCCAGGCGGGATTGAAAGCTGCCGAAAATCGATTTCCCTGAAGAGGGTCCAATACTAGCCCTCTTCAAGGAAATCGATTTGCGGCGATCTAGATCCGCCTGGAGGCCAAATTTTGAGTCAACTTGGGTATAAAGGTTGATTGCTCTCTATTTTCTTAATTCACTTTCGGTATCCCTTGTTAAACAATTGAGCTAAGCATTACGCTAAAGATTTAGGCGATTACCCCAAGATTCATATGATTAGCAAAGAGAAGTTTGATGAGCTGTATGCGAGGATGGAGAAGCTCGGAATTCGCTCCGACGACCTTGTTGAAAAGTTTATCCTCGGCTCCGGCAAAGGGGGACAGAAGGTCAATAAGACCTCTTCGTGTGTCTATCTGAAGCATGTTCCTACAGGTATTGAGATCAAATGTCAGCAGGAGCGCTCGCGCGAGCTTAACCGCTATTATGCGCGCAAAGAACTTTGCAATCGGATTGAGGAGAAGACGGAGAATATCAAATCGGAACGGCAGCAGTTAACGGAGAAAATTCGCAGACAGAAGCGCCGGCGTTCCAGGAAAAGTAAAGAGAAGATGCTTGCGAATAAAAAAGAAGTTTCAATGAAAAAGTCCCTGCGCAAAGCGCCCAGGGACTTTGACTAAAATTACGGATACCAGCGGCGAGGTTTCGCCTTGTTGTACTGGTTTGGCTTACCTTTCTTATGAAACTCTCTCTTTCTGTTGTACTCGGAGGGAGCTCCAGAGGAGTTATCAGCTTTAGGTTCCATGCCCGGAACTTGATGCGGGTTCATTCTTTGACCTGTGAACTTCTCAATCTGTCTTACAATCGACATATCTTTTGAAGAAGCAAAGGACACTGCGATACCGCTAGCTCCAGCTCTGCCTGTTCTACCAATGCGGTGAACGTAGTCTTCTGTGCTGCGGGGAAGATCAAAGTTAATGACGTGAGAAATAGTTTGGATGTCGATCCCGCGAGCTGCAACATCTGTTGCGACGAGGACTGTAAACTCTTCTTGGCGCATTTCTTTGATCGTGCGTGTTCTTTGACGTTGGTTCATTCCACCGTGCAGAGCTCTTGCGCTTCTGCCAACTCTTGCTAGTTTTTCAACTAAACTATCTGCTTGACGCTTGGTCGCTGTGAAAATGATGGTCTGTGTGATTTCTGGGTCAGTGAGCAAATGGTCGAGAAGACGGTATTTATGCTCGAGATTGTCGACGCGGTGCAGGCGTTGTTCAATGTTCTCATGATTGACTCTGTCTGGAGTGATGCTCACTTCTACAGGGTTTGTCAGAAGACGGTTAGACAACTTCATCACACTGCCGGCAAGTGTTGCTGAGAACATCAAAGTTTGGTGTGATTTTGGAAGAAGGGAGGCGATTTGTTCAACCGGTTGAATGAATCCCATGTCGAGCATGCGGTCTGCTTCATCGAGGATGAAGAGTTCAACTCTTGAAAAATCAATTCTACCTTGTTCCATATGGTCGATCAGGCGGCCAGGCGTGGCAACCAGGATCTCGTGAGGACGGCTCAAGTCTCGATTTTGCGGTGGATAAGGAGCGCCTCCGTAGATGCATACAGTTTTGCAGCGGGAGAGGTACTTGCTGTACTTTGCAGCTTCAACAGCCACTTGCATCGCAAGTTCGCGTGTAGGAACTAGGATTAGGACGCGTGGACCTCTTCCCGGCAGGGTAGATGGCGCACTTAAGCGGTGTAAAGAGGGGAGGATGAAAGCCGCTGTCTTGCCTGTTCCGGTTTGCGCAGATGCGCGCAGGTCGGACCCCTTGATAATCTCAGGAATAGCCTGAGCTTGTATAGGCGTAGGGGAGGTAAAGCCAGCTTCTTTGATGGCTTTAAGGATACTTGGGTGCAAACTTAATTCTTCGAATTCCATGAAAAAATGATTCTCGTTTAATGACAATCCAGACAAGATAACACTCTTGGCCTATAAAAGACAGCAAGATTGTGGGTTTGACGGTAATGTTCACGTAATAAATTTGACTTAAATATAAGCCGTTTATTATAAGGGACTTGAGATTGGCATTTCCATTTGTGTTCTGTTGCATTCCAGAGTTCCTAAACCGTCATATCCAATTTCCTTAGGGTAGTGGCGCCTATTCCCTTTACTTAAGTGGAAGCTATTCTTTTTTTTACGGGGCGGTCGCTCTCAAACGGATCCATCATTGGATGTCAATAACTCTCTCTTGCAGATTTTGAAGTGCTGCACTAAACTCAAGTTTTCTTTTAAGAGGTTGCCCAATGTCCATTGCCACGATTGAAAAACAGCTCGGTGCTAAAGCGAAAGATCTGCTCTCACACGTTTGTAAAACTATCCCTAAGGAAAGGTTACATATTCCAAGTGGTGACTGGGTCGATCGCATTTTCGCTTCGTCGGATCGAAATATCCGAACGCTTGGCAGTCTAAACGCTTTATACAATCATGGGCGCTTGGCAGGAACCGGCTATCTTTCGATCCTCCCGGTAGACCAAGGTGTAGAACACACGGCTGGAGCCTCTTTTGCAGTAAATCCCGATTATTTTGATCCAGAAAACATCGTCAAACTCGCTATTGAGGGGGGATGCAACGCTGTCGCATCGACTTTGGGGGTTTTAGGAGCTGTCGCAAGAAAATATGCGCATAAGATCCCTTTCCTGCTCAAGATCAATCATAACGAGCTCCTCACTTATCCCACGCTGCACGACCAAACCTTATTTGCATCAGTGAAGCAGGCATACGACATGGGCGCTGTTGCGGTGGGAGCGACGATCTATTTTGGATCGCCGGAGTGCCGCCGCCAAATCCAGGAGATCAGCCAGGCTTTTGCTCATGCTCATGAGTTTGGAATGGCAACTGTACTTTGGTGTTATTTGCGCAATTCCGCTTTTAAAACGCCCTCTGTGGACTTCCATGAAGCTGCTGACTTGACAGGCCAGGCCAATCATTTAGGAGCCACCATCGGCGCTGACATCGTCAAACAAAAGCTCCCTACGAACTATGGCGGTTTTAAAGCGCTTAATTTTGGCAAGCAGTCAAAAGAGATGGATAAGCTCTGCAGCGACCATCCGATCGATCTTTGCAGGTATCAAGTCGCAAATGGTTACATGGGACGCGTTGGCTTGATCAATTCCGGAGGACCATCCGGAGAGAACGATTTAGGCCAGGCTGTCATGACAGCTGTCATCAATAAGCGCGCGGGTGGGATGGGTCTGATCTCCGGCCGTAAGGCGTTTCAAAAGTCTAGGAAAGAGGGCATCGAGCTTCTCAATGCGATCCAAGACGTATATCTCAGCAAGGAAGTTACAATAGCGTGATTTATTGGACTCATTTGAATGTGCTCTTCACGAGCACGTTTAAATGAGTCTATTCAAGCTGTGAACGTATTCCGCTTCTAGCTCCTCGATTGTAAATATGCGTTTAGAAAATTCCACTCCATTGCTCTTCTGTATTAAGACAAAGACGAGAGTGGATAGTTCTTGACTGAACTCTTTGTTTAGATTCAGTTGAATATGGTATTTCCTTGGAACATCTGCAGCTGTAATCTCAACGTCCATTTTTTTGCACACATCGCTCAAAATTTTTTCCGGCCCATAATCAGAGAGCTGGATAGACATCCCATCGTCCAAAAAACTCAAAGGAATTGAGAATAATTTTTGAATACATGCTGTAATAGGCGGAAGCATCAACGCGGTGAAATCTTCAAACTCTGTATGAGAAAAAAAATCAGGATTCTCTTGCTGAACTACTTGCTCAAGCGATGTATCTTGCATCATCACCATCATTGACTCTCTCCATCCAAATGAGTGGCAGCCAGTTCCATTTCTCTGGATTGTTTTTATATCTATATTCGCTTTTGCAACAGCGCCTAAATGGGGTGGTATTTGGAAGATTAAATCCATAGCAATGAGCTCGATCTGCTCTGCCTTTATCTCGCTAATTTTTTTTGCGAAAATCTCGGTAGTATATGTCTCTCGTTGAGGGACAAGGTCTGCAAATTCACTAGAAAGCGGCTTAAAATAGGTAGGTTGCGCCATAAAACCCCTGGTTGATAAAAAAGATGCAATAATTGCAAGAAAAGGTCAACGAATGACCTTTAGGATTTGTTTGAACGGTTTTTCATTGGATTTGAATTGCCGCTTTTTTTCCTGAGACGTTTTTTTTGGTTTTTTGGGCGGTTTTCCCACTTCCCACGGAAAAGGGTGTTTTGCGGGAGGAACTTTTGCATCAGAGTCGGGAAGTTTTGCCACTGTCTCCATGAGACCGCCAAGGATTGCTCCGGCGGTGCTGTTCCCAAAGGCGCCGGCGTCATTGGCATGCTGCCATGCGAGCAAGAGGGCAATTTTAGCAGTCGCTTTACTCGTATTGATCTGAACATTGTTTAAAGGCCCCTTCATAGGGAGGGTCAGCACGTAGTTTTCCGGAAGTTTCTTGACGCCAAATGCCTTAGATAGAGTTTGAGAGGTAAGGCCGAGAATCATGTCGACGTATTCCTTGACCAAATCGATGTTGCCCCAAAGACAGATATCATAAGTATTGGCAAGGAGGACCTCTGTGCGCTCAATAGAGGTAACTCCCTGTTTGATACTGAGGTCAATGGGAGCAAACCAAAGAAGAAGCTCTCCATTTTTATTGAATTCTTGGCTCTTGAGAAGGCCGAGTGTAATATTGACATTGCCCTCATTGCGGCAAGCGATTTTCCCAAGTTCGATGGTGGCTGAAGGGATCGTCATTTTGGAGAGGTCGCGAGGATAAAGAGGAAAGTAAAAGCCATTTGAAGGAATTTCCAGGGTGATGGGATCTTCCGAGTAAATATAAGAGAGATTTAGGGGATTCACTTCCTTAAGGAACAGTTTACTCATCTCAGGAGTGATCTTTGTCTGTGCGTAAAGCGGTTTGAGTAGCGTTAATGCCCCGTTTGCAAGATTTCCATCGACTTCCAAATGCGTTCTTGGTGCATCGATATGGATGCTTAAAGGACCGGAGAGATTTTTGATATCGGTTGCCACTTTTGCATTGATCATCTCTCCAAAAATCGTTGTAAAGGGGAGATCAGTTCTTCCTTTTGCTCTTGCAATGATGTCGAGCGCGCGAGAGGGAAATTGCTGCGCAGTCATCTGCAAGTTGCAACCAAGTTGAGAGAGGTCGAACTGACCTTTATTTTCAGAAGGAGGGGTTATTTTTGCTTTGAGAGAAAGAACTCCTTTTTTTGCAGCCTCCTGCGAGCTGGTAGAGCTCTTGAGGGTGACGACGTCGCCATCTAGAGAAGCTGTCAAGGGGGTCCCACTGCCGTTTGTGTCTAAACCAAATACAAAGTTCGAGAGTTGAATGGTCTCTTTAGAGCTCTTATCGAGAAAAGAGAGCTTGGGATTATGCCCTGCAAGTCCTAGTTTGATCTTGTTCAGATCGAAAAGGATATCCGGGATGCGGGATCCAAGCGAGGTTGTCTCTTGTTTTGGGATTGTCGGAATTGAGAGCGCGTTCAACGAGATAGTAAAAATGGAGGGTTCTAGAATTTCAAAGGGGACCGCCGCGTTATTTGGCCCTGTAATGAATCGATCAAGGACTTTATAGGACTCCGGTGTCAAGATCCAGGTGGCTTGATTGGATGTCCCTTGCAGGTTTATCCCGGTACTTACGATTTCAAATGCAGAGTCGATATTGATGTTTGGAGATACCCACTTGATAGCAATATTTTGTTTGAGAGGCGTGCTTTGCAGTTTCAGTTTTCCACTGAAACTTCCGCCAGTAATTGTACTTAAAGAGGGGTGTCCTGAAAGAGCATCGAGCAATGAGGAAGAGAGGTTTTGAAGGTCGAGCGTGCCCAAAATTTCAGCTTTATTGAAATCGATCCCTTCTTTAGTTGCAAAATTTGTGAGCCTAAATTGTCCTTGCATGGAGCCGGGCTTGGGCAAAGAGTTTTGCACCTCGGAGGAGAGTTGCACTTGAGCTGTTTTTCCCTTAGCATCCCACTCGAAGGGTAAGTTGGTGTTCTGAAGGGTAATCGTTTTCGGCTCCGCCCCAAGTGTCATAGAAGGGCAGGATAGAGTCCCTTTGAGCGAAAGTTTAAATAGTTCCGCGTTGGAAATCGGATAGGTGAAAGAATCTACAGTGAGGCGGATTGGTGCCGGTTTTGCAAGAGCAGGGGCATTCGGGCTCAAGCTCTTTAAAAGGTTATTATCTAAAGTATACTGGACCTCTAGCTGCTTATTTAAAACAAACTCCGATGTTTTTGGAAGATAAGCTCCCGAAAGGGTCGCTTTCAGGGGATCACTGGTGATTTCAAGTAGGATCTGGCTTAATGTCTTAACGCTTAGGGATGCTTTAAGCTGGGAGATGTTCAAAGGATAGCTGCCTGCAAAGGCGATCTGACCCGCATACATAACGACATCAAGGCTGAGCTGCTTCATATCTTCTCTTGGGAATGAGAGATTTTGAAGAGTGCCTTCGATGGGATCCGCTTTTACGAGTTTGAGTTCTGAATTTATCGCCATTTGAGGATTCAATCGCAGTGTGAATTTTGCCGGGTAGGTAAGTTTGACGAGGTTATTCAAATCGACATCCAAAGAGGGGATATCTAAAAATTGGGACTGCCAGGAAAGGTGTAGTTTTGGATTTGCATCCAGCGTGAAAGAGCCTTTAAGGTTCGCAGTGGGACCTAGTATTGCAGGAAGTGTTGAAGGGCCGATTAGCCCGGTAGGGAACTGGGTTGCATTTACAGATAGAGACCCACCGGGGGCTTTAGAAAAGGGTTGTGTGATCCTGCCTCCGATTGCTAAAGAACCTTTTTGCATCTGGATCTCAATTACTGATGTCAGGTCGATCTCTAACTCTTTTTCAATGGAAAGGCTGCTTGCAAGCAGCTTTAAATTGCTAAACGATAAAGGGGCGCCATTTAAGCTGAAGTTCCAGGGAGATGGTGCTGACAGGGTGGCTTGAAAAGAGGAAGATAGCAGATCGTTTGCACTTGTTGGGACCTTGCAGGAGAACTGGGACAAGTTTCCCTCTAGGATTGCCGTCTGTGATAAAGCGAGATTGCCGAGCGATGGGGAGAGTTTTCCAATTTTTTGAAAAAGAGCAGGGGTAAGGTTGAGCTTTAGAGTTGCCGGGCTTTTTAGTGAAATCACCCCATTTTCTGTCTTTGTGGCAACAGAGGCGCTCAATTGAGGGGATCGTGCATTCATACTGACATCGAAATTTCCTTTGGCAGCGTTAATCTGGCACTGCATATCGACCGTTTGTCCGAGGGCCTCATAGATTAGCCCGTTTAAATTGGGAGAAAAAACAGAAACGAGTTGATCGATCCCCAAAACGGGAAGCTGCTTTACTGAAGCGAGAATAGCCAAGTTGGGAAATGCCGAGCTTAAGCTTGATACGGACGCTTTGAGAGCAATCTCTCCTAAAAGTTGTTTTTGGCTCGTCGCACAGGATAGTTGAAGCGCCGCATCCTCTTTACTTAGCATATCGAGGGACATCGCGATTTGCTCAAAGTGAATCGGCTCAAATCCCGCGGGTTTTAGAGCGATCTTTCCATTTTCAATAACGATATGACCTTTTTCAAAGCCTGTGAATTCCGTTGTTGAACCGGGTGAAAAACCTGCGATCACAGGATTAGGAATATAGGGTTTCGGAGCTCTAAATACGGCTCCAAGACGGATGCCGCTTACCTCTAAATCTGGAACAAGGAGTTTTAGATGGCCCAAATCACGCTTAATCAGAAGATCCCACAAAGAGGCATCAGTTAAAGCTTCTGCGCAGGTGATAAAGATCTGCTCTTTTGCGTTCTCTCCTTTGATGCCCTGCGCTCTCTGGGACCCGAACCAACTGAGATCGAGATTATCTATCTGAAGTTTATATCCGCTGCGCTCGCCCACTTCGCTGAGGAGCCACTCTTTACCAAAAGAAGTAGTGAGCAGCATAGGCAGACAAAAAAGAGCCCCAATAGAGACCAGCGCTAAAGTGCTTATGCAAATAGCGATCGCTTTTAGAATCGAGCGTTTATTATTAGACGGACCTGACATAAGAACCTAAGTTACGGTGGATTCCCAGGAGAGATGTCATCCAGGTTTATAGTGGAGTCGATGGAGTAGATCGTCGTCGCCTCTTTGCGCCCCGGAAGGATCATCGGCCCCAAGTTTACTGATTTGAACTCTTTAGTCAGAGCATTAAATGTTGTATCGCTAATTAAGATGGGCTGTTTAAGGATTTTAGTTGCTTGCTCCAGACGGGCGGCCACATTGACCGTATCTCCAATGGCCGTATACTCTACCCTTTGCTCAGATCCTATATTGCCGACGACGGCAAGCCCCGTGTGGATCCCAATCCCAATGGCAATTTGCGGCTTGCCTTGATGCAGCCATTTTGCATTTAAATTTTTAAGCTCCTGCTGCATGGCGATAGCAGTTAGAACGGCATGCTTTTCTTGAAGGGAATCATCCAATGGAGCTCCGAACTCGACCATAATCCCATCTCCTAAAAATTTATCGAGAGTGCCCTGGTATTTGAAGATCACATCCAGCATTGTGCTAAAATATTCATTAAGCAAGGAAACGACCTGCTCGGGATCCAACTTTTCAGAGAGTTGAGTAAATTGACGGATGTCGGAAAAAAGGACAGTGATCTTGCGCCTTTCTCCTTCGAGCTTTGCCACATTTTCAACGCTCATTATCTTTTCAAGCACGTGAAGGGAGACGTATCTTGCAAAATTGAGTTTCAGACGTTCCCTTTCCTGCAGCCCTTGCGTCATGCGGTTAATCTCTTGACCGAGCTCCTCAAACTCATCATGGGTTGCCAGAGTAGACCTGCAATTTAAATTCCCATGGCCAATTTCTCTCACACAACCCAGAAGATCACGCAAAGCCATTGTGACGTTGCGCGCTAGAAGATAGCCTCCTGTCAATGCGAAAATCAGCGAGACGAGGAATCCTACGAGAAAAAGTTCCATTAATTTTTGAAGGAGGACCTGAAAACGATCCAAAGAAATGTCAGCTCCTACAGTGGCTACGTAATTGCCGTCTTTGTCATACACCGGAGCAAAACCGGAGACCCATACCCCCCAAGCATCCCGAATGAACCTCGAGGGCGAAAAGTAATCGTTAAGATAAAACGTGATTTCAGTATTTTTGACATTTTCGGCGACGTCTCCCACATGGCTGATCATCTCAGGGTTTCTCTCGGAATCGACGATATAGATCATCTCCTCTGGATTCTCAGGGTTTGGCCGAATTGTGTAGAGGCACTGGATCAGAATGTCTTGTCTCCAATTAGCTTCTCTAGCTTTTGTCAGAGCAAGATCGGTTTGAATATAAGCAGGAGAGGATTCATCGGAGCGTTTGGTGATAAGCTTTATGGGTTCAGGATCGATCAGGGCAGCTGTGGTGGCTGCTACTGTAAGGACCTTAGTTTGTTCATCTCTGAAGGTATGATTGCGGAACTCCACGTAAAGAACGCCGAACCCGATGAACGCACTCACAACGGCTGTCCCAGCGAGCGAAAGATAGAGCTTTGTACGATACTTCATAGTCCCTGCACCTTCTTATTGTCCGTACAATAAGAGGTGCAGGAGTTTTTGTCACCTTCCGCTAAGAAATCAAGGTCTTAAGCTCCACGGACTAGAAACTCAAGTATGTAATATCAATGGTATTTGAGGCAGATGGTTCATACCTACGGTTCCCTTCGATACCTCTCTCCCAGGTTTCGCCGCGCCCATTATAAGGTCCGCGAAGGAATTTATAATCAAACGCTGTCGTAGCGGAGGCTTCAAAGGGGTAGACCCATTTACCATCCTCGTACCTGAGTTCAGTTGGATTATCCCAACTCATTCCAGGACCGTTTCCGCTAATCCACAGCGAGTTGCCAGGTCCTACGTCATGATGAATTTGTATTCGTTTGTTTGCGACTCTAGGAACGGAGTCTTCAACTACTTCAAAGCTTGGAGCTTGGATAACACGGTTTAGTGAATAGTTGCGGTTCTCATCACGAAGCTCCCATTTTTTTTCACCATTCGAAGTGTTAATACGTACGAATTTGTATTCAAAGGGCGCAGTGTTAGGGTCTAAATCTAAGCTCCATTTATTGCCATCACTCGGTGAGAGTACCTTTATTGATTTCAAATCCCAATTATTCATTCCTGGACCATTTCCACAAATGCCGAGTAGACAATTCTCTCCTAAGTTCGATTCAATTTTTATGCCAGGTTTTTGATAAAAGAGGCACTTAGTAGCATCAAAATGATTGTCAGAGTAGTTAGTTATAGTGCCGTCGCTATCAACAATCGCGTAGTGGTACCAAGTAGGATGCTTCCCTGTAAAAGAATTCAAAAAGAGGGTTTCATTTATAATGTTTCCACCATCTTGCACATAGTATCCATAAAGTTTGATGAAATCTTCTTTTTTGACATCTGCTATATTTCCATCTGCTTTCAAAGCTTCGTTTAAATCAAATTCTGTGATATCTAAATCTTTTAAAAATATATCGTAATGTTCCGATCTTATTTTGTTTAGCTTGACTTTATCTTTGGCGAAAATGTTTTTTAGTTCAGTATGTATTGCTGCAAATTTTGCGCTTTCTTTTTGTTCATTTGCTTTTTTTATGAAATCGTTTGCATATTCTTTTCTAAGTCCGGACTCTACGTCTATTTCGGAAAAACCGTCTTTGTATTTTAATTCTCTTCCTTGAAATTTGGGGAGACTTTCAATTTCGTTTGCTACTTGGTGAAAAATATTCCCTGTGGGTTTGGGGCCTGTTTGTCTGTTGTAGTGATCTTGTGCTGCTTGTATGGCTGCTGAATTAACATTTCTTGGTTCATTAGAATTCACCGATACATCGATGTTTTCTGGTAAATTACTCTGGGTTTGACTTGCACCAGGTTGAGAGGGATTTGCTCTTAGGTATACTTCGCTGACTTTTTGCCCAATTGCATTTAAGCTTGTAAGCATCTCTCTTTTTGGACCATCTTCCAATCGATCGAATTGATCTTTTGTGAACTCAATCTCAGGAGAGCCTTCAGCTTGAAATTTGGTTGAAATGAATTCAAAACTGTTTGTCGGTGTTTTTCTTAATTTCATGTCCGCTTTGTCGAATGTTCCTCTACTGTTAGAAATGGCAATTGTGAAAAGCTTTGTAATTTGAGCTTTCATTTCACCCCATTCTCGGTCATCCGAGAATTGGATATCTCTACCGCCCATTGTAGCTGTGACTGTGTAGGACCTGCCATTTATGTCAAGGGTCCGTGGAACTGGCACTGGTCCGGTTGTTATCGGCGGGGAATTGTTAGTAGTTACCCCTAGTTGGGGAACTGTGGTAGTCGTGCTCGTTGAAGAAGGCAGGAAGGTTGGTTGCACAAATGTTCTGTTTGTTGGGGTTGTATTTGGTTGGGTTGTCATTGTTTCCTCTCTTTTTAACAGTGTTATTATTTATGTTAAGTTAGTGATATTTCATCTTATTTATATTACCCATTATATCAACAATTGAATTAATTATAAATATAATCAATTTTATTTTTTAAACTGTTGATTTAAGTCATTGATTTGCAGTTGCTTGTGAAGAATATGGAAGCACTGAAAAATGGTCTAATTTGAGGTCTGGAACGGGGGTTCCTAGGGGGCTTATTCTCCCCTGGAAAGGGACTTTAGGACTATTCGACGGTGACGGATTTGGCGAGGTTGCGGGGTTGGTCGATATCGGTGCCTCTTTCCAAGGCGATGAAGTAGGCGAGTAGCTGGGTGGCTACGGAATAGGGGATGCTTGCGAGCTCGTCGCAGACGGGGGGGAGGTAGATGACATCTGTGGCGACTTTTTCGATTTCGGGTGTGCCTTCTGGTGCAAAGGCTAAGATGGGGCCGCCCCTAGCTTTAATTTCCATGAGGTTGCTGATCATTTTCTCAAGGGTGCGCTTGTTGCCGCAGAGGCCGATGACGGCAAGTTCTGGGTCGACAAGGGCGATTGGGCCGTGCTTCATTTCGCCTGCGGGATAGCCTTGGGCATTGATGTAGCTGATTTCTTTGAGCTTGAGGGCAGCCTCTAGGCTTGTCGTGAACATGTAGTGGCGGCCGAGGAAGAAGAAGCTGTCGTATTTGGCGTATTTTTTTGCGATGGATTGGATGGCTTCGTGGTTATGCAGTACTTGTTCTACTTTTGGGGGAAGTGATTGAATTTCTTCGAGGAAGGCTTGACCTTCTTCTTTGCTCATGTGGCGAAGTCGTGCCATGAGAAGGGTAAAGAGTGAAAGAGCGGTGAGCTGGCTTGTGAATGCTTTTGTGGAGCAAACGCTAATTTCAGGACCTGCGCGCAAGAAAAGGGTGCAGTCGGCTTCGCGTGTCAGTGTGGAGTTTGCGACATTGCAAATACCGAGAACTTTGGCGCCTTTGCTTTTTACTTCTCGCACGGCAGCAATTGTGTCGAGGGTTTCTCCTGATTGGCTGATGGCGATGACGAGGGTATCTTGGGAAATAATGGGGTTTTTGTAGCGGAATTCAGAGGCGATTTCAGCTTGGGTGGGGATGCGGGCTTTGTCTTCGAGAAGAGAGGCTGCAATCTGTCCGGCATGCCAGGAAGTTCCGCAAGCTAAGATGACAATGCGGCGAACAGCGAGCAGCTCTGATGGGGAAAAGGTGAGGTTTTCGAATTCTGCTGTGCCGAAATCGGGGATAAGGCGGTTGTGGAAGGCCTGTTGAATTGTTTGCGGTTGCTCGAAGATTTCTTTGAGCATAAAATGAGGATAGCCGTTTTTCGAGATGGAAGTAGCTCCACCTGCAAAGCGCTCTATGTCTTTTTCCACAAGGGTAGAGCTTTGATCAAAAACTTCTATTTTGCCCTGACTGATGAGAGCGATCTCGTCGTTGCGAAGAAACATCACATCGAGGTTTGGCTCCGAAAAAGCGTTGGCATCAGAGGAGACATAGGCTTCTGTGCGATCTGCATTGAAGCCGATGGCGATCGGGTTTTCTTTAGCGGCCGCAAAGATCTGGTTGGGATGGTCTTTGTGGATGAGGGCGATGCCCCAAAATCCCCGCAGAAGAGCTAAAGCTTTTTGTATCGCGGGAAGGATCTCGCCTTCATAAAAATAGGAAATGAGCTGGGCGATGACTTCCGTATCTGTATCGGAGTAGAATTTTTTTCCTTTGGCCTGAAGCATGTCGCGCAAAGCGAAGTGGTTTTCAATGATCCCGTTATGGACGACAGCTATCGATTCTGTCTCGTCGAAATGGGGGTGGGCGTTTTCTTTTGAGGCGCTTCCATGCGTGGCCCAGCGTGTGTGGGCGATTGCGAGGTCGAGGCGCATGGGCTTTTCATCCAGAGCGCTTTCAAGAGAGTCGATCTTGCCGACTTCTTTGCAAGCGAAGATCTTTCCTTCCAGGATACCGGCGATTCCCGCAGAGTCATAGCCTCGATATTTGAGGTGCTTTAATCCCGTGAGGCAAATTTGCGAGGGATTGCGAGGGCCGATGTATCCGAAGATGCCGCACATGAGAGGGGGGTCCTGTTTGCAATTGTTGTGTGGAATATAGCAAAAATAGGTTTTTAGGGGAAACTGGCAAATTAGATCTAATAAAATCCTGTAAATGGTATATTAAAGTAAATAGTACTAATTTAAGGCGGGTATGGCAGAGTTGAAATCGAAGAGGGTAGCTGAGTCTGCGATCAACGATCAAACTTATAAAGTTTTCCCTAACGATTTGAATTCCAACGATACGATCTTTGGGGGACTTGTGATGTCGATCCTCGATCGGGTAGCTCTTGTCGTGGCAGAGCGCCATTCGGAGAGGATTTGCGTGACGGCATCTGTGGACTCGATGCATTTTTTAGCCCCAGCGAGAAGGGGAGACATCCTCATTTTCAGAGCCGCCATCAACCGGAGTTGGAGAAGTTCGATGGAAATCGGGGTCAAGGTGAGCGCTGAACACTACAAGACAGGGGAGGTAAAGCATATCCTCTCTGCCTATTTTACCTTCGTCGCTGTCGATGACAATTTAAGGCCGGTCCCGGTGCCTAGCGTTATTCCTGAGACGCCTGTCGAAAAAAGGCGTTATGAAGAGGCTGAGATAAGGCGCAAGCGAAGAAAAGAGGGGAAGGAAGAGAGGCTCCAGCACCGCAAAAAACTTGGATTTTAAAGAGGGAACCAGCAAAACTCCATTCGGGCCCAAACACACCCTTTTGACGCCGATTCCCTCTAAAGTTTTCTTGCCACGATTGTCATGAAGAGGGGAAATTCCTGTCTGCTCCGGTTCTCCATTGTGGCTGTCTTGCCGATGCTCTTCTTATCGGAGCACCACTCATCCATTTGTTCAATGAGAAATCCCGCTTCTTTAAGTTTAGATGTAAAATAGGAAATGGGGTGGTGGAAAGACCAAGTCTGTTCTGAGGTTTCTCTGCCTCCCATTTTCGTTTGGATGGGGATCTTTAACTCTGTCATGTACCTTTCAATTCTGCGGTATTGGAGTTTTTTTTGCTCATCGACGCCCCAGCTCGATTGGCGGGGGATCCTAAAGCAGGGGTGGTTGAGGACGATGATGAACTGACCTCTCTCACGCAAGTGGGCATAAGCGGTGCGGAACAGAGGGGCTACGTCAGATAGATTTTGGGCAGCGAGGATGCAGGTCGCGTGGGAAAAATCTTTATGGGGTAGTTCTAAGGGAAGGGAGAGATCGTGCACAAGGAACTGATGGATGGATTTAACATCATATTTTTTAGCAGAGTTAATTAGGGATTTTGAGCCATCCACTCCAAAGTATTTCATTGCTTTAGGGAGGTGGCGGGCGAGGACTCCCTGTCCACAGGCGAGGTCTAAAAGGCAAGGGTTGCTCTTCTTTTCACTTTCAAGGATTTTTCGAACGCCGGGTAGGATCACCTGCTGATGGTAATAATGTCCTTTTGAGCCGACAATCTTATCGTACCAGCTAGAAGAGGTTTCCCAGGTTGTGTCGTCCATATTCAATCTTTTCCTTGTTTAAAAAAGAAACAAGCACCAATACTACCATTTTTCTTAATTCATAGCGACAACTGAGATAGGTTCCGATGACTAATAAAGATCTTTCCCGCTTAGTCAAGGATTTCGCAGTCCCCGTGAATACCACATTGCATGAGGACCAAACGATTGAAGAGGCCTTGATTTCGCTCAGGCGCCGTAAAATCGATGATAAGGTCATTTATTTTTATGTCATTGATTATGAAGGGCGTCTGCGTGGCATTGTTCCGACGCGCCACTTGCTCCTCAAAGAGCGCCACTGCTCCATCAAAGAAATTATGACCCATTCTGTTGTCCGTTTGAAGGAAGACCAAACTTTAGAAGAAGCGATGGAGCTTCTTTCAAACCACCGGCTATTAGCAGTTCCCGTCGTAGATGGAGAGCAGCGCCTTAAAGGGGTGATCGATATCCAAATGTACTTGGAAGAATCCTTTGATGTTGCAAGCGCTCGCCATTCCAGCGATGTCTTTCAGATTTTGGGGTTAACGCTCGAAATGGGGAAGAAAAAAAGTCCCTGGGTAAGCTATCGCATTCGCATGCCTTGGATTTTGTGCAATATGGCAGGAGGGATTGCGTGTGCAGGGATCTCATTTTATTTTCAGGCGGTGCTGGCCAAGGTGCTACTTCTTGCGATGTTCATTCCGCTCATCTTAACGCTTAGTGAATCGATCTCCATGCAGTCGATGACGCAAAGTTTGCATCTCGTACGTCAGCCGAACATCACTACAAGGCGGATTTTCAATAGGATATTCACAGAAGGCAGGATGGTGATCCTGCTCGCACTTACGTGCGGAATTTCCGTTGGATTTATCTCTTTGCTCTGGGGCGGAGGGTTTGGTCCATCGATGACGATCGCCCTTTCTCTGTTTGCAGGAATCAGCCTTTCAGCATCAGCCGGAGCTTCGATTCCGCTTATCCTTTATGCGAGGTCCATGGACCCAAAAGTGGCATCGGGGCCGGTTGTTCTCATGTTAGCGGATGTCCTGACGACGGCAATCTATTTATCTCTGGCCACATGGCTGCTTCTTTAACTTGTCAGATCATTGACAAGGCTGGGCGGTCCCGTGAATATGCATTTGTTCTGCTAGTACCTAAACAGAAGTGATATAAAATGATATAAGAGTCCGTAGCTCCTCAATGAGATAGAGTGGGCAATTGAGGATATTGCCATCCTTTCTTAAATTCATTGGAGAGCTGCGAATAAGCATTTTTGGGCTGTAAGTATCTCCGTAAACCCTGAGGCTTTTCTTCTTTGAAGAATTTCCCGATTTAACCTCTAAGGGATAGATAAAGTCATCTTGTTCTAAAATGAAATCAACCTCAGCCTTGCCCTCACTTGTCCAATAGAATAAGGGATACTGGCTGTGAACAAGTTCCTGTGCGACATAATTCTCAGTAATGGCACCTCGAAACTCTTGAAAAAGTTCATTTTCATGAAGAATCGTCTTGGCAGAGAGATTAGACATAGCCCCAAGCAAGCCCACATCGACCAAATACACTTTAAATGCATTCAAATCTGCATAAGCGGATAAAGGGATTTTTGGAATACTGACTAGTGGTACCTTGTAAATCAAACCAGCTTCCATAAGCCATTGCAAGGCCACTTCGAATTCTTTTGCCCTTCCTCCTTCTCGAATAGCAGAATAGATGAACTTCTTATTTTCTTTAGCCAGTTGGCTGGGAATTGAACCCCATACCTGATTGATTTTCATGATATGTTCTTTTGGAGCATGTTTGGCAAAATCCAGGCTATAGGCATTGAGAATGGCTGTTTGAATTTCTCGCACTTTGGAAACATTTTGCGAATCGATATATTCAGCAACAGCTTCCGGCATCCCTCCTACGAATAAATACTCTTTGAAATACATCAATAACTTTTCATGTAGATTGGGCGGTAGGGGCTCAATATTTTTCAGCTCTTCGATAAAGGACTTTAATCTAGTTTCTTTTACAGCTTCGAGAAATTCCAAAAAACTTAATGGATAAAGTGACAGAAATTGAACCTTTCCTACAGGGAAACCCTTCACATGGGCCAACTTCACTCCAAGAAGGGATCCGGCTGCCGCGATGTGTTGTTTAGGAGCATTTTCACAAAAGTATTTAAGGCTATTGAGCGCGTTAGGACATTCTTGGATCTCGTCAAAAACAATGAGCGTCTTCCCTTCTATGATTTCTGCATTCATTTCGATAGCCAAAGCTTTCAAAATCATTGCAGGATCCAGGCTTGCTTCAAAAAGCTTGCAAAGCCGTGGATTGTCTTCGAAGTTCAAATAAATGGTGTTAACGTACTCTTGTTCTCCAAACTTCTTTAGTACAAAGGTCTTGCCCACTTGTCGAGCTCCCATAAGGATGAGAGGTTTCCTTTTAGGCTCGTTCTTCCAGGCACAGAGGTTGTTCATGACCGTTCTTTTCATAACTCTATCTTAACATTTTTGCCATTTATTCGTTCCAAAAAGTGTGACTGGATCCATTTTTTCGTACGAAAAAGTGTAGTAAATTCAGTAAGACTCTGATTATCAGTTATTTATGTCTAAGTGTCAAAAATTGGCTGGCAGGCGGGATTGGAAGCTCCCTGCCTACCAAATTATGAGACAACTTGGGTATAAATTCCTGAGAACGAATGTCATCGCAATGAATTAGTCCTCTTCGTGTTTGAGCCGTTTTTTCCAGCTCGGCTTTTGGAACAAGAGGATGATCGTGGGCGCTAAGCAGGCGAGGATTACTCCGAGGATTAAGAAGAGTACGTAGAAGAAAACGCTTCCCGTTTGGATTTGCGAAGGGGGAAAGAATCCTATGAACATCGCAAATACGGAAGCAACTAGTCCAAGTCCAGCAACTGCCCATATCCCAATTTTGCCACCTGGAATTTTGTAAGAGCGTTCCACGTTAGGTTTCGTGTATCTCAACTTGATCGCGGCGGCGAAGAGGAGGATGTACATGACGAGATAAAGCTGCGCGACAATCGCAGAGAGGATCCAAAAGGCGCTGCTGACTGTCGGCATGAAAACAAAGATCATGGAGAATAAAGAGACGAAAATCGCTTGGACGATCAAAAGTCGTTTCGGCATCCCTTCTTTATTGACAGCGCGAAAATAGGGAGGGAGATCTCCATCTCTTGCAGCAGCGAGAAGACCTTTAGTTGGGCCAATGACCCAGGTGCTAAGCGAGCCAAAAGCGCCAAGTGCAATGAGCAGGGCAATGTAGGGCGTCATCCATTTCAAACCATACGCATCCACGAAATAAGAGAAGGCCTGCATCGAACCTGCGACAAGGCTGATTTGTTTTTGCGGAATGACACTTGCGATTGCGAGCACTCCAAGGATCGACATGCCAATGATGAGAGCACCGGAGAGCAAGATAGCTTTGGGGTAATCTTTTTGAGGGTGCTTAACATCTCTAGCATGGATCGCGGACATTTCCATTCCGCAAAGAGAGAGAAGTATTCCGACAAAAAGAACCATTTGATTAATCGATCCCATGTTGGGAACTAAACTGTCCCAAGTCATCGAAATTTCAAGCGGGCGTCCAGTAAAATACCAAACGAGCCCGAGAATGATGATCAATGCGCCCGGAATAAAAGTTCCCAAGATGACGCTGGCTGAACTAATCCAACCGGAGACCTTCATCCCCAGCAAGTTGGCGAGTGTTGCAATCCAAAATGAGGCCAAAACGATAGTCAAGGTGAATGCTTTGCTGCTGGCAAGGGCGGGATCGAAAATATAAGCAATTGTCGCGGCGATGAAGGACAGGATCGTTGGGTACCAAATTGCATTTTCAATCCACAGTAGCCAAATGGCGAGAAATCCCGCTTTGTGGCCGAAGGCCTCTTTGACCCAAACAAAAACTCCGCCGCTCTTTGGCCAGCCGGTTGCAAGTTCCGCTGCGACGAGGGACACAGGGATAAAAAAGATGATCGCTGCCAGGATGAGATAGAAAATAGAAGCAAACCCGTATTCTGCAGTCACCGGCCAATTTTTAACGCTGCCGATGGCTGCGACATTGATCATTGCAAGTGTGAAAACGGCGATTGTACGCTTGCTCTTTGCTCTTGACACGTCCATATTTTTATGCTCCTATAGATGGTAATTATATATATTTGAAAAGAGGATGGTTTGTAAAGTGTGATTAATGAGAAATCTCTTTCTGCGTTAAAAAAAGCAAAATGGACATCGAACTTTAATCGTCCACTATATGAAAATTACGCATTTTCCTGCATTCCTGACACAATTTCCAAGCTTCTGATTGGCAAAGGTGAAAAAGCTTTATCAGAGGATGCCGTAGGAGGAAGTTATGAAAAATTTGATGGCGCGATCTTATTTTTCATCGATGGCTTTGGTTGGGAATTTTTCGAAGGTTATCTATCCAAATACCCCTTTTTAAATCGGTTTGTAACCGGGGGCGTAGCTTCAAAGATCTCCTCTCAGTTTCCCTCTACGACAGCTGCACATGTCACAACGATCAACACAGGCTTTGAGGTTGGGGAAACGGGGATCTATGAATGGTTTTACTATGAACCGGTTGTGGATAGGATGATTGCGCCGCTGCTCTATTCCTATGCGGGAGACCATGTGAGCGGAACATTGCTTAAAAGTGGATATTCTCCCACAGAAATTTTCCCCTTTGAGACGCTTTATCAAAGAATGGCTAAAGATGGAGTCAAGAGCATCGTCTTCCAGCAAGAGGAGATTGCCCATTCTCCCTATTCAAAAACGCTGACGGCTGGCGCTGAAGTGATCCCTTTTACCCATTTTTCAGATGCCCTGGACGCTCTCGTAGAGCTCTGTAAAAAACCCTTCGAGGCGCCGACTTACTTCTTTTTGTATTTTGCAGATATTGATGCGATGGGGCATCGGCACGGGATCACATCGCCCCAATTTTCAGATGCCGTGGATTATTGCTGGAGTGTTATTGAAAACAGGTTTTGGCAAAAACTCACTTGTTGTCCGAATAAAACAGCTGTGATGTTCACAGCAGACCACGGCATGTGCCCGGTTGACCCGAAGACCACCATCCTGCTGAATAAGGAATGCCCAGAACTTTCCCGGATGATTAAGAAAAATCAGAATGGGTTGCCGCTAGTTCCTGCGGGCTCTTGCCGCGACTTTTTTATGCATATTGAGGAAGGGTATTTGGTAGAGGCTAAGAGGCTTCTCGAGGACCGGCTAAAGGGGAGAGCTGATGTCGTCTGTGTGTCTGATCTGCTCTCGGATAAATTCTTTGGATCAAGACCGGTTTCTCAGCGCCTGATCGACAGGCTTGGAAATCTCGTCGTCTTGCCATATTTAAATGAGAGTGTTTTCTGGTGGTTTGAACATCATCGGATGCAGCAGCATTTTTTTGCAGCGCATGGAGGACTTACGCCCGCTGAAATGGAATCTATTTTTCTCTACAGAACAGTTGGGGATTAAAAGAATACGGCAAGCTGGCGCTTGCCGTAGGAATAAATCAGCATAGAAGAAGAGGGTTATTTGCCTTTCTTTTTTTCCTGCTTGGCAGCCCGTTTTTCTTTTAGAGTCTTTGTAGGCTTCTTGCGTTCTTCTTTTTTAACTTCTTTAGCTTTGCTCATGTTTTAAGCTCCTTTGCAATAAGTGGAAAGGTTCCATTCAAGCCGCAAAAAATTCATTTGCTGCTTAGGCCGATAATACCATGTGCCTGACTTTAGAGAGAATTAAAATTTGGAGGGAAATGCCGCCGCACATCTGATGTGCACCGGCCCCCCGAGAAAAAACCAGCACCCCAACTTAAAAGCTTTCAGTGTCCACGTCTGCCGCCAACTTGGACATGCCCATTTGGGCCTGTTGGAACGGTAGGCTGGACAGGTCCGTTGCCGTGGTTGTGGCCTCCTCCGACACCGACGTGGCCTTGCCCTCGCTGCTGAGGCATGGGTTGAAAATGCCCGCCTCCCACATTGACATGGGGTTGTTGCTGCGGTTGAAAGTGCCCGCCGCCAACATTGACATGGGGGTTATTTCCCATAGGCTGTTGCGGCACAGGTTGAAAATGTCCGCCGCCAACGTTTACATGCGGAGCGTTGTTGCCCACGCGATTCGGGGCATTTCCGTACGCACGATTGCGGCCGCCAATCGGAACATGATTTGGGTCATTCATGAACCATGTGCCCCCCCGATGTTGATGGGAACCATTGCAGCAGGAGTTGAAAAGCGCCGTCAATCCAAGTCCGCAAACGAACATTGTCACGACGCCGGCAATCGGGCCCAGAGCTACAAATGCCCCTATGGAAGAAATGAGGGTCATCACCACAGCCGCGACCTTCATTGCTGTTGAGCTGCCGTTATTTCCAGCTTCTGCATGAAGGCGGGGATTTATGGCCGCATTTTGATCGATCAAGCGCGGCATTTGGAAAGAAATAGAACTTAGAGTCATAGTTACCTACTCTTAATATTGTTTAACACGGATATGATTGTCCATGTTGACGTTGATCAAGATATGGTTGAATGGGGTGAACCAAGAATCATTCAGACCAAAGATGATATGGTCGTTAACTGCCCAATCTTTTAAAAGGTAGCTGTCTTGAGGATTGACACACCAGATCATCTGATTTTCAAGATGAACATGCCCGCCCAAATAGTCGATAGCGACGATCCAGTGAGAGTAGGCGCCAAAAGCTGTAGGTCCGACGTAGAGATTAGCCTTCACATAGGAGTTCGAACTTTTGTTCGTGATGTAATAATCATAAGAGCTCAGCCAGCTGTAATTAGGTGTGATGACGAGAGAGTCTTCACGTCTCCAGCTTCTGAGGATATAAGCATCTGCAGGAGAAACTTCCCAGTGGGAGCCATCTTCTATCTCAAAGGATCTACCCGTGTCAGCAATGCTCATTAGCCAGTGGCAGTTGATAGGGAAGGAATAAGCGGCTTTCTGGATCTGAAGGTTAGTCATCCCGCGCGGTGCGAACATGAACTCGCTTTGTGATGAGGCGAGCTTATTGCTGGCATTGCGCAGAGCTCTTTGAGCATCTGTTTTACCGTTGTCGTCTTCTGTTTCATCCTGTTTAGCTCGTAAGCGCTGCATCTGCTGGCGCTTGTTGCTGTCCATTTCACGACTGCGAACGGAGACGTGTCCGTCGATCGAAATTTCGCTGTTTTCCTGTGTAATTTCATCTTGTGCTGATTCATCAGCGATGAGATGTGCGTTGCAAACCAGGAGAGATGTAAGAGAAGAGAGAATGAGTTTTTTTGATAGCATGTCGTTGCCCTTGGATTCTACTTTGTTTGTTTTTTTGTGCAAGAGAGTGTAGCTCTCATTTCTCGTTTCGCTGTTTGACGAGCAAATCGCAAAAGGAGAAGGGTGAACTTAACAAATTGTTCAATTTACAAAAAACAAAAACGCTCTTAATGAAAACTTCACGTCGCAGCAGCCCTCTCCTGCTCTATGACTTTGTAGATTCTTTTTTAATTATATCAGTCCATGTGGTAATTTTTTTTGCATCGTTAGTGCAGAATCTACACGGCGAGATTTCTACCCAAGATTTAAAAAAGAGGTCTTTATGACTACAATTCCTGACTACAAAAGTGTCTCGTTTCAAGGACTTAGAGAGCTAGCTCATGAGCATGCGCGTCTGACATATGAAAAAGAGTACCCTTTAGCGCAAGGTTGTTTAGAGAAACTAGGTGGGTTTCGGTCCAGTTTGGGTACGCGCGTTTATGAATTGCAAAATGAAAAGGTCACAATCCCCACTAAAGAGGAACTTCTTGTTGAAGAGCAGGAAAATCTCACTGCTTATTGGTACTATAGAGAAATCGCTCACAAAACAAATGAGCTCGCAAGAGGGTTTTCCTCTATTGTGGTCTATTTAACCCCTCAACCTAGGCTCTATGCTGACGAAGAATCTCTAAAAAATGAAGCGCCGGAATATCTAAGGAGCTTCAATGCATGCGACGAGCTCTCTCGTAAGTATATGTCAGAAGTGTCCAATTGGCACGGTAAAGTAGATACTTTACAGACAAAAATGTTTGAGCTTCTGAACAGGGAGGTGTGTTACACTCTGCAGAGGTTCTGTCAGATTGTTGCCAATGATGGGAAACCATTAGGTAAATTCACGACTCTGATTGACTACTGCACGACGCTCTTCATCGCTAAACCTCAATCTAAAGAAAGCAAAGAAATCCCACTCGAGAGTGTTCTAAACGACGAGAGCAAAGCTTCGCAGACAGGGAATAAAGAGCTTGATAATATTGCAAGTAATGAGAGTACGACCACAGCAACTACCACAGCTTCCAATGAAGAAAAAAGAGAGAATGTTGATCCACCTATTGGGGAGAAAAAGCTTGCAGAAGGGGATAACGTGGATTCAGGTGCTCCCACAAACAATGAGGAAAAAGCCGCAACTACTACAGCTTCTAATGAAGAAAAAAGTGAGAATGTTGATTCACCTATTGGGGAGAAAAAGCTTGCGGAAGGGGATAATGTGGATTCAGTTACTCCCACAAACAATGGGGAAAACGCCGTAGATTTAAGTTCGAGTACTATTCTTAGCTGAAAAAAAACTTTTTTCTGATCGAGTCCGTTTGCGTGCCCAGGAATTGGGCACGCATGATCAAATTCTGCTATACTTTTAGGTGGATAAATTCCCCGCCTGTCATTTTCTGCAGTTCACTTGAACTTAGTTGGAAAACAGCAAATGGCGTGCCGGCTGCAGCCCATATCCACTCGTGGTCTTTTAGGGCTGGGTCTAAAAATGTCTTCATCTTTTCGTTGTGGCAGACAGGGGGAACTCCGCCAATGGCAAACCCTACCCTTTCTTTTACAAATTTGCCGTCAGCCTTGATCAAATGAAGGCCTGTGGCATTTTCGATTTTCTTAACATCCACTTGGTTTATCCCTGATGCGATAATCAGGACGGGGTTTCCTGAGGCTTCATCGATAAAAACGAGTGATTTCGCAATTTGCGCCACATCGCAACCGATCGCTTTTGCAGCTTCAAGAGCTGTTCGCGTAGAGTCGGGAAGTTCTTTCACAGTGCATGAAAATCCATTATCGATGAGAAAGTTTTGTATTTTGCTTGCACTGTCAGTGAGCGGTTTGTTCATTAGAATCCCTCCATAAGGAAAGTTTTTTGGTCATTTCTGTGACGATTTCTTTGGGTCCATATAATAAAATTCCATAAAAGATGATCCCCTCTTCTTTTGCGGCGAGGGTTCTCGCTTGCTGGTCCTCCCAAGTCCCTTCGGTCATCGTATTTGTGAACACGGAGTATTGGATGCCGGCACCTTTGGCCCGGGTTAGAAGGTTTGCGATCTTATTGGAGTTTTTTTCGCGTAAAATGATGAAGGGCATCTTCGAAATATTGGGATAAATGAACCCTTCTGCATTCTCATAGTCCATGAGATGCAATTCACCAGGTCCCATATGAGCTCCAAATCCAAGACACATATGGCCTAAGGCATTCATTGCGACGCCGGTATCAATCTGTTTATTGACAACTGCGACCAGTTTATTTTGAAACATCAAATACCCCTTATGTAAGATTGATTTCTGTCGAGAAGCAGTGGGTTGCCTCTGCGAATACCTTGGCGTGGTAGTTCCCTTGTTTTTTTGAAAATTCCACTTTGACAACTCCTGGCCGGCCCATGAAATGGCCTTGCTCCACCCGAAAACTGTGTGCACTTTTTGCTAAAAGTTTGAACATATCGACGTAGGCGGCAAGTCCTCCCAGCACTGAACCGGTAAAGGGGTCTTCTGGGATTCCGACGAGTGGGGCAAAACAGCGCATGTGGAATTGATTTTTTCGATCAAAGGTCTCTTTTGTAAATAGGCAAAAGGCGACGATGTCGCGCTCCTTGCAAAACTGGGTTAAGGACTTGGGATCGCACTCGATCTTCTTTAAATCATCAAGCGTTCGGATGACGACAAATAGGTCTTTGTTCGTCTCTTCGTACATTACCGGAAAAGATGGGTCTATGAGTTGCAAATCAAATCCTGCGGCCTCAGCAACTTCTTCATGAGAAATTTTGGTGCGGTTTAATTGGATCGAGGGAGTTTCGTAAGCAACTCGAATATTCGCTTCACCATCAATTACTGCTTCCATCTTGAGATTTCCGCAGAGCGTTTCTACATCAAACGTGTAGCTCCCCGCCTTTTCAATGCCGAACCGTCCCTCTTTGGCAATCATATACAGCGCTCCTACTGTGGAGTGTCCGCAAAAAGAGATTTCATGTCCGGTGGGGGTAAAATAACGCATTTGGAATGTGTCTTTTTTGCTTGGGGACACAAAGGCGGTTTCAGATAAATTTAACTCTCTTGCGATTTTGCGCATGGTGGGCTCATCTAAATCGCCCGCATCCAAGACAACGCCTGCAGGATTGCCGCCAAATTTCTCATTTGTAAAGGCATCGACTTGATGGACGTGTATTTTTTTAAAGTTAGCAGTTGTTTTTAGATGGTTGTAAACGGTTGCTCTCGAAACTTGGAGTTTTGATGCGACGTAAGCAGACGATTCCTTAAAGTCGAGCAGGCCTTTGCTTTGCAGTCTTGAAATGAGTTCTCTTTTTTGCTTCGCAGTTGTTGCCTGGGCGTTGATTTTGTACTCGGTGTGATATTGCGAGATCACCTGATCTATCGACTCTTTCCACGGATCTGTTGCACTTTGGCTGGGGCTGCTCGTTTCTGCTTGAATAATGAAGTTGAGTTGGTCTTGAAGGTTTTTGAAACATGTCAAATCGTAGCGCAGTCTTAAGTAGCCGGTAATTTCTTTATCTTTGAGAAGGGGATAGAGCAAACTTCGGACGCTCCGTCCAACAGCCAGGAATTCAGGAAACGGATTGCTCATCTGAATGTTCTTCACGTCACATTCTTGATCCTCTTTTAAGGTGGAAAAGGCGTTGAAAATTTCTTGCACGATTCCTTCTGCGTTAAATCGCGTTAACTCGACCATAGGGTAGAGCAGGTCCACTAGGGATCTAGCTAGTTTTACGTCTTCTTGCAAACTCATGGCTGCCTCAATTTTCTGTAATTTTATTCCAAATTGGAATTTTTGTCAATTTTGTGAAAAAGTAAAGCTCTAAAATTTCATATGTCTTTTAACCTTAGCAGATTAGTTATAAATCCCATGGATAAGCTCAGGAAGTCATGACACAATAATGTGTCAACTTTTTGATGACGCAATATTGTATCAGTACTTTAAAGCTATACCGAAAATGATTCAAAACTTGGCCCTGAACTCCCTCTAACTCAAAAAGAGTTCTCCTCAGAACGGCTTTTCCTATCGTTTGAAGATCGAATTCCTTCAGTGGGAATAGATCCTGAAGAGAAAGATCCAATTGTTCTTTTATCCACAATAGGTAGAAAGGGGCCTTCTTCCTTTCGTGAGTTTTCACAGGCATCATTAAATGCCTTTGAAAGAAAGCAGGTTTTGGGCAGAGAAATTTTAAAACGTTTAGAAATTATTATTAACTTACCTGGTGTGGCTTTAGATTTTTTACTTGTTAATGGAGGCCACTTGCAATCTGAAAAGTGGCTAAAAGCAACCGATAGGCTTAGAGATTTGGGGAAAATAGAAAAAGGATAAAAAAAAAGAGGCTTGGAAAAGCCTCTTTAGTTGCCCAGAATAGGACTCGAACCTACATGCCTTGCGACACCAGAACCTAAATCTGGCGTGTCTACCAATTCCACCATCTGGGCGAGAGATAGGAAGTTACTTGCAAAAGGATAAAATCTAGAGGAATCGCTCCCTTTTGTCAACCTTATACCAAATATCAAAATTAATTAGCATTTGGGGCAGTGCGAAAGCTCCCGCGGTTGAACGATCGCAAATGGGGGTAGTATCGGAGATACAACCCCATTTGCGATCGTTCAACCGCGGGTCTTTGGCACGGCCCAAATACTGATTAATTTTGATGTTTGGTATTATAAGTTTCTGTGGACCTCTCGGGTCCTGCGAATGTTAGGGTCAGTCTCTGCTTTGGAAATCATTGCTTTAAGGTGTTTGGGGAGTTCTTTTTCCACGTTGATCAATTCCACATTGAGCCTTACCGGGCGGTTGTCGTTGTTAAGAATTTTTTCAAGTTTAGGAAGGAAGTCGCGGTCATTGTCGAAAGAATCGGCAAGTCCATGCTTTTTCGTGAAGTCTGTATTATCTTTTTCCCAGAAGATCTCGCCTTGAAAACCAAATAGTCTGGCCGCTCTATCGATGCAGGTGATTGCAAAATGTTTGAAACCCTGGAACAAAAAGCTAGGGCATACATTGTCGATGAGAAGGCGGTTGCCCCGCATGATAGACTCAAAAATAGTCGTTGTCCCGGCTTTTCCAATAAGAACGCCGCCATAAGATGCCATGGCCATCAGTTCCTCCATTTTAGTCGTATGGAGTTGTACTGTTATCGGTAGATTGGTCATGCGCTGAATGTTTTGTTCAAGATGATGTTTGAATTGAGTGTTGTCCTTGCCACAGAGAACGACAAGATGGATCGGGATATTTTCTACACTAGTATTTGCATATTTCTTCGCTAGAAGTTCGGGAAGGGCCGAGAATCCGCCGGCTAAGCCATTGGAAATGATGACGACTTTTTTATTGCGGTCAATACCCCACTCATCTTTGAGGCGATTAACATCTTCAAGAGATCTGGGAACTGTAAATTCATGTTTCACAGGGGGGCCTGTGAAAATGCGTTGCTCCGGTGTGGTGGTATTCTCTACGGACTTGACGACTTCAGGAACATTAAAGGGCAGCGCCATTTTAAAGTGAGCATACGTTGGTGGTTTGTCTCTTGTTTCAACGACGTTGTTGATGTCCGCGCCAACATGCAGACAAGGGATCCCAAGAATTTCGCAAGCTCGTATGACGTGCTCATTGTCGCCGGCGTAGTCGATGACAACAGCGCTTGGATTGATCTTTAAAAGCTCTTCAGTAATGAGCTTAACCTTTGATTCAGATACCGTGCTTGGAAAAAAATAAGAAGCAACAGAGCGCATCATATTGATAATCGCATAGGCTTTTTCTTTGATCAGTCCAACATATAGGTCTCCTTTTGACCAATCCTTGCCAAGCCATCTAGTGAGAAAGAAATTGCGGACCGGATCTTCAGACATTAATACTTCAGGCAAATCGACTGTCACGGGATGATAGCCGAGTGAGGAAAGATTAGTGCTGATCCCTCTCGCAATTTCCATGTGCCCACCGCCCCATTTGCAGCCAATGACGGCGATGGTCTTTTTCTGGTTCTCCTGAAATTCAGCGGGAGTGATCCTGCCTTGCTGTAGGATTCGCTCATGCGGGATAGGCTGGGCCGGGTTTAGGGTAATGAGAGAAGGAGGATGAAACGGCCATGTGGCCAATTGGTTTTGGCTGGGAGGGGATTGAACATGGCATGCGCAGAGGTTATGGGAGTATTGCTGCTGAGCCCGGCTGATCGCACTGTTGATCGATTGCCACTGCGTGCGCATTTTTCCTGTTAGCGCAGCAAAGCGCATGGGCGAGCAGGCCGGCATATTCTTACCATCTGCTAAGAGATAGATGCAGCCGTTGTAGGCCCTCTTGCATTTTTCACTTACTGTGGCAAGATCTGGACCTGTCGTTGAATTCAGACTGTGCGCTAAATGAGTCACTCTGGAAAGGCAGTATTTATAGTAAGATTCTGTTTTTAAGCGGAGATAAGTCTGATCGAAGAATTCCCCTTCTTGAAAGAGGGAAAGATTGGAATGCAGTTCCTTCCAGCAGATTTTTTCTAGTTCGGGAGCAGTTTCAAGCTTTTCAAGTAAAGAAATAAATTGGGAGCGGAATTGTTTAGGATCAATATTGTCCATCGCGTTTACTAACGCAAAAATAGGTTGTTGGGCCTCTCTTGGACAGTTGGGCGATGCGGTCAGTTCAGTGAGCCATCGCTTCATGAACTGCTTCCGCTGCTTTTGCTGGAGACTTTGTTCTTCTTTTACGAATTGGTGAGACGGGGATTTGATGAGTTTGTTGGAGTAAGAAGCAGGGGATTCAAAACGAAATGCGGTATCTTGAGTTTGAGCATTGTGCGCCTCTGCAACATTTGTATAGAGCATTACAACGTAGAGATATTTATAGACGCTTAAGAGATCCCGCCCATCGAGTTTTGCGTGGAGGAATTTGAAGCAGTCCTCGCCTATCTTATTGTTTTGCTTGAGATCATACAAAGCAGATCTAGTAGTTTGGATGATGAAGGAGGTATCATGTAAATTGCTCTTGAGCAAGAGGGCAATGTGGGAGGGTAAAAATGAGTCCATCTGAAGTTGATTGAGATAAGTGATCTCCGGAGAAAAAATGCGCTTGCCGGATAAGATAGATTCATAGCGAGAGAGGTCGGAACCTGTGCCGAATTCTCGATTGAAGTCCATCAAGACAGGGTGTTCTACAACTTCAATTCTGCGCGTTTGTTCAATAGGTAAACTCATACAATCTCAGAAAAAATTATTTTTTCAGTAATCAATTGTATAAGAATTTAGGGTTCTTTGCTAGAAGGCACTTTTTTTATAAGGGAATTTTCCATGATGGAAACCTGAGCGAGTAGGTATTTTTATGGTATTCAAAGGGGATTTATTGGTACAAGTCTTGGCTCCTCCAAGAAATGATTAACTCGTCATTAAAACTATGCCTATCTCGACTGAACCCCTTCGGGAACCCGCTCCTTCGAATGCATTTCTAAATGCATATGGGAGTGAGCCTCTTCCCAGAACGCTTCCCTCTAATCTTTACGAGCAAAACGGTCAAATAGTCAGAGGGAATATCCTCAATGCTCTTGCCCGTTTCTTTATTCCCACTTTCGCTTCTTCGCAGGATGCAAAAGTAAGTGAATTTTTTATGCGATATTTGAAGAATTACATCAGGGCGGAACCATCCTCTAGAGATAGAGAAAATGTTCGATCGATGCTACTTCTTGCCGAGCAGCATATTGCTCATGGGAAGGGATGGTTCTCTGGGCAGACTCAAGATACTTGCAGGCTTGAACATTACACCCTTCTTGTAAGGGAGAGGCTCAAAGAATTTGATCCTAAGGCTTCTAAAGATCTGCTGGAAAAGAAATGCCGCATCGACAACAAAGATGAGCTTGCAAAATGGACAAAACTTGGATTTGCAGAAGAAGCCTTCTGGAGCTCGCCCGACCTCGTCGATTTTATCTTTAAGAGTTATCTTCACCGCTCTATCAAACATCCCTACTATAAGCACAACATCGAGATGTACCCTGTCCTTGTCTACTTTGCAGGCGAGCAAAGCGTCCAGCTTCAGCCCCATATCCTCATGGATAAGCGCTGGACCCCATGGATGGAAGTTTGCGGTAGGTTCAACGTAGATAGTGAATCGCGCATCTATACGATTGAAAATAACGTTAAGAAAATTTGGACATATCTTGAACAGGGTCTGACCCAGTGGAATAAGAACAATTTTGACACACCAAGGCCGCTTCGCCAACTAGACCAGCCGCCTTCAGGGTCCCGCATAGAAATCATTACAACCCATGCCCATAGGAAGGACTGGAATTTGTGCGACCGTTTTCTTAAAGGGACGCGCCATTCTTTTTTCCGCATCGTTCCAGGAGTGGGGTTTGCTGGCCGCCATCCGGAAACGGGCTTAAAAGATGGGGCTGTCTACAGCTTTGGCTGGGGAACCAGATGGCAGGATTTCTCCTTGTTTGGATCTCTTTCCACGATGCAAGGGAAATGGTTTTGCCCGGATAGTTTTGAGTTTTTCAAAGAAGATTTAAGGATCACACCGCTCGCTGTCAATGAATGCCAGGCAATCAAACTGCTGGAAATAGTTAAGCGGAGGGCGAAGGAGCCTAATCCCTTTCACTTCATTACGGCTAATTGCTCAGGAATTACCGCGGAAATTCTGAAAGAAGCTGGGATCATCGATCTTACTAAAAAAGAGCATATGTTAACGATGTGGTATGAATTTCTCGTGCCAAAAGCAGTGCGCAGACCCATTGATAAAGCGACCTCTTTTATCAAATTGTGGACCCCTTCTTTCATAAGTAGCGGAATCGATCGTTTGGCCAAATTTCTCCACTCGCTTGTTTTCCTTCCCCTTTTCTCATTGCTTGGCGCCTGGAGAAGAAAGATCTCTTATCAAGATGAAGAGGGGAGCATTATTGACAGGAACGGACTTAGGGTGCGGGCGGAAAACAGGATCAAAGCTCTTTACTCCAATGTGTTTGATATTTTTAATTCGAGCAAGATGGAATTCGACCTGACTAAAAACATCTATAAATGGCAAAAAAAACAGCCTCAAACAACTTATGAGAAGCGTGATTGATCTTGTGTAGAATTTATTTTATTCTTTTTCTAATAGAACTAATAACAAGAGTTGATTACGCTTTTCGTCGCAATTCACTTATTTAAGGTTGAGTTATGCCATCTGTTCAAGAGAGGATCATTCATTTCCTTTCAGATCCTAATGACGCTCCCGCATATGGGTATCAGGACAACGCGGTGACCGGGATTGGCTTTTGGATGATGCATGGAGCGCGTTTTGCGATCAGTGTCTATGAAAAAGGGGAGCGCTCGCAGACTTGCTCTCAGCAATTAATTCAAAAAACCGCCGCACTATTTATTGCGACAATCACGCTGCCTTTGACCTTCACGGGAGTTTTAATGAAAGGGGTTGGATCGCATTTTCCTTACAAGGTCGAGAACCTGACAAGCGACAAAATTCCATGCACATCTCCTGCCAAAATTGATCAGATCTATGACCTTTTGCAAACGATCAATGCTTTTTTTAGGGATTCGAATATCCACTATTCGATGGATGGGGGAACTCTTTTGGGAGCTGCCCGAGAGAAGGGGATTATACGATGGGATGACGATGGAGACCTTTTGATCCTTGAGAAAGACCAAGCCAAATTTCTGAATTTAAAGGAGGCTCTGCGTGCACAAGGAATTCTGTTGCAAGATGGCGGAATGGATTCTTATAAGCTGACATTTGATGAGAGGACATTAAGACAGCGCTATGGTGTTTCTTTGAGTGAAGCGGCTAATATCGACGTATTTGTCATGAAGGAAGATGTCGATGGCAAGTACCGGTATAAATCCGACTTTTTTAAGCATCAGTTCCCCAAGGAGTGGTTTCACAAACAGGAATTGGACGAGCTCAAGGACTATTCGTTTGGTCCGCCGGAAAAAAGGTTATTTTTAAAAGGCCCCTCACAGCCAATGAGATATTTAAAAACTTTTTACGGCCCTGAATGTTTTGAATATGCCCTTCAAACCCATTCACATATTCAACTTGGCCCTTTTGCTTTCCCCATTTTGAATTTTAGCAAGACAAGATACAAAATTGAAAATCCGACCTATGCCGAAGGGAATGTCTGGAAGAAATCTCCTCGGAGATCGATATAAATGGTTTCATTTCCTCAACCGATTAATCCCTTTTTAAACTCAGGTTTTGGAGCCTTTCATGCCTGTCCTCCTCAAGGTCTTGCAGCTTATCAAGCCATGCAAAAAACACACGCTCTTTTGCAAACAAATTTCCTGATCGCTGCAACATCAGGTGTGGTTGTAGCAGTTGTTTCCATTCCTTCTTTACTTTGGGTAGCCCCTGCAGCGCTGATCGGGATCGCTGTATGCGGCGTACGCACTTATCTTGGCCATAGGGCTTCTCTCAATCACTTTCCTCCAGATTTAATAAAGGGGCTAGATCCTCAGGATTTTCAATTGAAATCGGTTGGTGAGAACATCATTGAAAATAATGGCTTAAGCCTCGCTATTGCAAATGGAGTCGAATCTAAAAGATACAAGCACGATCTCATTCGCAGTGCGCAAGAGTCGATTTTTCTGACGTGCTACATGGGAGAAGAAGCTTTAGATGAGACGCTGGATCTGATCAAGCAGCGCATGGATCAAAAACGGGGGCTTAAGGTCTTTATTTTAGGATCGGACGTGTTTTTAACTTCTCAGAACATTCAGCGCTTCAGTGATCTGCAAAAAGACTATCCCGATCGGTTTTTCTACGTCCAGAATCCTGAAATTTATTATTCGGAGCATCCGTCTGCCGCTGGGTTTGCTCTCTCGACTAATCATTTGAAATTGATGGCAATTGATCAAGGGGTGTACTCGATCATCGGGGGATGTGCATTGCGCCCTTTTTGGACAGATGTCACAGGAGAGTCCCATCTCCCTATATTGCAGAAGGCGGGATTTTTTAATTTTAATGATCCGCTTGAAGCAAAAGGGTTTAGAGATATGGATTTTGCCTTCAAGAGCCACCCCAGTGGCGCTGGGGCTACCGCGTTTTTAGAAGGGGCCAAGTTGATGGTGCGCTATGCCTATATGCAAAGCCACGAACTTAGTAATAGAATCAAACAACAGTTCACCCAGCTCATGCGCTTGCCAAGATCGTTTTCAACTTCTGTTCCTTCCATTGATTATAACCCCGATAAAGTGGGCGGTTTTGGGATGAGGTTATATTCTACAGGTCCCGATCACATAAAAAACTCTTATTCCGATGCACTGGTCGATCTCATCAACAATGCCAAATCGAAGATCGTCATTGCTCATATGTATTTCCATCCCCCTCAGGAGCTTATCGATGCCCTTCTAAAAGCAACAGAAAGAGGGGTCAAGGTTGAACTGATCACAAATGCTAAGGATAAAGAAGCCCCTTGGGCGCATCGTTTTTTTGTCGATCTCGCACAGACAAAGTACGCGCAGCTTTTCTCTGGAAAACGTCCTGACAATGTCAAAGTCTATGAGTTTTATCGAGACAACACCACTTACCATAAAAAAGTGATTGTTGTGGATGATAAATATACAGCTTTTGGCAGTAGTAACTTGGGGACCAAGTGTTTGAATCAGCGCCCTCATGATTATGAATTTAACGGGATAGCAGAATCCATTGGGTTAGCAGCGAAAACGATGGATATCTTAAGAAAAGACATTGCGATGTCCTATGAAGTTCCCCCTCATTTAGGAATTGCTCCTAATTGGGTGACGCGTCAAATGGCGTGGTTTCAAGAAAAGGTAATGACGCAAATATTATAAATTTGAGGCTAAAATGAGCTCTAACGTAGTAAACACAAACCTTAGAAGGTTCTTTCCATTCTTTTTTCAGCAGACCCCAGTTTCTCCTCCTTCTGTTGTGGTAGATTCGGGAAAAGTCGGAGCTTGGTTAAGCCGATTCGACAGGGCCTTTCTTAGCTTTGAAAGGATAGCTTCTAATGGCAACTTTTCTCTCGTGCAAAAGGAAATTCAGAACATCGCCCCAATTATCGCAGAAGGCAGACAGCTGGTCTCTTCCACACCTCAAAATCCTTCAGTTGCAGATATGATCGATCGCTTCGCAAAACCGCGAATTGCGCACCTTGAGCAGTCGCTAACCCGTGCCCAAACAAAGATCTCTGGAGCCCCTGACATAAAAACACTGGATGAAAAAATCGCACAAAAATGGAAAACACTCGATCTCCCTCCTTCTATTCTCGAGAGCCACGCTGATTGCGCCAGGTTTTTGTTTGAAAGCGGTCTGATCTTCACCATCGTCGGGTATCGAGAATCCTGTCTTAACCGCAACGGCTCTGAACTTAAGTTGGATGCGGATGGACACCCTATGGTCCGGGTCCAAGGCAACTTTGTAAGATGGGAGCTTCTTGGGGATCGCAACATCGATTATATTAAGCTAGATAGCGATGGCCACCCCATGATCAAAATGCAAGGGCGTTTTGTGCGTTGGGAGACGATTTCGAGGGAGCTTCATTATGATCCCAAATCAGAGAATATCAAATCCAAAGGTTATCCCGGCTCTCTCGTCCAGATTTGGAATTATTGCTACCCGCAAGGATTGGTTCCTATGGACAGGTTCAATTATGATAGGGCATTTCCGGTCTTTGAATTGACCCGCGAGCAATACAACAGAACAATGCAGCTGGCACTTAAATTCTATGAAACAAATCCAGAAAAAGATCAGGGCATTCCAAAAGACTGCATCGTGCAATTCATGACCTGTCCTCGTCAGCAGCTGCCCAAGCATTGTCTCCTAAAAAACGCTAATGATCAGTATCCCCTCCATATCGGGATGCGCCTGATCACTTCTGATCGCAAGGTTTACTCTTTTGGGGTCAACATGACCCCAGAGGCATTCGCTTTCATTTATTCCGATCTTAAATCGAATTTTTTGACGACTGTCGATGCAAAGATCACCATGATGGACTACGATGAATTCCGTCCTCACGAAGGAAAAGTGGTTACATCGATCCCTTTGACCTCGCAGCGCTCGCAAAATATTCTCAACTTCATCAATGAGCAAAATGGCAAGCAGCTCAGGTTCAATTATACCCATCAAAACTGCACAAGTACTATTCATGAGGTCCTCAAAAGGGCAGGCTATGATCTCGATCTTAGAACAACAGCTCAAAACTTTCTCTATCATGCACTTCCGAGCGCAAATCAACTTCCGGTAGTGGGTCCATTAATTGCTAAAGTAGAACATTGCATGCAGCGGATTTGGAAAGCTACTCCCCAGCGAATTACAGGCTCTGTCGAGTGGACACTAAATGTTGCTTTCTTCGTGCCGCGCAAGTTTTTGACGATTTGGACCAATCTGTTGATATGGAAACTAGGCGCAAGTAAAAAGATCACGCCTCTTCAGGATGGGGTTGAAGATGAAGAATTGTACGACAAGAGAGGGATTCAAACTTTTTCGAGCGTCATCCGCTCTTGGACAGATATTTTTAAAGATGAAACGTCTGCTGTTAATCACGCCAGGTTTTTTCTCGATTGGCAAAAAGAGCAGAGATCGACTTTTGTCGATCCTTATCAAGGACGTCCCAAATTTTCCATTTTTCCGGCAACAGTTTAAAGAGGTGATCTCATGGCAAGTTCTATAGGGATAGGTAGCAATAACAGAACCTCAGTTCCTTTTGGGCCCGCAGCATCATCAACTTTTGGAGGCAGCCAGAAGGTCTTAGAGTGGATTTGTCGATTTGATAGCATGATCTTTCGTTTTGAAAAGATTGCAGCAAGTGGATCCTACTCCATTTTGAACAAAGAGATTCAAGAGATTACCCCTTTCTTGAGGGAGGGGAAAAGGCTTGTTTCCTCGCATTCCCCTGAGGTAGATTCGATCAACCGTTTAGCTGGCCCTCGCCTTTTAAAGCTTGAACAGGTGGTCGCAAACGCACAGAAGAAGATCGCTTCAGATCCCGAAATCAAAGTAACAGACGACAAACTCACTAAAAAATGGGAAACGCTGGGATTTCCGGCTCCTATACTGGAATACCATGCTGATTGCGCTCGTTTTTTAATAGAATCCAAACTTGCCTTTTCCATTGCCGGATACAAACAAACGCGGGTCCATCACTCTGAAGATGATGTTAGACTAGATAGCGACGGCCATCCGCTCATCAAGATGCAAGGGCGTTTTGTCAGGTGGGAGAAGATTGCAAGAGAGCTAGAATATGATCCTGTGTCTGATAAAATCCGGTCTAGAGGAAATAGTGCTCAGACATGGAACTATTTTTATCCTGATGGCTTGGTTCCGCTTGATCGATTTAATTACAACCGTGCTTATCCGATTTATCAGCTCTCTCAAGATGAGTATGACCGGGTAATCGCGAGCTCCAAAAAGTTTTACGAGACGAATCCTGAACTTGATGTCGGCGTCCCGAAAGACTGCGTGCTCCAGTTTTTTACATCTCCTAGACTCCAGGGATTTCCAGACCATCCGCTCCTCGCAAATTTTCATAGGAATATTCCGGTGCATATCGGCATCCGCCTAATTACGGCTGATAGACAGGTCTATTCGTTCGGGTGGCAACTCCCCAATGAAGAGAGCGTCAAGGTATTTACCCATCCTCTTTCGACACTTGCAAAAACTGCTGTGGTGAAAGTGAGCATGATGGACTATGAAGAATTTCGCAACCATGAAGGCCGTGTGGTCACATCTGTGCCCCTTTCCTCCTTGCGATCTGGCAAGATCCTAGATCATGTCAATGAACTCAGCTGTAGGCATCTCAGGCTTCAGTACGCGCGTCAAAATTGTACAGTGGTAGCTGGTGAACTGCTAGATATTGCGGGCTATCATGTCGGCATGCGCACTACAGTTGGAGAGACATTTCTGGGTATGGTCCCCAACTTAAATCAACTTCCTGTGATTGGATCTACAATTGCTAAAATTGAAAACGCAGCTTCGAGAACCTGGGGCTTGCTTCCAAACTTCATCTCCCATCCTCTATCACTTGCCAAGAAAATAATCCTTTGGCTTCCCAATAAGGTGGAAATATTTTTAACAAACCTTTTGATCTTGAAAATGGGAGGAGCAAAAATGACAGCGCCTTTACCGAATGGAGTTGTTGATGAAGAGTTAACAGATAGACCAGGTCTGCAGACCTTCTCAAGGGTGATTCGGTCGTGGACAGATATGTTTAAAGAAGAGACCTCTGCTGTCAGCCATTCCAAATACTTTTTTGACTGGCAAAAGAAACAGAAATCGACTTTTGTAGAACCCGGATCTAGCCCTCCGAAGCTGACAATTGTTCCGCCTGCAGTTTGAATTGGAAGCAGCGAGAACTGCTTCCCTATTCTAAAGAGCCATTTGCTCCTCATCGTAATCGTAGACGGGGTGGATGTCAAATCCCGATTGTCTCACGGAGAAGATCACCTGGGCAATGGGCTCCCACTTGGCATTCTTATCGATGTGGAGAAGTATTTTGGACTTCTCTTTTTCTTTTGGCAAAAGGCCGAGGTCTTGCTGTTTCTTCAACTCGTTCTGGATCCCTTTAACGCCGTCGATAAGATATTCATTGAATTCCGTGATCCATTTGTACTGGCCGCTTTCACTCACGCTCAGGTTAATGATGTAATAATCATTATGCCCAATAAGAGGGGACTGATCTGAGGCCGGCTGCACTTTGACAAGCTCAATCTCGCTATCGAAGAGAGCAGCTTTTGTAACGGCAAGCGTAGCAAATACTGCGACGACGAGAAAAAGGAAGTCGACCATAGGAGCTAGGTTCAAACTGCCAAAGCTCTTAAGTTCTTCTTCGGGGATAATGCTCATGTCTTAACCCTTAAGTATAGAGGTTCTATCGTCAATTAGCATGGCAACGCTTTGGGCTTCGTTTTCGACGCGCGCAAGCATTTTGACCAGCCGGTATTTCGCTGTAGAGTGAAGGATCAAAGCCAGGATGGCAACGATCAGCCCTGCGACTGTGGTTCCCACAGAGACGCCGAGACCATCAAAGAGGCTCGAAATGCTCTCGATAGACCTATTGAGATCGTAAAAGGCGTAAAACATACCGAGCACTGTCCCAAGGAGTCCGAGCATGGGAGCAATAACTGCAATATCATTGAGCAGCCCAAGTTTTTGCCAGGAAGATATTGTAGAGCGCTTACCCTCTGCTTTCATCGTTTCGATCATGACAGGAAGTCCGTGCCGTCTGGATAGGATTCCTGTTGTGACCATTTTGCAAAATAGGCTTTTATTTTCCTGACAGAGCGTCAACGCTTCATCAAAATTGTTGCTGTTTAACTTGTTCTGCACATTTTTAAGCAGGAAGTGGGGAATCTTTGCAGATGAGCTCATCGAAAGTATCGAATAGAGCCAGATGCAAACAGAGAACACGGACATCGCAAGAAGTAGGGAATAGATAATTGGAGCGCCGGAAAATGCCTGCTCTAAATCTACGGAAATTGCATCCGATTTTGCAGCCGGCTGCTTTTCAACCATAGAAACTTCCCGAACGTTATATGTCGCAGGCGCTTCTTGCACAAGTTCTTCTTCCTTAAGAGCTGTCTCGGTAGATGCTACAGGTGTTTTTTCAAGAAAAGCGAGCTCATTTGTTTCGTTATTAACGATCTCTTTCGCCGAATCCTGTTCCACAGGGGTTTTTTCGATAAGTGCAAGTTCATTTGTCTCGTTATGTACGAGCTCGACCACAGGAACATTTTCGATCAGTGCAAGAGTGTCTGTTTTTTCAACGACCTGTTCCGCTGGAGGGGCATTTTCAATCAGAGCAAGGCTATCAGCTTTTTCAAAGACCGGCTCCTTGAGCTCTTCTTGCAGATCTATTACGGGGGTGATTTGTTGGGCAGCTGCAGAAATCACGTTTGCCTCTTCCTCAATCGTGTTCCCAATAAAGGCTAGGTCTTCTTCGAATTCTTCAAATTCCTCGTCTAAAAGAGCGAGTTCTTCTTCCATTGTTGCAAGCGTCGGTTCTTCCATTTGATCTATAAATGTGAGAGGCTCTTCTTGAAAGGTCTCAGCATTTAGAGGGAGAAAGTGGACCATGAGTCCCATGAGGATGATGCTATGAAATTTTTTCATCGCAGCTATAGCTCCATACTTGTAGAAATCGCCCAAGCGATTTCATGATTTTTCATTATTTAATTTTTAGATTAGCAAGAGGCAAGAGAATTATTCAAGACATACCGAAAATGATTCAAAAGTTGGCCTATGGCCGCGTCGAACCGCGGGAGCTTTGAAGCAGCCGAAATGGCAAAAACTATATCAACTAGGTACTAGCTTAAGTTTTGTAATTCCCTCGAAAGTCCCTTCCGGGTAAAATCGTTTCCCTATGAGACCAAAAAATTTAAAATGTCCCTTTACATGGAAAACAAGGCATCCGGTTATCCAGGACCATATCCTCTATGTTCCAGAATATTATAACCTGCATCACGAATATGAATTTCCTGGATGGTCGCATCCGTCTGTTTTTGAAAGGGAAGCTCCTGTTGAAGTGGAGTATTGTTCGGGAAATGGGGCTTGGATTGTTGAAAAGGCGATGGCGCATCCTGATCGCAACTTTGTAGCGGTTGAAATCCAGTTTGAGCGGGTCCGAAAGATTTGGTCTAAGATCCACAATTTCAATCTTAAAAATCTTTTTATAGTCTGCGGGGAGGCATTGACCTACACCCGTTATTATGTTCCAACGAACAGTTTTTCCAATGTCTACGTGAATTTTCCCGATCCCTGGCCAAAAGAAAAACATGCAAAAAATCGCTTGCTCAAAGAGCCTTTTTTTGAGGAGATAGCGAGGGCCTCTACTTCGAATGCAATCGCAACCATTGTGACAGATCATGCAGATTATATGCACCAGATCACGGACGGAATGCTGGCTAGCCCTTCCTGGAAGCCTCGCTTCCCCGCCCCTTATTACGTCACTGATTATAAAGATTATGGAACCTCCTATTTTGATTCCTTATGGAGGGAAAGGGGAATTACCATCCATTACATGCAATTTTTGAATTCGAGGCAGAGATGAGCGATTCGTGCGGCGTTCTATCCGCAGCTTTTACAGCGGACCATCGTGGGTTTTATTTAAGCGGCAACCCTTTTTTTCCGCTTATCCAGGATTCGGCTGTGCAACAGGACGGGTCGAATACAGTACTGATCCGTCTTCCGGCCGGGCTTTGCGATGATTTGATTTGGTTAAAAGAAAGGCAAATGGCAGACCTTGCAGTATCTAATGGGAAATACATCCTTTGGGAAATCGACCTGGGCCTTGACTCTTTTCAGTTCCTGCCTGAAGACTCCGCTTCTTTTTACTCTTTTTCGCTTGTCTTGGAAGAATTTTCCAAAAAGCTATGGCCTGCATTTCAAAATCACACTTTTGGTGTCGCTCTTTATAGGGGAACAGCAGAGTTTGCGGCGCGTTTCCCACTTTCTTATTGGGAAGCGGCGTTTTTAGAGTGGTCTTCAGGGAACCTCCCAGAATTTGAGCCGGATTATGAGCTCTACTCTGCACAAGTATTTTCTGAGTATCTCCACCGCCTGATTTCTTTTTTACCAGAATCTGTGCAGCCGTTTGCTTTCATAGACGTTCGCGAGGTTCAATCTCCTGCGCGCGCATCTCAACTCTTTTCAGTCGATCGATTTGAATACCTTCATCTCGCCTTAAAAGGATCTAAAGCCCCATTCTCCGGAATCTGCTGGGAGGAAGGCCATCTTGCTCAAGGTTGGATAGGGAGCTTCCCTGGAGCTACGCAAGGCACTTCTCAGCCCCTTGTTGGAGTCTGCTTGCCGAAAGATGCCTACATCGATTCCGCTCTGATTCAAAAAATGGATATTCTCATCTCAGATCTCAAGGATAAAGCAGAGCCGTTTTGTATTGTTTCTGAGGAAAAGTTGACTGAGCAATGGGATGGGCTCGATAGGCTGATTGTTTTTTCGTCTGCTCTTAGCGCTCAGGGAGAACGCAAATTGCTCGGATTCGAAGCTGCAGGCGGAATAGTTTCCAGGATCGCCTAGGGACGGTTTTTTGAATGCAAGGTAGGGGAGTGGGATATAGAGAAAAGCTAATCGGAGCAGAGGGATTCGAACCCCCGACCCACTGCTCCCAAAGCAGTTGCGCTAGCCAAACTGCGCTATGCTCCGATTAGAGATGCGAGATCTTAATTTATTTTCGATTTATTCACAACAATTCAAGTTATTTTTACTTGTCTTTCTCTATGAAAGAACGGATGAGAAAAGTCGTTTCTTCCGGTTTTTCTACTATAGAGGAATGGCCGCATTCCTCGATTTTGCGGAGCTCGGAATTTTTTATTCTAAAGGCCAAAATTTCGTGTTCTTTAGGAAACAATGCGTCCTGATCGCTGTAGACAATAAGCGCTCTGGCTTGAATCAAAGGATGGCAATTTAAAGAGGAGGGGTCGCCAATCATTGCGCCTATCTGTCTGACAAGGGCCTCTACTGAAAAGCTTCCAACCATCGATTGGAGGAGTTCCATAAGCTTTGGATCTTGAAGACGGGAGGGATGGACAAGCATCGGCAGATATTGTTGCATCACTTCCATCATCTTGCCTTGGGTAAGCATTTGAGAAATCAGCTCTTGCATAGCGATCATTTGAGGACTCAGGTTTGCCCAGGTATTTAGCAAGATGAGCTTTGACACTTTTTCTCCTGCTTGAGCTGCAGCCCCTTGCGCCACCCATCCGCCCATGGAATGTCCAACTAAGATGAAGCGGTCGGGAGCGAACTTAAGCAAATGGTCTATCATTTCCTGACGTGTAGAGAATCTATCCATCACGAGGATACGTGTATCGAAGTTCTCCTTTAGCTGCTTTGCTTGGTAGCCCCAAGCGGCTTCGTTACTCGCAAATCCGGGGATGAAAATAAGAGTTTCTTTCATAAATGTCAGCGCCTCTCAGTATAAAAATACTTGTAGTGATGTTGCCTTTTATGCCATCTTGGATATTTGATTTAAAGGATCTGGACTATGACTTCATTTCGCCATCTAAAATCGGTCATCAGGTTAAACGAGCTCGCTGAAGACCCTATTGATATGACCTTGGAGGGGATGGTAACCCCTAAAAGGATCGATACCATGATTGCAAGTGCTTTGGGCCTGCAATTGTTTTACGCGATGCAGCGCGTCTCTGAGACGACCCTCACTGCTCTTTGCGAACTTGCAGAGGAAACGCAAGCTGTCAAGAAAATGACCGATATGCAAGCAGGAGAAATTGTCAATCGCATCGAAGGTTATGAAAGTGAAGAGCGCCCGGCCCTTCATACTGCGATGCGCGATTTCTTCGAGCAGCGCAACTCTTCTGAAAAGGCCAAAGACGCCTCTGAGCTCAGTTATAAGGAATGTGAAAAACTGCGCGCATTTTTGAATGAGATCGAAATCAAAGGGCAGTTCACAGATATGGTCCTGATCGGCATTGGAGGATCAGAGCTTGGCCCCAAAGCCATCTATACTGCACTTGAAGCTTACCATAAACCTCACCGGCGCGTTCATTTTTTATCCAATGTCGACCCTGATGATGGCTCACATATTTTTGGACAAGTGGATCTGGAGAAAACTCTAGTTGTTGTTGTCTCAAAATCGGGAAGCACCTTAGAGACGCTGACTAACGAGCAGTTTGCGAGGGAAAAATTTAAGAAGACGGGCCTTAACCCCAAGAACCACTTTCTAGCTGTTACCGGAAAGGGAAGTCCTATGGACGACCCTCAAAATTACGCAGCCTCATTTTATATCTGGGACTACATTGGGGGCAGATATTCTTCAACATCGATGGTGGGCGGCGTCATCTTAGCTTTTGCGCTCGGTATGGATCGATTTTTAGAGTTTTTGCGAGGGGCAAGCGCGATGGATAAAGTCGCTTTGCGCCCTGATCCCAAATCTAATCTTCCACTGCTGGCAGCACTGCTTGGCATTTGGAACCGCGATTTTCTAGCCCTTCCGACAGTTGCGATTATTCCCTATTCTGCAGCTCTATCCCGTTTTCCTGCGCACCTCCAGCAGCTAGATATGGAATCTAACGGCAAAAGGATCGATAAGAAGGGAAATCCCGTCGATTTTGACACGGGACCGATTATTTGGGGAGAGCCTGGAACTAACGGTCAGCATTCCTTCTTTCAACTGATCCATCAGGGAACGACGACGATCTCGCTTGAGTTCATCGGTTTTAGAGAAAGCCAATATCATGACGACATCGTTTTTCAGGGAACATCCTGTCAGGAAAAACTGCTTTCCAACCTTTTTGCGCAATCGATAGCCCTTGCTACCGGCCAACATAACGACAACCCGAACAAATTTTTCCCCGGCAATAGACCAAATAGCATTCTCTTCGGAGAAAGGCTTGACCCTTATGCGATGGGAGCCATTCTTGCCTTTTACGAACATAAGGTTGCATTTCAGGGATTCATTTGGAATATCAACTCCTTTGATCAAGAGGGAGTGCAGCTAGGTAAAAAACTCGCGCTTAAAATGGTCGATCAATTTGCTGCCATAAGACAAAATAAACCTGTCGATCCCAAGAATTTCCCCTTAGGAGCTGCTTATCTCAAGCACATACAGAAACAGTAATTATACCGAAAATGATTCAAAAGTTGGCCTACGGCTGCAAGACAAGCTCCCGCGGTTCGACGATCGCAAGTACCTTTGTATTTCTAATACTAAGGTACTTGCGATCGTCGAACCCCGGGGCTTGTGTTGCAGCCGTAGGCCAACTTTTGAATCATTTTCGGTATAAGGAGGAGTCAATCCCTCAAGGCCTCGTCGATAGTCTTTTAGTGTGAAACATATCACATTATGAACAATCGATTTGTCTTTTTTTTCAGAAAAATGCATGGTGTGGAAGAGCGAAAGGAGACCTTTGCTTGCTTGAGGCTGAAAAGAAAAAGTATGAAGAAATGTGGTGCCGACCAGAATATCGGCACAATTCACCCGGCTTTAATGCAGTGGGCGAATTTTTCAGACACTTTAAAGGTCAAATCGTAGAAGGAGAGTCCATTATCGATTTCGGCTGCGGAACGGGTATGGCAAGTTCTGCATTTTTCTTTGAGGGGCTTTCGGTGCGGATGGTGGATATCGCTGCCAACTGCTTGGATGAAAAGGTGGTCCATTTACTTACTCTGTGTCCTGAAAAGATTGCATTTATAGAAGCCTGCCTATGGAAGCTTCCTAAATTCTTGGATCAAGCAGATTGGATCTATTGCTGCGATGTACTGGAACATTTACCAACAAAATACATCGATATTGCTCTTTTTCAAATGGCATCGCGCACCAAAAAGGGAGGATTTTTGCAAATCTTCCTTAAGGAAGAGCCCTATGGAGATTTAATTGAAAAAAAACTGCATCTCACTGTGCAATCCAAAGAATGGTGGTTGGATAAAATTAAAAAATATTGGAAAATCGATGCATTTGGTCCTGAAATAGAGGGGTATCGATTCAGTGTCTATATTAGATGTCTTGCATAATTCATAAAGCAAAGAAAAAAATGTTGGGGACCTATGAAAAGTAAAGTTTTTGCCGGATTGATTTCTCTTGCAAGTTCCCATTGTATGGCGGGACCAGCGGAGGTCAAGCCCCTTACTCCTGAATCCATTTTAGCAGCAGGCGTTGATTCCTCCATCTCCATTAATCCTTACACCGGAGAGTCCGGTGAAGCCAGAAAAGGGACTATTGCTGCAACTTTAAACAATGTGGCAAGATTGAATCAGCTATTGTCGCAAGAAGAAACCCCAGAGCAAAAAAAGGCAATTGTGGAAATTTCTAACGCAATCGATCCTCTGATTCCATCGCTTCAGGTCGTCGGGATGTTTGATTTTTTTGAGCCGGTTCACTGGATTGGCGATGGTGAGCAGCCCGGACGGATTCTTGCTGTTTTGCTCTATTTCAATCACTATCCGGAAAAGTGTACCCCGGCATTGAAAAAACGACTATCCGAGGTGAGGGAAAAAGTTTCCTCTGCTTATCTGAGAGAGCTATTAGACTATTAACAACTCCTATCAGTTTGCGTTAAGAGGTCCTCTTTCAATGTTCGGGATGCGAGCGGAAGGCCCATCGATTTCACTCCACTCAGCTCTTAATCGTTTAGAAAGCTTTTTGATCTGTCTAGAGCAAAGCCCTGGATATGCAGCGGTTTGCGGAATTGTCAGCCGTTTTTCATACATCTTAGTCATTGCTTCTAAATGACTTAGTTCTTTATTGCTCATAGAAATGCATCCTTCCTTTTTCGTAACCTATTAATTACCAATAACTTTTGGTTAACGGGGGTGACGTTTCAAAAAACGCCTACAAAAATGAATTACACATTCACGTAAAATATAATTAATGTTACAATATAATATAATTAAGTTGGTTTATTTAATATTTAAAACAAAAATAAGGAGATTGAAATGTCGATTCATTTAACGGTTCAACAAAAGACTAACCAAATGCTGCAACTGGCTCATAGGGGCTTTTTAGACTCTGCGGTCAAAGTTCTAAACACTTGTGATTTCAGCTTTGAACATCAAGAAAAAATCCAAAATATTTTGGCGTCTATTTCTTCCAATGATTCTGTCAAATCTATTTTTGAGAAGAAAGAACATATATTTGCCATACTGAACAACCAACAGGTCCCAAATATCCCATTAGAGGTGGTTGTAACCATATTTCGTAATTACCATCCAAAAAGCGAGCTTTCACCTATTTCTATCACTTGTAAAAACTGGAATGCCGTTGTCGTCCCAGAAATTTGCGCTAAGCAGCTCAAAGAGAAAACTTCTCTGACAAAGGGAGAGTTGGATATTTACAAAAAAAGAATGGGCTTTGAAGACTCTTCCGATTGGGACTGTATCTTCAAACACTGCAAAGCACTCAATGAATTAGCTTTTTCATGTTTGAACACACAATCAAGATTTTATGAAAATGAAATAATTATCATTCTTGAATCAGCTGCAAAATATTGTCCTCATATCAAAATTCTAAATTTCAATGGCTGTGATACAGTGGGGAAAAAAACATGGGACTGCATAGGAAAACACTATAAAGGTCTGACCGATTTAGATTTGTCATCGTGCTCCATCATCCGCCCAATAACGAATTTCAATTCCATGTTAGTAAATTGTTCCCAAATCACTTCTATTAAATTTCAGAATAATTTTATTCATTACTCAATATTCTTCGACATTTGCTCTTTTTGTCCACAACTTCAGAAACTAGACCTCTTTATGACCCACGGCTATGCAATTATGGATTCGTGGATCGATGTACTCGGAGAAAAGTGTCCAAATCTTACCCATTTAACGCTGCCTAATTCCGAAATTACAGAACAAAGTTTAGAAAACCTGGGATTATGTTGCCCCAAACTCCAATATCTATTTGTGGCTGGTGGACACCATAGAAATAGTATACAGGATGGCCTTGCCAATCTTCAGGCAACCTTGCCAAATCTAGTGATACAGACTGGTTTCGATGGAATCCAGGAGAATATTGATGTTTCCTTTGAGGATAGTTCTGAGGATAGTTCTTACAGCGACGAAGTCGATTATCATGAATTAAATAACTTTTAGTGAGGACCGAAGGATAGGAAATCCAAGCGAGGTTGACTCCTTTCCTCTTGGGGTAAGGGCACAACCCTGCTTGAATTTCCTATCCTTCCTTAAGAGCGCCTCTTTCAATGTTCAAGATGTGAGCGGAAGACCCATCGATGAACTCAGGCTCTAGTGCAGAAGGAGAGGTGAGAAAGACCTGATTGAACTTCGTAAGATGGGTTTTTAGCTGCATCTGTCTTTCTTTATCGAGCTGGATCCCAAAATCATCAATACCGAGCATGGGAGGATACCCGGAAGCTTCTTGGATTTGCTCCCATTGCGCAAAACGCAATGAGGAGATGCAAGAGCGCTTTTGTCCTTCGCTGGAAAACACTTTAGCTTGCCTGCCCGCTAAATGGATCAATAGATCGTCTCTGTGCGGTCCCGATTGCGTCGATCCCAGCAGCATTTCCCGTGCACGAGTCTTTTGCCAGATGTGCTGGAAGTGGAGCGCTAGATCTTTGCTTCCCTCCGGGATTGAAAGAGAAGGCTCGTAGTGGATCTCAATCAAATCTTGTCCCCTGGAGAGGATCTCCATCCATTTTGAAGAAGGGGCTTTTAGAGCGCTTATCGCCAGAGCTCTTTTAACCACAATGTAACTTGCAGACTGCGCCATCATTTGTTCCCAAGCTTGGATCGCCGTATCGCTTTTTGCCCTTAAAAGATGGTTCCGCTGTTTCATCGCTTTAAAATAACGCCCTAGGTGATGCACATAGAGAGGATCGGTTTGAGCGATATGGATATCGAGGAAGCGCCTGCGCTCTGTAGGACTTCCGCTGACAAGGGAGAGATCGTCAGGGGAGAGAAGGGTAGAGGGGAGGATGCCGAGCAGCGAGGTCAGCGTTTGATGGACGGTCTCATTGTATTGGACCTTGCGTGTGTTTTCATCGTAGTAAACTTTGATGGACTGGCTAATTCCATCTTTGTGGAATTCTGCTTCGAGGTAGAAAAAATTCGCCCCAAAGGATATCAGATCGGAGAGGGAATTGGCTCTAAAAGATCTGCCTGTGCTGATGAAGTGGATCGCTTCGAGCAAATTCGTCTTGCCATGGCCGTTCTCCCCCTGGATGAGATTAATCGAAGGGGAGAAAACGACATCTGCCTCAGCGTAATTGCGAAAGTTTCGAAGCGATAACCGTTTTAGGTACATTAATTCACGTTACTCAAGCCGCATTGGCATGATCACAAACTGAGCCGTTGAAGAGTCAGTGATCAGGGCCGGATCATAAGAGGTAGAGACGTTGAAGTTGACTGTTTCATCTTTGCTGTGGCGCAAGATATCGAGAAAATAGACAGGGTTAAAGGCAATTTCCAGTTTTTCTCCGGCATAATTGACCGGCATGTTGACTTTCCCTTCTCCGATTTCACCGGAAGTTGCAGAAAGATGGAGAGCCCCTGTCGTGAAAGAGAATTTCACGGAACTGCTGCTATCGGCGGTAAAAAGAGAAACCTGGCGGAGCAGGGACATCAATTCTTCACGGTGCAGAGCGATCGCTTGCTCTTTTTTCTCAGGGATGACACGGCTGACATCGGGAAATTCTCCTGAGAGCAGTTTGCTGATCAGGGTCGTCGATTTGAGCTCGAGCGCGATCTTATCTGCCATGAGTGTGATTGTAGCGGACTCTTCTTCCTTAGTATCTAGGAGTCTGACCATCTCATCGACAGCTTTTAGCGGGACGATAGAAGAGTTGTTAAACTCGGAAGGAAGGTCAACCGAGGAGTGCGTTTTTGCAAGGCGTTTTCCATCGGTTGCTATGAATGTCGCAATCTGATTTGCATTTTGAAGGAGAACACCGTTGATTACCTGGCGATTATCGTCACGGGCCGCTGCGAAGGCGGATTTTGTGAGCAGTTCTTTAAGAGGGGCCGCAGCAATTGAAAATTGCGTCCCTTCGGAGAGGTCTGGCAAAGAGGGGAATTCGCTTTTGTGCATGCCGTGGATTTTGAAGTGGGAAGTGCCTGCGTTGATGGTTGCAATCTCGGGAGAGAGAGTGTGGATCTCAACTTGGGGCGCAGTGAGTTCGCGAACGAGCTGGAAAAATTTTTTCGCAGGAAGGGCGATCGATCCTTCTTCCTGAACTTTGGCCGGGGCATAGACGCGCATGCTGACCATGAGATCTGTAGCGCTGACGATGAGCTGGTCATCGATGGCTTCAATCAGGACATTTGCAAGGATGGGGATTGCGGGCTTGGAGGGAACGACGTTTTGAATTTTGCCGATAAGGGCGACGAGCTCTGCTCGTGAGATAATAAATTTCATGGGATCTAAGCCTCCGAATTTTGTCGTTTTAGAATTACACAATACGAGAGTAGAATTCAAGGATCAAGAGAGATCTGCTATACCCAAGTTGTCTCAAAATTTGGGTATACAGGTTAACAAGAACGCAACTCGTGCAGTGAGCATTATAGAGTGATTCCGGTCCTAATAGGTGCCATTGAACCGGAACCACTTTATACCCAAGAAACCTCAAAATTTTATTCAACTAGGGTAACCTTCTGACAAGAGGTTACAGGAGTAATGGTCCCGGTCTCCATCAATTGGCCAGCGTTACCTGTGGACGTCTGAAAATTAAATGTGCCTGCTGTCTGCTGCAGCAAATAGGAGTTTGGGAACAGATTAGTGGTATTGGAATTCAGACTTAAGCAGGTGGTCCCTGTACCTGTTTGCGAGACATTGACGGCGTTGCCTGCAAATCCCTGGAATGTGTTCGCACTGATGTTCAGCCTAAGATTGCTTGAGCCGGTGTTGACAGCCCTTATTCCATCTATACTTTGAACGCTAAAAGAGTTGTTTTTTACATTGAAGGAGGATGGTAGAGCGGTTGCTGTATTGGCTATAGAAACGCCATACGTGCCACCAACAAATGTGTTATTAGAAACTTCTAAGGAGGAAAAATTGCCTGAAGCTGAAGCGCTAAGGGTCAACCCCGCTTTTGTACCAGTAGTAGTGAATGTATTATTCGTGATACTGCCGGTCAGTGTCGACGTGCCAAAGACGTCCAGATAAACCTGCTGACCCCCCGAATTAAAGGAGTTGCGGCTGATAGTGGTTGTCATGGTAGAGGCCCCATCCAGGAAGGCGGAAAATGGAACTTCAATCACGTTGAAGGAATTATCGATTAAAGCGAAGCCGAAGGTGGTTCCATTTGATTCAATATATACCGGATAGTATGGGGAATCTATTTGGTTGTTTGAAACGATGAATGTATGGGCAACATTAGGCGTTGTATTTGAACAACCGATTCCCAGACCGTATTCTCCGCTCCCAATCATGTTGTTGCCTGAAAAAAGGAAAGTGTTGTTTGATCCCTCAACGTAGTTTACGAACATAACGTAGTCGCTTGCTCCACCATTATTATCGAGTAAATTATTTTTCAAGGAATAAGTCGCATTGGATACAGGCAAAGTATTATTGATATACACGCAATAGTTTTCGTTCATGATCGTATTGTTAGACAGGCTCGCTGTCCCGGTGACATTATCCCATTCAACACCATTGTATGGGCTAGCCCCGGAGCCCTGAATGAAGTTTCGAGTTGCAGCCGTATTGTTCACGGCATTGCCATAAATCCCATGGCCGTTCAGGTTCTGAATATAAAGGCCTGACACCAAATTATCATTTGCGAGCGTCACAACATTACCGCTTGAATTCGTCAGCAGGGGAAGGTTTCCTGAAGCTTGGGGGGAGATAGTGATCGTCCCCGCTGTCGTCCCCAGCCGATGGCTTGTCGTTGCGCCCAGCAACCTCTGCCCGTTTTGCAGCGTGATTCCGCTAGACATCCCCGTACTCGTCGAATCTCCCGGGAAGACGTAGATGATATCCCCAGGCCCAGAAGCATTTTGCGCAGCGAGCAGAGTGTTAAACGGAGATTTAAAGGTTCCCGCAGAGTGGCTGGTGTTGTCGACAAACCAGAATACGTAAGGGTCGTTAGTACTTGGATTAATAGCAACCGAATGCCTGCGGTGTTTATTGAGGACGATGATCTCATCCCGGATGACGGGTTGGATCATTCTCATGTCGAGTTTTTCTGCAGCGTAGCAAGTGGTTTGGCAGTGTCTATTTTTGGCCTTCACCACAGTTCTGGGGCCAAAGGGAAGACTGAAGAAGATCTGTCCCTGACCGATGCCGTGGAACACATTGTCATAAGATCCGCTCACTTCAAGGCCGATGTATTCTTTCCACATGCCAAAAACGCGCGCTTTGCCGCCCCAGGCATGAGGTCCGATCTGTCCATCAAAATAATAGGGTCCCGCACCTGCAAAAAAGTTGAAGTCGCGGGTGCTAAAGTGAGCTCCTGCCTCTGCATCGGCGCCTTTCATCGTAAACTCATATTTTCGGCTCAGGATCAAGCTGTTTCCTTTAAAGTGACTAAAACGGGTGTGGTAGGGATGGCTGATTTTATCACCTACAGGCAAATACCCATTGATGCGGAAATCCCATCTCACCCCTAAAGATTCCAACCCTAAACCAACCTGGTTGTATGCTTTTCTGTCATTGCGATAATCATAGTAGGCATTGATTCCATAGGCCCTGCAACCCCATCTCCACCTTGCTCCGAGACCTGCATTTGCTGCGAATTTCGCATTGTTGAAGACATGGCCGCGAAGATCCAGAAAAGGCAGGAAAGACATGCGCTCCTGATCGGGTGCGAAAAAGGCTTCGAGGGTCGTGTATCCTTGATGGTAACCAACTCCTTTGCCTTCAATATGGCGTGCAGAGACGCGCATGTGTTTCGGGCCCGTGCCGCATGATGGCGACTTTTGCGAGTCCGCATAGCCAATTGAAGTAAAGCAAACCAGTGACAGAAAGAGCGACATTTTGAATGATGCCTTGGACATGAGCGACCTCTTTTTTTGTGTAAAATAGTAAGTGATAATACTTTTTTATTTTTGAGGCAAGGAAAGTTTTTTTTGAATTAGAAGCGGTAAGTTGGACCCAAAACTTGGCCGAAAGGCAAGATTGAAAACTGCCGAAAATGGATTACGGCTAATACCTAAGACTGGTTCTTCATCGCGCGATCGATGTCGCGCTTTTGCTCTCTTTCTTTAAGGGCTGAGCGCTTGTCGTAGGTGCGTTTGCCTTTAGCGACTGCAACCTTTACTTTGACGTAGCCGTTTTTTAGATACATCCCGAGAGGAATCAGGGTGAGCCCTTTTTCCTGAGAGAGGGATTTAAGTTTTAGGATTTCTCTTTTATGCAAGAGAAGCTTGCGCTCACGGCGATCTTCATGGTTATGGATACTGCCGAATTTATAGGGAGCAATGGAGGCATTTTTAAGAAGGACATCGCCGGAATCTGTGACGAGTACATAGGCGTCTTGGAGGCTTCCGCCATGGTTGCGAAGAGACTTAATCTCTGTGCCAAGCAAGGCGATCCCAGCTTCGTAAGTGTCGAGGATTTCGTAATCGTGGGTAGCCCTGCGGTTCGAGACTAGATCAGAGTCGCTTTTCTTTTTTGACATAGCATTTATCTGCCGAAGAGGGATTGTCCAAAGGGTGTGACGCAAAAAACGTCTTTGCCGTCGAGCTTTCCAACAGCTGTCACGCCAATTTCAAACAGCCACTCTAGTACAGTTGCTTTTATCAAGGCAAGCTCTTCTTCACTGTAGGTGGGCAAGGTGTATTTCCAAGTCTTGCCCTGGCGCTTCAACATGATGATGGAGTCTTCTCCTAAAGGAGCAATGACACCTTTGAGAAAATCGTCGAAATAGACCCATCCGGAATTTAGAACGCGGAGGATGCTCTTTTCAGCTTCGCGCAGGTTTCGGTCAGTGATGATATCTGCCGGGATTTCAGGAGAAATGAGGCGATTTAATGGATGGCGGTAGAGGAAAAGGGCTCTGTTTTCCAGGCGCATATCGAGAAAATCATTGGCGCTCTCCAGTGCATATAACCTATCATCGACGACATCGGCAAGTTTGAGTTGACGCAACTTAGAGATCAATTCATGAACGTGACCCGAAAACGCAGGATCGTTTTCGTCAAAGTCTTCCATTTTTGAAGCAAGAGCTGTCATGATGGATTTTTGAGGAAGCGACCTTTTATTCTTGTCTACCGTTAGAGAAAAAGGGGATTTCTTCGCCAGGTTTAAGACGAGGCTTAAATCCTGGATATAAGCAAAATCCTGCGAGCGCCTCCTCTTAATTTTGCTGGTGTTGGAAATGGAGTGGGCTTCTGTACTATGGAGGAAAATCGCGTACTCGCGCCATTCATGCAAAGGAGTAACGATCTCTTTCCATTCTTCACCTACTTTCTCGTACCCGAGACAGCACGCAAAATGGAACTCGAGCTGAAGCATGTAGTATTCGAATTGCTCATGCGATATCTTGTATTTTTTGATCAGGTCCTGTCCGTAGACTTTGAGATCGGGAGATTGATAAACATCATCGATGATCCCGGTAAGGATAGGATCAGAGAAGTTAAGCTCCATGAGATAGCGCTGGAAGATTTGCGGTGTGAAGAGGTACTTTTCTATGAGGGAATCAAAGATGTTGTTCGAAGTTCTTGGGATCGAATACCAGATCGGAAGAACGTGGATGGGGACCTTGCGCAAAAAGCTTTGCAGGAACTCCATTCCGGGTTTGAAATCTGGATCGAACTTCAAAGTTTGAGCTTCGAAATATTTTCGCATCTCTTTATCGACAACAATCGAATCGTCGTCAAATACAAAGAGTCCCGTTTTACTAATTTTTTCAAGAATTGGCAAAATCTCATTTTCGTCGAGATCAATGCTTTTTGCAAGTTTGCGAATGGGGATTTTTATAGAACTAAATAAAATTTCCTCTAATACATTGATGTCTGTAGGAGTGAATTGGGCCATTGCCAGGCGATTTTCTATATCCTGCTTATAGTTATAGTCTTCTAGTGTGATTTTATTCTTTCTGAGAGAATTTATCTCGCCCATGCTTTAAAACCTTAAAAAATGCAAAAACAACTCTTGATTACGTATGAGAATAGCTGCTTCTGCGATTTGTGACAAGGAGGCATTTTCAAAATGGTATTTAAAACTTTAAATATTCAGTTGCGCTTATCTAAATACGCTGCTGGACAAAAGAAAAGGGAATGAGGTAGAATTTTTTTCTCTAATACATGAACCTATCCGCAAAGTCTAGGCTGTGGATTTTTTCGCTTAGTTAAGTAGGGCAAGAACGGAGCGGAAAAGACGCAAAAAGCCATTGCCTAGACTTTGCGGATAGGTTCAACGTAATAACTAACTTGGAATATTGTTTAAAATTATGGAAAAACAGAAATACGATCATCAGCGCATCGAACAAAAATGGCAGAGAATCTGGGAAGATAGAGAGCTGTTCAAAGCAGTCGCAGACCCTTCGCGCCCCAAGTATTACATTCTGGACATGTTTCCTTATCCTTCTGGTGCGGGTCTTCATGTAGGACATGTCACAGGTTACACTGCCACAGACATTCTCGCCCGTTACAAAAGACAAAAAGGTTTCAATGTTTTACATCCCATGGGATGGGATAGTTTCGGCCTGCCGGCAGAGCAATATGCCATCCGAACGGGAACGCATCCAGCAATAACTACTGAAAAAAACATCAGCACCTATCGCAGGCAGCTTAAATCTTTAGGATTCAGCTATGACTGGAGCCGGGAAATTGCAACTTCTGATCCCAAATACTATAAATGGACGCAGTGGATCTTCACAAAGCTCTATGAAAAGGGGATGGCGTATGAGGCAGAAGTTTTGGTCAACTATTGCCCTGCCCTTGGAACTGTGCTCGCCAATGAAGAAGTTGAAGATGGCAAATCGAAAGAAGGGGGATATCCCGTCGAGCGAAGACCTCTTCGCCAATGGATTTTGAGGATCACGGCTTATGCCGATAGGCTTCTTGAAGACCTCGACCTGATCGACTGGCCGGACCACTTGAAAAAATTGCAGACAAATTGGATTGGACGCAGCGAAGGCGCAAAAATCCATTTTACCGAAAATTCCACGAAAAAAAGCTTTTCCGTTTTCACTACATGTCCCAACACCTTATTCGGGGTGACATATGTTGTGCTAGCGCCTGAACATCCTTTGATCTCAGAGATCACTAGTCCTGAGCAGAAAGAAGAAGTAGAATCTTACAGGAAAAAAGTCGCTTCGAAAAGTGATATGGAGCGAACCGATTTGAGCAAAGAGAAAACAGGTGTCTGGACCGGAGCGTATGCCAAAAATCCTGTTAATGACAAATTGATCCCCATTTGGGTTGCCGACTATGTGCTAATTGGGTACGGAACCGGCGCTGTGATGGGCGTCCCTGCTCACGATGAGCGCGATTTTGCGTTTGCCAAAAAATTTGATCTAGAGATTATCCCGGTAATTTCTCCGGATGTAGAAGCGCATCCGGACAAGATTCCAGACGGACTAAAGGCTGAAGACATCAAAATTGAAGTCTTAAGCGGGAACCGTTGCTGGGTAGAGAGCGGATTTGCGATTAACAGCTCTCATGGGACATGTTCTATCGACGGTCAGAAAGTTGAAGATGCGAAAAAAAACATTGTTTCCTGGCTTGAAAACCAAAAAGCCGGAGAGCGCACAGTGAATTACAAACTTAGAGATTGGCTATTCTCCAGACAGCGCTATTGGGGAGAGCCGTTCCCAATTCTTCATTTTGAAGACGGTTCCAAGCGCGTTCTCGATATCGATGAACTGCCTCTTTGCCCGCCGGAGCTTTCCGATTTCAAACCGTCGGGATCAGGAGATAGCCCTCTTGCCAAAGTTAAGGACTGGGTGGAAATCATCGACCTTAAAACTGGAAAGAGCGCAAAACGGGAAACAAACACGATGCCGCAATGGGCAGGGTCCTGCTGGTACTATTTGCGTTTTTGCGATCCCTTTAATGAAAAAGAAGCCTGGAATAAGGATGTAGAGAGCTATTGGATGCCGGTCGACATGTATGTGGGCGGTGTAGAGCATGCCGTTCTCCATCTTCTTTACGCCAGATTCTGGCACAAGGTGCTTTTTGACTGCGGATTTGTAAGTACGCTTGAGCCTTTTCAAACCTTGCGCAACCAAGGGCTTGTCGTTGCAAGATCCTACCAACATCCAAATGGCGGATATGTCCCATCGGAAGAAGTGCAGGAAAAAAACGGAGCATTTTTTCAGATCGGAACGGATGAAGAGCTGCGTAGCCAAATTGAAAAGATGTCGAAGTCCAAACTCAATGGAGTGACACCTGATGACATGGTCGAAAATTTCGGCGCAGACTCTTTAAGAATGTACGAAATGTTCATGGGGCCGTTTGATAAAGAGAAGGTTTGGAACACTGATGCCGTTAGCGGATGCAGACGTTTCTTGAACCGCTTTTATGATCTCGTCATGTCGGACAAAGTGTGTGATAAAGAGACAGAAGAGGCGCTGAAACTCGGTCATAAGCTCGTCTTTAATGTGGAAAAAGACATCGAAGCGATGCAGTTTAACACAGCCATTGCCAAGATGATGGAGTTTATCAACGCCTTTTCACCGCTTCCCGAATATCCTAGAAGCGTTCTTAAGATGCTAACACAGGTACTCTATCCTTTCGCTCCTCACATTGCAGAAGAGGCTTGGGAGCATCTCGGCGAGAAAGAAAGCGTCACTTATGCGCCTTTCCCTACCGTTATCCCGCAGTATCTTGTCGATGAAACGGTCCTCTATGTCGTTCAAGTCAACGGCAAGGTGAGAGGAAAATGGATGCTGCCCAAAGATAAGCCGGAAGGGGAGTTGCTTGAATTCATCAAGACACAAGAGAGCATGGTTAAATATCTCACAGGCCCGATCTCGAAGGTTGTCTATGTTCCCAATAAACTTTTGAGCATTGTGTGCGATGTTTAGTCTCTTTTACAATCTTCTTTTGTTTGTCCTAGCGATCATTACGCTTCCAAAATTGCTATGGCAATGGTTTGTTTTAGGAAAGTATCGCGAATCCCTAAGTCAGCGCTTAGGGATTCATCTTCCCTCTTTTAATCCTAAAAAAGGACAAGAGGTGATTTGGATCCACGCCGTTTCGATGGGGGAGACAAGGGCGATCATTCCTCTTTTTCGGATGATCCAAGAATCCCGCCCTGACGCTGCAATTGTCCTCTCAACGACAACAGAGACGGGAAATGCAGAAGCCAAACGGAGCATGCCGGATGCGGACGCGCATTTTTTTCTTCCCTTGGATTTTTCCTGGATGGTCCGCAGATTGATGGATCGCATCCGCCCAACCACTTTAATTCTGTGCGAGAGCGACTTCTGGTACCATCTCTTGAAGCTATCGAAGGAAAGGGGAGTCAAGGTAGCTCTTGTAAATGGCAAGGTCTCTGAACGCTCTTCTAACAGGTTTAAAAGGTTTAAGTGTTTTACAACGCGCATTTTCTCCAATTTCGACATCCTTTGCGTGCAGAGCAAGTGCTATCGAGATCGTTTTCTTTCTATGGGAATTCCTCAGGAAAAACTTTTTGTGACGGGAAACCTCAAATTCGATGCTCCCGCAAAAAAAATGGATCCCAGTGAACTGCAAAAGCTGCGCGCGTCGCTAAAAATCGCTCCCACAGATCGCGTCGTGGTCATCGGATCTACCCATGCGCAAGAAGAAGACCTAATGCTTTCTGTCGTAGACCAGGTCCAAAAAAAAATACCCAACATAAAAGTCCTTATCGTTCCACGCCACCCTGAAAGGTTTGATGAAGTTGCAAAGCTCATCAAAGAGAGGGGATTTGAGATTTCTCGGTTCTCAGAAGGTGTTACGAGAGAACAACCAATCATTCTTATTGATGCCATGGGCAAGCTTTCCGAGTGCTACCAGATCGCAGATGTTGCCATCGTTTGCGGCAGCTATGTTTCTCATATTGGAGGGCATAATATTTTTGAGCCCGTCCAGTTCGGAGTACCTGTCTTCTTTGGTCCGCACCTTTACGGGCAGCCCGACCTTAAAGATCTGGTCCTGACTGCTCAAGCCGGAAAACAGGTGGCAATCGAAGACCTTCCCCAAGCCCTGGTCGCGATCTTAGAAAGTCCACTGATGCATCAGCAGTATGCTGATGCCTGCAAAACCCTCTCCATTTCCGTCCAGGGAGTGACGGAACGCACCTTCAGATTTATTTTTCCTTCCTACTGAAATAGAGTAATTTCAGAATAATCATTGAGATTAAATCCCTCTGTATCATAAACTCCTGCTTTCGTTAAAAAACACCTATCGCGGGGTGGAGCAGTGGTTAGCTCGTTGGGCTCATAACCCAAAGGCCGGAGGTTCGAATCCTTCCCCCGCTATTTTTTTCTTTTCGGCGGTATAGCTCAGTTGGTTAGAGCAACGGAATCATAATCCGTGGGTCGTTGGTTCAAATCCGACTGCCGCTATCCTCTAAATCAAGCGCTTACGTCGCTCACAATCTCCTTCAATTTTCGATTTGTCAGAAAAATGTCAGGTTTATAGGGATTGGGATCTCCAAATTCCACAAAAAGCGAACCGTTTTCAATCGGCAAAATCCCGTTACATCCAATACACAAACTATTTATACTTATTGACCTTGCCCCTTTCTTAGGTCCACTTTCATTTGGTGAATTATCCAGATTACAAATTTTTCTGCGCCGCTTCTTCAGCGAGCGGGCTTTGCGTTTTTTTTATTGGTTCTTGGTTTAGCGATCCTATTTGTTTTCGAATGGACTCCGTTTTCTCCACGATATCTTGAAATTCTTGAAAGTTCTTCTCAAGTTCATCTCCTAGGCTCTTAAAGGTTACATTTTTAGCATTTTGGACGTCTTGGCGCCAATGATAATGGGCACCTACTTGGACTAAAGTCGCTGCTGTCAACAAAAGTCCACATGCAATTAACACGTAAGAATTTGTAGTCGTTAACGAGGTTGGTTGGTTATTTGAGATATTCGTTGAGGGTGTTGTGGGAGCAGTGTTCCACCCTCCAAGCGCAAAGGTTGCTAATGCACCAATTCCCGAAATGCCCTGTGTGGAGAACATGGCGATGTCTCGATAACTCCAAGGCCCACTGCAAAAGCCTGTGACTGGTGCTTCCGGTTGATTTTGTGTGGGTTGCTGAGAGACAGCTGAAGAATCTTGCTGAGAATTCCCTATAACGAGGTTCATAAATTACCACCTTCTTAAAGTAAAAACTTTCCAAAGTTTAGACTTTTCCTCCAATCGCGTCAAATTAATCCTGGGAAGCGGGGGAAAGCAGCTTTGCTTTGCACGACACCAAAGTTTTGACCTTGGCTTCCTCTTAAATCTTGCCTATCTCACTCCTCCGTTCCTAGACCAGCTGTTCTAAAATTTTTTTGAGGCGAATGAGGATAAAATCACAATTTATTCCGAGACGTTGGATGGAAGAGTTTTCCGAAAAGAACAGGGGGCTAAAGAACTGCCCCCCATCACGCACTGATTTAAGAGCTCTTTCCTGCTTTTTCTAGGAAAGAGGCCAAGCTGTTGATAGCGCATCTGAATACGCGGATGTCTTGAGATTCATTGTGGCTGTGAGCGGCTGTTGCAGGATCTTCCACCGCTGGTACAATCATCTCCATATTTGGAAACCGAAGTTCAAATTCCCTCAAGAGAGGAAGAGCTCCTCCGCAAGGCATTGCCACCGCGCTCGGAAAATTTTCTGCGAGCGCTTCCAGATACAGTTTCGAGAATCCACCGGCCATGTTTGCTTTCCATGCATAGACCTCATGTTCTCTTTCCATTTTAATCTGTAAATTGTGGTGTAAAGGCTGTCTTCGCAGGTGGTCCATAATGGCATTGCCCACAACTTCGGGTTTTTGCCCAGGCAGAATACGGACTCCAATGGTGCACTGTGCAACATCTTGTATCGAATTTCCGCCGTTTGGTTTGCCGGATGTCATGTTTACAATGCTCAAACTTGGTTCTTCAACAATTCTCTGAAAAATGGAAACGGACGGATCGCCTCGAAGAGTTGCTCCCTCAACGACCCCTTGCTCTTTTGCATATTCTTCAGCTGTTTGAGAAACACTGGCGTAAATTTCCTGTTCAGCTTTGCCCATAGGCTCGAACCCATCCATCATGCCTGGGATTTCTCTTGGATTTTTAAGAGAAGAGACGAGAACAGCAAGCGCCATGGCTGGATCAGGAACAAGGCATCCCATGCCGCTATGAACAGGCTGAGAGAGGGCTTTGACCTGAAGAGTAATATTAACAACTCCTCGTGTGGAACTCGTCAAAGTACCGGATTCCACTCCGCGATTCATTCCGTCGAGCACAACAAGCGCTCTCGCATCTAACTTGTCCGCAGATTCCTTTAAAAATGCTCCCATATGGGTAGATCCATATTCTTCTTCTCCTTCCAAGAGGACATTCACATTCACGGGTAATTCAACATTAGCATCTTTGTACATCTGAAATGTTGTCAGGATCGCAATAATGCCCGCTTTATCATCGCTTGCACCGCGTCCATACAAACGACCATCACGCTCCGTCATGACAAATGGATCGCTTACCCATTTTTCACGCTCTACCGGCTGTATATCGTAATGAGCGTACAGGGTAATCGTTGGAAGGTCTCTATTAATTTTTTTCTGAGCAACCACGTAAGGTCCGCAATTCTCTATGCGTACGTAATCAACATCAAACCCTAGGTCTCTAAGACTTTTTCCTGAAAATTCAGCTGCCTTGATTAAATTGGGCATGCTGTAATCGGGATTTTCTATATTACTAACAGAAGGGATGGCCACAAATTCGCCCAATTGGGAAATCGCATGATTAAATTGTACATCAGTCACTTGCAAACGATTGGTAATGATCATAGGGGACCTCCATCATAAAGTAGGTTGCCTTGACCTTCACTCCTAACGCCAAATGGCGATTCGGAGAAGAAGAGATCAAAGTCTAGAACGTGATGTTAAGAAATATTAAAGTTTATGTAAAAAAACTCCAGAAAAAAAAGAAGGTCGTGCATCCACTTGAGATGGAGATCGAGCTGTACCCAAAAAAGAGATCCTTGTGGCAAAATCTTAAAAAAGCACGCAAGGGTTGTTTTGGAAAAATTTAATGCACAAGATCCAGATATTGTAAATCGGGTAGTAGAAGAAGGGGAGCTGGCTTTTGCTTTTTTAAATAAGACACCTATTGTTCCCGGGCATATTCTCGTCTGTCCTAAACGAATTGTAGCGGATAGCGCAAGTCTTACTAGAGAAGAGTGGTTCCAGATTCTACAGTTAAAAGAGACCGTGTGCAAGAAGCTAAGGCATTTTCTTGGTGCTGAAGGCTTCAACTTTGCTTGGAATGAAGGCGGGGAAGTTGCAGGGCAAACTGTTCCTCACTTTCATCTGCACATTGTCCCGAGGAAGGGGGGTGATGCGGGTATTCTTCAATACGAGCCCCGTGTTTTTTTATATCGACCGGGTACCAGGGCTACGTCGCCAGAAGATGAGCTGATGTCATTAGCCGGGCTGCTTCGTTCTATTACTTTTTAGGTTGCCCTAGACTGTGCATGTGAAGAAATAGGCTATTACGCAGCCTAGTACCTACTAGTACCTAATTTTTGAAAAAATTCCAGTATAACCCCCTCCAATCAATGTATTAATAGTTTTAAATCATCAGTTTTAGCGTTATTTTAAAAACTTATTTTAATAATACTTTTTTAATTGATTTTATTTCTAGTAAATCATAATATTAAGTTATTAAATAATCCAAGAGATTGGATTTTGTAAAACAATCTCCAGCAGATCGCCTTTAACAACATTTTTTGAGGACTTTATATGAGTTTCAACAAGATTAACAATTCTACCCCTCCTCAAACGAATGGGATTTCATCTACCCAAATGGAGATAGAGTTAAAGAACACTTCCAGCAAGTACTCCTATTCGTCTGAAGCATCTTCTAAATCTTCCCCTGTGAAGAAGAAAAAAACAGGGCTTCTTTACTCATCCAGCGAGAGCTGGGACCCGTCCTCTCCGGAATGCAGCCCTGAAAAGAAATCTTCAATGCATTCTCCTGTGAAAATTAAAAGAACATGGCATAATTTTTCATCGAGTGAAAGCGGATTTTCTTCTTCAGAAAGCAGCCCGGTCAAGTCAAAGTTAAATGAAAAGGTTTCCCCCATTAAAAGTTTGTACAACTTCTTACGAGATGCTGATCCTGAAGAAGATCTGACACGCGATAATAAGACTCTGCTTGAAGTGGGCCTAAAAAAAGTAGAGGAGCTTTCAGATACCCCAGTTAAAAAGGAGAAAGCGAAAAGGACCCATGAGTTGATCGAACTGGCCTTGCCTTTCCCCCAAGATGTTTTCAGCAAGGAATATCATGAAAATGCTCATAAAAGGATAAGAGACTCTTCTTGGTTGCCTAGCGCTGCTCGTTCTCTTTCTAAATCATTTGACTCGTGCCAATTTAAGCCAGATGGACTATCAGCGCCTAAGAGGATTATGAATGTTGAACATATTACAACAGGCGAGATTAGAGAGCATCAGACACCCGAAGGGGATGTTGATGGTTACCATACCGTGGGATGCCATTTCGTTCCTGTTGGCAATCCTTTAAGAGAAAAACTTCATAGCATCGTGATCAATCCTCAGACAGGTGTATTTTGTGCAAAATTTCCAAGTGGTAATGGGAAGGATAAATTCTCTTCTTTTTTTCCCGACAATATCCAAAGCGAGCAGGAATTGTTATCGAAGCTGCTTCATGCAACAGAGATAGCGCGCTGCCAAAATCGCACCCTCAGCCTCGTTGACAATGGCAATTCCTCATTTCTCGTCATGAAATATCTGCAAGCAGGGGGCTTTATCGAGCATTCGGCTTTCCCGATTTTTTATAGCGGCGAGTACCAGGAAGACGCTGAATTTCAAATTTTGGACAATCTGACCTTAAGTGCAGCAGATGCCCTCTTTTATGCGCAAAAGTTAGGAGAAGAAGCTGTTCAATTCAAAATTAACAATTGTTTTCCTGGAGAAACAATTCTAATCGTTGATATCGCACCAGCGATAGGAGATCGGACAGGTGGGATTGCCCAAGGTATTTTGATTTTCTTCCCTGAGCAGATGCTTTCATTCTAAGGATCAGAGCTAGTTTTTAAGCTTGCTGTACCAAAAGTGATTCAAAATCGACCTTGGATCACTTTTGGTAAATATTTGATCTATAGTGATTCCAGTCCTAACGGGTGCCATCGAACAGGAACCCCTATATACATCTTTTCTTTATTTCCACAGCATTCGACTCAATGTTAAAAAATTTATTTACAATATTGCCCTTCATTCACTATGTATGAAATATTAGCTGATAAAGATGTCCGCAAACTAAGAGAGAAGGCTTATGAAAATAAAAACGAAGATCCTTACATCTAAAGACATTATTAAACTACTGAGTTATAAGGATGTGCTTCGAATAACGGAAGAGGCTTACGCTAGGATCTCGAAAGGGGATATCATCAATCCACCCAAAACATCCATTACATTGCCTCATGCTTTGAAGAAGCATCCGGATTTGAATTGGATCAACAGTATGCCCGCATATCTTATTGAGGATAAAATTGTGGGGATCAAATGGGTAAACGTTACTTCTAAAAATCCTCAAAGACACCTACCGGTTTCCATGGGTGTCATCATTATCAACGATGCCATCACTGGCAAGCTGCTTTGCATGATGGACGGGTCTTGGCTTACCTATACAAGAACAGGTGCATCAGTGGCAATCGGCGTTAAGTATTTGGCCTCAAAAAAATTCAAAAGAATTGCGATAATTGGAGCCGGAACAAATGCGAGGACAATTCTAATTATGCTGTCGCAAATTTACCCCTCTCTTGATGTAAATATAACGAGCAGGACTAAAAAAAATGTAGTCGCTCTAGTAAAAAAATATTCCAGCAAAAATATGCGTTTTACAGTGTGCGATAGTGTCGAGGCTGCTGCAGCAAACGCAGAAGTGATACTTTTGTCTACTTCTGCCACTGTTCATCTAATGAAAGCTGCTTGGAAGAAAAAGGGGGATCTGGTCTGTTCGATCAGCGGTTTTCAGGACCTCGATCCGAAATTTATAGATGCGGCAGATCGGGTTGTCTTTGGCTCTACGAAATCAGCTATAAAACGGATTTTCGAGCTGACAGGAATTGCTGTAGATCCTGCTAAAGCGAAAATTGATTTATGTAAAATTTCATTGCAGGGACATGGAGGACGCACGTCAGATCAGGAAATTATTCTTTATTTGCCCGTGGGACTTGCAGGTGCTGATGTGCTGCTAGCTTTAGAGGCTTATAAGAAAAGCAATCGAAAAAAAATCGGAAAGACTTTTTCCCTATTAGATACTAAAGACGTTAATTTCTGAGGGAAAAATGGGTCCGCCGTCAATCTATCAAATCATCGAATTTTTGCATCATGTTGGAGTCGTTCTTCAGACTAAATCGGACTGCAGTTCTGATGAAAATTGGGTTTTTTTATTAAAGGCATTGAATAGAGACGAAATTTCTAATTTTTTGAGATTTGACGTCATTAATTTAAATGCATTGGATTATACTTGCTACTCTGCTGAAAAAGATTGCTATATAAGATTTCTCCCAATTGGAAATCTTCAATTGTCTATAGGAAAATCCAATTTTAGACGCGATTTCATTCAGTTTATGTTGAGTATCCTATATAAAAACAGAGTTAGCTTAAGATTTTCTTCCTCATTGACGTGCATTAACAGTCTTATGCAGACGATGCGAGAAATCAATGAGAAAATAGCGCAATACTTAGTTTGCGATTTTGCAGCTGAGCAAAACATAGGGGAAGATTCAAGCCTACTCTTAGCTCCTCGTATTTTAATTGAAGAGGAGATCCTGACGAGTGAAGATAGAAAATTAATCAAATCACTTCAGTTGCTGGACAAAGACATTCAAGTATTGAAGATTGGGGAGAAACCCAATATTGAAAATATCCCTCAAGGTTTAAAAAACCTGGGATTTATTTCGTCCCCGGTCAAATATTTTTCCATTTCTGGATCTAGGAAAATTCACTTGGTGGACATTAGAGATCATTCGTTTCTCCATTTGTATTCCTGCGCATTGGATGCACTCAGGCAAATGACCACCATTGCGTGCTCGGATAGATTAGACGATGAATTTGAACACCTGGAGGATCCCGTACGGACGGCAATCATCCAGGCAAAAACACAACGAATTCTAAGTATAGCTCGAGATAATTCCCCTTTCTACCAAAGAAAATTCGGTGCAATGCCCAGATCTGCCACTCAAATTGATCTTAAAAATTATCCCTTCGTAATAGCTGATGAGCTCAGGGAATATGGATTCCCTGCCGGAGATGATTTGCTGACAGGGCCTTTGAAAAGCTGTTATGTTTTTAACAGTGGAGGCTCTACGGGAGTTCCTAAAATCTCAATCAGAACCTTTACAGATCAAAATAGTGTTGGGAACAAGCATGGCAAGGGGATGATTTTAAATCATTTCGCGCCAAGTGACATTATTGCGAACTTGTTTTCAGCTGGAAATTTATGGGCTGGGTTTCAGACGATGAATCTGGCTTTAGAAAGGATTGGCTGCTGCATTCTCCCTCTTGGTTCTGGTATGCATCCGAAAGATCTTGTTTCAACTTTGCTCAGAAACAAAGCGACAGCGATTGTTGGGGCGAGAACAAGTATTTTATCTTTGGCAAAATTTGTGGAACATAACCACGTCAAGGGTCTAAAGGTGAAAAAAATGTTCACTGGCGGGGAAATGATTTCCGATCATGTGAAAGACTATCTTGTGGGAGTGTTTGGTTTAGAGGTTTTCTCAGCTGCTGGTTATTCCGCTTTGGATGTGGGAGCAATAGGCTTTCAATGTAAGTATTGTCCGTTAGATACCTACCACATCAATGAGGATCAGGTTTTGATAGAAGTGATCGATTCCCAATCTTTGAATCCTTTGCCCATAGGTGAAAAAGGGGAATTGGTTGCGACCCACCTTGAAAGAGAGCTTATGCCCGTGATCCGATATCGTTATGGCGATCAGGGAAGAATCCTTAAAAACCGTTGCCCTTGCGGCCGGGGAACTAAACTTCTTCAGCTAATTGGTAGATCCGATGACACCCTGATCATTGGCGGTGTTAACATTGAAATATTAAATATAGAGAGCATTGTCCATTCCGTCCCTGGGTTATCCTTAAACTTTCAGGTGATTGCGGAAGAGATTGATTCACTGGATCAACTTAAATTGATCGTTGAGGCCAGCGCAGAGCATTTCAATGAAAAGGTAAAATCTGAGCTCGAGACAAAATTAAAAGAGGCATTTTACAATTCAATGCCTTTTTTAAAAAATATGGCCGAAGCAAGCGGCATTAAAATGCCGGTTCTTGAAGTGGTTCCACTCAATACTTTAAAGCGAAATAGCAGAACTGGAAAATTAAAAAAATCAGTCGAACTTAGAGGCAATTCTAAGTAATAAAAGTTATTTTAGACTTCTGTTTTAATGTTGGAAATTGATAACATACTACGCATCTATAATGTATTTTATTTAGGTATGTATGAGTAATGTTGAAACAGGTTTAAACAAAACGCTATCTATCTCTGAACAATGGTTGAATATTGCAGGATATATTCCTGGTGTTTCTTCAGTTTCAGGGGCTCTCCGTATCGCAGGAGGAAAAACTGAAATCATTGGTGCTGTCGGAGCATCGGCAATTGTGGCGCTCGCTGCACTGTCCGCTGCTGACTCTGCAGAGAGGCGCCAAGGTTTGAGAAGGGCCGTTACGATCTTAACGACATATTTGTTACACGGGATTGCAAACGTGTTCCGCGGCAGTATTGAAATGATCCCATTCCTCAGCTTGATGACTTGCCTCCCTTACGATTTGTTAGGGAACCGCTTTACTTATCCTCATGAAGGGAATTATCGCTGGGGACTTCATCAAGTTAACGCTTGAGTGCTGCAAAACTTGATTTAAATTTTCAAGTCACACACTATATAGGCTCCTTTCAACCTAGCAAAGGAGCCTGTATGTCAGTAGTTTTTCAAACTCGACCCATTTCAATTGATTATACTTTTCTATTGCAACCGCTGAAACCTCCCGATCTTTCATGGGAGGAAAAAGAGGCCTTAAGAGAATTGCTTTCTCTTCCATTTGATTACGTTCTAGATGTGGACCAGTATCTGGCTTTCACCCTTCTTGGGCAGCAATTTTTTAACAAATTTAAGAAAGAATCGCATGGAAGTACCCAATCAGCAAAAGAATCGCTAGAAAAAATCCACGCATCGATTCCCTTTAATTGCTACCAGTTCGGAAAGGAACTCAAGGAACATGTGAGAAAGGCCTGGGAAGGAGTAGGCGATGAAAAGTGGCAATGGGGTTGATTTTAACCCTTAAGTCTTTTATTCAGCTCGGAGAGCTTTAGGTATTTATAGAAAGCAGTATGCCCATTATAAAGGGAGATAATAAACCCTTCTTTACCTCCTAGAAAGCCTTTTTTTAACAGATAGCTTTTAATGAAGGCAAAGCTGCCGTGGCTAATGGCTTTTCCTAAAGAGGAGGACTTTTTACCCTTGTGCTGCTCGGCAAAAAGGGTGGAATAAGCTTGCATCTTGGATAAAAAATCTCCCATCGTGCGGTAGGGAGTGTGGATCATCGGAGAGGCGAGGGGAGTGACTATTAAGTCCTTAACGTCGATTTTTTCATGGACGGCGTCGTTTGTAAATCGCGCGGTATTGCGGTTATAGAGGCGAACAACGGGATCGGGGTACCAGCCACCGCACCAACGTATCCATTTGCCGTTGTAATAGTTATGTCTTTCAATTTGATAGGCGTTTTTGGGATCGAGCTGTAAATTGAGGATCTCTTCTACAAGTTCTGGGGTTAAGACCTCGTCGCTATCGACAGAGAGGATCCAGTCGTGGGTAGCAAGGGAGGATGCTACGTTGTGCGTGGGTCCAAATCCAATAAATTGACCCGAAATGATTTTCACATTAGGAAATTTTTGGGCAAGCTCAAACGTGCGATCAGTAGAACCTGAATCATAGACGATAACTTCAGAAAATTTTTGAAGAGACGCTAATGTCGCGGCTAAACTTTCCTGGCTGTTTTTAGTAAGAACTGTGACGCTTATCATAGACTTCAAGATAGCAAAAATGGGTTTAGGAGGGAAATAGCAAAATAAGGTATATTTGCCTTTTTAACTGGACTTTGGCCATTGGAGGCCAATAGACGTGAAAGCAGTGCCCTCCAATGGCCAAAGTCCAGTTTAAGGGAGATTTAAATGTCGATTAGAAAAGCTTATACTTTTGATGATGTGGCGCTAGTGCCGCAGTTCAATAATGTTCCTTCGCGTACCGAGCCGTGCTTAGAGACTTGGCTGACAAAAAATCGAAAGATGCAGATCCCGGTTATTTGTTCCAACATGGATACGGCAATTAGCGAAGAGCTTGCTGAGATCCTTTTGCAAGAGGGATCAATTCCCATTTTCCATCGCTTTACGAATATGGAAGTTCAGGAGCGTTGGGTGAAGAAATACAAAGATAGAACGTTCATTTCTTGCGGCATTCTAAAGATTGATGAAACGCGCAAATTGCTCGATTTGGGAGCGTTAGGAACATGCATCGACGTTGCGCATGGTCATTCCGATAAGATGTTTCGTTACATTCAAGAATTGAAGCGCACGCATCCCGATAAAGAGGTGATCGCCGGTAATGTATGCACAGCGATGGCCTATCACGATCTTGTCAATGCAGGCGCTGATGCTGTTAAAGTGGGCGTCGGACCTGGCGCTGCCTGCACAACGCGTATGGTCACAGGCTTTGGGGTGCCGCAGCTTACAGCCATTTACGATTGCGCAAAAGTTGCTGAAAAACTAAGGGTCCCACTGATTGCAGATGGCGGAATCCGCAATAGCAGAGATGTCGTTTTAGCCTTGGCGGCAGGAGCTAGCACCGTGATGGTAGGCAGCCTTTTCGCAATGACTAAAGAGAGTGCAGCTGTCAAGCGCAAATCGGAAACCTCTCCATCAGGACTAGAAGCCAAATTCCGCGGCCAGGCAAGTGAAGACTTTCAAAACGATTTCTACGGCGGATTAAAAGATAAAACAGTGGCTGAGGGGATTGATTTCTGGGGACCGGTAACCGGGAGCGCGAAAGAGCTTTTAGACAAACTCCTCGGGGGACTGCGCAGCGGTTTGACTTATGGAGGCGCACGCAGCATCAAGGAACTGCAGAGAAAAGCGGAATTTGTCGAAGTGACAGCAAGCTATATGCATGAAAGCCGTCCGAGACCTGAAGGGAGCAAAGAATAATATGGACTCTAGCTTGCAGGATTACATCTCTCATCTTTCATCAGAGCTCAGTTTTGCTCGATCGCAGAAGATTTACGATGCTGTTCATGGGTTCATCCGCTTTAATGAATTAGAGCGGATGCTTATCGATTCTGAGCCTTTCCAACGCCTGCACCAAATCCATCAACTCGGAATTGCCTTTATCGTGTATCCCGGGGCAACGCATACCCGTTTTGAGCATTCGCTCGGATGCATGGAACTTGCGACGCGGATTTTTGAAAGGATCACATCGAAAAAGTTCTCCCTTCCAGATAGCAATTATTGGCTCCAGATCATTCGCCTAAGTGCACTTTGTCATGATTTGGGACATTTGCCTTTCTCCCACGATGCGGAAAAAGAGCTGCTCAGCGGAGCCGGTCATGAAGAGTGGACTAAAAAAGCGATTCAAAGCGAGCAGTTCCTTCCAATTTGGGCTAAGATTGAACAGCATTATCACAAAGACGATGTGGTGAGTGACGTTCTCAAGATGGCAATCGGCGAGAAGAAGTTGAAAGAGATGGGTGTTTCTCTCACATTTTCACCTGTTGAGAGCGTCTTGTCGCAGGTCGTCACCGGTGACTTTTTTGGCGCCGACAGGATCGACTATCTTCTTCGCGATGCTCAATGCACAGGAGTGTCATACGGCCTATTTGATTACCATCAGTTGATTGAAATGCTCTGTGTCGTTGATTTTGAGGGCAAGCTGCAGCTTGGCATTGAAGAAAATGGGATCGAATCCTGTGAAGCTCTTCTTTTGGCGCGCCATTTTATGCATAAAAGAGTTTATCAGTACTCTTCCGTTAAAGCTTATAAGTATCATTTGGCCCGTTTCATGCAGAACTTTTATGAAGCTGGCGATTACTTAAACAGCTTAGAGGGATACCTTTCTTTAAGCGATAGCGAGATCCTCTCGGCTCTTAGAAAAGCTGCCAAAGACAAATCAGCTCCCGGACATGCGGATGCGGACGCACTCATGAGAAGAGAAAAGAGGTTCAAAGCCGTCTATATGAAAGAAGGGGAGTGGGAAGAACTAACAGCTAAACACGGCATTCCAACAGGTGCATTTCATTTGGAGCCGGCCCATTCTAAAACAGAGCATGTGGGCTTAAAGTTCCCCGTTCAGACGCGTTCCGGTCTAGTGGCCCCTGCCTCTGAGTGCTCCAAAATCACCATGCCTGTTAGTTTGGGTAGATGGGCTTATCTCGCGCCGGAATATGAAAAAGCTTGGACTCGGGGCAGTTAATGGGAGTCATTAGGAATGAACTAGCTTCGTTCTCGACAAAGGAGCGATTGTTTATCCTTTTTGCAATGCTTTGCGGGTTTTTTATTTCTTCAGAGTATGCGATTGTTCGTCCTGTGAGCAATTCCATCTTCCTCACTGCCTATGGATCGGGTGCATTTCCCTACGCCTGGCTTGGAATCGTTCCGCTCAATCTTCTTGTTGTCGCCCTTTATAATAAATACCTTCCAAGGCTTGGCTGCTTTAAAATGTTAGTGGCCATCGCAGTCCTTGTGATCGCAGTAAATCTTTTTTGTTCCTTCTTTTTAAATCAGGTCTCCTGGCTGCCCTTTGTCTTCTTTCTTTGGAAAGAAGTTTACATCATGCTCATGTTCCAGCAGCTATGGTCTGTCATTCACTCGACAATTTCGTTTTCCAGGGCAAAATATCTCTATGGGTTTTTCTTCGGAATAGGGGCTTTGGGCTCTTCTGTAGGAAGTATTCTTCCCGGGTATTTCGCCATAAAAATGGGATCGGAATCGTTACTCGGGTTTACTCTCCCCATTTATTTTCTTCTTGCTGGCTCCTATTATCTAGCCTTGAGGCAAACCAAAGAGGGAATTGGGATGAGGCTCGATGATGACAAGCAGCGGACATCTCTCAACGCGTTCACTCATGGTCTCAAGATGATTGGGGCGTCTCGCTACCTCACCTTCATTTTACTCATTGTTGTTTTGATGCAGCTTTCCTCAACATTGATTGAGTTCCAATTCAATACGATCCTTGAAAAAACGATTTTGGAAAAGGATGCGAGAACGGAATTTACGGGGAGGCTCTTTGGGGTTGTCCACGGAGTGACGATTGCGCTCCAGCTTTTTGGCAGCTTTATCCTCATCCACTATCTCGGGGTCAAGCGCAGCCACATCCTGATCCCTTTTGTGCTCTGTCTGAACAGCATCGCCTACTTGTTCTTCCCACTTTTTGGGGTGATGTCGTTTGCCTATGTCTCGATTAAAAGCTGTGATTTTTCTCTATTTGGCATCATCAAAGAAGTCCTCTACATCCCTCTTAAGCCGGATGAGAAGTTTAGGGCTAAATCCATCATCGACGTCTTTGCTTACCGCTCTTCCAAAGCTGTCGGCTCTCTTTTAATCCTTGGGCTGCAAGTCGCCCTTGGCAGCGCTTCTCTTCCTATTGTTAACTGGGCGAGCATCGCGCTTTTTGCCTTGTGGATTACGATCGTGTTTGCCCTTTTCAAAGATCCCATGTCTGAGAAGGTTCCCGCAACCAGTGCTCCTCTCTAACATCTACTCATAAGTTGACAAAGAGTTAAGCAAATAAGTATATCTCGCTTATCTTGTCTCTGAATTGAGTAGTCTTTATGAGAAAAGTCCTACTTTCTCTGATTGCCCTCTTTTTTTGCGTTTCTCTTTTTGCAGTTCCGAAGGCCATTGTATTTGACTTTGGCAGCGTCATGACGAGCCCTTCTCTAAAAAAACGAGAAGCTGCTGCCCATTTTATTCAAGAGACCTTCCACTTCACTCCGGAAGAATATGAAAACGTGAACAGGGAAATGCAACTCTGTATAGTACAGGGATCAACGCATGAGGATTTTTGGGTCTCCTATGCAAAAAGTAAAGGAATAGAACTGCCCGCTGATTGGACGAAATCCCTACATTCGGTGATGTGGGACTTTCTTGGGGTCAACCTGCAGATGTATGCGCTTGTCCATCGTTTGAAGGAGCAAAAAATCCGCGTTGGAATGCTTTCCAATACAACGGACTATCGCTCCAAATTGATTCGCAGCTTTGGCCTTTATGAACCTTTTGAGCCTTGCCTTCTCTCTTGCGAAATGGGGATTAGGAAACCAGACCTTGAAGCCTATAGGCTGCTGCTTGAAAAGCTTGAGCTCCCGGCAAACGAGGTCGTGTTTGTGGATGACAAGATTGCAAACATCGAAGCTGCAAATCAATTGGGAATTGATGGCATTTTTTTTGATTCCGAAGAGCAATTTAAATTAGAGCTCATTAAAAGAGGTTTCTTGGGTATAGAAGGAGGCCTTGCAATTTCACATCTACTGTGATATATCGAAGCATAGCCAAAAAAGGAAAGCATGGACCGCATTGACCTCGACTTGAAACCTTCAGAAATCCTCAATAACCCACTCTACAATAAAGGCACAGCTTTCACCCAAGAGGAGAGGGATTCACTCGGGCTAAATGGCTTGCTTCCTTTTCACGTATCGACTTTGCAGCAGCAGGTGGAGAGGCGCTATGAAAACTTTAAAGAAAGAAAAGACGACCTCGCCAGATATATTTTTCTATCCTCTCTTCAGAACCGCAATGAGATACTCTTTTACCGCCTAGTATTTGAGCACATCGCAGAAATGCTTCCGTTGATCTACACCCCAACAGTTGGGGATGTTTCGATGCATTTCAGCATCTTGTATCGTCAGCATCGAGGAATCTACCTCTCTTATCCATTACAGGATAAAATCGACACAATCATTAAAAATCTTCCCAATGAAAACATCGAGGTCATCGTTGTGACAGACGGGGAGAGGATACTTGGCCTTGGCGATGTTGGTGTTGGAGGAATGGCCATTCCACAGGGAAAACTTGCGCTTTATACCCTTTTTGGGGGGATCCATCCGGGAAAAGTACTTCCTGTTATGCTGGATGTCGGCACAAATAATCAAAAGCTTTTGGACGATCCTCTTTATATCGGGTGGAGACAGCCCAGGATCACCGGCGCTAAATACGATGAATTTATCGATGTTTTTGTAAAAAGTGTAAAAAAACGGTTCCCCAAAGTACTCCTGCAGTGGGAAGATTTTGCAAAACCCCATGCCCGGCCGCTGCTTGAAAGATATCAGGATGAGATCTGTTCCTTTAATGACGATATTCAGGGGACAGCAGCTGTTGCGCTCGCTGCAATTATCGGCGCCATCAAACAATCCCATGGAAAACTCTCCGATCAGAAAATTGTGATGTTCGGAGGAGGGTCGGCAGGGCTTGGTATTGCCGGCTTAATATTACAGGCCATGAAGCTCGAAGGGTGTTCTGAAAACCAAGCCCTGCAAAACTTTTACATCATCGACATTCACGGACTTGTCCATTCTGGACAATCCCAAGTCGATGAAGAGCAGAAGAAATTTGCGAGAGTGCATTCTGAAGTAGAGAAGTGGCAATTGCCGGGCGCTGATAAAATTACCCTTTTTGACGTCGTCAAACATGCAAAACCTACAATCCTCATCGGGGTATCTGCGCAGCCCAACGTTTTTATGGAAGAAGTGGTAAAAATGATGGCAGCTCACGTTAAGCGCCCCATTATTTTCCCACTCTCTAATCCTACTTCCCGATGCGAAGCAACACCAGAAAATCTAATTCGCTGGACGGAGGGGAGAGCGATCATTGCCACGGGCACCCGTTTTGCTCCCGTTAGCCATCTCGGAAAAACCTATCCCATTCCTCAGTGCAACAACGTTTACATCTTCCCGGGCGTGGGACTGGGAGTTGTGGCTTGCGGATCGCCGAAGGTCACTGAAAAGATGTTCATCAAGGCAGCGGATGTTTTGAGCGATCATGCCCCCATCCTGAATGATCCTCAAGGAAGCATTTTCCCCGACCTGGAATCCCTTCGTAAAATTAGCCGAGAAATTGCCATTGCTGTCTGCAAAGTTGCTGCCGATGAGGGGCTAGTCTCCAAAGCTTCCAAAGAAGAGACCGAGCGCCTGGTCGATAGGCATATGTGGCTTCCCGATTATCCTATCTATCGAAGAAAATAGTCCTAAGTCGTTTATTATCAATCTATTAGTTATTTCCTTGTTATTGTTTCCCAGATAAACAGTAAAGTTTATAATTTAACTTAGAATTCAATTGAATTATATTAGTATAAACAATATAATAATTAACATGGTAAATAAAAATACAGGAGATAAATATGTCAATTAATAACAACTCAATCACAGATAATAAAAACTTCAATAGGATGATCAATTTGGCTCTTGGGGGCTACGAAGAATCTGCCATTCGAGTGTTAAATCTATGCGATCTAAGTGAAGAACAGAAGGCGGTTATCGAACGGATTATAAAAAAACAAAACATAAAAGATTACACACCTTCTGAGATAAAGCAAAAAATCATTAAAAAGTTGGACTCATTGTCGGTTTCTGAATCTAAGGACCTGATGCTTTCCAAAAAAAGTACTTCTTCCTGTTCTGAGACCACGCTAATTAGCGGCAATGAACATAGCGCCATGATTTTCTCCTCTTTCCCTAAAGAGCTGGTTTTCACAATCTTGGCGAATCTTCCTGTAAAGAATGCACAGATGCTCGGCCTGACCTGCAGGACAATGTATACAGCCGCACGCGATAACTATCTTTGGAGGTTTTTATGCCAGAGAGATTTTCAGATTATCCCTTGCAAAGATGATTCTTCCTTAGAACTCTATCGCAGGTATTCTTTCAACCTTCCAAATGGAGTGTATGCTTCGAAAACTTTCAAGGGGCACACGAACGATGTGGCTTCTTTCCTTATTCATGATGGCATGCTCTATTCCGTCTCCTTTGACAATACAATCAAAATCTGGAGTTTGGATGGTGTTTGCACAAAGACATGTGAAGTAGGAGATTCTACGGCTTGTTCCATTGCCATTGATAATGGGATGCTGTATTTAGGTTGTGACGAGGGTGAGATACAGATTTGGAATTTAGAAACCATGAAATGTGAAAAGACTGTTGAAGGTCATAAAGATCGGGTTACTTGTTTAATCATTAGTGATGGCAAACTCTATTCATCTTCAACTGATCAAAAGTCCCCAATGAAGATTTGGGATTTAAAAACAATGGAGTGCTCGCATACCCTTACAGGATCTTTAGGCGGAATTCGCGCTTTTGTTCTTAGCGGCAGTAAAATCATAACTAACTCTGCAAGTCAGCGTATCCAAGTTTGGGATTTGAGTATCGGAGAAAATCGTTCGGGCTCTTTTATAGGGCATACTCAGCGTGTTCTCTCTTTTCTGATTTATGAAAATCAACTTATTTCAGCTTCACGGGATGGAATGATCAAGATCTGGGATTTAGATTCTTTGCAATGTTTAGATTTTCTCGCAGGTCATTGTGGTAGAGTTAAGTCTCTGGTCTTATCCGGAAAATACCTTATTTCAGGATCGATGGATTCCACAATCAAAATCTGGGATTTAAAGACGAAGCAATGCTTGGTCACGCTGGAAGGGCATGAGGACCTCATCATCAAAGACCTCAAATTGAATAATGGCAAAGTTTATGCATCTATTGGCAATGACATCAAGTGTTTCGATTTCACAGCAAAGGATGAAATCATCATAGAGGAAATTGAGTCTGAGATTGAAATCGCAGACAATCTAATCACCGACCTTGACAAAGAAAATATTCATCATCCAAAGAAAATTGCCGAGCAGCGTTTAAGCAGGATGCGAAAATCTTCGAATGACATCACTTAAGCTAAAAGAACTCTCAAAGCTTTTTCATATTCGGGTTCCTGGGTAATCCCGGGAACCTGTTCTGTATAAACTACCACAACAACAGTTCTTGCACATATGCCTGCTAGAGGATTGATCTGCGGCCTGCGCGGAAGCTCCCAAGGTCGATGACCGTAAATGAGTCTATATTATTGATATTGAACTGTTTAGGATCGATCAAAGCCTAGTACTCAGTCAATAAATTTTTTGGCATTTGGGCTAACGTGAAGGCTCCCGCGGCTGAGATTCCCGCAAGTGGGCCCTATGTTCTCAAATATGGACCCACTTGCGGGAACTCAACCCCGGGGCTTGTGTTGTAGCCCAAATGCCAAAAACTTTATCAACTAGGTACTAGGGCTTTGATACGGTCGAAAGCCGATTCTTGAATTTTTCTTTATTTATTAAAATAATTCAATATATTTATTTTTTTGTTGAATTATAATACACAAAAAGTTAAAATATTATTATAAAACCGATTAATTCAACATAGGAGATAACAATGTCAATAAATTTTAATATATCAAATGGTATTACAAAAGAAGCCAATCAAGGAATTGCGGTCCTTCCCAAGGATGTAATAACGAATATCATTTCTTTCTGCGATCCTCAAACTGAAATGGTTGCCGCATCTCTAGTCTGTCATAAGTGGAATGCAATCAGCATTCCTGAGGCCTGTATCTATCAGTTGCAACGCAAAGAATATCTTCATGTGGAAGAAGTTTTCCTATATCAGAATAGGCTCGGGGACAAATTTGATGATTGGGATTGTGTTTTTAAGCATTGCAGGGGCTTGAAGGAATTAGAATGTTCTTCTGTTTTTCGTTACCGAGTTTCTGGTGCCGAACAAGTAGAAATTATATCTATCATTCAATCTGTCAGTAAACATTGTCTCGATCTCACAAGGATCAACTTCGCCCATTGTTTTGCGGTTGGAGATGAAACACTGGCTGCTCTAGCACAATATCTTCCAACTCTAACTCATGTCAACTTAGGAGCCTGTAGGTATTCGGAAGATGGAATCGAAATGTTAGTAAAAGGGTGTCCGAATCTGATTTCAATCAATATGTTCGAAAATGGCATCGGTGATGAGGCAATTATGCACATCGCGAACCATTGCCCCATGCTTGAGAAATTAAATCTTTTTAGTACTCATGGATATGCAGATGGGAAACCTATTACCGATGCATCTATCCTATTGTTGTCGAGTAAGTGCACAGCGCTTGCTCAATTAATCCTATCGGATGCTCAAATCACGAATAACAGTTTGCAATCCCTGGCAAAGCATTGCAAAAACTTGAGCTACTTCTTCTATTTTAATTGCCCTTTACTTAAAAAAAGGGGACTCAATGCTCTTAAGTGGCAACTGTCTAAATTGACGATTTCAAATAATATAACTGACTCTAAAATGATCAGGTTTGTCTAAAAAGAGCCTTCAGCGCCATTTCATAATCGGGTTCCTGAGCAATCTCGGGAACCTGTTCTGTATAAACTACCAGGTCCTTCTCATCGATCACAACAACAGCTCTTGCGCAAATGCCGGCAAGAGGTCCATTTTCTATGAGCACACCATAGGCTTTTGCAAAATCTTTGGAGCGCATCATGGAAAGGGGAATGATGTTTTCGACATTTTCCGCAGCGCACATCCTTTTTTGTGCAAAAGGGAGATCGGCAGAGATGACGAGTGCCACCACTTCGGGATGTTTTTTAATTTCTTCATTGAATTTCTTAGTCGAAAGGGAACATGTAGGCGTGTCGAGGCTTGGAACAATCGATAGGAGTTTCCTTTTGCCTGCATAATCTTTAAGGGACATGTCTTTCAGGGTGCCATCTGTGAGTAGGAAGTCGGGCGCTTTGGATCCGATAGGGGGAAGATTTCCATTTGTACGGATCGGATTCCCTTTCAAAGTGATGTCTGCCATTTCTGTCTCCATGTTAATAACCCGATCATATCAAAATTTCTACTTACCTGAAAACGTTTGATTTAAATTTAAAGATTGGATTAAGCTCCTGTGGACTTTTTAGCCAGAATCGATTTTTAGGAGGATGGGTGAAAGAACAATATTCAAGTACATGCGAGACTGCAGCTTTTAGGGTGCAATTTTGGTTCGGAAGAGATAAGGCCAACTTACTTCATCTGAGATATACAGAATCCCAATCTCAGGAATTTTCCAAAAAGTACAAATGCAATCTCGTCTCTTCCTTCCGGGTTCCTTCTCAAATCGATCAGCTACCGCTTCAGAATTTTGTCTTCTCAAAACAAAAAAGGCATGTTAAAACGCGCTATGTAACAGCGGGTAAACCCGAGGAATCAATTGGAATCGCAATTGATTCGTCCCATTGCTGTGCGAGCCAAAAAAACTTCAATGATATCGCTCCGGAATGTGTTCTTTCGCCTGCAAGGGTCGCCTACAGCAAACTTAAGGAACACTTTTTCGCTTCTAAAAGGCTGAGGAGCATTTCCAATTACCAGAATCCTGGGCCCAAACGACATGATGTCACTCCCATTAAGACTCAAACTGTGGAAGAGTTGTCCCAAAAACCTCAGTTTCAAGAATGGGGAATATTCAAGGAAGAGCGCCAATTCCAAATTTGCAGAGTTATTAAGTATTTAACCGATTAGTCTCGGCGCTTCGCAATTCCTAAATAACCCGTGCTTAAGTTTGGGCTGAATTTGAATTCGAGCCGTTTATCTACTTTTCTGGTCGCTAGACTTTTCCAAAAGGCCTTGGAAGCGATTTTTGGACTTAGCCCTTGCATTTCTATTACAGGTAGACCTGATGCTTCGCACCAGTTTTTAAGCTCAGAGGGTTTAATGAAGTAGGAATGAACATGCATATTCGCAGGGGTGTTGGGAACACACCACTCAACGCCTTTAATAACAATCAGCCAACTTAAGAGATTGCGATTAAATGTGTGAAAGAAAAAGAGTCCGTTTGGTCTGAGCAAGCGCGCAGCTTCGCGGATGATTTGTGCCGGCATTTCTACGTGTTCTAGAAAATCCATTGCGCATACGACATCAAAACTCTGATCCGAAAAGGGCAATGCAAAGGCGTCGATTTGCATGTACTTCACAGATTTTGTGGTGTCTCGAAGTGCTGCGACCCCCAAACTTTTTGCAGACAGGTCAATCCCGGTCAGGCGGTGGCCATCAACAGCTAGCGCATTGGTTAAAAATCCTGCGCCGCAACCGATATCCAGGATATCAGCAGAAGGTCCGACAAGGCTTCGGATCCTCTCCTGGATCCATGGATTTCGCGCCAAGTTCTCTGCGCGCAACAAGGCAATGGGATGGAGCTCATCATCATACCACCCCTCTCCCAATTCTTCATAAAATGCGTTATTTACTCGGGGAGCTTGTCCTTCCATATGAAATTCCAGTAGATGATTTGATAGGTTAAAAAAACAGCGATACAAGCGTTCTGCCAGAGTAGCATTAGCCGCAATGCATCAGAGTAGGGGATTAGGCTTTGCAGCCATGAAGGGGAAGTTGCGCCCTGAATAATAGGCCATAACAGACCTGCAGATGTCAGGACAATAGGATGATTGAGAAAAAGCAGCGCATGGAGCCATTGTTCAGATGCCGGGCAGCAGTCTTTATGCACAAACTCATCTTTTGTCACAAAGATGCAGGAAAAAATCGCAAGTCCGATATAGACCTTTAAAAAAAGTGCGGAGTAAGGAACAAAAAGGACAAAGGAAAAACATCCAAGAACAGTCAAAGTATCCAGGGGATGGCCAATCCTTTCCCATTTGGGAAGCCCGCGTCTGACATGGAAATAAAACTCATCAAACGTGATGACCAGCATTTGAATTACAAAGGGAAGCAGGAGTAAGAATTGCAAGGTTTTATGCTCCTTTCTCGAACAGCCCGCCGGCAACGCTTAGCCCAGGACCAAATGCCAAACTGATAATGCGCGCTTTCTTCGGCACTTGCGGATCTTTTAACATTCTCTCCCAGATGTGGGGCAGAGTTGCAGAGGACATATTGCCATAATACTTTAATACATGAACAGAATGATCGATCTGGTGCGTTTGCAGCCCGAGCAACTCTTTGATTTGAGCTAAAATCTTTGGACCTCCGGGGTGGATAGCAAAGAAGGAATCCCGTATCAGCTCTTCCGGGCTTAAGTTTGCAAGCTGAGCTAAACGCTCAATATAGCCTTTGATTGCCCTCGAAATAAATACAGGCACTTCCCTGGATAAGGTCATGCTAAGTCCTTTATCCTCGCAGCGCCACGTCATGCAATGAGAGGAATCGGGAATGGTCTCTTCATGCAAGCTTAAAATTTTTAAATGGGGCTCATGAGGTCTATCTGCTGTGACGGAGTATTTGATAAATCCATCTGCAAAGAGGCTTTGCACAACTAACTGTTCCGTGCTGTGGCGCAAGGGATGCATGTGCAAGCTGCAAACTTCCGTGTGGACGATATCTACAGGTTTTGCGGTGGGTGAAGACAATGCCGTATAGCCTGACGCAATGCGGATAGCGGGGATCGAGCTGTAGCATCCCATGTGATAGGCATGAGTCACAGTGGTTTTTTCTCCTGCATTGCGCAATGAAACGAGCTTTTGGGCAGGGCTTGGAGCGACATAACCTGTACAGGTCGCATGAATGATATGGGCAGGTAAGTTCTTATCGTCAGGATAGAAACGCTCAAATATTCGAGTCACTTCCCTATCAAAAAAATGGCTTTTCTCAGCAAAACCATGTCCATGCGGAGTTTCTTTAACAGGGTAGATCTCCATCTTTGACCAATCCTGTTGTAATAGATCGCTGATGTGGATCCCTTTGCTCTGGATCCTGTCTTTTCCGAGTCCCAGCCCAGCCATTTTTTCCTGAATTTGAGCGCGAAAGGTTCCAAAATCCTTATTTTCAAAGGCTTGCGCAGCGTGCGCATGGGCATCTGCAATCCAATCTAGAATTTTTTCCTGTTCAAATTCGTGGTGGGGCCGGATATGGCGAAAGTTGCTTAAACAACAGGGCATCGATAAATCCTTTGTTTCTAAATAATTAGGGTTAGACCTGTAAGCGCGAGGACAACTGCAAAAATTTTGCGTACTTTTCCAGGGTCAATCTCATGGCAAAGTTTAGCGCCGTAAGGTGCCGTAAAAAATGCCGCTGCACCGATGATTAAAAAAGCAGGGATGTTGATCAATCCTACTGTATCCATGACTGGAACCTCTCCCAATCCCAAGATCAGATAAGAAATTGTGCCACAGATTGTCGTAACGAGGGTTGTGGCAGCCGATGTGCCGATTGCAACCTTGTCTTTCATCTTGAACCCCGTCAGCATGGGAACCGTCATGCTGCCGCCGCCAATCCCAAGCAAATTGGATAGGGCTCCAATAGAGCAGCTAAACATATTTAAGAGAAGGGGAGAGGGGAGTTTATGTGTTTTTATCGATGTTGTCTTTTGTGTGTAAAATTTTACAGCCAGCAAGATGAGGAAAAATCCAAAGAAGATCTCAAGGATGACTGTTGAAAGCCAAATAGCTACGATAGCCCCAATCAGAGAGCCAATGATCACTCCCGGAACCAGTTTTTTGAATACATCCCAGTTAACCCCTTTTCTCTTGTTGTGAGCTATTGTTGCAGCAAGCGTGTTGAAGATCATCGCAGCAAGGGACGTCGCGATTGCCATGTGCATCAGATAGGCCTGAGGGTACCCGAGATATTTAAAGAGGATAAGCAGGCAAGGGACAGTAATCACCCCGCCTCCAATCCCAAGCAATCCCCCTAGGACCCCTGAGACGAGTCCTACAACGACATAGGCAATGTAAACAATCAGAAGTCCCACAATACTCCAAGCAATAGAAACCACATACTATAAGCGGGATAAAAAAAACACTATCAAAATGATCCTCTCTTGTGGCATTGCTAAGGTTATGCCGTGCCGAGCGTGTACTTTTTTATTTGCTTTTTCCGTCTTTCTCAAGGAAAATGCCAGAAATCTCATTATAGGTAGTGATGGACGTCCCAAAAATCACGTTTAGAAAAGCAGTCAAAGCGGACAAGAAACTGGTTCATGAATGGTTGGATAAGCCTCATATCAAAGAGTATTGGGATGCGAGCAAGAAGATGCGGGAAAATTTTGATTCCTACCTGAAAGAGAGCAAACCCTTCTTGGATTTTTGGATCTGCTCTTTGGATAAAGAGCCTTTTGGCCTGATCAAGGCATCGGATGCCACAGAACCGGATCACGATGAAGAAAGGGAGCTCGATTATTTTATACCCTGGACGGAGCTCGAAGGAGTGACTCTCCTTGTTGATTTTGCAATCGGCGAAGAATCTTTTCTGGGTAAAGGGCTCTCTTCTGAGACATTAAAACAATTTGCTAAAATCCAGGAACCCTCCGTTACAGCTTTTCTTGCTGATCCGGAAGCAAAAAATGAAAGAGCCGTACATGTCTTTGAAAAGGCGGGATTTGCCAGAATCACCACTTTTATTAGAGGTAAAGGCTTCTTCAAAGGAAAACCACACTATCTTTTAAAACTAAAGATCATGCATAATACTTCCGAATAATTAGGAACACATTTATGCATCTAACCTCTTTTATCTGGAAATTTGTAAAGATCCAGCGATGGAAGTTTTTCTTTATTTTCCTTCTCTCACTCGTTTGGTCGCTTGAGACTGTATTCATGCCTTATATCCTTCGACTTGCGGTGGATACTTTTACCGCGTATGATAGCGACCGAGGAGCTGCACTGTCTCATTTGAAATGGATTTTAATGTCCGGTGTCTCCCTCTGGGTTCTTGTGGAGTCTGGTTTTCGCACCAGAGATTTTTTGCAGGCGAGAGCTTTCCCAAAAATAGAAGCAGATATCCGTTTAGCGATGTTTGATCATATTCAACACCACTCGCCGAAGTATTTTAATGAGCATTTCGCAGGAAGTCTGTCCAATAAAATTAGCGATATGGTTACCCAGGCGACTTTGATCCTTACAAATTTGACGACTTTCATTCCTACTTTGGCAGGCAGTATTTTATCCCTTTTATTCTTCTTCCGGGTAAGCCCCCTTTTTGCGCTCATTTTAGGCGTCTGGATTGTACTGCATTTCTCCGTTTGTTTTGCCTTTGCGCCAAAATGCGTAAAATATTCCGATATCCATGGAGAAGCGCGTACCTCTCTTACCGGAAAAATTGTCGACAGTCTGACCAATAATTTTGCAGTCAACCTTTTCTGCCGTTTTCAGTATGAGAAGGCGCGCATCACACCTTGGCAAAAAGAGGAGCAGGAGAAAGGTTATAGGGCTAAGCGTTATACCGCACAGATGTTCTTGGTCCTTTCCCTCCTATTTCTTATAGGAATGGTTTCCTTAAATGGCCTAGCCATTTTTTATTGGATGCAAGGCAAAATAACAACCGGGGAAATCATTCAAATCTTTAATACAATTATGGGTGTGACCTTCCTCATCTGGTTTTCCGGCATGGCTATCCCTCAGTTTCTCGAATCCATCGGCATTGCGACCCAGGCGCTCAACGTGATGCAAGACCCCCAAGATGTCATAGATCCTCCCCATGCGGCGCCTCTTGCGATCAGAAAAGGTGAAATCGTCTTTGAAAATGTCTCCTTCCACTACGGAAAAAAGAAGCTGTTCGACAGCAAAAATGTCCATATCAGGGGAGGGGAGAAGGTGGGTCTTGTAGGTTACTCGGGAGCCGGGAAATCGACCTTTGTCAACCTGATTCTACGCTTTTTTGATGTTGAGAAAGGGAAGATTTTGATCGATGGCCAGGATATTGCTGGCGTCACTCTTGAGTCTTTGCGCAACCAGGTAGCGCTGATTCCCCAAGAGCCCTTGCTCTTCCACCGCTCTCTTGAGGATAATATCCAATATGGGCGGATAGATGCCTCTAAAGATGAAGTGATCCAAGTCGCAAAACTTGCGCACTGCGATGAGTTCATCAAAAAATGCCCAGACGGCTATGCAACTCTAGTAGGGGAGAGGGGAACCAAACTATCTGGCGGTGAAAGGCAGAGAATTGCCATCGCTCGTGCGATGCTTGCAGCTCCTCCTATTCTCATTCTCGATGAGGCCACGTCTGCACTCGACTCCGTCACAGAGAAGTACATCCAGGAGAGTTTGGAAAAACTCATGGAAAATCGGACGACGATTGTGATTGCGCACCGCCTATCCACACTTGCTAAAATGGACCGCATTTTAGTGTTCGATCAAGGCAAAATCGTCGAAGAGGGGAGCCATCTGGAACTGCTAGCTAAGAGTTCGCACTATGCCCACATGTGGCAGCTTCAGGCAGGTGGCTTTTTGCCCAGCGGCCCTCAAGCATGATAGGCTGGCAACTCTCCATCTAACAATTTTCGGCTTGAAAACAAATTTGTTGTCGAAAACCAAACGGCGTAATAAAATGAAAGAATAAATGGGTCGGGACTACCCAACCGGCGTTAGGCTCCAAGGGAAACCTTGGGGCCTTTCGCTTTCTAGGGGAAATACAACCGGACCAGGTAAGCCGGTCTTAGTTTTCATATTCTGATAGAACTTATTTTCTAAGATCTTTAATGCCCTATTAGGCTGCTCAGTTCTCAATACAGACAATCCTGAAGGACGGGCCACCATATCGGCAAATTGAAGACCTTCGGAGTTCGTTTTTTTGTCGGCTATGATAACGCTGAATGGGAGTGCGGCTTGAAATGAATTATTACCATCACAGACCCGTTGAAATTCCTTCTCTAATGCAAGATCCTCTGTTCGTCCACGGGCTTCGAAAACAATGTGCGTTATTTGATTCTCCTGTCCATGAAGTTGCATAAATTGATATATCTATTCCAAGCCAAGACGCATTGCTAGGTGATAGATGTGAATGGATTCTAAATCTAGGTTTCCTTTTTTCATTGCATACTTGTCTATGACAATTGGAATCAGTATAAAATCTGTTTTGGCAATAAGGCTAGATAACTTTTCAAAAAACAACTCTCTCGGTTCCCTGCTTAATAGCTTAAAAAGCCCTTCTTTTTTTCGAATCTCATGCTCATGTAAAATGATCATATCATGCCCAAAAGTTACAAACTTGAGCATACGCAAAGCTGGTGTAACAATATGTGAGTAGTATTCCTTGCGAAAAATACAGAATGAAAGAACGAAAATGGGGTAATATGGGTTGATGTTCCCAAGGCTGTGATCTCCGCTCTCATCAACATATACAATGTATTCGCCGTATTCGGTGGGTGAGTTCTCCATTAAATTATTTCCAATATTTTATTTGAGATGGAACTCTACCTACTTGATTAAATAATTTCTACTTGTAATTTTGTGAAATCTGCAGAAGTCGCTGTTTAGAGTGCGTAAAAGAAGGTTGTTCCTTTGAGCATCCATAGTTCAAAATTATTTCTGAACCTGGAGCACTATTTTGCCTTTAGTGTGACCTTTTTCGATTTCTTCGATAGCAAGAGCTGCCTGATCTAGGGGCATTTGCTTAATAGTTGGAAGCTTTGCTTTTCCAAGCTCAAATAGTCGCGTAATTTGTTCAAGCTGTTTACCATTTGGTTGGACAAAAAGATATTCTGCGCGGACCCTAAATTTTTGTGCTAAATCGCTATCTGGTTTCTCCAGAATGCTGACAATCCTGCCGCTCGGCTTTAAAACCTCAAAACTCTGCCGATAGACATCTCCTACGATTGTGTCGAGAACGACATCAATATTGGATATCCGCTCAACAAAATTGTCCTTTTTGTAATCGATGACCTCATCCGCTCCTAATTGTTTCACATATTCCGATTTGGCTGAACTTGCTGTCGTAACCACCCTTGCACCATGAAATTTTGCCCATTGGATCGCATAACTTCCGACACCGCCGGCGCCTCCATGGATGAGTACCTGCTCGCCGGGTTGCAAATTCGCCTTTTCAAAAAGCGCTTGCCAGGCAGTAAGTCCTGCAAGGGGAACCGCGGCTGCTTCGGTCATGGATAGGTTTTTTGGGATTTGCGCTCCATCAACTGCTGGAAAAGTAAAATACTCCGCCCAGCTTCCCCATTGCAAGTGAGGTTTACGGCAGAAGACATAGACTTTGTCTCCTTTTTTAAATGTTGTGACACCCTTTCCCAAGGTATGGACGATGCCTGATGCTTCCCATCCCAAAATGAGGGGAAATTGATGGGGCATGCGCGATTGCAATAACCCTTTTGCGATTTTTGCATCGACTGGATTCACTCCGGCATAGGCAACTGAGATACAGACCTCCCCAACCCCCACTTCGGGCTGAGGGACTTCCCCGATCTCGATATTGCCAGGATAAATAAAAGATTTGATGTGCGCTGCTTTCATAACGCTCTTATACCAAAATTACAATGCCCAGACAAAAGATTTAAATTTGTCTGGGCATTGGACCGATTTTTCCTAGCAGATCACAGTGTTGTTGTGGATCGCCTTGCGGAAAGACCTCCCCAAGAAAATGGCGATGACAAGCCAGGCGCCTAGCAGCGGGAAGCAAAGGGCTCCGCTTAACATTAAATAGTGCGACTTGCCCGCAAGCGCTCCGAATGCCGATTGCAAAGGAGCAAGCGACATGTTAAAAGTTGAGCCCGCCTGTTTAGAGGTACGTGAGCCAAATGTCTCAATCCAGGCCTGAGCCTTAAATTTCACATCAGGCGTCGTAGGAATGTAGAGCTGTTTTAAAGCCGGACCGTTAAGCGCATAATTAATGGCCTTTGAGCCCACCATAAGCGCAAATAGGAAAGAGAGGGAGTTTAAAGTTAAAAATCCTAAAAGTGCCCCCGCAACGATGACAGGCATTGCAGCGAGTGCCACACCCACCCCTAAGAAACGGGTAACGTTGCTGATCCCCAAAAGCAAACAGGATAAAGAGACAATGCTCACACTTGAGGCATAAATGCTCAGGTAGTTACTGAGAGCCACGCCTGAATAAGCCGTACTTGCCGAAATTTTGAAGTTGAAATCAAAAATCGTGACCACAACCTCATAAATGAAGTTGGCCGCAAAAATCCCAAGAAGATACCGATGCTTAAGTAGAAGCTTAAGGCCTTCAAAAAACCCAGGCTCTTGTTTCCTTTCTACCTCAGCTTCGTTTTTTCCATGAAATGAGGCGAGCAGGGGAGCAGGGGTAGCTCTTAAAAAGTACTTAACAAGAGGAATGATCGTCAAAACGAGCGCCGATAATATCAACATCGATACGGCATCGGTACCAAGGTGCAAACGGTGCGGCAATCCTCCAACGCTATAGGGGAGAAGAATCCCTCCGATCTGCCCGATCGCTACAACAAGGGGAAACCCTCTTTTTGCTGAAGCTGCAATGGTTGTATCTGTGGCAAAAGCCCAAAAAAGAGCGATGACCAAAGATCCAAAGCTCTCAACAAAGACATAGAAAACATAGCCCGTAACCTTAGTCGCTATCAGAAATAGGGAAGAGCGGCTCGCAATCTCTCCTGCGGGAGCCTGAAACATCAACATCAATCCGCTAAAGACGAGCAGAGAGACCCCATAGAAAACGGGCAATATCAAAAGCATTTTCTCTCTAGAGGTCTTCTCGAGTAACTTCGTATAAAAAATTACTAGCGGCAAAAGACAGATCACAGATGCCGTTTTTGCAAACGGGAGCTGGAGTTTGTCCACCAGCTGGATAAAAACAGCGTCTTTGAGAGGGCGCAAGGTCCAATAAACCCCGATGATGAGCGCAAAAATCAGCCCCATCCTAAGAAATTTCTTAAACTCTTCTTTTTCAAAATTACCAAAGTTAAATCGACAGATCCATTGAAAGAATCGCAATACCCTACTCGTCTTCTCCATAAATTAGACTCCTTTTAAAATTTCACAATAACTAATTGTCTTTTATTTGTCTTCTTTATATAATCGATAATTAAAATCGAAAAAATCGATTTGAGAAAATGGAAGGCTTTATGAAAGAATCCACGCTATTGTCCGAGGAAATGTTTTTGCAAAAGATTGAAAGCTCTCTAAAAAACTTGCGCGTGGCTGATTTGGAAGTTTTCATCACAGCGGCCCATTTAAAAAGCTTAGGCCAGTCCGCATCCTTGCATCATTTGAGCCAAAGCGCTGCGAGCTCTGTCATTCAGCGGGTAGAGACCGCCTTTGGAATCCCTTTGTGCACCCATGAAAAGCGCCAGTTCCGATTAACACGAGAGGGGCAAATCCTTTTCCCAAGGTTAGAGAATTGGGTCAAACAGCTTCGGGACCTCATCATTTCAAAAGATCAGATCCCCATACGCCTTGTCACAACTCACGCCATTGCGCAAATTGCCGTGCCCGAGCTCCTCTCAATCGATTATATCGACTTTAAACAGATGCGGCCCGACCACGCCTACGCCGCAATTTTGCATGATGAGGCGGATATCGCCCTTGTGCTCGACAATGCCCCCTGGAAAAACGTGATTGCCACTGAAATTGGCAAAGGGCACTTTCAGCTCTATTCGAGTGATAAGGACTGTCCTCTTAAACCGGTCTTATTGCCCGAGGACCAGATGGAGGTTCTTTTTCTTCAGCAAAACTGGCAACAGGTCCACGGGTACTCGCTTCCCGTAAAATCCCGCATACCCAGCTGGTCGCTTATCGCCAGCATCTGCTCCAACTCTAAAGAGGTGGGCTTTCTTCCCGATTTTCTAGCTAAAAAATCCCATTTGCATCCTGTAGAGTGGCAACCGGCCCCATCCGAGTACCGCGTGCTTGCCATCTACCGTAATACTGGGCAACACATGCAGGATCGGTTTGACCTACTTACGCGTACATTGCGCCAAGTGTTTACAAATGATCCTTAGCCTGTTCAACATATACAGCTGACGCTGCAAAGTTATACCCAAGTTGTCTGAAAATTTGGCCGCAATCGTGATCAGACTATTAGTGGGTAAGGGATTGGGTTCCACCAATCCCTTACCCACTATACCGAAATTGTTTCAAAAATTGGGTCCCAGGCTGCGTGAAAGCTCCCGCGGTTGAGTTCCCGCAAGTGGATCCATATTTGAGAACATAGGATCCACTTGCGGGAATCTCAACCCCGGGGCTTTGACGCAGCCTAGGACCCAATTTTTGAAACAATTTCGGTATATCTCAACAAAATCAACGATGGAAACGATAAGGATTTTTTTCTTATTTTTTCATCATTATATCGTTATTTTGTTTCCATCATTGTCTTGTTGGGGCTGCCGTGGACTTTGCTGGAGTCCTGGCTGATTTTGAACCATTTCTAGAAGATGCTTTAAATCAAAATAATGAATTTTAAAACCGTGCTTGAGATATTCATAGGAATTCATAAAATCGACTATTTGAACAGAAAAACTATTATTTCTATTCCACAGATCGCATATTAACGGTTGCTGTTTAGAATTATATCCGCAAAAGAATCCTACATGCCTGCCTATTGGTTGTCTCGCACCGCAATCCTCGTTATGCCAAAAATATAATAGATCTCCAACTTTTAGACTGTTATCGGAGAAATTTGCCTCAGGAAGATTTAAAGGCTTTGGAAAATATTCGCGAATTAGGGTGCTTATGCGAGCTTGCATCTCTCTGAAAGATTGATTATTGTCAGACTTGTACTCATTTAATTCCTTTGTCAAAACGTAAGCCACAAAATTAACACAATCTAATATTTCACATTTATGGTCTGTTGAATCTGATGAAATCTGATGCGAAGCTAGTTCTTTTATATCTTTACTTGCTAAAAATGCTTTTAAATCGAACAGGTCTCGACAGGAAGGATAGATTTTTTCCAGAACCTCGTCGGTCGACCTCACGTCGTAATAGATGCATTGTGTATAAAAAGTAGCCTTGGAGCCTCGCTGAACATCCCATTTGTGTAGACCGAAGTGAGATGTTGCAAAAAATATTTTTCCGGTTTTATCAGCGCAGTATAAAAGACTACTCCATATAAAATTACCCAATTCTTGTTCAAACGATTTCTTCACATTTTCGCGAAATTTCATCTCTGATTCGATTTGAGGCGCGTCCGCATGTTGGGCTGCTCTCAAATGGCTAGGACTAATTGCTTTAATCTCAATCATAATTCACCTATATATTGGTTATTATACATGTTGTACTAATAAAACATATATACACTATACTAATTAAATGAATTAATTAGAAGTTTTTTATTAAAATAATAAAGCTTTTTTTTTAAAATGTAACCACCTAATTATCAATTACTTTTGCTTTTCAGTGGTGACACTTCAAAAAAACGCCTACATTAAAAATATAGTTATTAATAAAATATAAAATTTAATGTTATAACGATCGCCAAATCACTGCAAATATTTTTTTAAATTAAAGATATATAAAATATGAGGAAAAACAATGATTCCAAGTATACGACTAACAAGCGCTAGTTCAAGTAACGAAGAGTGCTCTTTATTAGCCTTGCCAAAAGAGCAGTTCCAATCTATTTGTTCATGTGTGACTTCTTTTATCGTACCTGCAAATGAGAACAATGTAGCTAAACCAAGAATTAGGAACTTTGCTCTCCTAACGATGGGAATGACCTTGACCCAAGTAGCGAGTCGGCCCAAACACTTCCATTTAGTCTGCTTTGTTAAGCCTTGCCCAAAGGGACAAGGCTTTCCTATTTTTTTAGAACTACAATTTCTCTTCGTTTTTAAGAATCTGAAAAATTCGTTTCTTAAGCCAAGGTAAATCGATCGATTTTTCGTTAAATTGCAGGAAGTAATCCCCAATCGCTTTGTTCAAAATCAGGCCTATGTTTGTGTACCATGTGTTATCCCATAACACCCTCTGTACTGGACAAAAAAATAAGTTGATGACAAAGGCTCGCTGAAGAGCGATCATATCTCGTTGTTATTCAAGCATCGAGGTACAATGAAACACATCAGCGAGTTGCAAGCAACTTTATCCAATTTCTTTGATTGGCACAAGTCTCGTCTTAACTGCCTAGTGCAGATTCTCCAAGCCCTTTTCGCCGTTAGAACAGTCAATCTTACTCAGATTGCCGCGGCCTTCAAGACTTCTGTAAAGGAGGAGTCTTCTTATCGTAGAGTCTGTCGATTTTTCACCGGATTCTCATTCGACATAAGCACCATCGTTCTATTGGTTCTTCGCCTATTTCCCCTTGGAGACAAATACACCTTAATCCTCGATCGCACGAATTGGAAGTGGGGGAAATACCCCATCAATATCCTGGTACTCTCAGTAGCCTACTTAGGCATCAGCATTCCCATCTTTTGGGTCGTGCTGGACCTCGAGGGAACTTCTTGCGTTGAGGATCGAGTTGCAATTTTGAAACGGGCCATTCAGCAACTGGGAGTCGAAAAAATCGCAGTCCTTCTTGCTGACCGAGAATTTATTGGGACAGAATGGTTCGAATTCCTGATCGCAAACAAGATCCCCTTTGTGATCAGAATCAAAAAAAATTCCCATCTGAAAACCAAGGAAGGACACACAATCGCGGCAGGGATGTTGCGCAAATATCTCGGGAGAAAAAAGGTTATCAACTACCCCACCATTCTGTGGGGTCATTCTCTCTATGTTTCTGTTGAACGAAGAAGAGGTGCCAAGGAGCAGATGATCGTTGTCTCCAATGTCGAGTTCGTGAATCCATTGGCGTTGTATCGAAGGCGTTGGGAAATAGAAACCTTGTTCGGGTGTCTAAAGGGCCGGGGATTTCGCATGGAAGACACCCACATGGTAGACGCAGATAAAATCGAAAAACTGTTGTTTGTATTGGTGATCGGGTTTTGTTGGGCTTACCGAACTGGAGATATCAAAGCTCAGGAGGCCCCCATAGAGGTCAAGGCCCACGGAAGAAAGGCCCGGAGTTTATTCCGAGAGGGGCTGAACTGGATACGAAGGGCAATTTTTGGGGATATGGGTCTGAGAGAATTTAGGCGGTTGTTGTCGTGTTTTATGTGTTCACAACCAAGGACTTGCGCTGCATGAAACTATTTTTTGTCCAGTACAAAGCATAACACCAGATGGGTGTAGAGGGGGATATAGTCATGTGGATTGTCAGAGATGATGTAGGGAAACTCTATTAATTTATGGACCAGGTCCTTTCTGACAAAGGTGATGTTTCCCGTGTAGGCAACTGGAATATAGCCCTTCTTTAGCCCCAGCTCAATTGCTGAGATAAAACTGCATCCGCAAGCTACTCTCGAAGGACACCATAGTTTTAATAGATCGATATTATATTCCTTTGAGGGTACCCCCGGAAGCTCTTCAAAGACGGGGTCTCTATAGGAGTTTGTTTCTATGATAACGATTTTAGGCTCAAATTCAGTAAGGTTCTCCCATACGAAATAATCATCGTAGTCGATATCAATGGACAAGACATCGAGATCGCGTGGTAATTTTCCCTTTTTTAGCCAAGCATTGAGATCGTATTTTTTGTCATTGTGCACAACGGCGCCATAGATCGCTTGCACTTGGGGATAGGGTTTGTAATTTTCAGAGCATTTTACAAAGCGTGAGCTATCGGGTTCGATTGCAATCCCTGAAAAATTGTAATTTTTAATCAGATTATACGTGTTGCTACAGGTAATACCATCGGATGCGCCGAATTCGCAAAAGGTCCCATTTTCTATTCCTAGCTCTTTAAGGATTTGCTCAAGAATCCCATCCTCACCATTTTGAGAATAGATGTTCTTGCAATATTTATGATAGGTGTCGCTAGGGACAGCAAACTTATATTCCAATCTTGAGTCCGAAGGATAAAATGCTAGCTCATTCAGATAGTTGTCCGGGTAACAACTACTTGATATGAAAACAGCAGCTAAAACAATATAAACTTTTCTCATCCAAATCTTTACCATATTCAAAATCCTTAGGTTGTGTGTATACTTTGTCATTCATTTGGAGCTTTAGAAATCGCGGGTGAAGCTAGTACCACTTTTTATAATTTTTTCTACTTTCCCCCTCCTTTTCTTCAATGTTGACAAAATTAGAGCCGAATCAGAGTTTAAAAGCGAATATTTTAATGTGCACGGGGATGAAATGAACAATGAATGGCTAGACGGCATTAAAAGCACGACACCAGTTGAGGGGAGAATCGAAACAAAGGACGCTGATGGCGCACCAATCACATTGGAATGGAAAAAAGCGGGTATCCTTTCACCTGATCTTGCCCATTTCAAAAAGACAATAAGCGAACTTGCAAGCGAAGAGCTATCTCGCAGTGAATTGCAATTTTTGCGCACATATCCAGAAGCCGTTTCCCAAGAACTTTTCCTTAAGTCCTGTGCACCGCTTTTAGAATGCGGCCCAGAAAATGCCGACTGGGATGCAATTAAGGAAAAAATCCAAGAAACCATCAAACAGTTCTACTTGATGGACCTCACGAAATTCGCCCCTGAGATCATTGCTCCTCTTTTGGACGATATTTACATCTTCGCAACCCTCAAAAATCAAGATGAGTTGCTCGGATTCATTTTATTTTCAGTGACCCCGGCGCTTACCCAAGGCAACATCAAACTCATCAATCTGGTTGTCAGATCAACAAAGAGCCATCTCGGTTTGGAAAAAATTCTCCTAAACTCCATTTTCAAACTTCTCCCGCAGACAACTAGGATCTTTGTTTATACAAGACCAAGCAATGAAACCGCTATTCAGATGTACCATTCCTTCGGTTTTACCGAGGATACCAATCCCTTCCAGGATCCCAATCATAAGGTCAATGCCAAATACCTAACCTCTTTCGACTATAAAACTAATACATCCACGTTATTACAAGGTTCCCCCTTATGACAGATGCAAAAGTAACGATTAGGCAAGCAATGGTGGAAGACGCTCCTTTCATCGCGAAAGCCGAGCAGGAGATTGCTAATGAACCCGGTTTTTTTTGCTCTTTGCCGTCAGAACTTAGCGAAGAAAAGGTCAAGCAGACCATCGAGTCGATACAAGGCATCTACCTCGTTGCTGAAAAGGGCGCCCACATTGTTGGCCACGCTTTTTTAGAGCGCCTGCCGCTACAATCGATTTCCCATGTGGCCCAACTGACTATTGTCGTGCACAAAGGATATCAGGAGAAGGGGATAGGGTCTATGCTTATGGAAAGACTCATAGAATGGGCCAAACGCTCCAAAGTGGTTGAGAAAATCGAACTGAACGTCCGAGCCTCCAATTCTCGAGCGATCGCTCTTTACAAAAAGATGGAATTCCACGAAGAGGGGAGGCTAAAAAGACGAGTCAAAGCAGGAGACCGGTATCTCGACGATATCCTTATGGCACTTCAGATTAATAGGACCTAAAAACCACCCGCCATCCATTCGCCTTGAATTGAAAGGGGCGATTTCACCATTTTTTGGTAAAAAAAAGATTACTATTATCGATTTTTCATTATTGTGGAATTATTCAATTGATTCTCAATAGTTTACGTAATATAAAATAATCATTGATAAATTATTTACTTTATACTATAATGAATAACTAAGAGATCTGAGTATTTTAATTAATTATTTAAAAATAAAAAAAAAGGTGGAAATAATGAACCCAGTCAAACAAATAACAAACCACGTTAGAATTGCAAACCCTAATGCAGCCGATTTCGAAGGCCCGATATGGGGCCTACCGGATGAGACAATTGAATGCATTTCCTCTTGCATTATCCTTGCCGCCAACTGGAAAAGTGGTTTCCAATGCATTCAAAAAGAGAAGCAACAAGATCTCATTGAATTCGTAACGATACCGAAAGGATTCACTCTTAAACAGCTGCAAAATGACACACAATTAGCCCAGCTGCTAAAAGATAAACTGCAAGTGGATGACAAGTTCGCAAGGATTGCTACGGACCACTCAGAGAAGCTTTTACCTTGGAGGGATCTTGCATCTTTTGCGGGAACATGCAAACGTATTTATTCGATTGTAAATTCTAAGGTCTATTCTGATCTTTCAATAATGAAGGTGAGAGAGTTTACAAATGGACAGATTTGTTTATTTAACCTTCTTAAACTCAAAGCCGAGTGTACATCCGATCTCCTCGCATTAGATATACAGGCTCGCGTGGAAGCGACTAGAAGCTCTTGCTCGATCCAGTGATCTACTCAAGTTGTCTCAAAAGTTGGGCATACAGACATCGTTGGATGGGTGATACTACCTGGTGTCGGTCCCTGGCCAGCCCTCTATTAACGTCTGATAATTGATCTTATGTTGTGGCTAGGACCAGAGACAATAGCGCTTTCAAAGTCATAAGCTTTTAATAGTTTTTCATCAGCCTTGGAACAATCTTCGGACACTGCTGGCATCAACATTTCCATCGGGAAAGATTTCAAAGAAGTACTTCAGCTGCCACCCTTGAGTTTTTTTAGCCTGCTTATTCTCTGCGATATCCCAAGACGGATAGATACGCATCGCCCGCTTTCCACCTTTTCCTTCCTTCGAAATGATCCCTTTCTCAAATAAAACGGCTTTAGGGAAGACAAACTGCCCAAAGCGATCGCCGGCTCTAACGCTGATGACGAAAAGGTCAATGGGATCGGCCAGGTCATGAGGTAAAATGACCCCATCTCCAATGCGCTTCCATAGGGTGACAAATTGACCCATCTTTGTAGGTGTGATCTTTCCGACTCGAAACTTGATCCGTTTGCCATTCATTTCGAACACACAGGCTCCGTATTCCTCGCTTTCAGGCTCTTTCTGCAGATTCTCGCATAAGAAGCCGCAAGGTCCATAAATAAGCTCTTTTGCCGCGAGAAGGTCAGAAGGAAAGATATTGTCTGTTTTTATATAGGGATTCATCAGCGACATTCCTCAAGCTGAGCTTGCAATGCTCTGATCTGCTTCTTTGTCAGACGCAGTCTGTATTGAAATGATTTACGAACTAACATGCTTAAAGGGTATACCTTTGTCTTGAATGAGTCAACGAATATAGAAGCTGAAATATTCTCAGGCTTAGAGGACTTGGGTCCATCTCGGCCGTAAACGACCGAGTTTTCTCACGTCCGGGGGACAAATAAATCTCCCATTTATGATGTGGCGCAATTTATGACATGACTGTGGATTTTACTTCAGTAAATTTCCCAAGACATCGCTATTGCTTTTAATTTTCAGGCAAGCTACAAGATTTGCGTCTTTCAAACTCTAGAAGGGAGAATTTTTATGAGTTTTAGTCATATTGGCGGCGCAGCCCCGTTTGGATCCAATCCATTCAGCAATTTTTTTATCTTCTCGACCCAGCCTAAAACTATTCCTGTGCTCAGTGAAAAAGAGGTGGAATATTTGAATAAGCTCATTGAGCTTGACTTAGACTCAATTCTCGACCAGGGTGCTGGCGAAAAAGCGTGCAAAGATCTCGGCCAGGAAATCTTCGACCATTTCAAGTACGAAGCAAATGGCGACAGCTATGCAGGGAAAAAAGCGCTGCAAAATATCGCGGACTCACTTCCTTCAAAATGTGAGGATGGTCGTTTGCGCAAGGAATATGTCGCTAGAGCCTGGGACAGAGTCGGCGATAGTGAGTGGTTTTGGATGCATTAATTTCCGTATTGATCCGCATTCTCAATTGTTGTCTGGAGTTCTGTCGGCTGCAAAGACTCGATGTCGATCAATGTTACTTTGAAGGTTTCTTTGAATTCTTTTTTGGGGACGAAAAGGACGCGGTTAAAAACAGAGTAGGCAGCGACGACTTCTTGCTTCACAGATTTTGCGCTTAAGTCTTTTTTAAGATTTTTGTGATGAATCATAACCCTAATTCCGTCAATAGTGCTTGGAATCATTAGAGGCCAAAAAAAGAAGCTGGCAATCTTATAGCCGATTGAACGAGGGATAGCAGATTTGGTGACCTTAAAGGCCACTTTGCTCGCCTCTACTCTCGGAAGGTCTATAGAACTCGGACACAGGGAATACTCATTAGAAGTGTTGTTTTGGATGCTGAGCTGGAGAGGCTGGATGCCGCGGCTGATCAGGTCGTGTCCAAAATTGCGCTTGCTCTCGTCCGGGGTCATTGCCTTGGCGTGAACGACGACTCGAATCTCTTTCAATGAAAAACTGGGCAGCAATTCTGTTGCAACCGATTTTAAAGTATGTATTTGATGACTTTCAAAACCTGTGGTTAGCAGAAATATGCCGGCAAGCGCTGCAAGCCCTAAATGTAGGTGTTTTTTGAGCGATAAGATTTTTTTCATAGCCAACTCCATTTTGTTAAAAGTTGAGCTAGAATACCTTAATTAGAGTTAATTAAACAGACATAAATTATGTTAATATTAAAAGTGATTGTTAATTAATTTTAATTTTTAGAATTTCTGTTTTTAATAACAATTTCCATTAATTGTTCAAGATTTTCCTGAGCTTCCCGCATTGTTGCAAACTCCTGGCGCTGAGTGACTCTTTGACAGCGCTCATCCTCAAAGACAACAGCTTCCCAGTGCTCCTTTGGCAGGGTCTCACTAAAATTGACTACCTTCATCACGACAAGATGCTCAAAATCTTTCAAATAATAATAATCACCATTGCGGCTATCACAGACCCATGAGTAGCCGCTAATATCTTTTCCCTCGTGCATTTTCTCCCCTTTTTGTTTATAATTTTTACACACTATGCCAACGACAATTTTTAAACCTGAATTTTTACTTACTCCTTCTTCCCTGAACCGGTTTATGTCCGGATATGAGGAGGTTGCTGCTATTTTGAGCCGCGCTCCTGGGCCTGCTACCGTGCATGGCCATGCTTGGAGCAATTCCTGTATCGACCTAAATGAAATCTACTTTCATGTGTCAGGTTTCTTCTTAAGCTTGGGAAGCTATCTCTTGCACTTCTGTAGTATGACCGACCTTTCAAAAAAGATGTGGGTGCAGTCACGCCATACCATAAATGACGCCACGGCCATCAAAACGGACAAGATTTTTCAGAATAACCTTTTGGCAAAATCGGTCAACACTCATCGATTGGATAGAGCTGATTATTTTCTACAGCCCTCAATAAGGACCTCCCTGGCGACGCATCCATCCGGTGGGATGGTGAATTTTTTTCATGCAGGTGGGATCTGCAGAGGGATGTGCCATTGGTTTATTCATCTCTATTTCAAGAGCAGAGGGCAGTTTTCCAATACAGATGAGCATTTTAGATCCGTAGGGCAGCAATTCATGCAAGGAGCTCCTGACCAGGCTGCTTTATTGCAATCTCTTGATCTTCCACCCACATACTCTCTTCTACATCTGAATGTTCGAGCCGATTATTCCAAGGTGAAAGTGAAAGATAAAACGAATGAACAAATCATGCGCGGCCTTCTCTGTCAGCCTCCAGGTGTTTATGGGATTTACACTTCATCCCACCAGGTAGTGTTTATTAAAATTGATGAATCGAGACAGTATCTCTTCGATCCAAACATTGGAGTTATAAAAGTGACCTCTCTCCTTCTATTTGACCAGGCTATGCAAAATTACATTGACACCCATGATCCCGAAAAAGATATTATCGTAGACCTCTACACCCCAACAATATGAAAAAATCAGCTCTTATAAAAATTGCTCCAGAGACGACTTTGCACTCCCGCGTGCATCCTTTGCGCTCTTTTGGCCCCAAATGCTATGTCAAAAGGGAAGATGAGCTGGGATTTGGGATCAGTGGAAGCAAAATTCGCAAATACCTCTCTTTTGTCCCCTCTTTTTTGGAGCAAAAGCCCGATGAGGCCATCATCATCGGCAGCGCATACTCTAACCATGTCCTCTCTATTGTTCAGCTTTTCAAGGAACATGGAGTCAAACCCATTTTGTTTCTCCTGGGCGATCCCAAATGCAAACTGCAGGGAAATCTTCTTTATACCGCACTCATAGCTGGAATGAACAACATTCATTGGGTCTCTCAGAAAAAATGGGAAGAAATTGATAAAATTGCAGAGGACTTCTCAAAAGAGAGAGCTAAAGCCGGTGTTCGGGCCCTCGTGGTCCCCAAAGGAGCTAATTGCAAAGATGCCTTGCCGGGAGCTCTTACGTTTGCTCTCGACATTCTCCGCAACGAGGAGCAATTGGGGATAGAATTCGATCATCTTTTCATTGATTCGGGCACAGGCCTCACCTCCTGCGCCCTTTTGCTAGCTTTTGCTTATTTAAGTAAAAAAACTTTTGTCCATATTGTTCAGGTGGCTGGGGATAAAGAGGAGTTCGCTCGAACGCTGGAAAAGAGAAAAACCGATCTCGAGGCCCTCCTTGGCCAGCCCCTCCCCTCCCCTTCTTTGTTTAAGCTCCATACTCCTAGGACAGCAGCCGGCTTTGGATCTGTCAATGCGACCATTTTACAGACGGTCGCAGAGATCGCAAGCCTTGAGGGATTCCTTACCGACCCCGTCTTCACCGCCAAATTGTTTTATGAAGGGAGGGTTGTCCTTGCCGAGGAAAGCCTCATTGGAAATATCTTATTTGTCCATTCGGGTGGAGGGCTAGGGCTTACGGGCTTTCAGGACAAAATGGCAAAGATCGCCTCTAATGATATAGCAATAAAACGAAAAAAGCTGTAGACTGCGCGAGTTATTTATACGGAGATTAATTAATGGCAGCGCGCAAGAAAAAGCAAACCCCCTGGAAAGTTTTCATCGCAATCCTTTTAGGGATGGTCATCGGTTCCATGACCCAGCAGGGGTCCACCCTCTTTGGCATCGATCTGTTTGCCTTTGCTTTTCCCGTTTACAGCCTTCTCGGTAAAGTTTTTATTAACGCTCTGACCTTGGTCGTCGTTCCCCTCGTCTCTTCTTCGATTATTACGGGGATTGCCAGGATTGGCAACGATAGCTCTTTTGGCCGTCTTGGCGCTAAAATTTTTGCGTTTTATTTGGGCACCAGCTTGATTGCAATTTTAGTCGGACTGTTCTGCGTGAACCTGTTAAACCCAGGTGCGATGATCAATCCCGATACGATTGCAGGATCTGTGAATGGCGCTGATGTTCAAAAATATCTTGCAACGGAAGAAACCGCCCGATTTAGCGATATCCTCCTACAAATTGTGCCTTCCAATATCGTCGATACCTTTGGCAGAGGCCAAATGCTTGGGCTGATCTTCTTCAGCTTGATCTTTGGATACTGCCTCTCAAAGATCGAATCGGAAAGCGGCTCTATACTGAAGGGGTTTTGGCAAGGGCTTTTTAACGCCATGATCCAGTTCACTCAAGTCATTATGAAATGCCTTCCTGTCGGGGTGTTTTTTCTAGTGGCAAAGGTGTTTGCGGAGACCGGATTTAATTCACTTCAATCGCTCGGCATGTTCACGATAACCGTTCTTCTCGGTCTTGCCCTATTTATCTTCGTCGCTCTTCCTGTTCTGCTTAAAATCATTGGGAATGTCAGACCCGGCCGCCATTTCAAAGCGATGGGACCTGCACTCATCACCGCTTTTTCAACGAGTTCCTCCTCGGCAACGCTCCCCATCACAATTGAATGCGTTGAAAAAAGGGCAGGCGTTTCAAACAAGATCTGCAGCCTTGTGGTCCCCCTTGGAACATCGATCAACATGTCGGGGTCCGCTCTTTATGAATGTGTGGCTGCCATATTTGTAGCTCAAGCTTACGGGATCGAACTTACTGTAAGTACCCAATGCATCATCGTCCTTCTCTCGCTGATCACATCGATCGGAGTTGCAGGAATCCCTTCAGCTTCGCTTGTAGCGATCATCGCTATTTTGAAAACCATCGGTCTTCCCATCGAGGGGATCGGGCTTTTTGTCGCTGTGGATAGAGTGCTCGATATGTGCCGCACCACTGTAAACGTTTTTAGCGATAGCTGCTGCGCTATCCTCGTCGCTAGATCAGAAGGAGAAAAAAATGTTCTTGCAAAAGATGTTATGGAGTAAGCAAGCAGCGTTTTTATTGCTGTTTGGAAATATGGCGTTTGCTGCTTTGCCGCCGCTTGCGCAAAGTAACAGGGAGATTCAGGCTATTTTAGCAGCGCCGGAAACCTACTATCTGCTCGGCGGGGCCGAAAGGATCGATCAAATTATTCGCTGTGAAAAAGGGTATTTGCTCTTGACCAAGAGTAAAGAGCTTCTCGTCGACATTTGTTATATACACACGGGAAAAATTGGGCCCGCTGAATTTGAACTAAAATTCCACGAGCCCGTTGAGGCTGATTAGGGAGTGTACTCAAAAGCTTTCACTGTTTGGGCTAGCGTGAAAGCTTCCGCGGTAGAGTCCCCGCAAGTGGGTCCTATGTTTCAAAATATGGACCCACTTGCGGGGATCTCAACCCCGGAACTTTGACGCAGTCCAAATAGCGAAATCTTTTGAGTACGCTCCCTAGTTCTCAAGTTTTAAGAGGTGGAGCGCTTGCTCATCGCTTAATATTTTATGGAAATGATCGAGCTGAAGTTGTGCAATTTTCGGATTAAAGGATTTTACCTTTTCGTCGGCTCCACCATAACGAATCCCCACAAAGTCAATTCCGAGCTTCTCTACTGCTGCTTCGATATTTTCAATATGGCTTAATTTGTCGTCGATGACGACGATACGGTTCGGCAGTTTTTTCAATTTTTTCAAATAAGCATTGAGGGCCGGGCCTTTATCAATTCCGTTGCCTGTGAAAATGATCCCATTTTTGAACAATGTCCCTTTCAGCTCTTTAAAGACCAAATCCCCTTCCACAAGGGATGTCTTGCTAAAATCGATATGCAAAGGAGCTATCTGCTCGAGAGTTCGCTCAGATAGGGCCGGCGAGCGTTTAGTAAGCCCAATCATGGGAACATTTTGCTTCTGCATTTTTGCAAGTAGATCGGCAATAATAGGTTCGACAAGTTGCATTTCTGTTCGGTCTAAAATTTGGCTGTAAACGGGCACAAGCTTTGCGATTGCCTCGTCGACACTCAAACCTTCCGTTTTTAAGCAGTGATCTAAATGGTGGGAAAACCATTGGTCTGATCCAAGATGTTGCGCAGTTTCAATAAGTGTATTATCAAGATCGAAGACATAGAGAGTGTCTTTTTCGAGATAGGTAAATGCATGTGCAAAATCGTTAGTTTCTGTGATGAGCGCTTCGCCTTTTGAAAAGGGGCAAAGAGCGACAGTGCACAGAGTTAATAAATAAAATAGGGACTTTCCTTTCATTAGATTCCTTAGGTGAGGGAGCTTGTAACTTGTTCTAGGGAGCGTACTCAAAAGATTTCATTGTTTGGGGTGCGTCAAAGCCCCGGGGTTGAGATCCCCGCAAGTGGGTCCTATGTCTCAAAATATGGACCCACTTGCGGGAACCGGGCCGCGGGAGCTTTCACGCAGCCCAAACTGCGAAATCTTTTGAGTACGCTCCCAAGTATAATTTCAAAGACTTTATCTGCATTAATTGTTTCAGGAAACCAAATGCGCTGCTGCTCTAAAGCCTGGTAGACGAACATTTCGTATCCGTAAACAATCTGGCAATTTTTTTTCAAAGCTTTTACCAAAAAAGGGGTATTTTTAGGAATGTAAACGATATCCATGACTATCTTGCCAGGAAGGATCCACTGTTCTTCAATGAGGTCGCTCTCGGGTGTGCAATTAACAAGGATATCGTACCCTTTTTCAGAAACCTCTTTAATCAGTTCGAGACCTCCGCCCTGACAATCTAGGGTATCTGCAATCTCAAGCGCTTTTTCGGGAGTGCGATTGATAAGGGTCACAAATGCTCCCCTCTGAGTCGCTTCAAAAGCAATCGATTTGGCAGATCCGCCAGCGCCGATGATCACAACATGTCTTCCAAAAACGAGGGCTTTCTTTTCGATCGCATCCAGCGCCCCAGTGCCATCGGTGTTATATCCGGTCATTTGATGATTGCTCACTCGAATCGTGTTACATGCCCCGATGACTTTAGTTTGTATCGAAGTTTGGGAGAGCATGGGAAGAACGCTCTCTTTTAGCGGCATGGTGACGCTGAATCCTTTAAAGGGAAGTTCTACAACTTTTGTGATGAAAGTCTGGAGTTCTTCTTTTGTAACGCGCACCTTGACATAGACGGCATTGATGTCGGCATCTGTAAAAACAGCGTTGTGAATCACGGCTCCTAGGCTTTTAGTGACGGGATCACCAATCAAGGCGTAAATTTCTGTTTCTCGGTTCAATTTGCCAAATCGGTAAAGCTCTTGCATTTCACGCGCTGTGATTTGCCCCGGAGCTGTAGAGTCCTCTGCAAATAGTGGTGCATAAGTCAAATAGGAACCTACAACGGGGGCTAAGATCCGCGTGATCTGTCCTTCTTCCCCCATGGCGATACCGATAAAATTCTTCTCTTGCGAGTGGTTCTTCATGAATGAGAGAACTTTAAGCGCGTCAATGCAAGAATTTGCAGTCACTGCAATTTTATAGAAATGAGCGTTGGGAGTTTTGACTTTTCTAAAAACCTCTTCCAAATCGTCCGGCGTGTTCGAGAAATCGTGATAAGAGCTTATAAAAGAAATGTTCGGATAGGTTTCAAAAAGCCTTTTTCTGTACTCCACTGGGACGTCATATTCTAGATCTACATAGGCAGGCCCTAGCTTGCAAAGAGCTTCCAGGCGATCTAAGCGCTCCATTTCTGTCCCGGAAAAGCGCCCCCCCTGATCATTTCTCCTAACGGTGAGCATGACAGGTTTTTCATACCCTTTGATAAAGGATTTGAGAGCTTCTTCATCGATATGCTCAAAATAATCAAGGCGGACCTCGACCCCATCGATATAGGGCTTTTGCGATGTGATCGTTTCGGAATTAGGGCTTGTAATCACCCCGAAAAGAAGTGTACTCATAGATTTAACCCACAAAGAATCAATATTTTAAGTTAATATTTGACATGATGTTTTCATTATGATACAATAAGTCTATAAAACAAAGGCAAATGAAGTTTTTATGAAAACTACAGTCAGTACCACATCCGGTCTTGACGCGATAAACGGAGTAAAACACTCCGCTATATCTTGCTGCGCCTTTTTTTATTCTTATTCTTTCTATTTTGGCGCTAAAACGCCAATATTTATTTAACACCACTTACATCTATTTAGTTTCCCTTCAGACTGCAAAAGAGCGGTGAAAGCCCCTCTTAGAAACTGGAATTCGAGAATATTATTTCTTGTATCCAGATTTTATGAAGAACGTTAAATATATATTATAGAAAGGTGATTATGTTAATTAAGTTACAGCAAAATTTAACCGAAGAACTTTTAGGCCAGCTAATTGGCAAACTGAACTCTCATGGAGTCCATCATTGCATCTCTCGGAGTGAATCAGAGCTTGTCTTAGGCCTGGAAAAAGCGCCTTCAACAGAGGTTCTGAGTGATTTGAACTCTCTTGGCTGCATTTCAGAACTTATTCCGGTGAGCACACCCTGGAAGCTCGCGTCCAAGACATTCAAGAAAGAAAAAACGGAAATTACCGTAAAAGGGGTCACAATCGGCGGCAATTCTGTCATTATGATGGCAGGTCCGTGCGCTATCGAGAGCGAAGAGCAGCTTCGCGAGATTGCGAAGCAACTAATAATTGCCAAAGTGAAGGTGTTTAGAGCATCCGCATTCAAACCGCGCACCTCGCCCTACAGTTTTCAAGGAATGGGTGTAGAAGGTTTGAAGCTCCATAAAAAATTACAAGAAGAGCATGGGATGCTGATCGAATCCGAGGTGATGGACGTGCGCGATGTTAAGATTGCTGCCGAATACGTCGATATCCTGAGAATTGGCGCCCGAAATATGCAGAACTTCGACTTGCTTAAAGAAGTGGGCAAATGCGGCAAACCCGTCATTCTCAAAAGAGGAATTTCTGCAACGGTAGAAGAATGGCTAATGAGCGCCGAATACATCATGGCGCATGGCAATCATGAGGTGATCTTATGCGAACGGGGTATCCGCACGTTCGAAAATTCGACGCGGAGCACGCTGGATTTAAGCAGTGTTGCTGTCGCAAAGCTTCTCACGCATCTGCCGATCATTGTCGATCCCAGCCATGCTGCCGGGCGCAAAGACATCATTCCTGCTCTTTGCAAGGCATCTGTCGCAATTGGCGCAGATGGACTTCTCGTCGAAGTGCATCATAGCCCTAAAGATGCTAAGTGCGACGGAAAGCAGGCATTGCTTCCCTCCGAAATAGGAACGCTCTCTCACGAGCTTGATAACATCGCAAAAGCGATGGGAAGGTCTTTATGAAACTAGAGCTGCTGCGCAATACAATTGATAGTATCAATGAAGAAATTATCGCGCTATTTGCGAGGCGCCTCGCAGTCACCAAACAAATAGCGAGGGTGAAGAGAGAAAATCATCTTCCCGTTCACGATCCTATTCGGGAAGAAAAACAGCGCGTGCATTTACGCGAAATGGCGCTAAAGCATGAACTTAGCCCTGCTGTTGTGGAAGAGATTTTCAATCTTTTTGTCGACTATTCGAAGCTGGACATGAAAATGGAGATGGACGATGCGTAAAAAAGTTGCCTACCAAGGCACTGCGGCATCATTTAGCGAAATGGCGATCGAGAAGTTTTTCGACGGCAAGGCTGAGAGCTTTGGAAAAATGACTTTCGAAGATGTTTTCACAAGCCTTAAAAACGGCGAAGTGGACCTTGCCGCGCTTCCTGTTGAAAACAGCTTGATCGGCCCTATTTTCGAGAATTTTGACCTTTTCGCCCGCTATGAAGTGTCGGTGGTCGGAGAGGTGTGTCTGCCGATCGAGCATTGCCTCGTCGGTTTAAAAGGGCAGAAGATGGAAGAGATCAAAAAAGTCTATTCCCATCCAAAGGCCCTGGCTCAGTGCACAGGTTTTTTTAAGACTTATCCATGCGCAGAGCCTATAGCGCATTTTGACACTGCAGGCGCTGTGCAAGAGATTTCAAAGAGGAATGTTTTGGATGTCTGCGCCATTGGCAGCTGCAAGACAGCAGAGGTATATGGACTTGAAATCCTGCAAAAAAACCTTGAAGATGACAAGAGCAATACAACCCGCTTTTTGATTCTTGAAAAAACTGGGCGAGAAGATGTGCAGAGAAAAGAAGGAAAATGCTCTCTTCTTTTCACGCTTAAGCACATTCCTGGCTCTCTTGCAAAGGTGATGAACACACTGGCTGCCCATGGACTGAACCTGACGCAGATCGTGTCCCGTCCGATCAGGGAAAAGCCGTTTGAATACTTGTTCTTTGTCGATATCCTCTTTTCTAAATCTTGCGACATGGGCACAGTGCTTAATGACATAAAGCAGCTGACGCAATCCTTAAAACTTTTAGGACTTTATGAACCGGCTAAATAACATTGCCATCATTGGAATGGGGCTCATCGGCGGATCGATTGCAAAGGCCCTAAAAAAAAGAGGGCCTCGCATTCCTATTGCCACATTAAAGCAAGATGATTTGGACCTTAAAGAGGCCGTAGATACCCTTTTTGACACCTGGGAAGAGTTGATCGCATGGAGCGATCTGATCATTTTAGCCACTCCCCTCTCGACTCTATCTCCTCTTGCTGCCGAGATCGCAAAACGCTGCCCAAAAGAGAAAAGTCTCCTTGTGATCGATGTGGGAAGCGTTAAAAAAGCGGTCTTCCCCTGCTTTGAAACGCTTTCGGGCAAAAATCTCGAATTCCTAAGCACTCATCCAATGGCGGGCAAAGAAACCTCTGGTTTCGCAAATAGCGATGCAGACCTTTTTCAAGATAGGTCCTGGATCCTCTCTCCTCATGAAAAGAATCACAGCAGCACTTTAGAGGTCGTCTCGGATTTCATTGCAACTCTAGGAGCCAAGACGGTGATCATCGATCCTAAAAAACACGATGAGCAGGTTGCTCTGATCTCTCATTTGCCAGCGCTGCTCTCTCGGGATTACTTAAAATTTGTTGAAGGACAGGACCCGGAGAGCCTAAAGATCGCAGGTCCAGGATTTAAATCAATGACGCGGCTTGCCCATGACAACCCGCAAATGCAAAAAGAGATTTCAGATTTCAACCGCGAAGAAATAATAAAACAACTTAAATCTTTAATAAAATTCATAAGTAAAGAGGAAGGAATATGACAACATCTGCAACCGTAGCTATTAACTCCATGGTGGCTGAAAAAGTAGCGCGAGGAGAAAAAGTTTACAATTTTGCTGCCGGCGACCCGATCTTAAAGCCACATCCCCTGGTGATTGAAGCCGTCATGCAAGCCATGAAATCGGAGCTCATCCTTTACTCTCCCATTGCTGGACAACCATCCCTTAGAGAAGAAGCCGCCAGCTGGATGAACCGGCAATACAACTGCAAATATTCTAAAGAAAATACCCTAGTGACCCCCGGGGGAAAATCTGTCCTTTTTCTTGCGATGCAGATCCTTCTCAAAGAGGGCGATGAAGTGCTAATGCCTGCCCCCTACTGGGTCTCTTATCCCGATATCGCAACGATCTGCAGGGCAACCCCTGTCTTTATGCCGACCTCAGCAGAAAATCAGTGGAAATTGACACCCGATATATTGAAAAGACATATTACAGGCCGCTCAAAAATTCTCATTTTGAATAATCCCGGCAATCCCACCGGCAACTTATATCTTAGAGAAGAGCTTCAGGCATTGCTTGCACTTGCCAAAGAGTCGGGTATTTTCGTAATCTCAGATGAAGTTTATAGCGAAATCATTTACGATGAAAATAGGTTTATTTCCTGTGGGGAACTTGGCGACTTGGACAAAGTACTAGTGGTCCAAAGCTGCTCCAAGAATTTTGGAATGACGGGATGGCGCGTTGGGTTTGCATTTGGGGCAGCACCACTCATCCGCCAGATGATTGCCCTTCAGAGCCAATCAACAACCGGAGCATCGACAGTTAGCCAATGGGCGGCCTTAGCCGCGCTCAAAAACAGATCAGAAATCACTTCCCTAATGCGGAGCACTATGCAAAGAAGAAGAGATCTCTTTTATGACACTTTAAACGAACAATTTGGATGTAATCTGGAAAAGCCGTCTGCAGCGCTCTACGCTTTCATTCCCTTATCGATTTTCAAAAAATCGATGACATCTTCTGAGCTGTGTACGGAGCTGATGACAAAAAGCAACATCGCTTGCGTGCCTGGCATCTCGTTTGGTCAAGAAGAGTATTTGAGGATGGCGTTTTCTGAATCAGAAGAAGTGCTGCGCGAGGGGCTGCTTGCACTCCGCGAGGCGACCCTCCGATGAAAAAAATTGCAATTGGCATACAACCTCCCCTCAATCGCGTTAAGGTAACCCTTTCTTCTGGGTTGCTCTTTGACTTAAATGTCGCAAAAGAAATCTGCAAGCTGGGAACTCGGTTTGCCCTATTTTGCGATGAGAAGGTGTTTGCAGCTTTAGGAGAAAAATGGGCCTCCCATTTAAAAAAATGCGGGCTGGACATTGCCACCTTCACATTTCCAAGCGGGGAGCAGGAAAAAAGCCGTGAGAGGAAATCTGAGCTCGAGGATCTGCTGTTATCCCAAAAATTTGGAAGGGACACGTGCATGATTGCACTTGGCGGCGGAGTAACTACAGATCTCATTGGATATCTCGCGTCCACTTATTGCAGAGGCGTGCCTCTTGTTCTTGTGCCAACAACACTGCTCTGTATGGTCGATGCCTCAATCGGCGGCAAGACCGGAGTGAATACCCGCTTTGGTAAAAATTTAATCGGAACCTTTTATCCTGCAGGCCACATCCTGATCGACCCTTCCATCCTTTCTACCTTGCCCCACTCCGAATGGACAAACGGTTTGGCTGAAGTGATCAAATACGCATTAATCCGCTCACCTGAAATGTTTCAAATTTTAAGAAACTGGAACCCGAAGGATCCCGCCTATTTAGAAATAGTCATCCACAATTGCGTCCTGATCAAAGCTCAGGTTGTCGAAAGCGACTTTGAGGAAAAGTTAGGTCTGCGCCGGATTTTAAACTTCGGTCATACCATCGCCCACGCTCTAGAGCTTCTCGAGAATTACCGCCTTGCCCACGGCGAAGCTGTGGCGATCGGGATGCTCGTCGAAGCGTTTATCAGCGTAAGAATGGGCTACTTGCCCGTCTCCTCGCTTTCTGAAATCCAAACATTGATCCAGTCCTTTCCTTTTGCTTTCAAATTGAGCCCTGAAATCACCCGGGAAAAGATGAGCGAGGCCCTACTTCTCGATAAAAAATCTGCAAATGGCCTCCCAAGATTTGTGCTCCTTGAAAAAATTGGGGCTTGCAAATCTTTTGGCGGAGAATACTGCACCCAGGTCCCGCAAAAAACTCTCGATGAAGCAATTGATTGGATGCTTGCGCTTTGCTGCGGAGGTTCAAAATGACACAATTTCGCATTAAGCCAAGCAAAGTTAAGGGCACGGTCAACATCCCCCCTTCTAAATCCCATACTCTGCGCGCCATCTTGTTTGCAGCAATGGCCCATGGCAACTCAGAGATCCGCAATTTCCTTCACTCTCCAGATGCGACGGCGATGATCGAGGCCATGCGTTCATTTGGAGCTAAAATTGATGTTACAGCCGACCGTTTGCGCGTGCAAGGACTTGCAGGAAAACTCCATGCAGCCGAGAACGTCATCGACTCTGGTAATTCCGGGATAGTGCTCCGCTTTGTTGGCGCCCTTGCAGCGCTAAATCCTACGTATACGATCATTACAGGCGACCATTCCATCCGTCATAATCGCCCCGTCAAGCCCATGCTAGAAGCCCTGTCTCAGCTTGGAGCGCTAGCGGAATCCTCTCGTCTCGACGGCTATGCTCCGATCCTCGTTAGGGGCCCTATCCAATCAGGAAAAGCTCATCTCTTTGGGGAAGATTCTCAAGTGGTGTCAGCCATGCTGATCGCTTGCTCTTTTTTGCACGGCAATACCACAATCGAGGTTAGCAATCCCGGTGAAAAGCCGTGGATCGACCTCACTCTTTTCTGGTTAAAAAAATTTGGCATTCAGATTGAACATCAGGACTACAGCAGATATGTGGTGCCGGGAAACAGCCGGATAGAGGGCTTCAATATCACAATCCCGGGTGATCTAAGCTCTGCCTCGTTCCCGATCGCATCTGCGCTAGTCACGAATTCTGAGCTAACACTTACGAATGTCGATATGAATGACCCCCAAGGCGATAAAAAGCTCATCGAAGTGCTTCAGAAAATGGGTGCTAACATCGTTATCGATGATGCAAAAAAGACGCTCCTCATCTGCAAAGATTCCAAGCTCCAGGGAATCCGCGCCAATGTCAATGACTTCATCGATGCTGTCCCTATCCTCTCTGTCATTGGCTGTTACGCTCACGGCACCACAGAAATTGTAGGAGCGTCGATCGCGAGAAAAAAAGAATCGGACCGCCTGCATGCCATTGCTACCGAACTTAAAAAAATGGGGGCCAAGATCGATGAAAAGCCAGACGGCCTTGTCATCTCCCACTCCCCGCTAACGGGCGCGCACGTGACCTCCTGGCTCGATCACCGCATCGCGATGTCGCTCTCTGTTGCAGCGTTTGGCGCAAATGGAGAGACAGTGATCGACGGTACAGAATGCATCTCAAAGACCTATCCTGGATTTGCCCATGATTTCCGTACCTTGGGAGCATCCATCGAGGTCCATTCATGAACCTGGTCCTCTTTGGATTTAAAAGCTGTGGAAAGACGACGATTGGGAGAGCTCTTGCCAAACATTTAGGGCGCCCTTTTTACGACACCGACCACTTAATCGAAAAACTCTACTATTCTCAAGCGGGTAAAAATCTCAGCTATCAAAAAATTTATAGGGCAGTTGGAGAAGAAGCCTTTCGCGTGCTAGAATCGGAAGCGCTCGAGCAGCTCAAAGAAACCGACCATTCCATCATTGCTCTTGGCGGCGGTCTGATTTTAAATCCTGCAAATGCTGCATTGCTTGCAAAAATGGGCAAGCTCGTTTATCTAAAGCTTAATAAGGATACTCTAGAGGAGAGGATATTGGGCAGGGAGCTTCCCGCCTACCTCGATCCCCTTGATCCCAAAGGATCCTTTGAAAAAATGTACGCAGAGAGGAAAGCCAAATATGAAAAGATTCTCGCCTTTTCGATTGATATGGAAACTAAGACGCAAGATCAGGTCGTACAAGAACTCTCAGCACTGATCCAACAATGGGAACTTGAAAATGGCTAGCAATTCATCCGGCACGCTCTTCCGCTTCACTACATGGGGAGAATCCCATGGCCCTGCAATTGGCGTCGTCATCGACGGCTGCCCTGCCGGACTGCCAATTTCTGACGAAGAGATCAATGCCGACTTGCGACTCCGCCAAGGAGGCAAAACACCCTATGTAACTCCTCGCGGTGAAAAAGACGAAGCAAGGATCTATTCAGGCGTCTTTGAAGGCAAGACGACAGGAGCCCCCATCTCAATCATCATTTTCAATAAAGATGCCGACTCCTCCAAATACGAACCGATCAAGGACCTTTATCGCCCCGGCCATGCCAATTTCACCTATTTGGAAAAATACGGCATCTTCGATTATCGAGGAGGAGGGAGAGCCTCTGCAAGGGAGACCGCTTGCAGGGTCGCAGCAGGCAGGGTTGCAAAAAAACTGATCGCTCATTTCAATATTGAAGTTGTAGCCTACATCAAATCGATCGGCAAAGTCACCATGGAAGATCCCTCTTATGCCTCCCCTTCTGACCTCAGAAAGGCCTCCAGGGAAAGCCCCATTTTTTGTCCGGACAGCTCCAGAGCAAAAGAAATGATCGCCCTTCTTGAAAAAGCAAAAGAAGAAGGAGACTCGCTAGGGGGCATTATCGAGTTTGCAGCTTACAACCTCCCAGTTGGTCTCGGAGATCCGGTCTATGAAAAGCTCGAGGCCAACCTTGCAAAAGCAATGCTCTCTATCCCTGCGACCAAAGGGTTCGAGATCGGCTCTGGATTTGCCGCTTCCAAAATGAAAGGCTCTGAGCACAACGATTCCTTTGTGATCGACGATCAGGGCAATATCTCAACTTCTACTAACTTTGCCGGAGGAACACTCGGCGGTATCAGCACCGGGCTACCTTTGATCGCTAGGATCGCCTTTAAGCCCACATCGAGCATTGAGAAGCCGCAAAAAACGGTTAATGTAAATAAAGAAGAAAAGGAATTCAAACTCCCCGAAGGCTCGCGCCACGACCCCTGCGTCACCATAAGAGCCGTCCCTATCGTAGAAGCCATGGCAGCTCTTGTCCTCGCAGACGCCCTTCTGATGAACCTCTCAGCTCAAATAGTGGACCTATCAGAGTAAATGCCATCTTTCTAGCTGAGTGATGATCCCATTCTCGTACCCGGCATTCTTCGCAGCAACAATAACATCTAATTTTATCCATTCATGAGGCGCTATGATATCCATCAGCAAACGGATAGTATCCCCAGAGTATTTTTTTTGAATGGCTGTAAGAAATGTCTTCTGAGTGATGTAATCGTAAGCTTTAACATTAGCAGCAAGCAGGGTGATTATTCGCTCAGAATATTCCTTCTTCATCGCCTCTTCTATAGTATCTGCCGAGAACTTTGGAGTACCGACCAATATTTTTTCGAAGAACTCTTCAGAACAGCCTTTAGAGAGTGCCAATTTAATAATGGGAGAACTAATATCCTTTGGGCCAATTTTTTCGATCAATTTACAAGTTATAGTAGGCGAGATTTTTTCTTGAAGATCCATAATTTCAATGAGATTGACATTCAATACCGGAATCTCATCAATGATCATCCCGATAATTTCATCTGAAAATCCCGCCATAATTGCTTTATTAACTTCCTCCTCCCCTATTCCGGAACAAATTAAATTAAGATCCTTTTTTTTGGTTCTCGGGCTGAAATTTCTATAGAGTATTTCGAGAATTTTTGGATGATATTTATTTTGAAGAGCGCAGAAAAGAGTGTCAACACTTACGTGTTCTACTTTTGCTGCAAGACATTCAACCGTCCGGTCAGAGGCCTTAGCCTGAAGAATTGTACAAAACCTAGATTGGTTTTTGAGGTCAATCCTTGGAATACGCTGAGCTAGGATCAACGAGGACTGCCCGATCTGCTTTTTGCGCGTATTTAAAATAATCGCATCACAGATATAGGAAGGATCGCACTCCCCTCCTCTATCGAACATCATTTCAATCGTTTTTAAGCTGCAGGCATTAACAACAGCTTTCTCCATAAGACTTATTCGCTTTTTGAATTTTATCTCAGCTCCCTCTTTTAGAAGCATTTGCATGTTTTGATCGCAAGCGAACTTGATCTTGTCATTTTTAGCCCTAATAAAGCGCTTCATTTCGGAAGAAAAAAAATCGGTCAACTGAGAAGCTCGGTCCTCTTTGCCCTTCATAAGTTTAAGTTCAACGACTTCTCTCACTTCTATAAAGTTTTTTGGGAGCTCTATCTTTAACGCCTTACTAAAAAAACGGTGATAAACACGTATATGCTCAAAATAGTGTAATTTTGCGCCCCCCTCTATTAAATTCCACCTACAGGAGTTTGCGTAGAGGTGTTTTTCCCAAAATATGTTAGCGCTGACGCATGCATTAACACCTTTAGAGATAGAAGAGGCGTTCAGCAAAGCCTTCTCATCCATGTACTTTACGATAATTGGGAAATACCCCCAAAAAATATTGGGATGACAATGAATCATAAATGTCCTTGAAAATCAAACATTTAAGCACATTCTTACATGAGATGTCAAGAATCCCTTCGCCTCAAGAACCTATCGGTGAGGCTGAATTTCAATGCTCATCGAGAATGGAAGCTTCGATCTCTTCAAGAGATTTCCCCCGAGTCTCAGGGATAAAGCGGTAAATGAACCAAAGCGCAAGGGCGCTCACTAAAGCGTAGAGCAAAAATGCCCCTTCGATTTTTAGCATAGCAATAAGGTCGAGGAATGTGAGCGATACTAAATAGTTACAGGCCCAGTTGACAAAGATGACGATCGTCATCGCCTTGCCACGGACCTTTAATGGATAAATTTCAGAGAGGATCACCCAAGTCACAGGTCCAAGCCCTATGGCAAAGAAAGCGACATAACCCATTAGGGAGAGAACAGAAGCCCTATCAATAAAGCTCCACTCTGTAAAAAAAGCAATCGCAAGGAAAGTAAGGCTTAGGGCCATCCCTGCAACACCAATCAGAAGCAATGTGCGTCTTCCAATTTTTCGCAAAAGCAGTACTGAGAGCCCTGTTACAAGTACATTGATCGCTCCTATTCCACATGTTGCTACGATGGCGCCTGTAGTTGAATGAAATCCAGCAAGATCAAAAATCTTGGGAGCATAAAAAATCACCGTATTGATCCCTGTGATCTGCTGACAGGCGCTCAAAATCACTCCAATCATCAGAATAAAGCGGAGTTTGGGAGAAAAAAGGGACTTCCAATTGCCGCTCTCTTGTGGATTGGCCGTATTTTTCATCGCTTCGACCTGCATTTGCCAATGAGTGTCCCTGCGGAGCCTGGCGATGATCATGATTGCATGTTTTTCTAGACCGCGTTTAAAGAGCCATGCGGGAGTCTCCGGTAAAAAGAATAACGCCAACATCTGAACGATAGCTGGAAAAATTCCCATCACAAACATCCAGCGCCAGTTTGCACTTTCAGCAAAGAGATAATTCACGGCAAAACTAAAAAGAATTCCAATGGCAATTGCAAGCTGAAATAAGGAAACAAAAGACCCGCGATAACGAGCGGGAGATATTTCAGCCAGATAAAGAGGAGCAGCAAGCGAAACGATGCCGACCCCTAGACCGCTGATAAACCTTCCAAGAAGCAAATGCTCGTAAGAATTACAAAGGGCTATCAGGGCCGCTCCCAGGATAAAGAGGGCCGAACTCACAAGGATCGTTCGCTTTCTACCAAAGTGATCAGCAAAAGATCCCGCAGCCAATGCTCCTACAAGTCCCCCCAATAGGATAATACTTACGACCATCCCCTGATCTGCAGTACTTAAATGAAAAGAGGGAATAAGAAAGATTAGGGCCCCTGCAATGACCCCGGTATGGAAGCCATACAAAAATCCGCCAAACGCAGCAACTACCACGACAAATAGCAAATAGACGCTGCAGCGTTCATCGGACTTTGTCATTAAACACCCAAATTTTTCTTCATCATACGCTGCTTATGGCCCATTTGCACCACAAAATCACCCTCAGTTTGGTATCCCATCCTCGAGTAAAACTCTTCCGATTCCGCTCTAACATAGAGATAGACATCTTGAATGCCGCGCTGCACAAGCATCTGCTCCAGCTCGATCAGCAGCTTGCGAGCAAAACCTTGCCCATGGTACTCCTCGCTGACTGCCATTTCAAAGATACGGCCGTTACTAAGGCCCTCCGGATGAAAACAGATACAACCCACAAGTTTTTTGCCAACAACTGCAGCTAGATGGAGGCTATTATGATCTTCCGGGAAGGCTTCGTTGCCCGGAGGGATCCCGTGCGGCTTAGCGAGCACTTCCCAGCGAAGCCTGCGCTCTGCCTCATATTCTGGACCATCGGGAGTAATGACTTTGAACTTCATAATAGCGCCTCCTTTTAATTCGATCGTGATTAAATCTTGTTATACAGTTAAATTCTTTTAGAGGAAATGCTTTTTAAAAAATTAATTATTATAAAAAATGAGCTAATAAAAAAAGCCTATCCCTAAGAGGATAGGCAACCTGGTATTATTCGATCACGTTTTTCGCAATTGAGATAATTTTTTCAGCGAGCTCTTTCCTTTTACTCTTTTGAAACTCCTCAATATGCGTATATTTTTGGCACAGGATTGAGTCAAAAGCTTTTACATGCCGAGGATCTGTAAGATCAACCCCTTGGCAATAGGCCTCTACCTGTCTATCATCATTGGCCAGCACAATCTCAATACCGCAACTTGGAGTCATGGTCTCTTTATAAAGCATAAGCCTCGCTTGCAACCCTCCACTCTCCCCAACAAGACTCTTAGGAGATTCAAAGGGATTGTCCAATACATCCCAAACTTTTTTTCCTGTTGGAATTCCAAAAGCTATGGAATCGTAAACGTACTCTTCAACTTTATCCTTAGGGATCCCAATGACGAGCAAATCACCTACCGGCAAATCATTGTATTCCTCAAAAATTGGCCGCATCTGTTTGAGTACCCGAGGGATTTTATCCGAAAACCCTCTGGAGCGCATCGAAAGTGCAAGAACACCGGCAAAAATGTCCTCAATATTTCCCCTAAATGCAGGCTTTTTGAACGTAAATGAATACGCCGATTCCATAAAAGCGAAATTGGACGTCATCGTATAACCGATCGATACAAGGTGAGCCCTCAATTCAGGCACATGGTCGAGACGCGCGGGTTCCAATGAAAACCCGTGTTCTTTTATGAATTGATCAATCCTATCAAAGAGATCTTGTCTTTCTATCTGATATTGAGCGGACGGCTGGCGCAAGTATTGATAAAACCCCTTTTGCTTAGAGCACATAAGCGCATCCACAAAGAGCTTTATAGCTCCAAGCATAGGCGATCTGCCATGAACAAAGGGAACTTTGTTTTGTACAACCATAGCAGCGCTTGTTTTAAAGAGATTTTCCATCAATTTTGGGTAAGAGTTCATCTCTGCAATCCCCTCTTTGATCTCATCTTTAAACCGCACGTGATGCATTTGCCCCTCTTGTATAAATTTGACATCGGGCGCTCTATGCGTATACCTCCTAAACTCTTTAAAACAGGTTTGGGAGTAATTTCTTCTCATGTATATGCACATGACCACCCCTTGGCTCTAGCGGATTCCCCCAAAAGAACGGACAATGTGCGGATGTAAACTTCTTGTAAAAAAGTGTTCATATAACTCTCCTAAATTTGGATTTAAATTCAATTTGACCAATTGCAAACAAGTGGCTTATGACAAGCCAAAGGCATGAAATTGGTATTAAAAAATTCTTTAGAACAAAGACCCAAAAAACCTACGGTTTTTTCAAAGCGCTTTATTCAATGGTAAAAAGGGGGAAAATTATTTTAGCAGGGCTAGAAGGAGTAGTTTGCCTTCTAAAGAGAAAATGCCTGGAACCAGGACTTTAATAGAAAATTTGGACATGGGGTTGTATGAACAATACCCACGCGGGTTCTTGTCAAACTCTGACGGATTCATACCGATATCTCCTCTATTTAGTTAGCACTATTACTAACTAACAGACATTATAAATGAATGTGGATATTAGGTAAATATGATTAAATATAGCTAATCCACCTTAAAGTGATTAAAAAAATTAAATGTATGGGGGTAAGCTCTAACACTTTTTAAGTTATTTTTAAGTCACATGCAGAAGAAGGCTTTTCAAGTATCTGCCTTCAGGATGAAAGAGAGAAACGGGGTGGTCGGTCGCTTGAATATGCCGCGAGCAGATAACAGCTTCGCGTTTCGCTTCAATCGCTGACTGGAAGATGAGCTGTTGGAATAGGTCCTCATCGATGAAATGGGAGCAAGAACAAGTCAAAAGATAAGAATCTGGCGGCATCATCTCTAATGCCCTGCGGTTGATTTCCTTATAACCTCTGCAAGCGTCATTGACATCCTGCTTTTTTTTCGCAAAAGCCGGAGGATCGAGAATGACAACATCGAAGGCGCGCTTGTTATCCTTTAAATAATCAAAAACATCGGCCCGGACCACTTCGTGCAGGTCATGAGGGATATGATTGAGAAGAGTATTTTCCCTCGCGTATGTACAAGCTTCCTCACTGGAATCGATGCTCGTAACAGATTTAGCTCCACCATTTAAAGCAAAAAGAGAGAATCCTCCCGTGTAAGAGAAGCAATTGAGGACGCGTTTGTTTTTGCTAAGTCTTCCGATCAGCTGGCGCATTTCCCTCTGATCGAGGAAAAAACCCGTCTTTTGCCCATCTTCTATTCCCACAAGAAACAGCAAACCATTTTCTTTGACGATAATCTCTTTGGGACACTGACCAAAAAGCAGTCTGACGCTATCTGGAAGCCCCTCTTGGCGTCTGGCGCTAGATTGAGATTTTTCAAAGATGCCACGAAGATTTAATTTTTGTATGAGCACTTGAACAATCTGAGCTTTTAGCCGTTCGATGCCGCAAGTATTGACTTGCATCACGGCAACATCATCGTAAACATCGACGATAAGTCCCGGGATGCCATCCCCTTCTGCATTAATGAGCCTGTAGCAGTTTGTGACCTCGCGATCAAACATTTTTTCTCTTAAAGCAATCGCCTCAGAAATCCTCTGCTCAATCGCAAGACTTGAGGACTCATCGAGAAAAGTGAGCACTCTTCCGCAAATGGAATTTGCGTTGTGAAAATAAGCCTTGGCCAGGAACTCGCCAGATTCGCCATAGACAGACAACACCTCGCCGTTTTCAAAAACAGGAAGTGTTGCAATGGCGCCGGAAAAAATCCAAGGGTGGCGATTGCGAAGAGACTTATCTCTGCCGGGCTTTAAGACAACTCTGCGCTCATCTTTCATGCCATTGCCAGTTTATTGCCTTTTGCAGCAGATTTTAAAGATGCCGGTTTTTTAAGATTCACAGGAGCGATCACTTTTCCAATCAAATCGTAATCGGCAACGTCTGTAATCTCCACTTCATAAAACTTCCCAAAAGCATCGACAAGCCTTGCGTCGTTGATGATCACCTGGCCGTCAATTTCAGGGCACTGGCCGTAAAACCGTCCGCGCATAAGATATGGAGAATCCGGATGGTATCCTTCGATGATGACATGCAGCTTTCTTCCGATATAAGCCTGGTTGCGTTTGCGGACCACTTCCATCTGAGTCTTCGCCAGCTTCTCAAATCTCGCCTGTTTGACATCTTCCGGCAAATGCCCTTCCATTCTTGCAGAAGGAGACTCTTCTTCTTTCGAATACTTGAAGATACCGATATTATCGAGCGGATGCTCTTGGACAAATTGGACAAGTTCTTCAAACTGCTCTTCCGTCTCGCCGGGAAAGCCCACCATAAGAGAAGTGCGGATAACAGCTGTTTTAAGTTTCTTCCGAAGAGAACTAATGGTATGGATGATTTGCTCGCGCGAGGTTTTGCGGCGCATCGCCTTTAACATCTTGTCATTGATATGCTGGATGGGCATGTCGAGGTAAGCGCAAATACGGGGATCAGATGCCATCAAATCGAGTAGCTCATCAGTAATTTCATCGGGGTAAAGATAGAGGAAACGGATCCAAAAATCCCCTTTTCGCTTGAGCATTTCGCGAACCAAGTTCTCAAGTCCCGAAACTTCTTTGCGCTCTTTGCCAAAATCTCCCAAATCCTGAGCGATCAGGATGACCTCATGAACACCTTGAGAGAGCAGAGCGTCGAATTCTTTGAGGACCTGCTCCTGAGTCTTGCTCTTCAAGGGACCTTTGATCTTAGGAATAATGCAAAAAGCGCACTGCTTAGCGCAGCCTTCTGCAATCTTCAGATAAGCGTAATTTTTAGGTGTGGAGATCTGGCGCGGAATTTCTCCCCACTCAAGGTAGCTTCTAGCGGAAGTAACTGCTTCTCCAGCGCTAGATGAGCGCACAGCCTCTAAAATCTTCTCCATATCGCCCGATCCCAGGAAATAGTGGATATCGGGGAATTGGGCATTTAATTCTTCTTTGTGCTTTTGCACCATGCAGCCAGCGACAATGACCTTCGCCCCTTTCTTTTTGTCTTCAAAAAGCGATTCGATGGTATCGCAGGACTCTTGTCTAGCTGACGCTAAAAAGCCGCAAGTGTTGACGACGAGGAAATCTGCTTTTTTAACCTGATCGGTAACTTCATAACCAGCTTGCAGCAAAAGGCCGAGCATGACCTCAGTATCAACGAGATTGCGCGCGCAGCCCAGGCTGACAAAATGGATCTTATTGCCGGAATTTTTTAAACGTAACATATAAGTTTTGGCCCCAATGGTCTTTTCTCACAAAGATAAAGGAGCCAGTTTATCAGTTTTGATCCCTTTCTCGGTACTCTTTTCAAAACTCTTCTGAAAAAATCGACCCCCTCTTCGCAAAACTAAAATTTTATTTCCAATAAACACGCCGCAAATTAAACTATTTCCTCATTGAGAGATAAAATTTTACTTTTCTAGAGGTTTTATGACTGCAAGCGTCGGTGGAGCGGATGATAGCGATAGTGTGGATTCTGCGAGTTTAGAAGATAGTTTTGGGGATGCCTTAGAGGCAACCTCTCAGAGCTGGAATGGTCGAGACATCCAGCTCCAAAACCAAAAGCATCATAAACACGCTTTAATCTCACAATTTTACGTCAATGTTCTCAGAGAAGTGAAAGAAATCGAGCACGCTCAAGTGGGAGAAAGGCGTTATGATATCCTCGACTTCACACAGGATAAAATCGAAGAGTTGGCCTCAGATTTTGACAGCCATCTTGAATCCAGCCCTCTCTTAGCACTGCATCATCCCTCCTTGAGGGAATTTGCTCTTGCCGATCCCATCCGTTTCCAAGTTGAAATCGCTCAATGCAGAAGCCTCTTGAAACGGCTAGGAAAAGCAATCGAGCACGGTTATAAGAAAGCGGAGAAAAAAGTTAAGAGGATCTGCAAAGAAGTTGGAAAAGGAGTCGTTGAAGTTGGCAAAGGGGTCGCCAAAGTAGCAGAGAAGGTCTTTGATACCTTCGCAGCTGCACCCGATGCTATAGCCCATGCCGGTAAAGCCGTAGGAAAAGCAGTCGAAAAAGGAGCCAAAGAGGTGGTTCATTTTGTTAAAGAGCACAAAACAGAGGTCCTGGTCGGGGTAGCCGTTGTCGCTGTTGTTACTGGACTTATTCTCATTGCAGAAGAAGCAATCAAAGCTGCAGCAGCATTAAAAGCAGCAGAAGCGCTGGCAGCTGCTGCCGCAGCAGGATCCCTTCGGAGAGGGAACAACCATGATACGATCGCAAACTCAGAAATAACTCCTGGTACAGCCACGCTATCTTCCGCTGGGCTCACATCTCCCGATCCAGACAACTCCTGGATGACAAAAAGTCTCGGAGACCAACCCACATTCAATACATCTAAAGCTCCACTCGATCAGAATCCCGCGTTCTTGGCAAACGGTTCACCGTATCAAAAAATGTCCGATGAATTAATGGAATTCCATGCGTCTCGTGTTTACGATACAGACTCACAATTTTCTTCCTCTCCACCTAAAATAAACACACACTTTCAAACTGCATTCGCCTCCCTCATGGACAATCTTGAGCAGGCAGATGCAAATACCAATGGATCCTTTGAACCAGCAGGAAATCCTCCTGCTCTTGTCAGCTTCTTGGAAACTCTTGGAAAAACGGCAATGAATACCGCTGCAGAAGTACCCGTCTCTAATACGGGTAATTTTCAAAGAACAACTGGCTTCCTGCAATCCATAGGACTTGGTGACGCCTATTCTAATTTCCTACAATCCCTCGGAGAAGGTATCGACAAAGTCGCTGACAGCCTTCCCTCCCCCGCTCAATTTCTTCAAATTATTTCCGGCCTAATGGGATTTCTCCCAACAGCCCAAGAAGAGCATTCCAATGTCTTAGCAAGATCAGACAACACTCTTAACTCCCAGCTTGGGCTCCTCAATCCGTCGATTGCGCTCGACAATGGAGAAACTATCCCCCCTGAGGAGACCATAAGTCGTCTACGGAGTGCGCTTGGTCCTCTCACTGAGATTCTTCAAAAAAGCTCTGGCATGGCAGGACTAGTATTCAATCCAACAGAAGAGTCTCTTATCGCAACAAATGGATTCGGCAATGGAAAAATCAAGGCGCCAGACGAAATTACAAGTCCTGTACAAAGTGCATCAGCTAGCTTCCTAGAAACTCTTGGCAAAGGTATCGATGAATTCAGGCCCAATCTGTCGTCGCCTTCCGTATTTCTTCATAACATCTCAAGCCCGGCACAAAAATTCGCAGTGCCCCTAAAGCCAAGCAATTTACCTCACGAGTCTTGTTATATTAAAATAGAAGGATCCAACCGTCAAGGTATGCAGCGAGGATTCATTAATGGAATGAATACGAAGTATGAAGAAGGTATAGGACATACCGGGCATATAAAGAATCTTGCTGACGGTGCGAGCATTGAGTGGTTTTACAATCACAGTAATAGTTGGCCGGTAGATCTAGGTGAAATATTTCTACTGAGTTACTCAGGCTTTTCTCCAAAATCTGCTGATGTGATATCAAAACAATTGATACAATTTCATGTAGAAAATGAGAATAATCCCCATGCCAAATACCTTATGTTCACCCATAGCATGGGAAACATCATCATGAAAAACGTGCTGTTGAAGTTACCCCAGGAAATTCGAGATCGTGTTATAGTCGTCGCCATTGCACCTGCAGTGATCATCCCCGAAGGACTATGCTATCGTTCTCATCATTACGCGAGTAAGAAAGACATTGTTCATCGCGGTGAAGATTTTTCTACTTTTTTTGGTGCTAGCTTCGTAGATGAAGAAGTTCGGAAAGAAATGTTGAAGCAACTTATCGAAAATAAGGAGCAACTTATTCTATTAGATCCACATCCAAGTGTCACAGGAATTGGTATTGACCATGGACTGCAAAGTCCCACTTTTGCTTCAATAATCAAATGGCACAATGAGGATTATGAAAAACACAAAGGCCAATATTAATGAAAGTTATCTTGTTTTTGTTATTAATGATCTACACCTCATGCTGTAACTCACCAAATGAGGCAGATACTTCGCATATGCCGAGTAAACAATCATTAGCCAATGAAGTTAGAAATCAGACATTTGCTCAATTAAAAATGGAGAAGGAGCTATACCCTTGTGGAGTTGGTTCAGGTATGATGAATCAAATAAAGATGCTTGCATTGGCTTTTAACTACTACAAAGACGCGGATATCGAGCACGCTCGAGAATTATTGATGGCAGGAGCGACATTATTCCTCAACAAAATCAATAGTAATGAGCAAATTCGTCCCTATTTGGACAACTATCCCTTCAGACCAGAAAACATTCAGATAATAATTTATTTGCAAACACCTATTGGTTCACCACCTGACTTTGGGAAGTTAATTGTAGTATCAATGTCTGACGGAATTTTGAGATATAGCATTGAAAACTCAAAAACAGGACCTCTGATAACAATTCACGAAGAGACCTATGAAGAAGCTTCAGAAAAACTTCACTCTGCCGCGAGTATTTAATCAATCAAAGGAGGATCATGGCGAAGGCTGTTTTACTTTTGATGATTTACCTAACCAGCTGTGGTTCACTTGATACGAGTAACTCTCTTCATCAACCAAGTAAACAATCATTAGCTAATCAAGTCACAAATGAGACATTTACCAAGTTGAAGGAGGAAAAGGAGCTTTATCCCTTTGGAGTGGGTTCAGGGATGATGAACCAAATTAAGATGCTCGCATTAAGCTTTTGCTACTACAAAGAGGTCGAGATTGAACAGGCCCGAGAATTATTGATTGCGGCAGCGACTTCTTTTCTTAATACAATCAATAATAACGAACAGATTCGTTCTCACTTAGAAAACTATCCATTTAAACCAGAAAACATTGAGATTAGAATTTTTTTACAAAAACCGAATGGCTCTGAGCCTGATCTTGATAAATTGACGGTAGTTGCAGTGATAAATGGAATATTGGAATACGATATTAGAAGTTCAGAAACGAAACGGCTTACAACAATTCATAGAGAAAAATTCGAAGAAGCTGCGGCAAAGCTCGACACTGCTGTCAGTTTTTAGCTATATGAAACTCGGTTAACATGTGGGCTCATTCAAAGGATAAAAATGGAAACGGTTGGAAGCATTCTGAACTTTTGACTGGAAAGGCTTTGCAGGCTCCTTTATAATTTTTTTAAAAAATGTGGCTAGGGATTCCAGCCATGTCAAATGGGGAGATGATTCCATGAAATTTCAATACAGCCTTTACCTCATTGTCCTCTTGAGTGCGAGCTGCAACGTAAAACATCCCGAAAAAGTCTCTGATTCGTTAAAACCACCAGAACTCACAGAGCCTGTTGCTGAAAAGGAATACAAGCCACCGGAATGTGTGGAACGACTTGATGCCGGCGTAGAGATCATTGCTCTGACCGAACAATTGGCTAAGATGATGGGCTTGTTGGATCATTATCGAACAGATCCTGGATTTGCCAAATGGTGTGTATTATTTCACGACATTCCCGGTAGTCCTCCTTATACATTCCAACAAAAACGCCTATCACAATTGGTTCCCGATCGCTACTACTCTTGCGCAGGAGTACCCTCTTCTGAAGATATCCTGGAATCTAAAAATTGCAACATGGCAACAGGCCTTGTGGTGAGCGCTCGCGGTTATTTGCCAGGAGAAAAAATAGTGATCCGTCTATCTGCCAAAGACTCATACAGAGAAGCTGTCTTTTATCCCCGCCCCCTGCTTTTGAAGAAGAAGTCTGGAGATCCTTTAGCGAAAGCAACTCTAGTTTGCGCAAAACCCGGCCACACATCCTATGATCTTGATATTTACGGCATTGGAAAACAGGAGAAATATAAACTGGTTTCACATTCCGGAGAAGAAATTCTCTCCCAAGATCTGCAAGGGCCGATAAGGTGTGGGCTTATTCCCGAAGTGGTTGGATTGCTTAAAGGCATCGCGAAGATAGAGTTACAGTTTGAGGATGGGGCTTCACACGCTATGGAACTCCCTTGGGGATATGAGTTGCTTGAATACAAGCAGGGCAAAAAATAATCGGTAGAGGGAATTGCCACACCCTTAGGAAAGGAGAAGGAAGGAGCCCTCCTCGCAGGGAGCGAGGAGGTAAGGGCTAAGCAGATCGACTAGAAGCGATATGCCACTGTGTTGCGGAATCCGAAAAAGTTCTTGGAAGAATGCGAACCATGCAGATAGATATCAAACGGCTCTATGCGAATATCCCAATGTCTGTTGTAGCCGAAACGGAATGTGAATGGAAGAGAAACATCGCATCCAACGATAGGAGTTCCCCATTTGTTGTGATGGTGTTTGCCAGTTACAGTATCGCCAACTAGGAATTGAGCGTTAAGTCCTAGATTAAAAATTGTGTTAAACTCATGATCGTATCGGAAGCCAAGCGCTCCATACAAAATGCCCTGATTATGGGATGTGTGGTGGTGTTCTCTATGATACCTTTGCAGGTATCCAATCCCAAAAAACGGAGCCACATGATCTCTTCCATTGTAGAAGTAGTTGTACCCTAGGCGCAATTCCGCATCTAAAAGAAAATTGTGTCTCCAGCAGTTGCTAAAATTGTGGTGGTGGTGGCGGTTCTCTGTGTTAATTACTGGTACGACATATCCCTCAACAGCCCCATAAAATGCATTCGGCTCAGTCCTTTCATAGGAAACCCAAGCTGGGTTGAATACGACTACACGGTTGTTATATTGGTAGAAAGGCGACTGATTTGTTCGGCAGCCCCCCTTTGCTTTGTCGGTGGAGGGTTGGTCTGCATGTCCTAATGCTGTGATTGCTAATAAGGGTAAGAACGCCTTCAGATACATACTTTTCATAGGATTTACTCCTTGGGTTTTGGTTGCTAGGTGGTCTAGGTTCAAAATATAACAACTTAGCCAGAGAGATTTTAAAATGCAATGGGTATTGAATCACTGGCAGAAAGTTTTTTCATTTCATAGAGATAGCATTTCGCTCTGTAAAAGTGAAGAGGGAAAAGGGACTCTTGAACATTGCTTAGCTATTGTGTTAGCCTGTTTAAAAAAAGGAAATGAATTTGACAGCAAGAAATTTGACGGTGATCGGGCTGGCAATTGCCCTACTTTTGCCCGGGTGTGAAAAAAAAGGCAGTTACCAGCCAATATCTCAAGAGCTGCATCTGAACCTACATTCTGAGCCTCCCACAATCGATCCCAGAAAGGCCACCGATACCGTCTCGATCTCTGTTATTGACCTTTGCTTTGAGGGACTCACACGAATAAACTCTGATGGGGAGACCATCTTTGCCATTGCTGAAAACATCGAAATTTCCCCAGATCAAAAAAAGTATACTTTCACTCTTCGCGATGTCAAATGGTCTGATGGAAAGACCGTCACAGCCCATGACTTCGAGACGACATGGAAAACATGCTTAAGTCCCTCGTTCCCTTGCGAGTTTGCAAGTGATCTGTACATCATCAAGAATGCTCAAGAAGCAAAATCGGGAAACGGCTCGTTAGATGAGGTCGGCGTTTGGGCTTTAGACGATAAAACCCTCAAGGTAGAGCTCAAGCACCCTGTCCCCTATTTTCTCTCAGCTCTTGCCACCCATAGTTTTTTTGCAACTCCAGTACATATCACAAGCATCCATCCGAATTGGACAGAAAAAAATTATGTTGGCAACGGCCCCTTCTATATCAAGGAGTGGAAACACCATGATAGGATCCTGCTCGAAAAAAACCCCAATTACTGGGATAAAGACAACACAAAATTAGAACGCGTGACACTAGCCATTGTAGAAGATCTGACAACAGAGCTCACCATGTTTGAAAATGGAGAGCTCGACTGGGCAGGGTCTCCCCTCTCCAATTTGCCCACAGAAGCTCTCTCGTCTCTCAAACAAGAAGGGAGGCTCCACTCCTATGACATATCCGGTGTCTATTTTTATATTTTCAACACTAAAGAGTTCCCCTTTACAAACAGCAACATCCGCAAAGCCTTCTCTTTGGCGATCAACCGGGGCTCCATCATCACTAATGTCCTGCAAATGGGACAAAAACCTGCGATGAGCCTGATTCCTCCAACAATGTGGAAGGGCATGGCTTATTTTGAAGATGGAAATCTGGCTGAGGCGAGAACACTGTTTGCAAAAGGGTTAGAAGAGCTTGGGACCACAGCAGAAGAGCTCCCTCCCATTTCGTTAAGCTATAACACCGATGTCGGCCATCACAAGATTGCTCAGGCGATCCAGGAGCAGTGGAACCTCGCCTTTGGAATTCGAGTGAAGCTGGAAAACAAAGAGTGGAAAGTTTTTCTCGATGAGTTAAGGCATCACAAATTCCAAATTGCGCGTTTGGGAGGGCTTGCCAATATCAATGACCCCTCCACCTTTCTCGACAATTATCGCTATCCTTCCAGTAGCAACAACTACCCGCAGTGGGAAAGTTCTGAGTTCACAGAACTTCTTGAAGAAGCAGATCAAACCCCAGATCCTGAAAAAAGGACCGCCCTGCTTAAAAGTGCGGAAAAGGTGCTGATTGACGCAATGCCGATCGCCCCCATCTACTTTTATACCGGCGTTTATTTAAAAAAACCTTATGTCAAAGGGATCTATCTCTCAGAGCTAAATTCCCTCGATCTCAAATCAGCATATGTGGAGATCCATGATCCGGTATCTCGCTAAAAAGGGAACGATCCTTCTCATTTCGCTTTTTCTTGTGACGACTTTGACTTTTTTCCTGATGCATGCGATCCCGGGAGACCCCTTTGTGCAGGACAGGGCTATCCCTGAAGAGGTCCTCAAGGCCCTTCACAAACATTATGGTCTCGATCAGCCGCTTTACGTCCAGTATTTCAAATACCTGGACGGCATCCTCCACTTTGAACTTGGGCCCTCCTTTAAATATGAGGGACGCACAGTCAACGACATTATCTCCGATGGCTTTCCCGTCTCATTCAGTCTTGGAATGGAGGCTCTCCTCATTGCCGCTTTTGGTGGAGTGGTCCTCGGGTCGATTGCCGCTCTTTACCACACGAGATGGCAAGACCATGTGACCATGGTGATTGCCGTCATTGGGATTTCCGTACCCAGCTTTATCATGGCGAGCTTTTTACAATACCTCCTCGCGATGCAGCTCGATCTGCTCCCTGTTGCGAGGTGGGGCTCATTTTCTCAAACAATTATGCCCGCTATTTCTCTTGCCGCCCTTCCCATGGCGTTCATCGCCAGACTTACCCGAGCCAACATGGTCGAGGTCATGCAGCAGGATTATATCCAGACGGCGAGGTCGAAGGGCCTCAATTCTTATCAAGTGATCGTGCGCCATGTCTTCCGCAACGCACTTCTACCCGTCGTCACCTACCTCGGACCTCTCTCTGCCGCCGTCATGACGGGAAGCTTTGCGATTGAAAAGATTTTTGGAATCCCAGGACTTGGCCAATGGTTTGTGTCGAGCATCACCAATCGCGACTACACGGTCATCATGGGGACCACGGTCTTTTATAGCGCAATCTTGATGCTATGCGTCTTTATCGTAGATCTTTTATACTGTGTGATCGACCCCAGAATCCAATTCAGGAAAGATCATTGATGGACGATGCCTGGTTATTCTCCAGTTTGAGTCAGGCTGAAAAAGACGCCGCTCTAGAAAATACAGCTTATGCGCCCGAGTGCTCCTATTGGCAAGACGCTTGGCGCAGATTGAAGAGGAACAAATCGGCAATGTTTGGGCTGGTGACTCTGACTCTTCTTATTTTCATGGCGATCATCGGCCCCCTCATTTCTCACTACACTTATTATGAAACGCAGCTTTCTCTAAAAAATTCAGCTCCTAGCGCCACATTTTGGTTCGGCACTGATGAACTAGGTAGGGATCTTTTTACAAGGTGCTGGTGGGGAGCGCGCATCTCTCTCTTTGTCGGCATCACTGCTTCCCTTGTCGATCTTGTTATTGGAGTGTTATTTGGAGCCATCGCCGGACTTCTCGGCGGAAAAATAGAAGAGTGGATGATGCGATTTGCCGATATTCTCTATGCCATCCCCTACTTGCTCGTCGTCATTTTGCTCATGGTGATCATCGGGCCTGGGATCATGACGATTATCATTGCCCTGACAATCACGGGCTGGATCAACATGGCAAGGATCGTGCGCAGCCAGATCCTCCAGATAAAACAACAAGATTATGTCAGAGCTGCTTTTGCCCTTGGCGCTTCGAGAAAAAGAGTTCTTCTGCGCCATCTCATCCCCAATGCGATGGGACCTATCATCGTCACTTTAACACTGACGATCCCGTCCGCAATTTTTGCTGAGGCTTTTTTAAGTTTCTTAGGGCTTGGGGTCCAGGCTCCGATTGCCAGCTGGGGAACGATGGCCAATGACGGCCTTCCGGCTCTTCGCTATTACCCCTGGCGCCTTTTTTTCCCGGCTGCCTTCATCAGTCTCACCATGCTCAGCTTTAACCTCCTTGGAGATGGCTTGCGCGATGCATTCGACCCGAGGCTGAAAAAATGAAAAAAATCCTCGATGTTCGCAATCTACACGTCAAGTTCCGCTCTCCCGGTGGATCCCTCCACGCTGTACGCGGGATCAACTTCAGCATGTATGAGGGAGAAACGCTAGGCATTGTCGGCGAGTCCGGCTGCGGAAAAAGTGCAACTGCTAAAGCCCTCATGCAACTAGGGCCCAGGCTCACCTCAGAACTTACCGGAGAAGTTCTCTACAAAGAGGAAAACCTCCTCGGCTTCTCTGAAAGAAAAATGCAAGGGGTCCGCGGCAAAGAAATAGGGATGATTTTTCAAGATCCCATGACCTCGCTCAATCCCACCACTAAGGTAGGATTACAGATCATGGAAGGCTATTTGCGCCATTATCCACTCACCTCCTCCAAAGAAGCCAAAAAGATCGCTCTCGACACTTTACTCCAAGTGGGAATTCCTCATCCTGAAGAGAGATTTGATTCTTATCCGCAACATTTAAGCGGAGGAATGCGCCAGCGCGCAATGATAGCGCTCGCTCTTGCCTGCCGGCCTCATATTCTACTTGCTGATGAACCTACAACAGCTCTTGATGTCACCATCCAGGCGCAAATCCTCGATCTTCTCAAACAAATACAAGCCGACACAAAAACCAGCATTCTGCTCATCACCCATGACATGAGCGTTGTTGCAAAAATGTGCGATCGCGTCATCGTGATGTACGCCGGACAGATTGTCGAGTGCGCTCCCGTCGATGAAATTTTTTCTTCCCCTAAGCATCCCTATACGCAAAAACTCCTCTCAGCTATTCCTCGTTTAGATCAACCTAAAAGTAATCCCCTCATTACTATCGATGGAGCGCCTCCAAACTTAACCCATCCGCTCAAAGGCTGCGGCTTTTGCGCGAGATGTCCCGATGCGATGAACATCTGTGCAGGTCAAACTCCCCCACTATTTGAGACACAGCCGCAGCACTTCAGCGCCTGCTTCAAATACGATCCGAGGTGCAAATGATTGAGGTAAAAAACTTGTGCAAAGAGTTTACTGTCCAAGGCAAAAAACTGCAGGCAATTCGCAACATCTCTTTTTCAATTGAACGTGGAGAAACGCTTGGCCTCGTCGGAGAATCGGGTTGCGGGAAATCAACCACCGGAAGGTGTCTTTTGCGTCTGGAAGATGCGACATCCGGCCAGGTGCTTTTTGAAAAAAGAGATCTTCTCTCATTAAATCGCAAAGAACTCTTTACCTTTAGACGCAATGCCCAGATCATTTTTCAGGATCCCTATTCCTCGCTAAATCCCCGCATGACAGCAGGCGACATCATCGCAGAACCGATCCGCATCCATCAAACCATGGATCCTTCTTGCATTGAAAGTTATTTGATAAAACTAGTCGATAAAGTAGGTCTTAGCAAATCTGCTCTTAGCAGATTCCCCCATGAATTTTCCGGAGGCCAGCGCCAACGGATCGGCATTGCAAGGGCTTTGGCACTCAACCCCCACTTCATTGTATGCGACGAGCCCATCTCAGCGCTCGACGTCTCAGTTCAGGCACAGATTGTCAACCTTCTCAAAGATCTCCAAAAGGAATTGGGATTGACCTATCTTTTCATCGCCCACGATCTAGGCGTCGTCAAATATATTTCCGATCGAGTTGCCGTCATGTATCTTGGGAACATCGTCGAGATCGCTCCTGCAGAAGAGCTTTATGCCAACCCTCAGCATCCCTACACTCAGGCCCTTCTCTCCTCAATCCCCATCCCCGACCCAAAACTAGAAAGAGAGCGCAAGCGCCCGATCCTCATCGGAGAGATCCCCAGCGCCATGACACCTCCAAAGGGATGCCCCTTTGCTTCGAGGTGTCCTCATGCCATGGCTAAATGCCATACTACCTCCCCCGAGTGGACGGAGGTCTCCCCCGGCCATAAAGTTGCCTGTCATTTGCTTGTTAAGTAAGCCTTTAAGAGCTTTTTAAAGCACGGAAGGGGGTAAATTGGTCTCCAAATCCTATGGACGGGCTGGACCGCTGGGGTTTGCAAGGCGGTTCCTTCCCATGAAGTAGCGCTATCATCATAAGTGACTCACTTACAGTCTTTTAGTGGAAGTTCTTAAGGAGGTTAAGCACTCTCCCCCGACAAGCACTCCAAAAACTCCTCAAATTTGCTTAACTCGTAAGTATTACAGGATAAACATGTTCCATTACAGATTCTAAAAGAAAACAAAAGGTTACAATTTAATTATATTTAATGATATAATTAGCTTGCATGACAATAAAAACAGGAGCATTTTATGTCTTTTGTAACTATAAATGATTTAACGCAGAAAAATTTCGGTCGTACTAACAAACATGCTGCATGTCAAGCCATATCAGGCAGTCTTTCAGAGGTTAAATCTAAAATAGAAAACTTTCTAAAGAAAAATCAAAATGCAATTATAAGATCAAAAGATACTGTTCTCGAAAATATTACAATAGTTAACGAAATATCCCAAAAGAATGAAGGTTCTCTTCACAAATTTTTTCGTGAGTGGCTTTCTTCCTACGGTTTTGATTGGTTAAAAACAGAAATTTCACTACCTCCTTATATGAATATAGCGAATGACCCCCGATCAGATAACCTATAAGAAATAGAAATCCGTTCTCTTTATATCGATGGGCACTCTTCACAGAGTGCCCATTTCATTTTCAAGATCCCCCTACCCCCTCATGACGGCCTAGTAACATCTCCCTCGGAACCGATCTGCATCCACTCACGCTACCCCTTTGCTTGCAGGTGCCCTCATGCTACCTAGTGCCATACTAATGCCTCTAAGTGGAAAGAGGTTTTCTCTTCCCATAAGACCGCATTCCTTTACTTACTAAGGAGCCTTAGCGTTTTTCCCAACAGGTCTTCATCAACTTTGTTTCGTCCCTTATTTGCCATGGCCCAATTTCTAATGCTGATAGCCACAGTGTTCAGTCCTTGCAAGTAGCTTGTGTGGTCCCCTGCGGAGAGTCTATTGGCATCCTCAATATCGATCAGAAAATCATCTAAAACAATTTCCTTGTCGAACTTAGTGAATTCCTTGTAGAGCTGCCTTGCATTTTTCACAATATCCAAACTGGACAAAATGGGCATTCTTGATGTTTTTCTAGAGGCTGCTACCAGAAATAAAGCAAAAATTGAGGCCTTCGCACTTGCATAGACGCAATTGCCGGATTTTTGTTCTTTCATTCCTTGATATATAAAATGAGTAGCTCCCAATTCTTCTTTTATTTTTTCTAGAGTTGTATATTCTGTTTGTTGAACCGACAATCTCGATGTTATTCGTTTAAGAAATTCAGGGGTGATCTTATTTTTGTGCTCAATTTTATAAATAAGAATCCCCGATGCTTGATTGCAGCCCTCTCCTCGGTTGCAATAGGCTAGAAAATCTTCACCTTGACTACTAAAGAAAAGCACTTGTGTCGAATGCCACACGTAACCAGAACCGACACACACAGGATAAGGGTAGCTACGGTTGTGAATAAGCCCGTGGACCTCATTTATTTTTTCATCTGTAGCATTGTCATGCCATAGGGCTTTTGAGAGCGATTCACTGATCGCATGGCTCATCTCACGAGAGACGATATCTTTCCTGACATCAGCGAACTTATCGAATGTATCTCTTAGCATCGCAAGGACAAACGATTCGCTGGCACCTTCAAGACATGCCTGCTTATTATTGGGCAATGCGACCATTCCTTTTAGAGAAAAGGCATGCCCGAGCCTTTTATACCTTAATTCCAAGCTAAGTTCTCTATTAACAAGCTCCTGAGTTCTTAAATAAGAAGGGGATAAAACCGATGGTGTTTGTATGGCATGTTCAACGATCTTATTGCAAAATGAAGAGCTGCCTTGAGCTTCGGCAATCGTCAGATTTTTCATCAATTCGTAATTTAAATCCCTTTTCTCTTCCCTCTTGAATCCGTCCGTTCTTAAAATCTCTGCCGTTTTTTTTGCCACTTCAGGATCAATTCTCACAATACGGCGCACAGTGATGTTAGGCGGATACTGGGTATAGAAATTCATTGGTTTCATCGTGGAACGAGCTCCCTTTGGAACAGAGGGCGTATCACGGGGAACATTCATTATGTCCTTTAACGGTTCCGTTTGAGCGCACTGTTTTTTTGGATTAGAAAGCCGCAGCTTGATTTTGTGCGGGTCGCTTGTCACTGCGCTTGCAGCCTCGACCTCAGCGCACTGTTTTTTTGAATTAAAAATTCGCAAGGTGATTTTGCGCGGCTCAACGAAAAAAGCGCGCGAAGATTTGCCAGCGGGGCAATGCCTTTTTGGGGTGGTCGTTTCCTTGTCTTCATTCTCCCAATTGTCCGCACCTGAATGCCAAGCCTTTGTCTGTGCTGTGCAATAGGGAAGCAATACCTGGAAAACATGATTTATATCTTCTATTTTATAGTCAGATGTCCATCTGCTGGAGATCTCCTCCCTATCGCGGGAAGAAATCTCAGCTCGCATCGACTCGGTAAATAGGTTGTCTAGGGTATCGCTGATGTTTCTTGTTCTTGTAAGAGGTGCTTGATGCAGCCTTTGTTGAACATTAGCCAATCGGTTTACTATTGAATCTATTGACATAACAATTCTGTTTTTTATTAAACTGTTGAATTAATTAAGTTCACTGCTCTATTGAGCAGTTCTGGATTTATTTTATTTTTCTCTAAACGCTTCAAGGCCCAGTCTTTAATACAAGCCGCGACAGTGAGATGGGCTTTTGAATATTTGTCATCATCGTCAGAGATGCTATTTAAATTGAGTCCCTCAAGACTTTGTAGAAAATCCTCCAAAACGGCTTCTTTGTCGAATTTGCTAAATTCCTTGTAAATCTGTTTTGCATTTTGGACCATGCTCGAGGAAAAAGGGGTTGGCCATTGCCTTTTAGTGAGCTCAATGTTCTTTTCAAAGTGCTTTCTAGCAACATCAATTAGCAAGAGGGAGAAAATCTTGGCTTTTTCGCTCGCATAGACGCAATTTCCGACTTTTTGAGCTTTCATCGGGATGTAATCGATGCGTTCTGCCCATAGATCGATTTGTATTTTTTCTAGATTTGCATATTCTGCGCCTGTCACTGTTAATCTGGATGCGATCTTCTTGAGAAGCTCATGGGTGATATTTTTTTTGTTATTAATTTTTAAAATAGTGACCCCTGGCTTTCCTGCACAACCAGCTCCCCGATTGCAATAAAACAAAAAATCGCCGTATTTAGTGCAAAAAAAGATCGCCCAGGTCGAATGCCACACATAACCTGAACCGATGCACACAGGATAGGAGTAGGAAGGATCGTGAATCAGCCCATGAATCTCACTCAGCTTGGTTTCAGTAAGATTATCATGCCAAATCGCCTTTGATAATGATTCATTGATCGAATCGTGCATCTCCTTGCTGACAAGATCGATGCGAAGGGATGCGAATTGATCAAACATATCTCTCAGCATCGTGGCCCCAAACGTTTCACTAAAACCTTCCATGGATACGATCTTATTGCCAACATTGAGGATCTTGCTCTGATTAAAAACGTGCCCAATCCTTTTGAATATTAACGTGTCGCAGAGAGTTTTATTGACATGGCGCTGACTCCTTAGATTAGAAGGAGACAGAATTGAAGGCGTTTGCTCTGCATATTGAAGGACCATTTTACAAAAAGCAGAGCTCCCTTGAACTTCGGCTACCGTCTGATTGTTTCGGAGCTCATAATTCGAATCTCTTGCCCCCTCTCTCACAAAGCCATCGGATTTCAAAATATGAGCTGTCATTTTTGCAATTTCAGGATCAATTTTTCCCCGGAAGGAAGTCACTTTTTTTTCAGGCTCAGGAAGGTGCTCTATAACCTGATTTGGGCTAATATTAATTATAAGTGGAGGAAATGTGTGGTGCGGGACTGTTTTAGGCTCGATGCATTGTTTTTTCTTTGTATGTGTCGTCGACTCATCCAGCCATGTATCTGAAGTGAAAACATCAACCGATGTATATTTTGACAGGATTTCAAAAACCTCATTTAAATCCTTCATTTTATGCTGATGGGTCCATCTACAGAAAATTTCAGCCTTATCTTCGTCGGAAATTCTCATTTGCATGGCCTGCTGAAATATCTTGTGAAGGCTTTTGCCCATTCCTCTTGTCATACAAGATACGCGCAATTTTTGCTGAATCGATTCCAATTGATTTAAGATTGAATTAATAGTCATAATATCTCAAATACTCTAACATTTATTTTTAATAAGAGGATGAATCAAAGATAGTTTCGGTATCTAATCCATCTTTCTTGTAGATCTAATGGGTATAATATCGAACGGGACTCAAAAAACGGTCTATTGCAGTATAAATCCGAAGAGGGCTATTTAACCAAATAGCATCTCATTCTGTAAATTTCTGAAAAAAACTACGGGAAGAGGATACAGTAAGGATGAGTATTTGACCAGTGCCTAGTTGACAAAGTTTTTGCCGTTTGGGCTGGCGTAAAAGCCCAAACGGTAAAAAATTTATCAACTAGGTACTAGGTCAAAAGAGTTTTGAGAGAACGAGGGTCTTCTGAATCGCTGCCGCAGACCCAGACTTTGCAAGGTGCTGCTCGCATGACCTTTTCTGTGATAGAGCCTATCCCCTTTGTCTTGGGATCCCGGATCGATTTCAGGGCGCCAAGCACGATGAGATCGTATTCTCCTTTTGTAGCCACATCCAGGATTGTATCGGGAAGAGATCTGGACCTGATGATCTGAAGATCGATTTCAACTCCCATCTCTCTTGCTATCGCCTCAGCCCTTTTGAGGACAGCCTCAGCTAAAACCATTCTGTGTGGGACATCGATATCCAGAGGAAGAGATGTAGGAATTTCTAAAACTTGAAGAGCTGTGACGTGGGCACCGTGCAGTTTAGCGATCTCGCAGGCCATCTGGACGGTCTCGGTTTGCATCCCCCCTCGAGTTGGGACCAGGATGCTCTTAATTTTCATGGGCCGATACCCAGGGATCTTGATCTCTTCAATCTCAAGACTGCCCATCGCCCTCAGCTTGCGCTTCTTACGGTAAAAGAAATACATGAGCAGTCCAAAGGTCATCCAGGCAAATCCCAAATATCTACCCGCAGGTTTTGTAAAGACGACAAGGAACCAGACGCTCAGTGTTGCCAAGGCTCCGACGATCGCCGTCAGAGGAATGGAATATTTTCCAAAAGGAATATTGAGCGGCGATCTAAAAGGCCGTTTCATTTTTGGATTTTTGATCCTGAGCACAATTAATGAAAGATGGGCAGAGAGAAAGGCCAGCATCGCTCCAAAATTGTAAAGGTCGGCTAAAAAGTCCATTTTTCCGCGACTTGCAAGGACGACAAATGCGGCGCCAATTGCAAACACTGCCAAGGAGACGATAGGAGTTCGAAATCTAGGATGGATCATATAGAAAAAACGGGGAAGCTGATAGTACTCTCCCATATTGAAAGAGAGCCTGGATGCCCCAATCATTCCGGAATTAGCAGCAACACCTAAAACGACGGCCGCCAAAACGGCAACCAGAGGAGATAGAATTTGGCTTCCAAAGGGCAGCCCGTCCACAATCGCTGCGATCGGATTCAAGAGGAATTTAGTGCCGAGATCAAGCGGAGATACAGCGGATAGGGCGATGACAGAAATTCCTAAATAGAGCACAAGGAGAGTGACCATTGTTAAAACAATTGCTCTTGGAACAGTTTTTACAGGGCGATTAGCTTCGCCTGCGAGCTGCGCGATCGATTCGATTCCGGTATAGGCGACCATCGCCATCGCCACCCCTTTAGAAAAATCCCCCCAGGAAGGAGACCAATCAACATTGGGTACGTTAATTCTAATGTGGTCGACGACATGATGAAAATCAAAGATTGTGGCCATGCCGATTGCGATAATGACGGCTTGCACGAGGATGGTGAAGGTTGTAAGTACTAAGCTAATGCGCGTCGATTGTTTGACCCCAATGACGTTCATAATGAATAGCAGCATGATAAGTGTTAGGGTAAAAACAATCTGAACAGGAGTACGGGACAAATCTGCAAAAAAGTAGGACAAATAAGGGCCAACTGCAAATGCTGAAATCGCAATTGTCACAATGTAATCTAAAAGAAGCCCCCAACCGGCAATAAAGGAGATCAAATCGTTGAAGGCGTGCCTTGCAAAACTTGCCGACCCTCCCGACTCGTGCACGATGGAGGTCATTTCCGCATAGGTCAGTGCCGTGCAAATAAAGACAAGTCCGGCTAGGGCAAGAGCTATCGGCGTTGCCCCTAAGGCAAAAAGCGCGGTCACTCCAAGGGCGTAATAAATGGACGATCCCAGGTCTGCATAGCCAATAGTAAAAAGATCAAAAACGCCAAGAATTCTCTTGAACGTCGCTCTTTTCAATTGGACGACACTAGAGGCACCGTTTTTTTTATTTGTCATTAGTCTCTTGAATTACGACATCTGCTGCACAGCGGAATCCATAGGCTCCGTTCATTAACCCTGGGTTATTGCGGTGGCGATGCGCGCAGCGCAAATCTTCTTTTGAGCTCTTCCAACAGCCGCCGCGCAAAACCCTGTAGACCCCTTGCGCGGGTCCCTTGGGGTTGTCCGGCTCTTGAACGGAAGCATCGTAGTAGTGATAGTCATACCAATCCTGGCACCACTCGTAAACATTGCCTGCCATATCGTAGAGACCGTAGCCGTTCGGAGAATAGCTAGTGACAGGTGTCGTATCAGAACTGAAAAAATTAGCGTCGCCGCGATCAATCTCATTTCCTATTGGAAAGATAAAATCCTCTCTTCCTCCATAAGAAGCGACTTCCCATTCTGCCTCGGTTGGAAGGCGTTTGCCTACCCATTTTGCATAAGCTACGGCTCCATACCAAGTGACGCCGACAACGGGATGTCTCGCATATCCCGATTCAATGTTGAGCTTTCCGCCGCTGCGTTTGATGCGCGATTCTTTTAATCGAATGATATCGCTATTGTTGACATCTTTCTCCCCTCCCATGGCCTCTAAGAAGAGAACAAACTGTTCATTGGTGACAGGGTGGACATCAATTGCAAATGCGTTCAGGTGAACGCTGTGGCGCGGCATTTCATCTCTTCCGCCATGATTGCTTCCCCGCAAGTAAGTCCCGGCTGGGATGACTGCCATTTCAGCTAACATGGGCTCGATTTCTTTGTCTTCTGAACGCTCAGGACGATAAGGAGCGACAGTGGTGTCGATTTGAAAAATCGCTCCGGGATCGGCATCAAAAGTAGGGCGCACGATCTCTCCCGGCAAGAGCTTAGGCTTGATTTGAAGAGAAGGCAACGAAGCTGCTAGCTTCGGTTTTCCGCTTTCCTCTGAGATGTTTCTTAGTTTCTGCAGTTGAGATCTTGGAGACGTTTGCGTTGTGCAGGCGATCAGCTCTTCGATCCGCGCACATAAATTCTCAGGGCGTTTCATGGGGTCTGTCTGCAGAGCTCTACAGATGAAAAGATCCCAGTTCCATCTTAAATCAGGGATTTTTTTCGACGGCAGCTCAAAGTACCCTTCAGGAAACTCCCCTGTGAGCAAATAATAGAGCAGAACTCCAAAAGCGTAAACGTCCGACTTAATCGAATTGGCTTTTGGATGGGACACAATTTTTTGTTCCGGCGCCAAGAAGAGAAAATTTTGATAGAAAGAGCGATGGACCTCGGTCGCTGCCTGGACATCCCAAGGGCCTGGGGTGTACTTGTCTGCTCCTTCTTTTTGAGTGATGAACCCAATCTTTGAACCAAGGGCGATGGCTGCACTGTGATAGGTCCGGCCAAGCGCTGCAATCGGATCGATCACGCGTGTCAAGCCAAAATCGGTAAGAAATACTTGCAACCCATCTTGTGATTCTTTCACGGCAATATTATTCAGTTTGATGCATCCATGGGAAATGGGTTCGCCGAATAATAGCGCCTCGTGGGCAAAATCAAGGGCCGAAGCTAACTGGCGGGCAATTCTCAAAACATCTTCTTCAGCGAGCGTGTATTGTCTTTTGACAAGCAAACTACCCAGATTCATCGAATGATTGCTCGTATCGAGAATTGGCTCCGATGTAAGGAAATACACGCCATCTGCATTGGATGCATTGTGAATTTTTGCGATATGGGGATGTTCGAGTTTAGAAAGAGCTGCCGCTTCTTTTTCAAACCTTGCGACAAAGCTCGGATCATTAGAGAGTTCAGGAGGAAGCACCTTGAGGATAAAAAGGCGCTTTAAAAAACGATGCTCTGCTAAAAAAGTATCGCCCATCGATCCTTTGCCAAGCTCCCGGATGATCAGATAATCGCCTATGTATTTCATGCTATTCCCTCTAAAACATTGAAAATTTGCCCTTTTTCTACAACCGGAGCGGAGCACTCATTCTGACTACAAATATAAATTGCAGTCTGTCCGCCCACTGGATTTTTATCAACCAGGGAAGGAATTAAAGATGGCAGAAGTGTATCTCCGCTCTGTTTCCAGATGATTGCTGCATGCGGGATAAAACGAGAACTTATGGCCTCATGGATCTCATTTTTCAAACTTTGCTCATTATTTAGCGCAATGACAATTGTTTTAGCTTTGATGTCGAAATATCTGCTCAAAGCGAGAAAATGGTAACAAGCGCCCGGTGGGTAGGCCTCCATGAAGTGCTTGGCCGCTTTCAAAACATCTTCTGCCTGGGTCAAATAGTTCTCGTCCAGTGTCAATTGATGAAGCCTAAGCAAATTTTCACAGTGGACGGCGTTACCGGAGGGTTCTGCGCCGTCATAATATTCACACCGTCTTATAAGGAGTGTTGGATCTTCCAGGCTGTAATAGAAGGCTCCCCCATCCGCTTTAAACTCGCGCTTTAGGACATCTGCCAGCAGGGTTGCCATTTTAAGCCACTCTGAGCCGCAGCCCTCCTCAAAAAGGCTGATCAGCCCCTTAATTAAAAAGGCATAGTCGTCTAATCCCCCTGGGAAACGCGCCTCATTGTCCCGCCATCTCCTGAGAAGATGTCCCTCCTTCCAGAGATTATCTTTGATGAAATTGGCAGATTTAACGGCCGCATCTTTATAAATAGGCGTCCTTAAAGGAACAGCAGCTCTCACCAGGCTATCTATCATCAGACCATTCCAAGAGACCAGGATTTTATCATCTTTAAAAGGGCGCTGACGGCTTTTACGCTTCTCAATTAATTTTGACTTGGCTTTTGATAGGATCTCCTCTATTTCACTAGCGGGGCGGCCCTGCATTTCAGCAAACTCGACAATTGGCATCGCAATATGCAAAACATTCCTACCCTCAAAATTTCCATTTTGAGAAACCCCATAATATTTGCAAAAAATCTCAGCCTCATAGGGCTCAAGAGCCTCGCGTACTTCTTTCTCATCCCAGGTGTAATACATCCCCTCGCGCCCTTCTGAATCTGCATCCTCAGCCGAATAAAATCCCCCTTGGGGATGGGTCATTTCAGCTAAAATATAGTCCAATGTCTGAACACATGCGGTCTTGTAGCCCTCTTTATGAGTGTACTTCCAGGCAGAGAGATATGTGCTTGCCAAAATGGCATTATCGTAAAGCATTTTTTCAAAATGGGGAATGAGCCAGCGCTCATCGACAGAATATCTGGAAAAACCACCCCCTAATTGATCAAAGAGTCCGCCGCGAAGCATCTTATCCAGCGTCAGTTCTACGCAAAAGAGCGCTCTGCTATCTGCCTTAGCTTTTGCAAATTCCATGAGAAAAAGAGACTGATAGCCCATAGGAAATTTGGGCTCTCCCTTCAATCCTCCATGCACGGGATCCATCAATTCATAGATCATCATTGCAGCAGCCCCGATATTTTGCTCTGTCGGCAAAGAGTCGCCGGCGATCTTGGAAGCGCGCTCAAAAATTTCGACAATCTTGTCCGCCTGATCGATGACGAGCTTTCGATCCTCGCTCACCCATAGCTCTTTGATATGCTGAATAAACTGTCCTATTCCGATGAGCCCCCTCCGGTTTGCAGGCGGAAGATAAGTCACTGCAAAAAAGGGCTTCAAATCAGGAGTTAGAACGAGGTTAAGAGGCCAACCGCCGGCCGATGACATCAAAGCCTGGGCAAACTCCATATAGATACTGTCAACTTGGGGCAACTCCTCTCTATCGACCTTGATATTGATAAAGGTATCGTTCATCAATTTGGCGACCTCGGGATTCTGAAAAGATTCCCTTTCCATGACATGGCACCAATGGCACGTTGCATAACCAACAGATAGAAAAATAGGCTTGTCCAATTTTTTGGCGAGCTCAAAAGCTTCAGTTCCCCAGGGATACCAATCGACAGGATTATGAGAATGCTGAAGAAGATAGGGAGATTTTTCTTTAATCAATCGATTGGTAAACTGCTCTGCTGACATATGCCTTTATTTAAGGTTAAAGAATTCCCAAGAACTTTGCTAAATACCAAGCGGCCACAAGGACTAAAGCTGCGGCGCCTGCCCACACCAGGTTGGGCAGCCACTTCACACCACCGCCCATACTCCCGCGAACTTCCAAAGTTCCAATTCCATAGTTGAACTCGTGTTTTTCTGCAGCCATGCGAAAAGTCGCCGGGTTGTCGCGGATCATGCTTTCAATATCCAGTCCTAAAAACTGAGCATATTGCTTCATGAACCCAAGAGCATAAACACCTGAAATGTATTCATTGATCTGCCCCTCTTCAATCGCTTCGAGATAACTTGAGCGGATCGAGGTCGAATTTTCCACTTCTTTTAAAGAAAGGTTAAGCTCTTTGCGCTTCGCTCTAAAAAAATCTCCTACGCGTTTCAATTCTTCACTCATATTCCTCCGATGAAATACTCAAGTAGTGGACTTAAGGGTCCTTTATTCTATCTGGCGAATTTTACCACAGATTCGGGAAACCACAGAGAGAAAATTTTTCAAATTTCCCATATGATTAGTCTGCTTAAAAAAACCGTCCAAATTCCAAATCTAATCTTGTTTTTTTTCGAAATCAATGTAAAAATCTGAACTTTGAATAAAAACACTAAAATCTTCAATGCCGCCGCAAAAAACTTCCTGTTTTGTCACTACCATTAGCCTTGAGCTCTCCGATCAACTCCATCAAGATTTGATCGAACAGGGATTTGTGATCACAAAGCCTGCCTATACGCTATTCTCAGCTCAGAAAAAAGGAGTTTCTTGCACCCTCTACACATCCGGCAAGCTCACCGTTCAAGGCAAAGACATGAACGACTTTATTGAGTTTTACCTTGAGCCCGAGATCCTGAAATCGATCGCATTCTCCTATCCCGAAACGCAAGTAAACATGACACCCCGCATCGGTATCGACGAATCGGGAAAAGGGGATTTTTTTGGTCCCTTATGCGTCGCAGGCGTCCAGGCTGACGAAGCTAAAATCAAAGAACTTTTAGCAATCGGCGTCCGGGACAGTAAACAGATCACAGATAGCGTTATCCGCACTTTGAGCGCAAAAATTAAAAAAGTGTGTCCCTACTCGATCATCTTCATCTCGCCGAAAAAATACAACGAGCTCTACGCGAACTTTCAGAACTTAAACAAGCTCCTCGGATGGGGCCATGCAACAGCAATTTCAGAACTTGTCACTAAGACCGGTTGCACTGAGGTCATCATCGACCAGTTTGCAAGTGAGCATGTCGTTCAAAACGCTCTTAAACAGAAAAAATTAACCGTCTCCCTCACCCAGCGCCATAAAGCAGAATCCGATCCCGTCGTAGCTGCCGCATCGATCCTGGCAAGGGCCGCTTTCTTAGAGGGGCTCGAAGCTTTGAGCAAACAATTTGAGATCGAAATCCCTAAAGGGGCTTCTGCGCAAGTTGTAAAGATAGGAAAAGAGCTCGTGAAAAAATTCGGCCCCGAGATTTTAGAACAAACTGCTAAACTCCATTTCAAAACGAAAGAGGAGATTCTCAAGTGATCAAACGCCTGATCTTGAATAATCTCGTCCTCGTCGACACTTGTGAAATCCATTTTGGACCCTCCTTCAATGCCGTCACCGGAGAAACAGGAGCCGGTAAAACTGCACTCATTGAAGCAATAGGCCTTGCCCTTGGAGGCAGGGCCGATAGCAGTTTGATCCGCAAAGGGTGCGAAAAAGCCTTTATCGAGATCTGTTTTGATATCGACCTCCTCCCCAACGTAAAGAGTATCCTCGATGAATCGGGATTATGCCCGGAGCCCGGCGATGATCTCGTTATCCGCAGGGAAATTTCCAAAGAGGGAAAAAACCGGGCTTTTGTCGGATGCCGCATGGCCCCTCTACCTCTTCTGCAAAAAATAGGAGAGGAACTGATCGACATGATCGGACAGCACGCGCATCAGGCGCTGCGCACATCCGAATCCCAGCGCGCTTTCCTTGATCTCTTCGGAAGCCTTGAAGTAGAGCGCAAAGAATTTCAAACCGCTTGGGGCGCGGAGCTCATCCATAAAAAACGATTGGACGAGCTTGAGCAACTAGAATCACACCGCGTTCGAGATGAAGACACCTGGCGCTACCAGCTGGATGAGATCCAAGCTGTCTCTCTCAAACAGGGGGAAGAGGAAGCTGTCTTTGAAAAATATCAAAAGCTCAGCTCTTCTCAAGAGTTCACTGAAAAGATCGAGATGATCATCCAAGGTCTCTCTGAGTCCCCGTCCAGTGTCCTCACCCAGGTCTCAAAATTCATCAAGACCTGCGACTGCCTGGTCCCTCTAGATAAAACCCTCTCTGACGCCTCAGCTCTTTTGCATGAGTCGCATATCGCCTTAAATGAAACCCTCCGCTTTCTGCAATCCTATTCGCAAAGCATCGATAGCGATAGAGGCTCCTTCCAATATCTCGAAGACCGCCTAAGCGCTATCTCACGGCTTAAACGCAAATATGGACAGAATTTTGAAGAGATCGAAGCATACCAAAAAAAAATCGAAGCAGAGCTTGCAAGGCTGGAGAATCTTTCAGAAGAAATAGGGGCAACCAAGTTATCTCTTAAAAATGCAAAAGAAGAAACCGACAGGCTAGCTAACAGGCTTACCCAAAAACGAAAAAAAGTCGCAGCAAATCTCCAAAAGACACTGACATCGCAGCTGCAAGATCTCAATATGAACGGCGCTGAAGTAACCATCGAGATCCTCTCTCAAAACCGCAGCAGTACCGGCGATGACGCCGTTCAATTTTGGCTGAGGGCCAATGTCGGCGAACAAAAAGGCCAAGTTAAAGAACACTCCAGCGGCGGCGAACTCTCTCGCCTGCTTTTTGCTATCAAGATCGCACTTGCAGAAAAGAACAATACACCCACGCTGATTTTCGATGAGATCGATGCAAACGTCGGAGGCAGGACCGCCGCCATCATCGGTGAAAAGCTCAAAGAATTAGGCAAATGCCGCCAGGTCATCTGCATCACCCACTTCTCTCAGGTAGCATCCCTCTCCGACGAACATTTCGGCGTCCAAAAGCTCGAAACAGGCGGGCGCACACTGACTCAGATCAAACAACTCTCCAACTTAGAGCGCGAAGAAGAACTGCTGCGCATGATCGGCGGCAAAAAGCTTCATTGATTTTTTCCCAGCAAGTCGGGTATATGCAAGAGATCTAATGAAAAAACACAAATTTTCTTCCAAGCAACAGTTCATTGTGACGGCAACCATTATCGGTAATGCCCTGGAGTGGTTTGATTTCACTCTCGTCGCTCTGATGGCTCCGCTCATTACTACGACATTTCTTCCAAAAAACTCCTCTCCCCTCCTCTATTTTGCCCTGATCTTCGTGATCGCAGCTATAGCAAGACCGCTCGGCGGTTTAGTATTTGGTTATATTGGTGATAAAACGGGAAGAAAATCCGCTCTTGTAAAAACAATTGTCATGATGACAATTCCCATCTTTTTAATCGCCATTTTACCCACTTATGACAAGATCGGCATCAGCGCGACAATCGGCCTCGCCCTGATTCTTTTATTCCAGGGGTTTTCGCTTGGAGGAGAATTCCCGGGCTCCCTCGTCTATCTTATCGAATCCGCATCTAACAAAACGAAGGGATACGTAGGAAGCTGGAGTTATTTTGGCATCTTTTTGGGAATGCTCGTAGCTGGAGCAGAAATATACCTTCTCAATACAAAACTCACTTTAGAGCAGCTGCAGGACTGGGGTTGGCGCCTTCCCTTCTTCGTCGGAGGCGTGGTTGGAATCTTTAGTATTTTTCTCCGCAAACTCCTTCGCGAGACCCCCTATTTTCAAAAGGCAAAAGAATTTGGGTACTTAGTTAAAGAACCGATCTTTACCGCCCTTCACAAATATAAAAAAGTAATCCTGCAGGGAATAGGGATTGTTCTCCTCGACACAGTGGGATTCAATTTGATTATTATTTTCTCACCCACTTATTTAAGAGATGTGATCGGCCTTTCCTTTGTAGATTCTTTCCACGTGAGCCTATTCACCATTGTCACTTTGCTCATTTTTACTCCCATTATGGGAAAAATCTCCATTTCCGTAGGATGCAAACGTCTGGCGATTTGGGCTACCTATGGGTTGATCATGGCTGCATTTCCCGTCTTTTTTTTGATCAATTTGAAAATATTGTGGTGCATTTATCTAGGCCAGGGAATTCTCGCCCTGCTTCTTGCAGCCTATCTCAGCAACCTGCCAGCGCTTGTCTGCGGACTTTTCCCCGTAGAGGTAAGATATAGCGCTGCTTCCCTTTCTATCAATTTATGCATAGGCCTATTTGGAGCTTTGGGACCTCTCATCATGACCTATTTCGTCATTGAATCAAGAGTTCCTCTACTCTCTGCAATTTATTTGATTGCAGGAGCTGCCATTTCTTTATACACTCTCTTAATTATGAAACCTGACAGGAGTCACGAGTGAAACTCAAAATATTAGGTCTGGCACCTCTTTTTCTTCTCACTACATCTTATGAATTGATCACCGACTACAGCTTCGTGAGCAAAAAGCATCCCGTGCATTTTGACGGCGAATTTAGAGACGTCGGCCCTGCCAAGTTTTACACCCGTTCTGTCAAAGGGTCCCATGCAAAATACATGGATGCTCATGCATTCCTGTATTACTCCCACTATCTGACGCCGGACAATTCGCTAAGCTGGAAAGTCGGGTATTCCTTCCTCGATTTTGATTGGGCAAAAAATCCCAGATTTAATGGAGATGACTACCATTTCGTCAATGCTTCTCTCGGCTGGGTATCGACATCTGTTCAGGACTGGCGCTGGATCTTGGCTACGGGGGTATCCGTCGACGCTGAGTCGTTCAATTTTGGGCAGACCGGTGTTTATTACGGCCTAATGTGGGGCAGATATCACTTTTCCGACACCATAGGCATGCATATTGGTTGGGCGGGATACGTAGGGGTTAAAAACGGCTATCTCCTTCCCATCGTAGGAATTGACTGGAGATCAGGAAAACACTGGAAATTCAACGGGATCTTCCCTGTCAATATCTCGATTGAATACCTGTTTAACAATCACTGGTCCACAGCCCTCCAAGGAGCGACGTTTGGCAGACCCTACAGATTCCCCATGCGCGCCCATGGAGGCAAAGAGGGGTACAAAAATGGAATTTTCGAGATCTATTCCCCAGGCCTTGAGCTTGATCTCAAATATCAGACCGGCGAAAAGTTTTCCGCTTCCGTTGGAGGGGGCTGGAACTTTGGAGGCTGGATCCTCATCAAAGACCACGGAAATCACCATGGCAAATACTTTAAATACAACGGAGCTCCGTACGTCCAAGGCAAGCTCGAGTTCACATTTTAAAAAGACGAAGAAAGTGACAAAAGAAAAGGAGGGAAGATCGACCCCTCCTTAATCTATGAATGGGAATTATTTAGAGAGTTGGAATGAGTCCACAAACTTGTTGTAATGTGTCTCATCATAGTTCTGCACTTCGCACTCCATCGCCATGAGATAGAGACTGTTCTTAACCATGAGCGCACGTCCTTTGAAGTACACGCTGCCTGTTCGAATGAAGAAATCAAGGGCCTCGTGTCCGCCAACAAGTGAAAGATCAGCGAAAATCAGTTGATTATTAGGATTGTGGGTCAAAATCCCATTTAGAAAACCTTCCAAACTCATGCGGGCATAGCTTTCATCGACGAAATCGGGATATTGCGCAACGAGGAGAAGAAACACAGTCTTTTGATCTAGCGCTGAGATATAGGCGTCGTATTTCAGATCAAAGCCCTCTTCCGGAAGACGCATTTTCTCTGAGAGATGATCGGGATATTTTGGAAAGTGCATCGTGCAATTTCCAACAGAAGAATGAAACTCCTGCCAATTCGTATCTATCTTTGGCGCCTGCGGCGCAGTTTTGCCGGCAGCAACTTCATTTCCCACTACAAGTGGGTTAAAAGACATCATTAGTCCTGTTGCAGATGCGATCACAACAGCTTTAATCGCACCGAATATACTTTTGTTCATATCCCTCTCCTATCCCTCATTTATTAATTATGATATTGCCCTTGTCCCCGAAAATGCCCATGCTGCAATCCAAATGATTGCAACCACTATTACAAAGGGGATCACGAGATTAAGCAGCGCTTTCCAAATCGAAAACCCCTGAACTTCTTTTAATCCGTTCAGAAGAATAACTAGTCCCCAAATCGAAACGATCGACTCTATCAGCATGACAAGGAAAAGGGTCCCCGCCTGATAGCCGACAAATTGCCCTTCAGAAAAATTCTTATTTAGTACCCGTGCCCCAAATACACCAAAGAGGACGACCCACATGAGAATTGAGACAATATTAGGGGCATTTGACCAAGCGACGGCTGTGCGAATAGTCAGAAAATTCCCCTTACCGCCTATCCACTTGCCGGTAAAATGCACAAGCCATGAAGAAATTGAGATCCCTACCATCCCTAAAAATGTGCAGACAACTAAACAGCCGATAACAATTGCCCAAAGAGGAATAGCAGATGTGAGGGCAAAACTTTGAACAATATTAAAGGCTAAAGGCAGACCATAGATGGCACAAAGGAGGAGATATCCGCGTTTTGGATCTGTATTGATAATCGAGCGAATTGTTTTTCTAGGTTCCGTCCAGATGCTCAGCCACGGACTTTTTTGAGTGATTTCAGCCATTGCCTTCTCCTCGCCTCGACATTAATATTAATTACCGACCCATGTTTTAATAATAGAAATAATTAATTAACTATTCAAGATAATAATTAAATGTGAAACAAATTAGATATTAGAAATAATCGGTTAATGTATAGACAAAAAGCACAAGAATAAAAAACTTATACCCAAGTTTGTGGCCGATTGGAGTATAAATGAAAAAAACCTGAAAAGTCGGCGGTTGGCTGACTTTTCAGGTTTCCTTTTAGAGTTATACCGAAATTGTTTCAAAAATTGGGTCCCAGGCTGCAACACAAGCTCCCGCAAGTGGGCCCTATGTTCTCAAATAGGGGCCCACTTGCGGGAGCTTGTCTTGCAGCCTGGGACCTAATTTTTGAAACAATTTCGGTATAGGATGGGCCTCGGTCCTTTCTTAGTTGTTGACACCCTCATCATCATCGGAGTCTTCGTCGTCTGTAATGATGATATCTTCATCGACTTCCCCGGTATCGTCTGCGTCATCATCACCTTGCTCATTTGATGTGGATGGAGAGACGCTTCCCGCTAGGTGGTTCATTCCGCTTGTTCCGAAAAGAGATACTGAGGTTGCAAGCAAGAAAATCATAAGGATTTGAAGCATAGTATTTTCCCAATTGAAGATCATAAATATACCCAAATTTTGAGGCACCTTGGGTATAGGTACCTTCTCATACGACTTGATATTATACAATAAAAAACTATGCAAGACTCCCTTTCGGTGTAAAGAAAATAATTGACAACAATGCTCCATTCGTACAACTATAGAGTTAAGGTGAGTCATTAAGGAGGAACTATGGCGCCGCGCTTACGCAGAATGAAAAGCTACCATCCGAGAAGAAAACGGGCCAAAGGGATCGACGTGCGAAAACAAGCGCTTAAAGACCTGCACCATAAGATCAGCTCAGACGTGGGAAACCTAATCGTTCTCATTAAGGAAGGGAATAAAGCTCAAATCCCTGAGGCTCAGCAAAAAGCGAAGATCGATTACCTCAAACACGCCGATGAAATGCAAAAAATCGCCAAGGATTTGGGAAACCATTTCGTACGCATTGTTCGCGAGTACCTCGATAGCGTAGACGGGATCGTCCATACAGATCCAACATGGCTCGACGAGGAAAAAATTCGCTATTGCCATAAGATGGCCGAAAAGCTTGAGAAGGAAATTGCGGCTTAAAGCATCTCACATCACATAGTCCAGCGCGGTCTTCAAATCGGAATAGCGAAAAGCGTACCCGGTCTCAATCAGTTTTTTAGGTTTTACATTTTGGCTGGAAAGAATGAGCTCTTTGGCCATTTCTCCAAGCGCTAGTTTTAGAAAAGAAGCGGGCAAATGGCAAAAAGCAGGCTTTTTCACTTTTTTTGCAAGGATTCGCGCGAACTCAGCCTGAGTTACCGGCTCCGGCGCTACAAGATTTACCGCCCCGGAAATCTGCTCTCTCATTAGGCAATGGTAGACGCCTCCCAAAATGTCGTCAATGCCGATCCAACTGATCATCTGTTCTCCCGTGCCCATGTTGCCTCCCAATCCCAATCGAAAGGGACCCAGCATCTTCTGCAACATCCCCCCATGAGCTCCAAGAACGGCCCCAAATCGCGAATGGATGACACGCACCCCACGCTCTTCGATGGCAGCCGTCGCTTTTTCAAGATGGCCGCAGAGATCTGCGAGAAATCCCACTCCCTGGCTGCTCTCTTCTGTGAGCATTTCTGTTCCCCTATCCCCATAAAAACCGATTGCGGAGGCGCAAATGAAGGTTTTAGGAGGTCTATACAGGCGGCACAAAATTTGGGAGAGCACCCATGTATCTCGGCATCTACTTAAAAAAAGCTCGTCCTTACTTTTTTTTGTCCATCTCCCTTTAGCGATCCCAGCTCCCGCTAGATGGATCACTGCATCAAAATTCTCAAAATCCTCTCTTTTCATCTCCGCATGGAGGGGATCCCAAAAAATGGCATCATTTGCAATTTTACCCCTGTCGCGGACAAGTCTGATCACTTCATGGCCGGCTAGCTCGAGAAAGGTCTTCAGTTTAGAACCGATAAAGCCCGAACTGCCTGTCAGCAAAATCCTTAAAGATGACCTGGGATAGCTGTCCATCGTTTTTAAATCGGCTTTAAGAATGGCATGACGCCAAGAAAAGGCCCTGGATAATTCTTTTTCAATTTTTTGATTCAAAAAAGGGAGGAAAAACTGGTAAGACACTTCATCTTGAAGCTTGCATGAAAGTGGGCCGTTTTCAATAAACCTGTGGCGGTGCTGGTAGGTGCGGAAAGGGCCTTGAATTTGAACGTCGGTAAACTCACGACCTGGGATGCAATTTTTATGAACCAGGACCCATTTCATAGAAAATGGGCCCCATTTCAATTGCAATCCCACTTGAGAGCCTTCTTTCTCCGGAGTTCCCGGTGGAAATAAAAAGGCGACGCTCGTCCAAGGTGGGATAGAGCGCTCAAGTGCGCCTTTTCGCGTATGCCAGCTATAGGCGTCTTCCACAGAAACTGGCAACTCAGATGTAAAATAAAATATATTTCCTATCTGCCTTTTCCTTTATTGCAGGACTCAGTATCGCAGCACATGTGCTTGCAGCGTGGGATCAATCGGAGCGACCAAACGCCGGCCAAGCCAACAATTGCATAAATAAAACGGCTCATCCAAGTGGTGTTGCCGCCGCAAAGCCATGCAACGAGATCAAACTGAAAGAATCCCCAGAGTCCCCAGTTAAGAGCTCCGATAATAATAAGAAAAAAAGCGAGACAACTTAAACACTTCATTACAATCCTCCTAAAAACCATTAAATTAGGGGGTGATATCTTCACCTCCCTCTAAAATCCTATCTTAAAAAAAAGAACATGATAAGTCTAGAGAATAATTTCATCCAAAAATAGCCTTGAGTTTTGGGGATATCCAGTGTATTATTACCACCTTTTAAGGGAAGCTGTCATGGAAGAATTCAACGAAGACGAGATGAATAAGCTGGCAAAGCTTTGCCGCATTGAATGCACAGAAGATGAGAAAAAAGCCTTGCACTCCCAGATTTCCGGCATCCTTAAGTATATTCAGCAGCTAAATGAAGTGGACACCCACGGGATCGCCCCCTGCAATATCGTCCTAGAGACTTTAACAAATGTCATGCGAGAAGATGAGACGGGAGAGCTGCTTGCCAGGGATCAATTCCTCGCCAATGCGCCAGCCCACGTCGGCGGCATGGTCCGCGTTCCCCCTATCATCAAATTCAACAACCCATAAGAATCAAGATGCATCGACTACCTGCCCACGCCCTACGTGACCTTTTTTGTAAGGGAGAGATCTCTGCCGAGGCAATTGCTGGATCCACCCTAAAGCGCATCGCAGAGCACGACTCCAGTGTCGGAGCATTTCTTGCCGTACTCTCTGAACGTGTGATGGCTCGAGCGAAACTGCTCGACCAAAAGAGAAAAGAGGGAAAACCGCTCGGCAAGCTCGCCGGAGTCCCCATTGCCATTAAAGACAATATCCACATCAAGGGCGAATTCACAACTTGCGCCTCCAAATTTCTGCAAAACTACAGAGCGGTATTTGATGCAACGGCGGTAAAACTTCTTGAAGAAGAAGACGCCCTGCTGATCGGCAAAACCAATCTCGATGAATTTGCAATGGGCTCCTCGACAGAAAACTCCGCTTACCAACTGACAAAAAATCCCTGGGACCTCAAATGCTCTCCCGGAGGATCCTCCGGAGGATCTGCAGCGGCTGTAGCTGCCAGGTTCTGCCCGATTGCCCTTGGAAGCGACACAGGCGGATCGATTCGTCAACCCGCTTCTTTTTGTGGAATCACCGGATATAAACCCACCTACGGCAGAGTGTCGCGCTACGGACTTGTGGCCTTTGGATCTTCGCTAGACCAGATCGGTCCTCTCACAACGAACGTGACAGATACAGCTTTGGTGATGGAAGTCCTTGGGCGCCACTGCCCCCATGATTCGACAAGCGTCGCGCTGCCGCCGGAAGAATATCTCAAAAAAATGCATGGAGAGATCAAAGGCAGCACAATCGGCGTCCCCTGGCATTTTCTCGATCAACTCACGGACGGCGCTAAAGAAAGCTTCAAACAGGCGCTCGAAGTTTTTAAAAGCCTGGGTGCAACGATCATAGATATCGATCTCGACCTCCTTAAATATTCGATCGCAGTCTATTACATTCTCTCAACAGCTGAGGCATCGACCAACCTCGCTAGATTTGATGGGATACGCTACGGAAAACGCTCTGCAAGGGCCACAACGCTTGAAGAAGTTTACGATTTTTCCAAACAGGAGGGTTTTGGCCCTGAGGTCAAAAAACGGATCTTGCTCGGCACTTATGTACTCTCATCGGGTTATCAGGATGCCTTCTATAAAAAGGCGCAAAAAGTGCGCACTTTAATTATCGATCAATTCAAAAAGGCCTACCAAAGCTGTCAGATCATCGCCATGCCGACATCTCCCATGTCGACCTTTCCAATTGGCGCGATCCGAGATCCTCTGCAAATGTATCTGCAGGACATCTTCACCATTGCCGCGAACCTAGCTGGCCTTCCTGCTATCAGTATTCCTAGCGGATTCAGTCATGAAGGTCTGCCGCTTGGACTCCAATTGCTCGCTCCTCAGATGCAAGATAGCAAAGTGTTTCAGTTTGCCCATGCTTTTGAAAAAGCAACTAACTTCTGTAGGGTTCCCCCACTCTTTGACAAGGCAGGTCCTGTATGACACATATCAATTATGAAAACTGGGAACCGGTCATTGGTTTAGAAATCCACGCTCAGCTCAATACCAAATCGAAAATCTTTAGCTCAGCTCCCAACCGTTTTGGCGACGAACCAAACACTAATATCGGCGTCGTCGACACCGGTCAGCCGGGAGCTCTACCTGTACTCAACAAAGAAGCTGTGCACAAAGCTGTGCAATTTGGCTGCGCCGTACAAGCGCAAGTGGCCCTTTTCTCAAAGTTCGACCGCAAATCCTATTTTTACCCCGATAGTCCGCGCAACTTCCAAATCACTCAGTTCGATAAACCCATCATTATCGGCGGCCATGTCGTTGCAGAAGTGGGAGACCACTCAAAACATTTTGCCATCCACCACGCCCACTTAGAAGACGACGCGGGCATGCTCAAACACTTTAGCACATTTGCAGGCGTGGATTACAATAGGGCCGGCGTTCCCCTTATCGAAATCGTCTCTGAGCCCTGCATGCATTCTCCCAAAGAGGCTTCCGCTTACGCGATGGCGATCAAGGCGATCTTGCAATACATCGATATTTCCGACTGCAACATGGAAGAAGGATCGCTGCGCATCGATGTCAACATCTCCGTTCGTCCCAAAGGAGATAAGAAACTACGCCAAAAAATTGAGATCAAAAACCTCAATTCGTTCAACTACATGGAAATGGCGATCGAATCGGAAATCCGCCGCCAAGTCCGCCTCTATTCAGAAAAGCCACATGAAGATCCATCTAAAATCATCAGCTCCGGAACTTTCCGCTTCGACGTCGAAAAGAAAGAGACGGTCCTGATGCGGCAAAAAGAAGAAGCGGATGACTATCGCTACTTCCCGGAACCCGATCTCCCTCCTATCGTTTTGACTGAAAGCTACATCGAATCGGTGAGAGCAACACTTCCTGAGCTTCCCCACCAGCGCTTTAAGAGATACGTGACGGAACTCTTGCTCCCGATCGGATCAGCTACCATCCTCATTAACGAAAAGAGGCTCGCCGATTATTTTGAAGAAGCATTAAAGATCTGCAATAGCCCCAAAAACGTCTGCAACTGGATCACTGCCGAGTTTACAGGAAGATTTAAAGACACCGGCAAAAACCTCCTAGACTCTGGGATTTCCTCGAGCCATATCGGCAAACTCGTTCAAATGATTGAAAAAGGGACGATCACCGGCAAAATCGCTAAAAGCGTTGCCGATGACATGTTTGCAAACCCTGGCAAGGACCCTGAACTCATCGTGAAGGAAAATCCCGACTATCTCCCCATGCAAGACACCTCTGCGATCGAGCCTCTTGTCGATGAAGTGCTCGCTGCCAACGCCCAATCGGTCGCCGACTATAACGCCGGAAAAGCAAGAGCCTTCGATTACCTCGTCGGCCAGGTGATGAAGCTCTGCAAAGGCAAGGCATCTCCCCCTGTTGTCAATGAGCTTCTGACCAAAAAGCTCGGGAAATTGAAAAACTAAAAAAAAAACGGCTTTTTGAATCCGTCTAGCTTATTCCCACTTGAAGAAAATCTCCACAACCACTAAGGTTATTAGTAGGTAAGGAGAATATCTGCAAGTATGAATATGGAAACCTTTCTAACTAATAATCAGATTTTTACAATCGAAGAAGCTAGAACCGCTCTTGGGATGGAAAAAAGCAGCAGTACTCTAGATAATCTGCTAGCATATCATCTCCGACGAGGGCATATCGTCCGGATTCGAAAAAGTCTTTATTATACAATTCCCAAAGGCTCAGATGCAAAAATTCATCACATTGACCCTTATCTCATCGCCAGTAAAATGACTCCTGATTCCATTTTGGCATACCATACTTCTTTAGGGTTTCATGGTAAACTTCATTCTGTACGAACTGACTTTATCTATCTTACACAGAGAAAATTAAAGCCTCCTTTTATTTTTCGCAATTCTGTTTTTAAAGGTATCTCTATCCCTAAAGGAGCTTTAGGCAATCCAGACTTCGGCGTTGAAATTATAGTTTATCAGGGGTGTAAGATTCGGGTTACAACCTTGGAACGTACTTTCGTAGATATCCTTGATAGACCTACTTTGATCAACAGCTGGGAGGAAATTTGGCGTTCTTTGGAATCGATTGAATATCTCAATCTTGAGCAGGTACTGGCTTATGCAAAACTTCTCAATAACGCGACCACTTATGCTCGAGTAGCCTTTTTTCTTGATCAACATCGCGAAGCACTCAGCCTTTCAGAAAAAGATCTAGTAGCTTTTGACGAATTTAAATCTAAAAGCCCCCACTATTTAGATCGTCATAATAAAGAACCAAACCAGCTTATTACCAGATGGAACCTTATCGTTCCAAAATCATTACTCCAGAGAACTTGGGAAGAACCTCATGAAAATTTCTAAAGAATTGCTCATTAGAGAATCAAGCTGCACGGGTTTTCGCCTGGAAATATTGGAAAAAGTTTGGCATCTGATGAATATTCTTGAGGGAATTAACACCCATCCTTTCTTGCAAGAGCGGTTAGTGTTAAAAGGAGGTACAGCTCTCAACCTTTTTATCTTTGATCTTCCTCGCCTATCGGTTGATATTGACTTAAATTATATAGGAATGACGGATCGTGTAGGAATGATGAGCGAACGACCCACAGTTGAGAAGGCCATGGAAGCTGTTTTTCAACGAGAGAACCTCATGATACGTCGTATTCCAACAAAACATGCAGGTGGAAAATGGCAGCTGAAGTACCAAGGTGTCCTTGGAAATCAGGGTAATCTGGAGGTTGACCTAAATTTTATGTTCAGAATCCCACTTTGGGATATTCAAAAATGCTCCTCAAAAGTCACTGGTCACCATCAAATACACGGAATCCGAATCCTTGATTTTCATGAGCTAGCAGCCGGAAAATTGACTGCTTTATTTGACCGGAATGCATCACGCGATTTATTCGATACCCATCACTTATTAACAACGACACCGTTCAGCTTGGAACGGTTACGACTAGCCTTTATTCTTTACATCGGCATGAGTTCAATTAAAAAACCCCAAGAAATCTCGCCCGAATCCCTTTCGTTCGATGAGCTCGATTTTCGACAACAGCTACTCCCTGTTCTGCGTAATACTAAGAGCGAGCAAGACCATCGATCTTGGAAAGAAGTCAAACTCCAAGAATGTAAACAGGCTCTAGCACGACTGTTCCCTTTTACTGAACAAGAAAGAGATTTCCTAGAAATCCTCGTTGAAAAAGGAGAAATTCAAGCACCACTGCTTACAAATGAACCGCTCATGCAATCCAAGATTGAAAAATTACCCGCACTTCATTGGAGAGCATCGCTTGCCCAGTCATCCGTGCATCAAGAAATGAAAAACTTATCACAAATTGCAGAACAGGTCTCACTAGTAAAACTTATAGGTTCTAAAGAACATAAGCATTTACAGGGAGAACAGCTAAAATCATTATGCGATAAGCTAATTAGTGAGGGGCAAAATGTTAATGAAGGTACAACGAACGGTCACCGCCTTCTTCAAATGCTACTTCGCCGTAACGAAACTGAGACAGCAGTACTTTTTATCGAGAAAGGCGCTGATATACATTCAGCAGACAGCTCTGGATTAACTCCTTTTCAAGTTGCAGTATCAATGAACAATAAGAAAATTGCTGATCTATTGATTTCACGTGGTGTTCGAAAAATCGCTCCTCCAGGGACGGGCTATGCAAATTATTACAACATGTATCTTCAGCTTCCTCCAAATTAAAAAAACTGGTGGAATAAATGTCTGATAAAACAGAGAAAATCTAAAAATGCAACTTCGGTTTTTCCAAACAGAAAGGGTTTGGTGCGGGATATTGGTGAAAAGGGAGGAAAATATATGAAAAAACGCAAAGTTAAATATACTAAAGGACCAATCGGGAAAATTAAAATAGTTGATGATTTCCTGCCTAAACCTAAAGATCTCGTTTTAAAGGAAGAGACCGCAAAAATAACTATTTCTCTCACAAAATCGAGCATTGATTTTTTCAAGAGTGAAGCTGAAAAATACCACACAAACTATCAAACAATGATTCGGGCATTGATCGATCAATACACCTCTCACTATATCTGACTCTCACCCACCCCCTTTTTTTGTTAAAAAACATTAAGTTTCAAATCCCTAAAACATATTAGATTATAACATTTTATTGGTGCCTTTCTGCAAGACCGGCGGTGCCGGCCCCAAGGGGAATTAAAAAATCAATGGCCTTCCCCAAGTCCCAATGGTTCATGTGCCAAGTCCCGGAGAACTTCCGCCGACACACACGGGACGACGCCGACACAGTCAACGCCGAAGTCGTCGTCGCAGACGCGCGCGCCGGAGCGAGGGGCGAAGCCCCCAATAGCAGCATGATAATCATAGCTACCATAACGAACGATATCGGAACAACGTGCATAAGTGTACTGTAGTTTGTGACTATCGGGGCATATTCCAGATCCTAGTATCTCCACAGCGTCAAAAAGAGCCCTTACGCGTAAAGGCGTAACGTCAAATCCTCTTTCTGTTACAAGTATTTCCTGATTAGCATAAGTCATATTCCTACTCTCATCTGCAACACATCTTCTCATGAAGTGCACGCTCACTTTATTTGAGCTGGCACCACATTGGTTGAAAATGTCATCTTCAGAATAATGAGCGAAAACGGGCATGTTTTGCTTGCCTTCCAGGGGATGGGAACAAAGCATCCTAAGATTTTTTAATGAATGAGGAATCAGGAGCTCTTTTCCGTTCTGCACCTGATCAGCAGGAAGCTCTATGAGATTTCCCTGTGCGTCCAAATCCAGCGGCGTCCCCTCGCCGGCAGTTCTCTTAATCAGATGAGGATCCACAACAAACACAAAACTGTCTTTACATAATTTTCCTTCTTCGAAAGGATCCGGAGTGTTCAATATGCTGAAAAACACCTCGCTGATACAAGGGATCTGTCCAACCACTTCTCCCAAAAGCCGGCTGATCCTCTTTCCGCTGATAGTCATCGGATAGAGAACTTGAAAGTCCGCTCTGCGATCGCGATCCTGACCTTCTACGAATGGAATGCCTTCTCTTACGGACAACCGGATCCAAATCTCCTGATTGTTGCAAGCCTCGTTCCAAAGTTTGCAGACCAGCTCGCAGCGGCCTATGTCGCGAGCTTCTAAAAAGTCCGCAGTACGTTGAACGACTACCCCTTCACAGGAACTTAATCTGGAAAGCAGCACACCAATATTATTAATCGTCATAAACACTCTATTTTTTAATTATTTCACAATTGCAATGAAGTTTTTAACAAATAATCTAATATTAATAAATGTACAAACTTTTTTGAAACACTTATTGCGACATGAAGCAATTGATTCTTAATGGGTTATGCTCATAGTAAATAATTTTATGTCAAAAGCACTTAAAGCCGAGAGGGCGAAGGGGGCCCGTCTCTGGTGGTGCCCTGTGGTATAAAATCTCCGTCTCTCAAATGAGCTTTTGACCTAAAAGCTCTGGTGGATATACTGCGCTTTAGATGGTAATTAATTTTTTTAGTTACCATTTGTAAAACCATGGGCGCAATTAATGCTACGAAGGATACTTCCCACTTCTTGTTTGCTCATGTTGACCTGCGGCTGTTATGTGAACAATGCCGTGATAGACCCGTGGAGCTACACCTCCTCTTCCCCTGCTAACCCTTGGCACCCTCCCAAAAGCGTTAAACCGATGGCGCTTGGTGATGAGCTTCCCGACATCGATGGACAAGACGATCCCTACAGCTTGGGAGAGCTCATCGATATCGCACTGCGAAATAACCAACAGACAAAAATCACCTGGGCGCAAGCGAGGTCTGCTGCTGCGAGCTATGGACAATCGCAAAGCCAGTTTTTCCCCGAAGCTAGCGGTAATTTCTCCTATTCGCGCAACAGACAACCCAGTTTTTTCTCAGCAAACGCAGCTACAAATTTAATCCCGACAACGGCAGCACAAACCCCTCCTCCGACAACTCCTGCAAGCCCAACGGGAACAACAACTCAAAACTCTCTTACTGTCATCGATCAATACTACAGCAACTGGAGCCCCCAGCTCTCCATCTCCTATTTGATCTATGATTTTGGAACGCTGCGCGCTACTTCCGAGGCTGCAAGACAAGCCCTGTACAACGCCGATTGGACGCACAACGATGCAATTTTGTCGCTGCTCCAAACAATCATGACCGATTATTACAACTACCTTTACCAAAAACAGCTTTTGGTAGCCGACATTGCGAATGTGGAAACTGCGCAGCTTACTTTAGAAGCTGCCCAAACGGGGTTTGATACGGGAGTGCGCGATGTCTCCGATGTCCTTCAGGCGAAGACGCAGCTTTTACAGAATCAAACGACATGGTCCTCTCAACAGCAAAATGTCGAAACTGCTTATACAACCATGCTCAATGACATGGGCATTCCTGCGAATCTAAAATTAAAGACTCAGGATTTGCCGACGAAACTGCCCAAAGAAGACATGATCCCGCCTGTTGAAACGCTGATTGCCATTGCAAACCAAAATCGACCCGACCTTCTTGCAGCAGAGGCGAACCTGCGCTCCAAGCAACAAAGTCTAAAAGCTGCAAAGAGACAATTCCTTCCCCAATTTAACTACAACTTCAATCTGGGCAAGGACTACTACAACATGGGGCTTCACGACAAATACAATTTCACCAGCACATTTTCTGTTTCCATGCCGCTATTTCAGGGATTTTTCTACCGCAATGCAATCAAAATTGCAGAAGCGAACAGAGAAGCAGCAGAGAACCAAATGCTGCAAACGGAACTGACGATGATCCAGGAAATCACTTCCTATCACTTTAATGTTCACACCTCCTATGAGACATTGGAATTTGCAACCGCTTTTTTAGCTGCTGCAGAAGAGCAGTACGTGGTTGCTCTCGCTCAGTATAAACAAGGCACAAATACCATTCTCAATGTCGTTTCAGCGCAGAGCTCTCTTGCAGATGCAAGGGCCAGATTGGCACAGGCTCTGCAGCAATGGTTCACATCGCTCGCAAACCTTTCCTATGCGACGGGGATCCTCACTCCTACTTATTTAACGCCGTTTAGCAATTTGGAAGAAGTTCATATCGCTGATTCTGAAGAAAACTTACAAATCCCCAATCCCTTCTATGAGGTTAATCATGAAAAATAAAATCGCGCTCATCTCCCTGATATTTTTCGTTGGATGCGAAAAGGCCCCTCCTCCTGCACCGCCTCCCCATTTGGTCTCCGTAACAAAACCTCTTGTCTGCGATGTTCCGACATACGTCGACTACATCGGCCATATTGTCGCAAAAACAAGCGTGACGGTGAAATCCCAAGTATCGGGCAATATTACCGGGCAGTACTTTGAAGAGGGCAGCGAAGTGAAAAGAGGAGATCTTCTTCTTGTCATCGATCCGCGTCCCTATGAAGCGACACTTGCCAAAGCAGAAGCTGTCCTTGCAGGGTCCATCGCAACCTTGCGTTACGCAAAAGAAACCACCTCTCGCTATAAGCCCCTTGTGCAGCAAGACTTCATTTCCCAACTCAATTACGACCAGTATGTCACAAATGTCCTGGTCGATGAGGCCACAATCGGTCAAAATCAGGCGGATTTAGAGACTGCGAAAATTAATCTCGGGTATTGCTTCATTGAAGCTCCTATGAATTGTGTGACAGGTAAACTCCAGGTAAAAACGGGCAACTATGTCGATGCGAATAGCGGTACCGACCTTGTTCTTCTTAATCAGATCCAACCGATCCTGGTCGATTTCTACGTTCCCGAAACAGATCTTTTAACGATCCAAGAAGGGCAGCGGCAAGGGATGCTCAAATTGGTCGTCTACCCAGACCCAGACCACAAATACTCTTTTTCCGGAGAACTTACCTTAATCGATAATCAGGTGGACACAAGCACGGGAGCTGTTCTTCTCGAAGGGACTTTGCCAAATAGCGAGAAGCTCCTATGGCCGGGACACTTCGTCGATGTCCGCCTGATCATTGGAGAGAGAGAAGGCGCTTTGCTTCTACCGACAGATGCTGTCATGGTCGGACAAAACGGCCACTATGTCTACACGGTAGGGCCGGATTCTACGATCAAAGTGCAAAATGTCAAAATCGGACAGAGGTACGACAAGACCTACATCTCCATTGAGTCGGGGCTAACAAGTGATGCCCAAGTGGTTACGGAAGGACAGCTCAACCTCTTTCCCGGAATGAAAGTTACAATAAAGGGCCAGGAGTAAAAAAATGAACCTTTCAGAGATCTTTATCAGACGCCCTGTCATGACCATTCTCGTAATGCTGTCTGTGGCTTTTTTTGGCGTCTTGTCCTATCGCTTTCTTCCGGTAAGCGATATGCCCGATGTCGACTATCCAACAATCACGGTCACTGTCGACTGGCCGGGCGCTGATCCTGAGACGGTTGCTAACAACGTCGTCGTCCCTTTAGAGCAGCAATTCACCACTGTTCAAGGACTCCAGACAATCTCCTCCACGAGCTACACCGGCAGTGCGACGATTGTTCTGCAATTTAATCTCGATCGCAATATCGACCTGGCAGCGCCCGACGTCTTGGCAGCCATAAATACAGCAACGCCTCAACTGCCCAAAGACCTTCCCTACGCTCCCACTTACACTAAGACCAACCCCACAGCGTCGCCCATCCTCTTTCTTTGCGTCACATCGCCGACAGCCACTCTTGGGGATTTGTACAATTATGGATTTTCCGTCCTGGCCCAAAGGCTTAGCATCGTCGACGGCGTCTCCCAGGTGCAGACGTATGGAGAACCTTACGCCGTGCGCCTTCGCGTCGATTTACAAAAAATGGCTGCTAAAGGCATTGGCATTCAAGATGTCGGCGAAGCGATCAAACAAGCAAACGTCTACCTTCCCGTCGGAACGCTTTTTGGAGAAAAAAGAGAATACACCATCGATGTGAACGGCCAGCTGATCCCTGCAGCTCTTTATGATCCTATCATTATTAAAAATGATAATGGCTCCATCACAAGGTTCCGAGATATCGGCCATGCCATCGACAGCGTGCAAAATGACAAGGTGCTTGTCAAGTACTACGAAAACGAATACGGAGCTCCAAGCGTTATTCTTGCCGTGCGCAAGCAACCCGGGGCGAATACGCTTCAAGTCATCAAAGACATCAAAGCACTTTTGCCCTCGTTAGAAGCTCAGATCCCCGGCTCTGTCAAGCTCGTCCAGTTTTACGACCAGTCTGAATTCATCTGGGATTCTGTCCACGATGTGCAACTGACCTTGTTCATTGCGCTAGTGCTTGTCGTCATAGTGATCTTCTTTTACCTTGGAAAAATTAAAGACACATTCATTCCCGTCATCACCATTCCGCTATCTGTTCTCGGTGCGTTCATCGTCATGCTTAAAATGGGCTTTACCATCGATATCCTCTCCTTACTTGCAATCACCCTAGCCATCGGCTATCTCGTCGATGACGCCATCGTCGTCCTTGAAAACATCGTGCGCCATGTCGAAATGGGAGAAAAACCGCTTACCGCTGCCCTGAATGGTTCCAAGGAGATCAGCTTCACCATTTTGTCGATGACCTTATGTCTGTGTACCATTTTTATTCCTCTGCTCTTCATGGGAGGGATCATCGGGCGGATCCTGCATGAGTTCGCAGTCACCATCGTCGTCACTGTCTTTATTTCAGGGATGATCTCCCTCTCTCTAACACCTCTGATGTGCAGTAGGTTCATTACCGAAAATGGCGGCGGAAAAGAAAAGAAGAAGACATTTGTGGAAAAACTATCCCATAATTTAAACGAGAAGATTTTAGCAGTTTATTCCCCCTCGCTCAAATGGGCGCTGTCGCATAAAAAAACGATCTTAGGCATTGGCATCGGAAGTCTCGTTCTTTCCGTCTTGCTTTTGGTCAAGCTCCCCAAAGACTTCCTTCCGCCAGATGATCTTGGCATCATCCAGTGTTATATCCAAACAGTTGACGGCACATCGCCATTTCTTGTCAGCGATTATACAGACAAACTCTCAGCAATTCTGGTCAAAGATCCCAATGTCTCCTCAGTGTTCAGCGTCAGCGCCAATCCTCAAGATAATGAAGGGGCCATGTACATCCATTTAAAACCGATCAAACAAAGAATGGCCCTGGCCCCCCTTTTAAAACACCTAAATCCGATCGTCAACCAGATCCCCGGCTGTAGAGTCTTTCTCGTTCCAATGCCGCTCATCAACCTCCAGGTAGGAACCACTAACAGTAAAGGAGACTATCAATACACGATGACGAGCATGAGCGCAGACGATCTCTACAAGTATGGGCCCATAATGGAACAAAAAATGAAACAGCTCAGGTCCATCACAGCAGTTGTCAGCGACATGGATGTCGCGGAGCCTCAGGCCAAAATCGAAATCCTGCGCGATAGGGCCTCTCAATATAACATCACTGCCACTCAAATCGAAAATGCTCTAAGCCTTGCGTACGCCACAGGGAATTTGAGCCCGATCAACACCCCCACTTACCAATATTACGCCATCATGGAGACCTTCCCCCATTTTTATCGGGATCCCACAGACCTAAAACAGATCTGGCTGCGCAATACCGATAATAAGATGGTCCCCTTTTCCTCCATCTGCAAAATCACAGAGGGAATTGGACCGCTCACCGTCAACCATATCGATGGACTCCCCTCGGCCACTATCTCCTTCAACCTGGGCCCCAATATTCCGCTTCAATCGGCGCTAAAGGATGTGGAAAAACTGGCTGCAACGACTCTTCCTCCCACAGTAACTGGCACTGTCCAGGGGTCTGCCAACGTCTTTAAACAGTCGTTTGCCAATTTGCAGTTCCTTCTGCTCATCGCCCTATTTATCATCTATGTGATCCTGGGAATCTTGTATGAAAGCTTCTCCCCGCCGCTCACTGTCATGTCCACCCTTCCCCCGGCTGCCCTTGGCGGCTTTTTAAGCCTCATGATCTTTGGACAGATGCTTTCGCTCTATGCGGTTGTCGGAATGATCATGTTGCTTGGAATTGTGATGAAAAACGGCATCATCATGATCGATTTTGCCAATGCATCCCGCCATCACGAAGGAAAAGAGACCCATGAGGCCATCTACCACGCCTGTATGGTCAGATGCCGCCCCATCCTCATGACAACTTTCGCAGCTCTTATGGGAGCAGTTCCCATTGCCCTTGGAATTGGAGGCGCTACAGCAAAAAGCAGACAATCCTTGGGTATTGTGATCGTTGGCGGTCTTATCTTCTCCCAAATCATGACCCTCTATCTCACCCCTGTGATCTACGTCTATATCGAAAATCTACACGATAAAATCATGGGTAAAAAGAAAGCTACTCAGGAACCTTCAGAGGCCCTGGAACCTCCTGATTAACACACCGGTATACCGGTGTGTACGATCAAACCAAATAAGCAAAGTTCAATCCTGTGAAAGTCAAAAATACGGATTTTAGAACAGATCTGAATGAGTTCCCGTACGGACGAGGACTATCCTTGTTTCAGTTTTAAGATAAACTAAAAGCCAGTCCGGTTCTATGTGGCATTCTTCATGGTCATTATAGTCACCGGAAAGTCTATGGTTCCTGTGCTTTGCCTCAAGCGCCTTTTTATTTAAAAGCCTCTCAACGATTTTATCAAGTTTACTCGTATCTTTCCCTCATCTCTTTGCTAACTTGAGGTCTTTCTTAAATTGTGTCGTAAATTCAAGATCTAACATTAAATTCCAAGTTGCTTGTATACTTCTGAAATATCCTTAGCTTTAATTGTCTTACCTTTTCTAGCCTCTTCCATCGCTTTGCGTGTTTTGGCGTTGGGTTTTTTTTCTGGATGGATTTTTTCTTGAATGCAATCTATCACGAAGTCCTTTAGAGACACCCCTTCCGCAGCTGCTAACACTTTAATGCGGGTATGGTCTTTTAATGTAACGTCAATGGACATCCTTGTCGTTCTTTTGGCTGTATTTCTCCCAGTCATAATTTACCTCCTTTTACAGTTATTTTTATCACATTTTACTTATTTACTCAAGTACTTAAAAAAGTAAACAGAGCTAACGATGTTGTGTGAATTATTTTAATCGGAGATGGTTAAATATAAATGAGTTAGTGAAGGAAAACTCGGGATCTCTAAAAGCACTGGAACCTCCTGATTAACACACCGGCTAAGCCGGTGTGTGTTTGCAAATCAAACCAAGTAAGCAATGCTCGAACCTGCAAAGGTCAAAAACACCGGCAGCTTTACCATGCGATGCCCATACAAACTGTGGAATAGGTTCAACATCGTGAGAAGAATCAATCCCGGATACACAACCTGTAAAATGGGACCAAGGATTGCTGCAATGCCGGCAAATCCCAAATTTGCAAAAAGCGTCGTCATGGCAAGTGTTAAAATCAAAGCCCATGTCGGACCGATTTTCCCTTTGCATAAATCCTTGCGCAAATAATCGGCGAAGATCGAAACCAATGTCATCGCCGTTGTTAAACACGCTGTAATAACCGCGACAACGGCAATACATCCCCCTACCGGCCCCAGCAATTTAGTAGCAATTGCGCTTAGCATCTGTTCCGGCGGGCAAGCTGCATCCACTGCGAATCCATGATGCGCTGCAATCAAGCAAAGCCCAACATACGTCAAAAATAGAAGAGCGGCTGCAATCATGCTTGAAAAAACGATCTTCTTGTAAAGAGACCGCTGCCTCTCTGCTGGATTTTCTAGCTCCGTTTCCTTATGAAAATGGGGAAGAACAACCGTTGCAAAAAGAAAGGCCGCAATCAGGTCCATCGTATTATAGCCTCCTAGCAACCCCTCTAGAAAACTATCCTTGGCTGTCGATGTTGCAGGAATTAAAACAGTCCCATCAGTAAGTCCAAAATAGACAAGGGCCACTAATGCGAGCAAAAGGATAGGCGTCAAGATAGCCCCTAAAAAGCCAATGAGCCTTTCTCGGTTAAAACTGCAGGCAAAAACAACTATCGCCGCAAGAATGCTAAACCCAAAAAGTGGGATATCGAATAAATACTGCCCGGCCATTGCGTGCATGAGTGTGACAAGCCGCGGAATAACCCCGCATGGCCCCAGGATGAGCTGCAAAAGTAGAAGCAGCAAAAGGCCGGGAACCTTACCGATGCGTCCAAAAAAGCGGTGATAGTCCGCTTGAAAAAGGAGCATGGCAGCCAACCCGCAAAAAGGGACAACCACAGCCGTGATCCCTAGCCCCGAGATTGCAAACCAGACATTCCCGCCTACTGACTTTCCAATCAGAAGGGGAAAAATCAAATTTCCTGCCCCAAAAAACATCGAGAAAAGGGCAAGTCCGGTTGTAAATAGGCTGAGACGGCCCATTTTCTTCGCTGGTAGTGACTGCTGCTGTATAGACATAAGGTTTCCTTTGGTGCTTGGCACCCCTTGTCCATTAAATCTTGAAGGTCTTGTGGGAGAAAAAAAGATGTGACGGGCAAGAAGTGCTATTTTTTAAGTGCGCATGAGCACAAACGCCATCACCACTCGCCCCGAAAGGGTGAGCGTCGAATCTAAACAATAAGATGTCGATTCATAGTGATGGTTCATATAGCATCCCGCCAAACGGCTGGTTTACAAGCTCATTTTACAAAAGTCCTCCCTTTCCTGCAATAAGTACTTTTGTAAAAAAATATATTATTGTAAAATCATTACTCGAATCAGGCGTGTGACCAAAAAATAGGGGTTGATCTTGTACACTGATAAATGTACAATTAAGGAAATGTGACAGATGAAGAAAACTGATCTTGAGAAGCAGCTTTCCAAGTATGGTTGGAAGTTTTTTCGCCATGGTGGTAGTCATGATATATGGACGAATGGGGAGAAAAACGAAGCTGTACCCAGACATAGAGAAATCAACGAGTATACGGCTAAAAAAATATTAAAAACAGCTCAGGAAAACCCTCCCAAGAAAAAATAGGGTAATTTTATGGAATTAGAAGGAAGGATTTGGAAAGACGGAAGATGGTGGATTGTCGAGATCCCCTGTTTAAGTATTGCGACCCAGGGAAGAACGAAAAAAGAGGCTCTTTTTATGATCCAAGATGCTGTTTTGGAGCTTATGAAGGTCTATTTCACTGCTTTAGATAAAGGATTCAAAATCACTGTTCACGATTACAAAAGAGATAACCTTGGCTTGACCTCAAATGACAGCAAACTTCTTTTATCCTTTTTACTCATCAGACAAAGAGAAGAAAATGGGTTAACTATTCGTGATGTAGCCAAACGTCTTTCATCCAAGAACCCCAATTCCTACGCGCAGTATGAAAAGGGAACAATTAACTTTTCGATAGATCAATACGAAAAATTAATGCATGCCATCAATCCAGATCGGACTAGAATTTTGCGAGTGATTTAAATGGTTAAGGCCGCGGGTGGAAGGCTTCGAAGGACTCTTTCAGATGGCGCTGAGAGATGTGGGTATAGCGATCGGTCGTTGCGATGCTGGAGTGGCCGAGCATTTCCTGGATCACGCGGAGATCGGCTCCGTTTTCGAGCAAATGGGTCGCAAAAGAGTGCCTAAGCGTATGCGGAGAGATGATTTTGGCGATCCCTACGGCTTTGGCATGAAACTTGACCAGCTTCCAGACTTGGACCCTGTCTATCCGCTTCCCTTTTTCTCCTATGAAAAGCGCGGTCTCCGTTTCTTCTTCCCCATGCATGCGATAGTTGACCAAATAATAATCAATAGCATCCACTGCAGAGCTTGCAACCGGAATGACGCGCTCTTTTCCCCCTTTCCCCTTCACGCGAACAACCTTGTCATCGACATCGTGTAAATTAAGGCCGCACACCTCAGAGACGCGAAGCCCCGACGCATAGATCATCTGCAAAATGGCCCTGTCTCTTGCTCCTGCACATGTGGTGCTATCTGGCGCTTTCAAAAGAGCATCCACCTCTGCAACTGTGAGGACCTCCGGAATCAGCTGCCACATTTTCGGGGAGTCGAGATGCAGTGTCACATCCTTTGGGATGATCCTTTCTCGCTTTAAAAACCGAAATAGCATCTTCACAGCGACCATTGCCCTGCAAATCGAGCTTGTCGCATAGTCCTGATTTTTGAGTGCCGATAAAAATGCGATCACATCGTCTTCAGAAACTCTTTCCCATGAAAAAACTGAGCGCTTATTTAGAATTGCAGTAAAAAGGGCCAGATCGCGCTTATACGAGGAGAGCGTGTTCTGCGCTAACCCCTTTTCCGATCCAAGATAAGAGAGAAAATTCACAATTGCCCGATGCATCGTCCATACCTTTGCGTAAAATATAGATATATCACGAGAAGGGTCGAATTGGAAGATGAATGCAACTTAGGCGATCGATCTTAAGACTCGCTTCAATCCGGATTTGCTCTCTTGGCGTTTTGCAACGTACCACAAGTCTTTTTTAAGCTGAAGATAGCCTTCAGAATTTAAATCGAGGGCAGCATAAGCTTTTTGAGCAGATTTTCCATCTTTAACCTTCACAGCATCAAAAAAGGCCTGCATTTTCAAAGCGAGCTCTTTATTTTGGATGCTTTTCGCTTTTTCCCATTTTTCCCAGCAGAATTTGAGGGTTTTCTTGATCCCGCTGACAAACAAAGTATGCCTTTTATCCTTCATGTCCTCAATTTTTAGCTGCTCGGCAATAAACGCTCCGCCAAAGTCGAAATGCTTGTCCAATTGTTTGAACTCATGCGTTTTAAATCTAAGCGCATGCTCACAGCTCATCTCAAAATACTTCCCTCTGACAGCGCGTTTCACATCTTTTGGAAGCGTTTTAAATCGGGCCTTCACACCCTCAGTGATTCCTTTTTGTCCATCAGGAAGGGTCTGATCATCGACATACTTAGTAAAGGTCGGAAGATCGGGATGGTTCCACTTCCATTTTTTCTCTTTGTGGTCGAGCTCATCATAAGAAATCCCACAAAGCACAAGGCCAATGCCTCCAATGAGACCTGCAAAAATAAGAGGAACAAGCGGCAGTCCGCAACCAAGGGTCACCCCTACGCTAATTGCAAGCATAGAAACTAGCATGCAAGCGATGACCCCGATGTACTGCTTATCATAAAGACCCGGTTCTTTCGTACTGTTCCAGCCGAGGTACATAAAATAAGCGTCTGTTGCAAGCATTGCAGCGCTTAAAACCACAGAAAGAATGATCAAAGCCATTGCAGCGCCTGATGCAAGCACCGGAAAGAAAGACATGATCGAAACGACTACGCCAAGAAGAGCGTATACAGCCAAAATTCCATGAATGATCAGGTTTTCGTTATTCATGGAGTTTACCGAGCTCACAAGCTGATCAAAATCTGCTTTCGCTGCAGCTTTGACAATAGGATCGGTCGACTCTAAACGCTCCTTGAGACCACGAGCTGCAGCTTTTTGGATCGCAGCGAGATTAGCGCCTCCAGCGACACGTGAAAATTTTGCGTTTTTTCTGCTCTGGCGTTTCATCTCTTCCAATTTAAAGCCGATCACCTCGAGCATCGAAAAATTGTTCACTTTCTCTTTGTCTAACCCAAGCGTTGCAATGTATTTTTCCCTTGCAGCTTGTATCTCAGGGCTTTTCTGCGCAGGATCAAATAGATTGGCCAGGAGCTCTCTCACTTCATCTCTAGACAAAGGGACCTTGGTTCTTCCCTCTTCTGTCCCTAGAATCTTTTCCTGCTCGCGGATCCATTGCTCTGTCATGGCATCAAGGGCAATTTTTGCTAATCCTTCTTTGTCCTCTCTTTTCAATTTCGCAAGCTTTTCAGAAGAATCCGCCTTTACCTTCTCAGTAAAAAATTTAAACAGCTTAACATCCGGACTCTCCATGTCCCCGGCATGCTGTTTCTCCTGAGCTTTTTTCATCGCTAAACTCAGCTCGCAATCCTTGCCAAAACCATAGACAGCCCACACCCCGATCAGGACGTAAAAAATCATAAAGAAAGCATTTCCAATCATGCCGAGCGCAAAAGCAGCGCTGCCAAGCGGTGTCGTAGGAACAAGCGTATTGACATTCCAGATATCTGCCGGAATCATCGTCCCGCGGTAGGCCATAAAAAATGCTCCACCGATGGACTGGAAGAATCCCCTCGCTGCATCCGTGCCCCCTTCGATCATTCCCCCGGTATCTCCAATTGCTCTCGCCTCTTGAAAGCGCCAACCCGCTTTAATGGCAGCCCACGCCCCCTGAAAGATATTTTCACCCGTAGTGATCCCCATCACCTCGAGGACAGCGCCCTCTGCCATCGGCGATCTAACCAAATACGAAACGTCCGCGATGACATCTTCCGTAGCTGTTGCGCCATCAGAGAGCGGAAGGGCTCCCGAACTGCGATAAAATAAAAGATCTACAAAAGAGATAAGCGATTTTGAACTCACATTTTTTGTCTTTGTTACAAAAAAACCAGGCTCAGTGACTCTGCCGACAAGAGAAGCACCTGAATTTGTAAGAAGAAAATCGTTTGACGGATTAAAGGACACGCGGGGGTCTTGTCCTTGATTTACAGGATTTAAAGAGGTTCCGGGCAGATGTTGATCCTTTATGTTTTGCGTCAGAGTTATCATTGACGCCCCCTTTATTATTACAATCAATTAAAAAGAACGACGATTACTAACACTTATGATCGAAATAGATCAAATCGCACATTCCAGCAATTTAATTTTACTTAATATCAATTAAACTAGAAACAAAAATAACAACTTGACAAATACTCTAAGCTGCTAATTATTAAGTATTTACATAGATCATAGAAAACCCGAATGAACGCTGTTTCCTACATCTACGGAATAGATGAAAGCTTATCCCGGAACACTCGATAGAATAATCGTAACAGACTTATTATAACCAACTTACAAAATCAACCAAAAAAAGGGATGGTAAGGACTTCTTATAATCACAGCATTGCACCTCGAATTCCGGTTTTAAGGGGTCTTTGGGCCATTAAGGCGCTGAGGATCCATTATCCTCTACCCCAGGAACTATTCTTCGATTTAACACCCCTTTAAAAGCATGAAAACTAAAGGCTACGAAGAAGAAATCTAACATGTTAATCTTAAACTGCTTATGATAAAAAAGGCGTGTTTCAAATTAGGATTCGACTGAGAAATTAGAATTTATGCACATCTTGAGGCGTATAAACTAGGAACTTTTCCAATTATAGAAATCACAAACGAGCTAGTCGAATGCTTGCAAAATTACTATTTTGCATTTGAAACGTTTCTAATCAAAGTCAAAAATACTAACATTTCTTACATTGCAATCTTTGCGGACATCATCGCCAACTAAATCAAAATTTTAATTCATCAAACTTCATACTAATCCAAAAAAAATAAAACGAATCGCATTGAATTAAATTCGAATCAATGAGAATATCTCCATTCAAAAAAAATGAAAGTCGTTTGCGAGATAGAAAATCAACGAGAGATTTACACGAGAACAACACAATCGCACACCAGTTAAAACTTTAATATCTAAAATTGCAAACGGAAATCATCTACTTAAATTTTTGTTCGTACAACAATCATATTATTTTCGTTTTTAATGATTATTAGAATGAAATTAGATTGAAGTAAATTCGAAAGGAGCGTTATAATTTAGTCGTAACGCAGAAACTTGCATCCATTAAACACTAGAATTAGTTTCGGAGGAAATTTAGTTATGGTACTACCAACAAATTTAACAAAAAGCCAATTAGACGCTCAGTATGACACAGCAGCTCATGCTGCTAGCATAGCGCTTGGAACAAGCGCTTCTATGGCATATTTTGACAAAGAAGTCACTCAGGCTTCTACATTAGGAAAAATAGTCGGACTTTTCAAATATTGTTTCTTTTTCAACCATTTAGCTAAACTCATCACAGGTGAATATGCTAAAGAGGCTAATATAGTAGAATTCAATGCTAAAGCCCAGGATCTCGTTAAGGCTCTTGCTGAACGTGATTTGACACTTGAAGAAGCACACAATAATCCTATATCTGCGAAAGTCACTACTACAGTAGAAGGACGTCGCCAAATACATGAAGCACAATTGAAAGCTGAGGAAGCTGAGAAAGCTTTCTACAAAGTTTTCAAAAAGCGTTGCGAAGATCTTACAGCTACAGGTGCTGATAAATTCGCAATCCATCACGCTGGTGCTATGAAAGTTCTTGCAAGAACAGCTGAAGTTGACTTCCCTGCGCAAAAAACAATGGGAATTAAGCTAGAAACTCTTAACGCAAGCTTCCAAGGAAGAGTTTTCAATGACATCCTTGAAACTTTTGCTAAGCTGCCTGCTGCTTCTATCACAGTTGACAGCTACAAGAAGCTTGTAACTGATCTTAACCCAGCTACAAACAGATTCTGCGAAAAAATGACAGAAACTCAAATTGCTACTAAGTTGCGCCAAGCTATCAAAGCTGAGCATACTGGTGATGTAATTGCAAAACTCGCCGGAAAATTTGCTGATGCTACAAGTGCTGAATACCAAGCTCTACAAACAGAGCTCCGCACTAAGGTTGATGCTGAGAAATTAGCTCTTGAGCTAGAACTCGGTGCAATGTGTGGAACTAAAGGCAACGACGGAACTGTCAATGCTGCATGGTTAGTTTTGGAAGCTGCTCGGAAAGCACTTACTACAGCTGAAACTAATTTTACAACTGAGTTTGCTAAAGCATTCCCAGGTGTTTCAGTAACTTCTACAGCTGCTGAACTTGCTAAGCTTAACTTTGCTGCTCACCCAGAGCTTATTACAGCACAAGATGCTTACAAAGCAAAAGTAACTGAAGTTGAAACTGCTCAAAAAGCATTCGACGACATCACAACTAAGTTGAACACTCTTGGTCAGTGGACTAATGGTCAGCTTACTGGTGGTAAAGTGTTTGAAGCTCAAACATTAGCTAGCGTTGGTTTCAACGCTCATGTTGAACTTGCTGCTGCTAAGTTGGGCACATTCTACACTGAGCTTAACCAAGTTGTTGATCCTGCTAACCAAGACGCTCGTCAGACAGCTATGAAAGCTATCATTGACTAAGGTTCATCACTAGATGACCCGGGTGGAAGAATCTTCTTCCACTCTATAAAGGAGCGGCTTTGCCGCTCCTTTTTTATTTTAGATGATCTCAGATGCGACGCTGTCGTAGAACAACTGTCCAGAAGAAGTTAACCTCAGAGTATCCCCATTTCGGGCGAGCCACCCCTTTTCAATCAACCTCTTTAGATCGAGCTCCATTGCTGACGGCAGGGGTCCATAGACTCTAGTAAACCGGCTCAAATCCACCCCCTCTACAAGCCTTAAATGAACGGCTATGAGTTCCTTCAGGTTATCAGGGAATGGAAGTTTTTCCTCAAAATCTACGGGAAATTGATTTTGCTCAAGAGATGTAAGGTATTTGTTGAAATGAGCGACGTTGGAGAATCTGGCCCCTCCCCAATAACTAAAGGCTGAGGGACCAAAGCCTAAAAAGGGCCTGCCCGTCCAATACCCCGTATTGTGCATGGAGTGCATTCCGGGCTTTGCAAAGGCCGAGATCTCATAACGATGCAGTCCTATCGACTCTATAGACTGGACCGCACTTCCAAGCATTTTTAAGCGTTCTTCATCAGGCGGCAGATGAGGAGCCAACTGCTCCCTTTTTTTGTAAAAAATTGTTTGAGGCTCGATGGTAAGATTGTAAAGAGATAGGTGGCTGATAGGGAGATTTGAGAGCGCTTCTAAAGACCTCTCCCAGCTCTTTAGAGTTTGATGCGGAAGCTCGAACATCAAATCGATGGAGATATTGGCGATACCGGCATCATGGGCATCGTGGATCGCTTGTACGGAGCGGTTCACATTATGCACCCTTCCCAAAGTCACTAGCTCCTCATCGAGGAGAGATTGGACGCCGAGGCTTAATCGATTGATTCCAAGAGAGAGAAACTCTTTCATGAGCCCAGGGTTCACATCTTCAGGATTGGCCTCTAATGTGATTTCGCAATCAGATGCTATTTTCACCCCTGAGTTGCGTATGGCATCTAATAAAAGGGCGTATTTTTCCGGTGGGAGCTTTGTCGGGGTCCCTCCTCCAAAGTAAATGGAGACGATCCTCTTATTTTTTAGCTGAGGCAGGCGTAAAACCCACTCTTTGAGAAGAGCGTCTACAAACGGCTGCTTGAATTTTTCCTCATTGGGGAGAACAAAGAAGTGGCAGTAGGGACATTTTTTGGAGCAGAACGGGATGTGGAAGTAGAGGCTGATATCGCGGGCTTCTTTAAGGGCCAAGGCTTGATCTTGACCCCAAATGGTGAATTGCGGGCTTCCCCTACCAGTCATTTGCGTCGGGATCTTCGAGAACGCCTCTGCGCCAGCGGTTGCGGTCGCTAAAGGGATCTTCATCTTCCTCTTCTTCAGGAGCTGCTGCTTCTTCATCCCCTTCTTCTACCTCTTCTCCGGTAGCTGTTGCCTCAACATCAAAAGGCTCTGTCTCCATATCAAGACCGGCATCAGTAAACCCTTCTTCAGCGATATCGATGTCAGGCAGACTTTGAGGCTCATGGGCCGGCTGGCGTCCTCCGGGGCGCTTGGGCGCGCTGAACTCTTCCATCTCACCGCTCTCTTTAAGGAAGCGAAGGCGTTCTTTTTCTTCGCCGATTTTTTCAGTTAGGTTGCCCATCTCTTCTTTGTGCTTTTCCAGATCTTTTTTAGGAACAAGGCCGAGCTTTAGCCATTGCTCTAGATCCTGAAACTCAGATTCTAACTTTTTCAAACGCTCGCTTTTAATATTCATCCTTCGACACCTTTTAGCAGCAGTTTAATTTTTGAGAAAATGACGCCTTCCTCTTTAACAGATGGCAATACACTTCCTCCTCGTCTTGATTCGTGTATTTACTGAAGCCCTATTTTTTATGCAAACCAAAATGTAAAAATATTTTTTAATTTGCAAAAGACACAGGGGGAAAATAACAAAATTTATGTGCTAGAAGGACATTGGTCAACAAGTACAGTTCAACACCCTCGAGCCAAAAAATGTTAGTGATATTTGGGATTAAGCGCCAGAAGAAAGTCAAAATTTACACTCTTCACTTTCGCCACATGCTACTATTAAGGGTGGATTTAAATGAATTAATTGATATTTATAGAGTTTCTGAAGATACCAAAGAGGCATAGCAGATGGGCGATAATGATTTTTCCTATGCTAATCTAGCAAATCTTCCCGCATTGGAAGAGCTCTATCAAAACTATCTCAAAGATCCTAAAAGCGTAGAGCCGTCTCTCAGGCATTTCTTCGAAGGGATGTGTTTTTCTCAATCCGTCACATCTGCACTCTCCTCAACTCAAATTAAAGAAAGCCCCGATTTAAGGGTTTATCTCTTAATCGATGCCTACCGAAAATTTGGCCATCTCATGGCAAAATTTAACCCGGTGGAGACAACGGTTAAAAAAGAGCCTGAAGTTTTAAACATTGAAAAGCTGGGCTTTAAGAGAGAAGAACTGGAAGTTTCATTTCCGACCTGCGGTTTTTTAAGAGAAGCAAGCGCTTCTTTAAAGACGATCATCGCAGCTTTGCAGAAAACTTACTGCGGCTCGGTGGGAATTGAATACATGGGGCTGAACAATATCGAGATTGAACGCTTTTTACAAAAAGAGATCGAGCCTCTTTTTCCCCTGCATTTAGAGAGCTCGGACAAAATCCAGATCTTGCAGAATTTGAACAAGGCAGAGATTTTCGAGTCCTTTTTGCATACAAAATACGTCGGCCAGAAGAGATTTTCACTAGAAGGCGGAGAGACAATGATCCCTATGCTCCTCTCGATTATCGAGCAGGGCGCAAAAGAGGGAGTCAGTGAAGTTGTCCTTGGAATGTCTCATCGAGGCAGGCTCAACGTACTGGCGAATATCTTGGGCAAATCCTATGCGCATATCTTCCACGAGTTTGAAGATCATTATGTTCCCGATCTTCAAGAAGGAACGGGCGATGTCAAATACCATAAAGGCTATGAGGGAGAGCTCCCCACATCTTCTGGAAAAGTTGCCGTTACGCTCGTCGCAAATCCGAGCCATTTAGAATCGGTCGACCCCGTCGTGGAAGGGATCGTGAGGGCCAAACAAGAGCTTAAAAAAGACAAAAAACAAATCGTCCCTATCCTGATTCATGGAGATGCGGCGCTAGCAGGCCAGGGAGTTGTCTATGAGACGCTCCAGCTCTCAGGGCTCACCGGCTATGCAACAGGCGGAACGCTGCATATTGTCGTCAATAATCAAATCGGTTTCACAACTCTTCCCAAAGACTCCAGGTCAACAACCTATTGCACTGAGGTTGCAAAGGCTTTCGGGGCTCCCGTATTCCACGTCAATGCGGAAGATCCGGAGAGCTGCGCAAGAGCTGCAAATCTTGCAATTGAACTCCGCCAAAAATTCGGGTGCGATGTTTTCCTCGATCTAAACTGCTATAGGAAATACGGCCACAACGAAGGCGATGAGCCTACATTCACACAACCTTTGGAATACTCTCTCATTAAAGCCAAGAAAACCATCCGCGAAATTTTTAGAGATCAGTTGATCAAAGAAAATGTCTTAAGTGCCGAAAAGGCCCAAGAATTTGAGGAGCAGTTCAAACAGGGATTGCAAAAGGAATTAGATGCTACTTCTGCAATTGGCGCTGCAAAAAATATGGAACACAAAGATATCCCTCCAGCAGAGGTTAACACCTCTGTAGATGAAAAGACTTTAATCTCACTTGCCGAGAAGTTTTGCACTGTTCCTGAGGATTTGGCAATTCATCCCAAGATCAAAAGACTGCTCTCCGATAGGCTATCCATGATGCACTCTAACATCGATTGGGGAATGGGAGAGCATTTGGCGTTCGCGAGCCTGTTAAATGAGCAGGTCCACATCAGGTTGTCCGGACAGGATGTGCGAAGAGGCACATTTTCCCATCGGCATGCGCTTTGGGTCGATCAGGTAAAAGGTCTCAAGTATTTCCCGTTATCCCATTTAGGCTCTTCCCAGGCGCCTTTTGATGTCTTCAACTCCTGTCTTTCAGAGTACGCAGTTCTGGGGTTTGATTTTGGCTACAGCATCGCATACCCCAAATCCCTTGTGATCTGGGAAGCGCAGTTTGGCGACTTTGCAAACGGAGCTCAGATCATCATCGATCAGTACATCGCCTCAGCTAAACAAAAGTGGGGCCTGAACTCTAACCTGACACTCCTCCTTCCCCACGGTTACGAAGGACAAGGTCCGGAGCACTCTTCTGCGCGCATTGAGCGTTTTCTCCAGCTCTCCGGGCATGAGAACATGCGGGTTGCCAACTGCTCGACGCCGGCGCAACTCTTTCATTTACTTAGATCGCAAGCGCTTATATCTATTAAAAGACCCCTCATTCTTTTCACTCCCAAAGCACTCCTGCGCCATCCTCAGTGCATCTCAAATTTAAGCGACTTTTCTAAGGGAAAATTCCTGGAAGTGATCGACGACGCAAATGCATCAGAAAAAGTCGACAAACTCTTTTTCTGCAGCGGCAAGATCTACTACGATCTGATCCAGGAAAGACAAAAAAATGGAGCATCCAATGCGGCATTTGTGCGCGTTGAACAGCTTTACCCCTTCCCGGAGCCCCAAGTCAAACAGGTCCTGCAAAAGTATAAGAGCGCTCAGGCGATCTATTGGATTCAAGAGGAGCATAGCAATATGGGCCCATGGGAATACATCCGCCCCTTTTTCAATGAACTGCTTGGTGCAAAAGAGGCTGTGAAGTATATCGGAAGGGATAGGAGCGCATCTCCTGCTACCGGATCCCATGCACAGCATAAAAAACAATTAGAACAGATCCTATCCGAGGCTTTTAAATGAAAGTAGAGATTAAAATCCCCACGCTTGGCGAATCGATTTCAGAAGCTGTGATCAGCAACGTCATGAAACAAACGGGGAGCTTTGTCAAGCTGGACGAGGAGATTTTAGAGCTCGAGACAGACAAGGTCAATCAAGTCCTGCACTCCCCCCAAAACGGGCAATTGACGCTAACTGTCAAAAAAGATGACACCGTGAAGATCGGCCAAGTGATCGGATTTGTCGATACCGATGTCAAAGCCCCTTCTCCTGCTGCTCCAGAGCCTCCCAAACCCTCTATCGAAACTCCAAAACCTGCGCCTGCCCCAATTGCTGCCCCCTCTCAAGAAAACGCACGCGTGATGATGCCTGAATTCGTAGCTTCTCTAAAAGAAGGGCCAAAACCGCCAGCTCCTTCTCCCATCATCAAAGGAGATGGAACAGCGACGCGCAAAAAAATGAGCACCCTTCGCAAAGTGATCGCGACCCGTCTTGTCGAAGCGAAAAACACGACAGCCATGCTGACTACCTTCAACGAGGTAGACATGTCGGCCGTGATGGAAATCCGCTCTAAGGAAAAAGAGAGTTTTGTAAAAAAACACGGTGTGAAACTCGGCTTCATGTCTTTCTTTGTCAAAGCTGCAGTTGCTGCTCTCAAAGAAATCCCAGAAGTGAACGCCTCTATCGATGGCGACGAGATCATTACCTACAACACTTATGATATCGGCGTTGCGGTATCTACTTCAAAAGGCCTCATGGTGCCGGTCGTTAGAAACTGCGATGCGTTAAATTTTGGCGGTGTTGAAAAGGCCATAGAAGCCTATTCCAAAAAAGCGCGCGATGGATCGATGTCGATCGATGATCTGCGCGGCGGAAGCTTTACGATCACAAATGGAGGCGTTTTTGGATCCCTTCTCTCCACCCCCATCCTCAACCCGCCGCAAAGCGCTATTTTGGGGATGCACTCCATCGTCAAACGAGCCGTTGTCGTAGGTGACCAAATCGTCATCCGCCCCATGATGTACTTAGCTCTAAGCTACGATCACCGCATAGTCGATGGAAAAGAGGCCGTTCTCTTCCTTGTGCACATCAAACAGAGCCTCGAAGAGCCGTCGCGCCTCTTGCTCGATCTATAAAAGGGAAATAACATGTATGATGTCCTCGTCATTGGTTCCGGCCCCGGCGGCTATGTAGCTGCGATCAGGGCAGCACAGCTCGGCCTCAAGACCGCCTGCGTTGAAAAGACGATGGGCCTTGGCGGCACTTGTCTAAACGTCGGCTGCATCCCCTCTAAAGCGCTTCTGCATTCTTCTGAGCTCTACTGGAAAATGGGCCATGATGCAAAAATCAACGGCATCGAAGTTTCTAAGCCTGAAATCAATTTCAAACAGATGATGTCCCGCAAACAAAACATCGTCACGTCCTTTAACGAAGGGATCTCTTCTCTATTTAAGAAGAACAAGATCACGCGCTATGTCGGCACTGCCTCCTTTTTAAATCCAACCACGGTAAGCATAGCCAGCGGCCCATCTACCCAAGAAGTTTCTTCCCGATACATTATTCTAGCCACAGGATCTGAGCCGATTGGACTCCCCTTCCTCCCCTTTGATGAACGCAAGGTCCTCTCCTCTACAGGAGCTTTGTCCTTAGAACAGGTCCCCGCTAAAATGCTTGTCGTTGGCGCCGGGATCATCGGCGTGGAACTAGGCTCTGTTTACTCGAGACTCGGCTCCGATGTGACCTTTGTCGAATTCTTAGATCGCGTGTGCCCAACTTTAGATGAAAGCCTCTCCAAAGAGCTGCAGCGCTGCCTGCAATCCCAAGGGATGAAGTTCCATCTCTCCTCTAAGGTTACTTCCGCTCAAATCAGCGATAAGCAGATCACACTGAAAGTTCAAATCCCAGACGGCTCTATCCAAGAGATGGGCTCAGATGCCGTGCTCGTCTCAATCGGCAGACGCCCCTACACGCAAGGACTTGGACTAAATAAAGCTGGAATTAGTGTTACAGAAAGAGGATTTATCAAAATCGACGGAACGTTCCGCACAAACTTATCCAACGTCTTTGCCATCGGAGATATCGTCGATGGTCCAATGCTCGCTCACAAAGCGTCTGAAGAAGGAGTCGCCGTTGCTGAGATCATCGCAGGGCATCACCCCAAAATCGAATACGCAGCAATCCCGAATGTCGTCTACACCCACCCGGAAGTAGCATCTGTTGGTCTCACAGAAATAGAGGCCAAAAATGCGGGTATCGACAGCAAAGTGGGAACCTTTCCATTCAAAGCCAATTCGAGAGCTAGATGTACAGGAGAAGACGAGGGTTTTATCAAGATGATCGCAGATGCTAAAACAGGGATCATCATCGGGATTCATATCATCGGCGCGCATGCGTCCGAGCTGATTGCAGAAGGAGCGCTTGCTATCCAAAAAAGAACAACTGTAGAAGAGTTGGCATCCACTCCTCATGCTCATCCGACCCTTTCAGAGGCGATGAAGGAAGCGGCGCTTGCCGTAGAAAAACGCGCCATTCATAAATAGGATAGAGAAACGGCTGTTTCCCTATCTTAAGAGAATTTTAGTAGCTTTGGGATTTGCCGCAGCCGCAAGAGCCTTTGACATTCGGATTGCTGATTTTAAAGCCGGAACCGTTGAGTCCGTCCACAAAATCGATCTCCGATCCGAGCAATCTGGAAACGTCTGCCTTATGCACATGGATTTCCAGTCCTTCGGAAACAAAGATTTCATCATCGCTACCCGCTTTTTCAGAATAGTCGAGGACGTACTCAAACCCACTGCATCCCGCTGCCTTGTCGCCAAAATGCAAACCCCAGCCGTCTTTCCCCTCTTCTTTGAGGATACTGCGGTATTTATCCGCTGCGCGTTTGGTGATGGTAATGGATGACAAATCTGTATTTTGAGCGAGAATTGCATTCAGACGGTCCACCATATCATCGACGTCTTCTAATGAAAAACCATGGCTTAGCATCCCGGCTTCCAGTGTTTCCCAAACAGCCGCGCCGCAGCCTACGCAATGCAGACCGCTATTGGTCATTTCTTGTCCCAGCTTCTGGCTCTTATGCGGAAAGCGTGAAAAGATTTCCTCAATTGTCATTTCTTTAGAAACTTTTTGAGCTGTATCTTGAGTCATAGTCAACCTTACATTTAATATTTAATTTTCACACATCCGCCCTTGATCTTGCACTGGCAAGCGAGGCGTTCATAATCCTGGTCGCCTAAAAAATCTTTTTCCTCTTGGGTGAACTCAGAAAGATTTTCCATGCCATCAACGACCTCGATGACACATGTTCCGCAGACGCCTTCAGTACAGGCAAAAGGGACCCCGGCCTCTTCACAAAATTCATGGAGCGGCGAGCCGTCTTCCAGCTCTTTCTCCTCTCCGGTATTTTCAAAAATGAGCTTTGCCATTCACGACTCCAATTTAAGGGTAGAAATTAGCACAAAAGCGCGCAAAAGACAAGCGAATCCCTACTGACAAGGCTCTTCTTAAAAAAAGTAAAGTTTAAAAGCTAACGGGAATTTTAGGCTTAAGCTGAGGCCCGAAATGCGGAAAAAAAATCGCTTCGATTTTTAAAAATATTTCTAATGCATGTAAACGAGGGGGTATCAATGATCGGAAATTGAGATCAAATTAACTCGGGGACGAGGTGATCAAACCTGCCCCCAAGAAGAGAGAAAAGACTAATCGATGCGTTTAAATGAGCTCGCCGCGCTCATTGTTTTGAAGGGAAGCATCTTCAGCAAGCAACTCTTGCACAGTCTCTTTTAGCGTGGTGATCCCTTCAGGAAAACCACAACGCATCAGCATCTCATTCAAGTACATTAGCTCTGATTCGAGCATATCTGTTTTGCTCTCTAAGCTAGCGACCCTAGCCTTGAGTTCATGTAAGGTCTTATCCATAAGTTATTACCTTCCCTTTTGGGGATTATTAGTCTTTCTATTATGCTCTTATTAACAAAATTACATTATGTAGTCTATTACTCTACCCCTTCATTTTACAGGAATTCTCTTTATTTAGACACCTTCTAAATAAAATATTATTAATTTTTTAGAATTAAAGCCGTTTCTTACTAATAATAAATGATATAAGAAGCAATTCGACTCAGTAATGGTAAAAAATAGATTATGCAACGTTCTAATTTTAAGTTGTTTAAGGATGTATTTTACTTGAAATAATAATGCAATAATCATAAAATCACAGGAGAAATAGACTTATAATATACTAATATAAACAATAAGGCGGAAATTATGTCATTTGAAGGACTACAAAAACAAAGACACGAAAATAGTGATAAAAATATTGTTACAAACAATACTACCTACGATGCTCTCAAGAATACCGACCATGCTATTGATAAGCGCATAAGTGAAATTCATGTACCTAGTACCGTAAGCACAATAGAATCTATTGAGGATCAAAATCTTGAAAAATTTACTTTTCAAAGCCCATTGTTTAAAGAACTTTCTCAAAAATCCGAGGAATCAAGCTGTATTATTTCAAACCCAGCTGAAGACGCGAAAAAGCTAAGATTTGATACATCGATAGCATATGAGTCTGCGATGATACCTATTGAAAATGAACTATGTATATTAATTGATTCATTAATCGACCTCGAAAAACTATCTCGACTAAAATTTATAGTTCAAGCAAACAACAAGCCGCACATAGAAGTTTTAACAGGAGACGAAAATCCAATTCGCTTGAATTTATCAAATATTTGCAAAGATTTTTTAAAAGACAAGAATGAATTTACACTTGATTTCAGAATTCTCCTCTGCAATGCCCTCATTTCACGGATCATCGGAACACTGGCTTCTGATGCTTCCGGGCAAGACCAAGATTCCTGGATAGAAACTTCAAAAAGTCCGCAGTTCGAAATTATTGAAGCGACTATGCGCGGAGAACTTTTCCGAATATTACTTCAGCAGCAATACACTCAAATCAATGCACATTTTCAAAACTGTGGCCAGTTCCAACCTGATTTATATCAAAACCATAGCTCATTGTTCGCTTTTTTGACCAAGAATGGTTTTTACTCTAGTCCTATCGAAGATTTTATGAGACTGATGGTACCTTCCGATCTAAAATATGCTCAGAATTTAGCAAAACTCCGAACAGATTCGACTAAGCCTTACCAGCTGGAACCTTTATTAATAGCAACGTCGTTAATTGGTGACCAAAACGAAATCATTGCTTTGAGAGATCTCCTCAGCAAAAATGACATTTCCACTTTTAACTCACAGAATGTACGCCAAAACCATCCGATCCATTTACACTTAAGTGAAATGTGCACAAAATTTATCACTTCCTACACTGAATGGGACATGGGCGATAAAGTTGTAGAGTGCGAGAAATTTGTATATGAAGTCATGGAAGCTGTAATTAATGAGGAAGCCTTCATAAGGAATTCAGATTTTTCGACAGTTGCAAAACAACCTTGTTTTGAGAGTATCGAAATCGCTCTGAGAACTCACCTTGGCCGGTTGATCCTCATTCAGCAACAGAAACAAATCAATGAATCCTTTAAAAAATCCAAGGCATTTCCTACAGATCTCGATACTAGAAAAACTGCATTAGACCGCTTTGTAACCAAACATGGATTTTACCATAGTCCACTCACTCATGAGCCGTTAATTCCTTACTCCGATTTAAACCCAATCGTTCTTGAGTGTATCTCAGTGGCTCCTATGGCGCCATCTCTCGATATAAACATCGCAGCCTGTGAGCAATTTATTAGCAATAAATCAAAGGCTTTGAAACTTGAAGGGTCAAAGGAAGCCTTAGCCTACTTCGAAGATAATTTAAGAGACGGTCTGGTTAGAAAAATCCTTTCAGAACAGGTTAAAACATTCAGGGAAGAATTTCAGACAAAAGGAACTTACGATGCCGAAAGAATCGAAAGCGCAGCTAATATGATCTTCAAGTTCTATTCCAAGAGCGAAAACGCTTCACTTACTCAGGTTCAATTCATTCATAAAATGATCGAAAATGCCCTTGAACTTGATATGAGTTCTAATCTGCCTTTCACAGCATTAAACGATAGAATTAAAAGGGAAAAGTATGCAAAGATTGACGCATTGAATCAACCAAAAGGTTTACTCTCCTCATTATTTTCTTTCAAGCCTGTCGAGACGGAAACAAGTATTAGAAACTTGGCAGACACAAAACTTGAGTCGGTTAATTTAGCTGAACTTCATTGGAATCGATTGCTAACTCCTTCCCAACCAGAGCTTTTATTAAAAACGGAACAGGCTGATGATGAGTCATCAAACTCCGACACTTCTTATAGCGATGGCGAACTTCTTTTCAAAAACGAAAGTGAAAATGATACCTCCGGTCGAGCTGTCTCCAATTTACCATTTAATTTTGAGTATTCTGAACTTGGTTTTGTTAAAATTGAGGACCTCAAGAAAGTAGAAGAGAAAAGGGTATTGCTAAGTCCCCCCGTTATCATCGAAGACTACAATCCAGGCGCTCCCTCTAATATCAATAACTCCGGAAATTCTAATAGCGATGCACTAGAGATCATACGCTCCTTACCTTCTGTCCCCTCTAACTCTCCAGCAATTATTGAGCCCGTGAAGATACGAGCTACGGATCTTACCCTTCCACTCGTTTCTTATGTGAATATTGCGTTTGCTTATGTGTTCAGCAATCCCGGAAGCGATCTTGAAAAATGGAATAAACTTCCGGAAATCGTCCAAAGAGACGTTCTGCGCCACTGCTTCCACTTTGGAGTGGGTAATTGCGCAGGAGAAGCCGAAGAGCTTGCCTGTAGAGTCTTCAATAGCCGCCTCTCGACTACTTTTCAAAATGAGTTCAAAAAGATAGACAAGAAGAAATTTGCCCCAGTTGCCGTTGGATTAAGCGATCATTTCGTTCAGACAGGCACAAGGCTGCTTGAACTTTTCTACTCGAAGGAGACTGTCAATAATCCGGGCGCTTTCATGCAGCAATTTAGAACATTGCCGGAAGAAGGGCGATTCTTCCATTACGTTTACGACATGGCTAAGCTTGCGAAGATACATATTGAAGATTGGGACACTGAATTTGCAAAATACAATTGGAGTCGCCCCGGTATGATGAACCTCTCAATTCAAGCGCTTGAGAGATGCCTTCACACGACAGGGATCTAGGAGTCAGTCGTTGAACCTGAGTTTCAGTCGATTTTTGGGTTCTTTTGAGCCGATTTTCGATCTAATTTCTGGGGGTAATATCAAACATTCGTATATTACCCCCAGAAATTAGATCGGAAATCGGCCAAAATAATCCCAAAAATCGACGAAACCTCAGTTTAACGACAGACTCTAGGCACGTAAAACGAAAACAGAAGGACGCTTGTCTATTTCCGGACGAGCGTTTTTTTTCCAATCTCTAATCCTTTGCGTCATCACAAATTGCGCGGGAGAGCTCAAATCACAAGCGATTGAGAGCCACGTCTGATCGCTGAGTGCAGATAGAATTTTCTCTAACATTCTCTGATTGCGGTAGGGTGTCTCGATGAAGAGATGGGTGGATTTTTCTTTGAGGGAGAGCTTTTCGATTCTCTTGAGCTCATGGAGCAGTTCCGACTCTTCTTTGGGAAGATAGCCGTGAAAGGTGAAATGCTGACCGCCAAGGCCAGAAAGGATCAGCGCAAAAAGGATGCTCGAAGGACCTGCAAAGGTCTCCACTGTAATCCCTTTCTCCCTTGCCATCAGCACGAGGTCCGCTCCGGGATCTGCAAGGCAAGGCATCCCACAATCAGAGACGAGCCCCCATACTCCCCCTTTCTCGATCCCTTTTATAAGCTCTTTTTTGTCGCTTTCCGTGCTGTGTTCATTTAGCAGATGGATCGGAATATCTCGAAAAGTTTTAGGCGCTGGGAATGCAAATCTGCGCAAAAACCTGCGCCCTTCTTTTTCATTTTCAGCAATCAAAGCAGTGAGTTTAGCTACTGCAGCATCTACACTGGCCGGGAGCTGGCCTAAGTGGGATTCATGATCGCTTAAGAGATTTGGAAGAAGATATAACATAAGATTTAAGCATCGTGAGTTTTGTAAGTAGGAGATCGAGGATGAGTCCAGGGTCAAAAGAGCTGTTTTTGGACATGAGCTCTGTTTCAAAAAGGATCTCCAGCGCTTTTTTGAAAAAGGGGCTGCGGCGCGCTCTTGCCAAGGGCAGTATTTTATCCAGGCTTGCGGGTTTTAGGCTTGGAATCTGAGGGGCGATGTCAGCATGCGCAGTTCCTCTTTCTAATAGAATGGAAACCGCCAGGCCATGTTGGAATTGGGTCCGAAGCTGTGATAGCAGCGGCAATAGCAGTTTGAGGTCGACATTCTCTTCGAGTTTGGGGTATGTTTCTCCCCAGGCAATTGCGTCTGAGAGTTGCCATAGGGTGGCACTTTTTTTTGTAGAGCACATCACATGCACATCTTGAAGGGTCAGATCCCTTCTCTCTCCTGCATAGGTAATTAGCTTGTCCACCTCTTGCTCGAGGCTCGGACAGTCTAAACCAATGTTATCTAGGAGGTATTCGATCGCTGCGGGTTGGAGTGTTTTGCCGGCCTTAAGAGAGTAATCTACGAGCATCCGTTTGAGGCGGTCTTTGCGGTCCCAGGGCTTTTCCTCGCTCAAATCACAGGCGATCAGTTCTTTTTTTCCTTTGGTGTAAAGATCGGTCAAACTCTTAGAGGAGCTCGCTCCGAGAATCAGATAGGAAAATGGGGAGGGTTTGCAGACATAATCGATCAAGGGGGACAGTCCCGCTTTTTTAATTTTATCGATCGAATCGAGATAGAGGATCTGTTTACCTCCAAGCAGCGATGTCGTGTTCAGTCCATCAATCATGCGGTCGATTGATCCTTGCGTTCCCTCTTGAATTTGGTAATTGATCTCCCCTTCTTTTAAGCGAATGGCCTCTGCAATTTTTTGGACGATCTTTTTACGCTCATAGGGACAAGGCGAGACCACGAGAAAGACGCGGGAGAGATGGACCTTTACCGCTTGGTCGAGATGCTTTTCAAAGGCGGGCAAATTCTGGTACTTCAATTACTTTCCCCAACTGTAAGTAAATTCCAATACGATATCGGGATGCAAGCTATGATGCACCGGGCAGCGCTCCGCTGCTTGGATCAATTTTTTAGTGACATCCTCTGCAAGTGAATGAGGGCAGCTGAACTCAATGCGGAGCTTTCCTATCCGCCTTGCAGGAGATGCCGCCATTTCCTTGGTCACTTTGGCCTGCAGACCGCGAATATCGACTTTGAGCATGTTTGCAGCAATTCCCATGATCGTCAACATGCATGAGCCAAGCGAAGCTGCAAATAGATCAGTTGGCGAAAAGACACGCCCAAGTCCCCCATTGTCTTTCGGGGCATCGGTCTGTATTTCAGCGTGGTTATCGGAATGTACGCAGCGCGTTGAAAGGTCGCCTTCATATACGATGTCTATCTGAGTCATCTTGTTCCCCTTGTATTGCAATGCACTCTTTGTACCTGAATCCCCCTCAAAACACAAGAGTTTAGAGATATTACTTGACACGGCGCTACTTTCAAGCTATTCTAAACCTATGGGAGGACACGGATATGATCTCGCGCTTTTTTAAGAAAAAACCCAAGGCCCCGGAGCCAAAAGCTCCTCAGCCCAAGAAAAAGACATCTGATGCTCCAAAAGCCTTGGCTCCCAAGGTAAAACCCTCCCCTTACAAAAAATTACTCACTGCTGAAGGGTGGAAGCGCATGATGATGCGCAAAACCGGTAAAGCAAAGAAATAATTTGTTCTAGAGTCATTCCCCCATTTCAAGTATGATTGCGCTTCAAAAAGTTTAATCTTAAGGGAGCTATCATGCTATCTATCAACCTCAAAGGGAAAAAAGCGTTTATCGCAGGTATCGGAGATGACCAGGGCTATGGTTGGGCTATTGCTAAAGCTTTAGCGGAAGCCGGCGCTGAAATCATCATCGGAACCTGGACACCGATCCTCAAAATCTTCACACAGTCTTGGAGCATGGGAAAGTTCGATGAGTCCCGCATGCTATCAAACGGCAAAATGATGGAGTATCTCAAGGTCTACGCTCTAGATGCGTCTTTTGATAAGCCGGAAGATGTTCCCCAAGAGATCAGAGAAAATAAACGCTATCAGGATGCTTCCGGATACACCGTTTCTGAAGTGGCTGCGGCGGTTGCTAAAGATTACGGCAAAATCGATATCGTCGTTCACGCGCTGGCCAATGGCCCCGAGGTCAAAAAGCCCCTTCTTGAAACTTCGAGAAACGGGTATCTGGCGGCAGTGAGCGCTTCGAGCTATTCTTTTGTAAGCTTGTTGCAGCATTTCGGTCCGCATATGAGTGCAGACGGCGCTATTGTCTCTTTGACCTATTTAGCGTCGGAAAAAGCGGTTCCTGGCTATGGCGGGGGGATGAGCTCTGCAAAAGCTGCTCTTGAGAGCGACACACGTACATTGGCTTATGAAGCCGGCCGCAAATGGGGAATCCGCGTGAACACAATTTCCGCAGGCGCTCTAAGGAGCCGGGCTGCAAGAGCCATCGGCGCTGCTGCAGGAGCGATGAGTTTCATCGACTGCATGATCGAGTACACCAAGGCCAATGCTCCTTTGACCAAGGACCTTACCGCAGAAGAAGTTGGCAATTCCGCGGCGTTCCTATGCTCCCCTCTTGCCTCTGCAATTACGGGAGCGATTTTGTATGTCGACAATGGGATGAATGTGATGGGCGTGGCCCTTGACAGTCCTGCGATGAGCGCTACTCAGAAGTAGGCTTCTTTTCCACCTTGATCTTCAAGGTGCATTCTTGACTTCGGCGGATCGTGCGCAGCGCGATCTGCCAATCATAGGTTTCATACTTCAAGTTCTTCCCTTTTTGGGTTGGCCGGTTTGCACGCAAAATATGGCCAAAGAACCTCCCCTCTCCTTTTTCAATCTGGACCTCAAGCCGCAAATGAAGATCATCCGATTTTAGATCGATCGAATCCCCCAATTGAAAAGTCGTCGCCTTTGCCCCTTGGATGAGGATTTCCCGGAGGGCTGGTAGATTGATGAAAAAAGACATTTCGATGGCTTCCTGGCCGCTTTCCAGCGTTTGTGAGGGCAATGTGATCGTAATCTCATCTCCTTTCACGCTGCATTCCAATTGCCTCGTGTCAAGGAATAGGGAGTTGAGTTGATCAGGAGCGCCCCAGTAGAGGGTGTAGGGCTGCTGCGCAGATGTTGTCACAAAAGAGGATTCCATCTCACTTTGCGGAACAATCTCCCTATCAAAAGGCTGGACCAGACCGGCTAGGAGGTGCACTCTGCGCTCTTGGAGAGCTCTTTCAGAGTAAACTCCGTAGTAATGGCCCATAATGAGGTCTAAAAGGGTGACCTTCGGCGCTCCTCTGTCCTGATGCTGAGGGCCCATGTAAGTGCTGAGCTTCGGATGCCATCTTTCTAAGGCGGATTTTAGGCTTAATCCCAAACTCACGTTTGGAGCCATTTGGATGCTGATCAAGGCGTCCGCCCACTCTTCCGGTGTTGTTGGGGTCCAAGAAAATGCCGCACCTTCAAAATAGCTCTTCAGCCTAAATTCTGAGGATTTTGAGAGAGGGCGCTGGGCGTGCATTTTATAGTTGTGCGAGAGGATCCTTCCGATAAGCATCTCGAGGCGATTTGAGAGCGCATCGCCAAGCGCTGGGCTAAAATCTGTGATCAGAAAGTGGAAGACAGGAAGGACGCTCAAACTAAAATCGCGGTCTTTGCACTGAGGATATTCATGAAGATAGAGTGGGAAATTCCCCTCTACCTCAAAGACGAGGAGTTTTTCTAAAAGAGCTTTTCCCTCAGCGATGTTATCCGCAATGCGACTGCGAAACAGGGAAAGGACAAAACAAAAATTCTCGAAGATAGGAATCGTGTCGTGGAGGTTTTCAGATTCGTAATTGAGATGGACGTAGCCTGTCTGCGGGCTCTGCGCTTTGCGTGCAGCTGAGAGATTGAGGTCTATGAGCTTTCGCTTTAAATCTTCTTCTAAATCAACACCCATTTATGAACCTATTCCAGTAATAATTTTCGTCAATTTTCGGGATTATTTTAACCGCTTTTCGCTTTTTTTTCGGGGGGTAATATACATGATGTCGATATTACCCCCCGAAAAAAAAGCGAAAAGCGGTTAAAAGAACCCGAAAATCGACTGAAACTTATTACTGGAATAGGTTCGTAGCTCTCGTTAAGGCTTCAATAATTCCATGCTGTTTGCCATGGCTTGCAAGGATGGTGGCAAGCGGATGCATTTCGGGAGGTGCGAAATCCATCACAATTTTGATATCGGCAACAGCTAGCATGCTCATATCGTTAAGGTCATCCCCTGCTGCGATAGTTATCCCTTCCTTGCCGGTTAACTGTTTGATGGCGTTAAGGGCATGGCCCTTTGTCGCCATTTTTGCAGTTACGAGGTTTAAATATATATCCACACCTAGTGGATCGCGGATCATCGTCGCAGATACATCCGGAAACGCCTGGAGGATGGTGTTGATCCGCTGCATCGCTTCTTTGCTTCCAAGGCATTTGGCAAGAGGGAAAGAGATCCCCTTTGCAAAATCAAAATCTTTAACAGCTTCCCATGGCTCCGGAGAAAGGGCCATTATTTTCTTGAGATGTTCAGTCAGGGCGGCAGAAAAGCGCTGAGGGCGGAAATAGCAAAAGTCCCCGCGCTCGAAACCTGCATAAACCAGGAAGTCTTCTTTTTCGCCGCGATAGGCCTCATTAAGGACTGGAATCACTTTGTCATCCAGGTAATGGCGGGCGATCAACTCTTTCTTTGGCATACGGAGAATATCGGCGCCGTTTTGGACTGCGAGGTAATAAGGAAAATCAAACTCTTTGACGACGCTAAAACCAAATGAAAATGTACGGCCTGTGATGAAGACAATTTCCCAGCCCTTGTCTTGAAGCGAATGCAAAAATTGCACCACTTCTTTGGGGGCATGATGGGTCTCATCCGTGATCGTACCGTCGATATCTAACGCAATAAAGCCAAGATGTTTTCTCATAATGAGTGATTTTATCAGGATATATTGAAAAAAAACAGGAGGAAACTCAAGATGGTGGGAACTCACAAAACAAAAGAATTATTTCACCATGTCTTTAAAAAAATTATTTACATCTCTGCTTCTTATCAGCTCCGCTTTAGCTTATCCTGCAGATACTGGGAAAGCCCCGGAGAATCAAAAGGAAGAGGTTTCTACACCCAAATCTGAGACAGCGCCTGCTGCCCCGGAATTCGATAAGGCGCATCCGAGTGCCCCGGCTCCCCTTCCTTCTTCTGAGGAAATGACAACCTCTTATGAAAGTACATTCATCCGCATGCTGGTGACTTTGCTAGGTCTTGTGTTCCTGGTTTTTGCAACTTTTTGGATTTTGCGAAGAATGGGGGGAGGAAAATTCAAAATGGGATCGAGCAAGTCGATCACTATCCTTGAAAAACGGGCTCTTAGTCCCAAATCGATGCTCTACATCGTCGAGATTGAGAATAAGAGAGTTTTAATCTCTGAATCCCAGGTCGAGGTCAGGGCAATAACACCCCTTGACGGTGAAGTTCAGGATTAAAGCGGCGCTCTTCCTTTAACGACCACTCTGGGCTCATTCACATTCCCACGAACTTGGAAGCAATGGGCCAGATAAAAGGGATGCGAATCTCTTAGGTCTTTTACAAATGCCGTCCAGCAATTTTCTCCGTCCCGCGGCGGAACATTGCGCAGATCTTCCTTGTAAGATGCCCCCTGCTGCCATGCATGTTCGATAAGAGCCTCGAATTTCCTTCCGTGATAAGGTCTGAAAATTCCATAGATTGCTGCGAGGTCGCATCCGATCGCAAAAATTGGCGCTTTTACAATTTCAAAGATGCCTGTGCCAAGAGTTCCCGAAATTTGGGTGAAGGCATTTCTTATTTCAGGCACTACTTCACTGAACTTGCATTCATATAGAACTTTACCGAGGACAAACATCTTATCAAATACGAGGATGCCTATCTCAAGAGGAGTTTTCACCGCATACCAAGCCATTTTTCCGGCGGCGTAAAAAGGGATTCCTAAAGCAACCAAAGCGCATTTCACAGCGACGATATAATTGGCTTCTGGCAAGTAGAGATCTCCGGTTTTCACATCTTCGATATATGTAAGAGTGTCCACTCTTCTCACCTGCTGTATGGATTGTCCCGAAGCATCGACAACAGTTTCTTTCACATTGTAGAATTTGATGTTTCCGGCGGAATCTTTCTTCGAGACATGAACTTTGCGGAAAGCGGATTCTGTGCTTTCTGTGAGACTGCTGAGTAGAGAGTCCAATGAACTAAAGAGCTGCTGGGTTTGAGAAACAGGGGTGAGATAGCTTGGATTTGTGATAACTGCCATGAATAGTCTCCCGTTGATTATTGAAATAGAGAAGAGCCTATGCGCAAATAGGTTGCTCCCTCTGCTATCGCAATGGGAAAATCTTGAGACATTCCCATTGAAAGATGGGGAATTACAGCAGGAGTGATAGAATTTTGCAATTGTTTCAATCGCTCAAAGCAAATTTTAGCCTCATTTGCTCCTGTAGGGGGAGCCATTGTCATCAGGCCGATGATGTTGAGCTTAAGATCTGATATTGTCTCGATATTCTGAAGAAGTTCTTGTTCTGAAAATCCTTTTTTACTGAGCTCTCCCGATGTATTCACTTGTAAAAAGAGGGAGGGATTTCTTTTTAATTCACGGGATTTTTTTGCAATCGCTCGGGCCATCTCCAAGGAATCTACAGAATGGATGTAATCGAAACGCTCTATGATCTTCCCCAGCTTATTGGTTTGAAGGGAACCGATGAAATGCCACTTGATATCGGAAGGAAGAAGCTCTATTTTCGGCAGAGATTCCTGCAAACGGCTCTCTCCGAAGTGACGGATGCCCAATTCATAAGCTTCTAGCATTTGTTCCATGGAAGAGTATTTCGTGACAGCTATAAGTTGAATCGATGCGGGATCTCTTGCTGCATTTTTTGCATGCATTGCAATTTGAGATTGGAGATCTAAATAGCGTTTTGAGAGTGTCAATCGCATGGTCTATTTAAAATTTCCTTAAGAAGAAAAACTTCTCGAAGAGATCTTTTTTTAAGTAGGTTCTGCACGTTAGACCTGCCGCTTTTTTTCTTCAGGGCGTAAGCTGGGTCCATATCGAAGCTCTCAGACAATCCTACGCTTACAAGCTCAGCACTTCTTTCTTCAATCGCTGAAGAGATTCTTCTGTCTTCGATCGGAGTGCGCAGCGGCGCCGCTCCGCGCGGCTGCCTCTGAATGGAAGGCGCAGGTTTAGGACGGGCTTGCTCTCTTGGAAGAGGGGCCGAAGGCGGCCGCTCTTCAGCGCTTGGTTTTTCTTTCTTTTTGCGCATATTAAGCACAAAATAAAAAAGCAGGATCACAATCGGGAGAATAAAATCAGAGAGATTCTCAACCTTCATGTGTCCCTTCGCCTTCTTTCGATAAGGATTTTCTCATTTCCGTATCTGCTTGGACATTCTTCATGCGGTAATAGTCCATGACGCCGAGATTGCCTTTTCGGAAGGCATCGGCAATTGCCATTGGGATCTGGGATTCTGCTTCGACAAATTTAGCTTGCATTTTGCGCACTTCTGCTGCCATCTCGTGCTCGTTGGCAACAGCCATCGCTCTACGCTCTTCCGCTTTAGCCTGAGCAATCCGTTTGTCGGATTCCGCTCTATCAGCCCGAAGACGCGCGCCAATGTTCTCACCGACCATAATATCTGCGATGTCAATGGAGAGAATTTCAAAAGCGGTTTGAGCATCCAGGCCTCTTTCCAGTACGCGTTTAGAGATGCGGTCGGGAGCTTCTAATACATCGGTATGGGTCTCTGCTGCCCCGATGGCATTGACGATCCCCTCGCCAACACGAGCTACAATCGTATCTTCAGTGGCGCCTCCAACGAGTTGAAGGAGGTTGGTGCGAACAGTGACCCTCGCTCTGCATCTGAGCTGTACGCCGTCTTTAGCAACAGCGATGATGTAATCCCCTTGCTGGCGATCGGGACAATCGATGACTTTTGGGTTAACGGAGGTTTTAACGGCCTCTAGAAGATCTCTTCCTGCAAGGTCAATCGCTGTCGCTTGACGCCATGTGAGAGGAAAATTTGCTTTATCTGCAGCAATCAAGGCTCGCACAGTATTGACAATGTTTCCGCCTGCGAGATAGTGCGTCTCCAGGTCGGCCACTGTGATTTGCTTGAGTCCCGCCTTAAAAGATGTGATGCGAGCGTTTACAATGAGGCGCGTCGGGATTTTTCTCATGCTGATCCCGATGATGTTGAAAAGGGTGATGGGAGCTCCGGAGACAAACGCCTGGAACCACAGGCCCACATACCGGAGCACCATGAAAAAAAGAACGATGGCGATAAGCGCAATAAGTCCGATCAAGAGAAGAAAGAAACCGCTTAAATTGGAAGCTGCTTCCGCGAGTATTGGGTTACCGGTGAACATGATATATCCTTTTGTTTATTAGTCTTTTTTGAGGCTTCCTCTGACGATTAAATGAGACCCTTTGCCGCCGACAACCGTGACGGGCTTCCCTTTTTCGATAAATCCCGTCTCAGAGAGCGCCTGATAAAGTTGTCCATCGATAAGGATATGGCCTGCGGGTTTGAGCTCGGTAGAGACCACTCCCTCTTTGCCTATCAGGCTAAGGTCAAAAGAAGATGCGAGGTAGCCTTCCTGGTCTTCGGAATGGTAAAAATTTCCTTTACCCTTAGAGCTTTTGATGCGCCAGATGGCGAGCTTGCAAATGAGAAATAGAACGAGAAGCATCGTGAATAGGTAGAGCACTCCCCAAAAAGCGGGGTACTGGGCAAAAAACAGCCCAAGACTGACTAAAAGGGCAAGCGTGCCAATGACTGCCAGTACTGCTCCCGGGAGAAAAAATTCCAGGAAAATGAGGATCATACCTACGATTGCGAGGAGGAAAATAATTGACATAAGCTCTAATTGAAATCTTTGGCGATTATAATAACACTTCCCCGAATTTTGACCACTATGACTTTTTCCCCTTTTTCGATGAAGCTGACCTCGGACTGCGCGTCATAAAGTTTATCGCCTATCATCACCCTCCCTCCTGGACAAAGCGAGGAGAACGCAACACCTGTAGAGCCCACTTGCGGCAAAGAGTTTATTTCAGGACCCGCAATATTGCCCTCTTGGTCGTCATGAAGGACCATGGGGCTTTTTTTCATCAATCGGGGTGTAATAAATCTTGCCATGAGAGCGATGATAATAAAGGCCAGGATCAATGCTCCGCAATAGAGGGCCAAACGGTCAAAAAATGCGAATGTGTGTAAATTCCACTGGTCCCAGTCCCATGAAAAATGAACGGAGGAAAAATTGGGAAGCATCATGGCGATCATACCAAAGAGGATCAAAAGGATCCCTATAGCCCCTGTGACTCCAAATCCGGGAAGAACAAAGATTTCCACGAGAAACAGCAAGATACCGACCACCACAAAGAGAATCTCCAGCCATCCCACAACTTCGCTTGCAAAACTCGAGAGCAAAATAAGAGCTAGACAAATCAGTGCCACGACTCCCGGAAGTCCAAATCCCGGATGGCTCATTTCCATGTAGACCCCAATCATGAGCCCCATCATCAAAAGGGATGCGATCAGGGGGTGGGTCAAAAATGCAAAAAATCCAATTTTCCAGTCGCTGTAAGAAAGAAGTGTCTTATTTGGGATTTCTGAAAAGAAGGGATAAGCAAAAAGAGGATTCTCCCCAATTGCTGCAATTGGAAGCGTGAAATCAACAACTTTTAAATCGATGAGCTGCTCGGCATCTAACGTAAGTAGTTTCCCTTTTACGGTGATGCGCTCATCGGTGTCTGCTTTAAATTCAGCATCGTCGTGCATCTGCACGATTTCACCGTGTCTTTTCACCAAAATGATATCTTTGTCCACCATCGCCTGAGCGATCAGCGGATTGCGGCCATAGAATTTGGCAAGGCTTGCAAACTCCGCTCTTAGCGCTGAAACAATCTTCTCCGGCGCAGATTCCATCTTTCCATCACCGCTAGAAGTGATAGGCTCTGCAGCTCCCATCAAAGCACTTTTGGAGACTGCAATGTATCTGCAAGAATATGCCAGCATAGCGCCGGCTGATAGGGCCCAATTATCGACGACGGCAACAACCGGGATGTGGTGCACCGTATCTAGGTTCTGAAGCAATTCCGCAATTTTCATCGCCGGAAAAACTTCTCCGCCTGGAGTATTGAGGTGCAAGATCACAAAAATGGCGCCGCGCTTCACATACTCTTCGAGGGCGAATCTGACATAAATGTAGGTGGATTGATTGATCGCCTGATCTCTTCCGATGTCGAGATAGCCAATGAGATTTTCTGCATCTAGATGGTAGTGGACATGCTCTGCTAAACTTTGGCTTTCTTCTTCTGCATGACAAAATCCAGCGAGCATGAGCAAAAACAAGAAAATTTTACGCATCAAGATAGTCCAGTATCAGCTCTTGTGTTTTTCTCAAATTTTCGTCTGTGTGAGCGCTTGATAGAAAATGGGCTTCGTAGGGCGATGGAGAGAGATAAACACCTCTTTCAAACATCCATTTGAAAAAATGCTTAAATTTCTCCGTATCAAGTGTTGCTAAATCTTCCTTACCTGCGACATTTTTCACTCCAAAAAACAGCGTGAACATAGAGCCTGCGCTCTGCAGTGCGATATGTAAATCTTTGTTCTCGATTTTTTCGCGAATGGGCGCAAGAAAATCTTCCAGCTTTTGCTCAAGAAAGGAGTAGAACCCCGGTTTTTCAACGGTTTTAAGTGTCTCAAAGCCTGCACACATCGCCAGAGGATTGCCAGAGAGCGTGCCGCCATGATAAACGGACCCTAGAGGTGCGATCATGTCCATGATCTCTTTTTTGCCGCCAAATGCGGCAGCTGGAAATCCTCCGCCGATCACTTTTCCAAGACATGTCAAGTCGGGGACAATATTGTAGTGGCCTTGCGCCCCATTGAGACCTACCCGAAATCCCGTGATCACCTCATCAAAAATGAGGACAATCCCCTTCTTTGCTGTTTCTTCGCGGAGCATCTCAAGAAATTCCCGTTTTGCCGGCACGACGCCGATATTGCCGGTTACTGGCTCGAGTAAAACGGCCGCGATATCATCATTTGAGCGAATAAATTCTCTGCATGTCTTGATATCATTAAATGGCAGGCTGACGGTGAGTTTTACAAGCTCTTTCGGGATCCCTTTTGAGGAAGCTTCAGGAAGGTAATTGACGCCGGAACCAGCCTTAATGAGAAGGCTGTCGGAATGACCGTGGTAGTGTCCGTTAAATTTGATGATGACGGATCTGTCTGTATAGCCCCTGGCGAGCCGAATTGCAGTCATTGTCGCCTCGGTCCCGGAAGAGACGAAACGCAAGCTCTCAATTGAAGGAAGATGCTTAGTGATGATCTTAGCCAGATCTTTTTCATAGGGTGTTGCAATCCCAAAAGAAGAGCCTCTAGACAATTGCTCGGTAGCAATGGCTACCACATGGTCCGGTGCATGTCCAAGGATCAAAGACCCCCAGCCCTGACAAAAATCGATGTAGGCGTGATCATCCACATCCCAAATCGTGTCTCCTTTCCCCGCCTTGACCATGATTGGAGTCATGTCCAAATCTTTAAAAGCTCGAACAGGAGAATTAACTCCGCCTGGCATGAGCGCGCAAGATTCAAGGTAAAGAGCTTCTGTCTGTGGGCGGTGTGTACACATAGTTAACTCCTAGATTATTGCGCGGAGCATACCAACCCGCCCCAAATCCAGCCAGGATTTTGACTCAGACAACTTAGATATACAAAAAATATTCGTGAAATGCCATCATCGGACAGTTTTTTTTAGAACACGCCATATACCTAGAGGATCGAATGTCTATTGAATCTAAGATGATAGAACTAAGAAATGGCTATCAAGTTCCACTGACAACCTTTAACACTCTGTGTGAAGCAGCGGAAACATTGGTCGACAGTAACGATATTTACACTATCCATTCCCTAGCAATAAAATGCCAAGATACTAGCTTTAAGTTGATACCATGCCAATATGGTGATCCAAGCTCAACCCTAAAAAAATTTCATCTTCTAGATGAAAACGACAATGTGTACGAAGACATTAGACAAATTGTTTTGAGCGGGATAGAAGAGTCAGAAAACGGAATGAGCGTATCCATTCCCCTTACATATAAAGATATTACCATAACGATTACAAGAAAATAACAGCATTACCTGCAATACCTATACATAGACCTCAAACCCTCAACATTTAACCAACTAAGATTCAATGTATTACGCACAGACTGAAGAAGTTGTATCTACAAAAAAAAACAATCCTTTTTGTACACCCATTGACATCTGATATCAATTTTGATATCATAAGGCTATGAGCAAATTGCAAAAGCTGGTGCAGAAAATCTTGGACGGCAGAGATGTCTCCTACGTTGAGGCTGAGGGACTGCTTCTTAAGATGGGTTTTCAATTAGAAATTCGGGGATCCCACCACATTTTTAGGAAGAAGGGATACTTAAGAAACGTTTCTATTAAACGCCGCCCCTAGTACTCAGTCAACAAAGTTTTTGGCATTTGGGCTACGTCAAAACCCCGGGGTTGAGTTCCCGCAAGTGGGTCCATATTTGAGAACATAGGACCCACTTGAGGGAATCTCAACCGCGGGAGTTTTCACGTTAGCCCAAATGCCAAAAACTTTATTGACTAAGTACTAGCTTTTGCCTTATCAAATCGCAGATTTAAGAGAGGTACTAAGAGACCATGGCTACTAAAAAAAATGTTAAATATTACATGGGACTCAATTGGTCATATACTATTGAACAAGAAACGCACAAGACCAAGCGTTATTACATTATCCGTGTTAATGAACTCCCTGGAGTATGCACTGATGCTGAAACCATTGAAGAAGGCATGAGAGAAATTAAAGATGCTATTGAAGCTGCAGTGATGCTCTATCTCAAAAACAAGGAGCCCATTCCTGAACCGATCAAAAAAGAACAGTTCAAAGGACAGATTGCCTATAGAACGACTAGTGAGCGCCATTATCATGTGGCAAAGGCTGCTAAGACGATGCACAAATCAATCAGCAAGACGATTGATGACCTTATCGACGCGGGATTAGATAGATTGAGTGTGATTCCCCATTAATTACAATTGACTGGGGAAATGTGACCATTTCCCCAGTAAACGAACCTAAAAGATTCCGGTAACTCCTTTAGGCGACTTTTTTCTGAGAGCGATAAGCTAGCGCTATGTTCTTGGCAAAGTCTTCAATGCTGGTCTTGCCCTTGTGTTCCGCAGTCATCTTCTGAGTGGGTACGATGAGGCCTTGGTTGAAAGCTATCTGCATATCTGCCATGATCTTAGCGACTTGATGTTTCATCCCTGAGGAGAACATTGCCTTCTCAACTTCATCGTGTGAGAGCTGCACATATTTTAAGTCGGGCTTTCCGATTGCTTTTCCGATGACTTTTGTAGCCTCAAGCATTGTAATCGCCTTGGGGCCAACAAATTCAAATACACTTTGGCCTGCAAATTCGAGCACATCCATAAACTCCGCTATTTTATGGGCAATGTCACAAGTAGCAACCATGGGAATAGCGAGATCGGATTTCAGAGCGCTTGCAATTGTCCCTGAACTTTTAATATTTGGGAGGAAACTCATCAAGTTTTCCATAAAATAGCTTGGACGAAAATGAAGGACCTTCAAATTCGAGAGCGCATTCAGCCTTTCTTCCTGGCGGTGCAAGGCTTTAATAGGGCCCGTGCTAGATGAGAGGTTGGCGCCAATGGAGCTCAAATTGATGACATGAGATATTTTTGCCTTTGCGACTGCATGGGCAATGGCCTCTCCTATGTTGTCTCGAAAAACTTCCATATCATCTGCATTGTAGCCGGGGGGAAGAAAACTAAAAACCGCATCACAGCCCTTGAATGCTTTGATAAGAAGCGCGGTGTCAGTAAAATCTCCTGAAAGAGTTTCAGCTCCTTTGTTTTTTAGCAGTTGAAGCTTGTGAGCATCTCTTCCTAAAGCCCGCACCTTGTGCCCTTTTTTCAATAATGCTTCTGTTAAGTCGTGGCCGATGTGGCCGGTTGCTCCCATGATCGCGAATGTAAATTTTGCCATCGTTTAATCCTCCTTCTTTTTTTGTGCAGTTTGTTTATTTGTTTTGGATACGGCCACAACCAAAGCCACAACTGTTGTCCAGGGAATGACCATGGAACTGCATTTTCTCTTCCTTGCCATTAGGGCGTTCTTCACAGCTATTTTTGCCAGTTCTTTAGAGATTAGCTTTTATTTTATGAGATATCAAAATAATAATTTACACGTCCACACAAAAACGCAACTTTTAACTTGAATATACTCAAAAAACAGCTTATAAAAGAAAAGGCAGCCCGATTTGAGCTGCCTTTGTATTCTGTGCAAAGATCCTCGAGGAGATTAAATTCCCCAATTTTCCTTAATAGATTTAACGAACTCTTTAATCACCTGTAATTTGAAATCAAAGGGAACAGCAGAGTAAGCGTCGCCTATGAAGGCATTTCTTCCAAAGTCGCTATGGAAGACAGAATCATGAGGATGGACCCAAGATGAATCATAGCCAGCATTGCAGTCTTTCTGCTCATATGCCTTTAAGTAGTCCTTGTACATTTTCCCAAAAAGACCATGAGTGAGGTTTTTGATACCAGGCGGCATGTCCCTTGCGTCTAGCTTCATACCCTCAAGCATATCTAAAACCTGAGTAAAGATCCCCATATCGCCCTGTCGGAAGGAATGCTCCAAGCCAGATACCAAAATATCCGCTAGAACGCGTTGAGCTGCTCGGGACTTCTCCATAGCGGTACATCCGCCTTTTGTCTGAAATGCAGTAGACCCATAATTCATATCGGAAGGATTAATTAAATGCGGTGATTCCTTTTTGTGAATAAGGTAGAGGTGGAAAAAGATCCTGTCTCCTAAAGTTTTTCCTTTCGTTTCAACCTCATGCTCGTTCTCACGGAAAGGAATTTCATTGAGATGTCCAATTTCTTCGATGGCTAGATAGTATCCCTCTTTGGTGCCAAGAGAAAGAGCCTCAATTGTCTTTTGCAAGGAGATGATGATTTTATCCTCGCGGATGTCAATCTTAGGTGGGTGGTATTCTCGAATTTCGAATTTAGATCCGCCACAATCGTTGAAATTGTAGTTGTTATTAAAATTATCATTAAAATGAATGATTTTTGAGTTTTCTAAGAGAAAATCTAAAGTGTTTTTTGATTTAATAACAAGCTCTTTAGCATTCAAGATAGCATTTTTTGTGTTCTCATTAAAGCATTCGATCTTATCAGAAAAATGCTCAAGATCTTTCTCACAAAGATCAATTCTGTTACGTATTCTCTCTCTTTCTACTTCCCCGTAGAAACCATGAGCTTTGCATATTTTCTCTAATTTCCCCAGAATCCTGCAAATTCTTGGATCAATAGCATCAGAATTTAAGCTTAAAAATTCGATGGTCCTTTTAAAAACTTCTAGTTTTTTGTCAATTTTATCGATTTTGTTGGTGAGTTTATCATAAGCTTGACGATCCACATTCTGACATAACTGCCAAAGCTCAAGTGACAGACTATGGTATAGTCCGTGGAGAACAGTGTATTTTCCTATTTTTTCTGCGTGCATACGATTTAGGTCATATGTAACCCTATCCATAAGTGCATCAGCTTGTTTTGTAATTTCTTTTTGATAACCGTTAACAGGCAACATAATTACTCCTTGTTTTGCGATAACTTTAACTCAAATTAGAATTCTCGTTTAAATATAACTAAACGATTTAATTACTGTTAATTTTAATAATAAAATCGGTTTATGTCAAGGACATTAAGAAAAGTATTTAATCTAGTAAAATGAATCTCAGAAATGTAAAATAATATTTAAGTGTGATGATTTACAAGTTACTCATAGCTAATAACTTGCGTCACAGAACACGAAAGAAGCTTTAGTGCTAAAAATGGATTGACAACGCAACGATTAAATAAAAATTTAATTACCGCGCGTGTGTAAAAATTTTACAAAGTGCGACCCGCTTTCGACAAATACTGGACCGCTTCCTATATAATTATATTCTCTTCTTTTCCCTTATACCGAAAATGATTCAAAAGTTGGCCTACGGCTGCAAGACAAGCTCCCGCGGTTCGACGATCGCAAGTACCTTTGTATTGCTAATACTCGGGTACTTGCGATCGATCAAACCCTGGGTCTTTGACACAGCCGTATGCCAACTTTTGAATCATTTTCGGTATATACTGCTTCCACTGCAAAGTTAGCAGTATAGATTAAGATCTACCGCCACGGCAGCTCCATCTCTTTGCCTGCCGCGTCGAAAATTTTCGAATCGATCCCAAGAACGACGATCTGATCGGTGGGCTCTTCCCGTTCCATCAAACTTATTCAAATCTACCCATAGGTAGATATTGATGTTGATTTCCTACTTCACAGGAGCAGTTTCACCACACGAAACATTCGAGTGGCCAGAGCTGCTTCCTCCATAGGCTTTCACCGTGGAACTCACGGCAAGCGCAGCGAGATTTTTCGCTGCGTTTATATCTCGATCATGGTTCATGCCGCAAATTTGGCAATCCCATTGTCTTGTCGAAAGCGGTAGTTCTATAAGCACGTTTCCACAATTAGAGCAGGTTTTACTGCTTGGAAAAAAACGGTCTGCTACGACAAGTTTTGTGCCATTCCTTGCCGCTTTATATTCCAGCTGACGACTAATTTCCCTAAAACCCATATCAAAGATCGAACGTGCAAGGCGACGGTTTTTTACCATGCCGCGAACATCCAAGTTCTCAATACAGATCGTACTAAAACTGTTTACCAATCCTGTGGTAAACTTATGGATCGCGTCAAGGCGGATATTAGAGATTCGAGCATGAAGACGCGCCAGCTTGATTTTCGCTTTTTCGCGGTTTCTCGATCCTTTAGTTTTCCGACTCAATGCTTTCGATAAATATCTTAAACGACGGAGCAAAGCCTGGTGTGGCTTTGGTCCGACAATTTTTTCAGCCGTTGAGAGAGTTGCCATAGCGGAAATCCCCAAATCTACCCCGACCACAAGAGTATCCGGTTTTTTGGTCAGTGGAATATCAGGAGTTTCTACTGTCACGCTCACAAACCAACGGTCTGCAACACGTGAGATCACAGCGGATAGAATTTTTCCTGTGAACCTGAATGATTCACGCATACGCACCCATCCGAGGTTGGGTATACGTATTTGAGTGCCTGCGATCTCAAATTGATCGCTCGTCAGAGTAAAACGGTCATTCATTCCCTTTTTTCGGAACTGTGGGTATTTTGTACGTTTTGCGAAAAAATTCTTAAATGCTTTTCCCAATTGGATGATCGCCATCTGGGGGGCATTTTTTGTCACTTCGAGCATCCAGGGGAATTGTTCACGTTTGATGGAGTTAAGAAGACGACGTAATGAGGCTTCGGAGGGTTTTGGTTTGACAGGGTCTATTTTGCATTCTTCATATTGCCTGTTCCATTCTGCAAGAGCCCAGTTATATGCAAAACGGGCTACTCCACATGATTTGGCAAAATAGGTGGATTGGTCATCGTTGGGATCTAAAGCTATGCGATGTGCCGTCAACATTCCGCTGCCTCTTCTACTGCTCGCTTTACGCCATCTAGTAATTTCTGATTCTTTCGGCTTCGACTTCCATAAAGCCGCGCCGAAAATATACCCAAGTTGTCTCAAAAGTGGTATCTTCGCATTCCTTGTCTGGAACAATATAATTCTAAAACTTTTTTTTGTCTCTCTAGATCTGCTTCTTGGTCATGGTTTAAAACACGTGCTTAAGCAATTGTCCTGCGCGTGGTATTGTTGTTGTGAAATAGTTCTCATTTAATTTTAGACAAATCGTACCGTCGGTAACCTGCTTGGGTAGGGCTGAACTTTAATTTTCCCTATTTTCCCCATCGACGCAAAGGCGTGATTGAAACTCCAAAGACCTTTGCTACATCTGAAATTGCAATATATCTATCCATAATGGATATTATTAGATAGATTTAGATACATTCCAAAGAACCAGCTTCAGCCCTACATTGATAAGTTGATGGGGAACATTGGCTGGACAAATCAACGTGGCCGGAGCGCTGCATCTAACCTCTTGATCACCGATCAAGGCTAAAATCTCTCCCTTAAGCAGAACGAAAACCTCCTCAGTTTCATGGACATGCCTGGGAGTTTTTGAGCCTACGGCTAGGCTTGCTCTCCAAATTTCAAATTCATGAGAGCCCATCGCCTTTGAAGCAAGCGCCTTTTGAAAATTGCCATGCATGGAGTATTGCTTGATCTCACTATGCGGGAAGGCAAAATTCTCCTGAGCTGAAATGGCAGAAGTGCATAAAATTCCAGCGAGATACCATATTTTTTTCATCTTCATTTCCTTGTGAATAATGAAAGGATCGTTTGTGAAAGCCACTTGTCTGCAGCTTTGCGAATAGCAAGGCTATAAGTCGGATAAGGATGGACCAAGCCTGCTAATTTGCGCAAGGGAATCTGGGAAAACATGGCGAGCGAAATTTCACTGAGCATCTCCCCTGCCCTCGGACAAACAATACATGCGCCCAAAATGCGGCTGGAGATGCGTTTAGTAACAATTTTGACAAAGCCTTCCGTGCGACCCTGAGTGATCGCGCGATCGACCTCTGTCATCGGAACTACATAAACGGCGATTTTTTTCACTCCGTATTTTGAAACTGCTTCTTCTTCCGATAAGCCAATGGAGGCGACTTCCGGATCGGTAAAGGTAACGCGAGGGATTGCTTGAGTTCCGATTTTCTTCTTAAAGAAGGGAGAGAGGAGCAGTGTTGTTAAAACGGCCCTCGCCCGATTTTCTGCGAGATGCGTAAAAAAAGGCGCACCAACGACGTCCCCTACTGCGAAGATATGTTTTTGCGAAGTTCTTCCATAAGAATCCACAGCGATTCCTTTTTCAGTGAAGGCGATCTGTGCATTTTGCAATTGGAGCTCACTTAAATGGGGAGTCCGTCCAGTAGCGACGAGGAGGGCCTCTGCTTCGATGACATTTCCATCTAAAATCACTTTAAATCCGGAAGAGTTGTATTCGGCACTCTCTAGTTTTGCATTTAAATGAAGAGTCATCCCCTCTTTTTTGAACTGCTCTAAAAGAATGTCGCTTGCAGCTTTTGGTTCCCTTGTCAATATGTTGGCGTGCCTATGGATGAGGTGGACAGAAGTGCCTAAACGTTGAAATGCCTGAGCGAGTTCCGATCCTATGGGGCCCCCGCCCAAAACGATCAAACTCTTAGGGAGCTGTTTTAAATCAAAGAGGGTCTCATTCGTGAGAAAGGGCGTGCCTTTAAGGCCGGGAACAGGAGGAATTTGCGGAGAAGAGCCTGTCGCGATGACTATCTTTTTCGCGCGAATTTGATGCGTTTTCCCTGAATTTTCTATAGCCTCGATTAGGTGGGGAGAGAGAAAAGCAGCTTTTGCCGTTAAGGTTTCAACCCCAAGTTTGTTCAAGGCTTCAGGCTCTTCATGCGCTCTGACAGAAGAGACGATCTGACGTACAAACGAGAGATCCTTTCGTCCGTTACGGGCAAGACCAATCAAGGTTTTGCTGGGGATGCATCCGAAGTTCGTGCAATCACCGCCATAATTCCCATCCTCGATCAGCAATACTTTTTTTCCAGCTTTTGCATACCCAATTGCAACGACAAGCCCTGCCGCGCCGGCGCCAATGACAACAAGTGGATAGGAATTTGATGGTACCATGTTTTTTTATCCTTGATTGCAATTGTATAAGCAAATTTTGAGACAACTTAAGTATATAGTCAAACAAGGTGGTGAAAGACCAGCTTTTTTTCTTAGCCGACTGTTATTACCTGATTTACCGATTTGCGTATAAAACTAAAAAACTATTTTTCAAAAAATTAAAACAATGCAACAAGGGTAAATTTCGATTTTTTAGGGATGTTTGTATTGACAGTTGGCGCTATTTTGCTCATTTTAGATATAGTTGCCACACAAATGTGCATGGAGTGACCGGTGAGTACACAGATAAAACAATGTGGTACATCATCGGAGGCATTGCTCTTATTTTAGCTGGAGCAGGATTAACCAGGATGTGAAAATAAAGAAGACCCTAACGCTCTTAACCTACTTATTCCTATTCAATGTCGCCCTTCTTTTTTCTGGGAATGGGATGCCTCTTCCCATGGACCTCTCCGAAATTCCGTTCGCAGATAAGGATGGGATCATCCTCGATGTAAAGAATGTTCCTATTCGCAATGTCGAGTACCCCTATAATGCCGCTTTAACAAAAGATGAAAGCGGAAATTACCTGTTAATTTTCCGATACGACATCGTTAAGAAAGGATCTCCCAAACTCAACTATCTCGCTGCGGTTGCATTGGACGAGAAACTAGGGCAAAAAGACAACTTCAAAGGCATTGACACATTAAGCGATTTTTCAAACGATCCCCGCGTTTTTAAATCGGGTTCTCAGTACTTTCTACTCTATAACGATACTTCATCCCCCGGTTCGCAAGATAGGATTATGAAAATTGCCGAATTCAACACGTCAAATTTTCAGCTAAAAGATATTCGAAATCTCGATAGGAAGATCCAAAAGAAAGAAAAAAACTGGACTCCTTTTAGCTACAAGAACGGTTCCGGGGAAGAGGTCTATTTCATCTATACGATCGACCCTTATACTGTTGTAAAACTGGAAAATCAGCGAGAAGACCCGCTCAAAAACATGCATTTTGGCCCCAATCTGGCAGAGATCTCTTGGGCTTGGGGGCCTCCCCGCGGAGGAACGCAGGCGGAACTCGTTGACGGAGAATACCTCACATTTTTTCACAGTTCTTTTACCGATCGCATCGGAAAACGCTGGTACGTCATGGGAGCGCTTACTTTTGAGGCGAGTCCTCCTTTTCGAGTGACCAGAGTTTCTCCCTACCCCCTTCTTTTTAAAGGCATCTATAGCTCCTCCCATCAGAAAAGTTCATCGAAACGCCTACGCTGCATTTTCCCGAGCGGATTTGTTCAAGAAAATGATAAGATCCTCGTTTCCTGCGGTGAAAATGACTCCACGGTGAAAATTATCACGTTCGACAGCCAAGCTCTTCTCAAGAGCCTGATCAGAGTGGTGCAGTAATCCTGTCTTAGTAAAAATCCTTGCCATTTCCTGTTACAGCCAAATTTTGAGACAACTTGGGCATACATTTTTCTTGTTGAACAAATCCTCTGCACAATAACCTTCTGTCAACTCATAATGTATTAAAAAAATGATATCCCGTCGGTTTCTTTTTTCAACTGTTCTGATCGCCTTGGCGCCGATTGCGGTATTTGCCAAAGGCATTTCATATAATGTTGAATTTGAAGGACTTAACGATAGTCATGCCTTAAAAGAGATCAAGCTGGCCTCTCATTTGACCTCTCTAAAAAAACGCGCTCCTGCTTCCATCAACGCTCTGCGCTATAGAGCGGATTCCGATATTCCGTCTCTCATTAAAATCCTGCACGCGCATGGATACTACGAGGGCGAGGTCAATATCCAGATCCATGAGATCTATGATGAGATCAATGTGATTGTAATGATCAATCCCGGACCTCGCTATCATCTGGAAGAATTCGATATCCACCTCTATTGCCAGTCCCCCGATGTAACGAATGAATGTTGCCATGTGAGCCTTGGCGATGTCGGCGTGGAACTTGGAAGACCCGCGCTGACAAAAGGAATACTCAATGCCGAGCTTAAAGTTTTGCAGCGACTCTCAGAGTGCGGCTATCCTCTAGCGAAAATCGAGAGCAAGGAAGTCGTCGTCGATGGGGAAACAAAGGGTGTCCGGGTTTCTCTTAATGTTAAAACGGGCCAAAAAACGGAATTTGGCCCCACTACAATTATAGGGACAACGCGAGTCAAACCCCGTTTTATTGAACGCAAGTTAGAATGGGAAGAGGGAGAAGTATACGACAGCAGATTGGTTGAAAAAACGCAAAATGATCTGATCGACACGGGGCTTTTTAACTCTGTGCTGATTTCTCATGAGGAAACCCTATCTGCGGGTGATGAGGTCCCTCTCAAAGTGGTTGTAAGCGAGACCAAACACAAAAGCGTCAATATCGGCGTAAGCTATCAGACCGTATTTGGTCCTGGTGTCACATTTGGATGGGCCAACAACAACGTTGGCGGCATGGGAAGGACGCTCAGTTTCCAAGGCAACATCACGCGCATTAGCCAAACGGGTGTAGCGACATATATCCATCCTGACTTTGCACGAATAGATCAAGATATGATCGCTGAGGGTGAAGCTGCGCATGAAGATATTTTCGCTTATTCAATGCGCTCTTATAGCCTCTTGGACAGGTTTGAAAGGCGGATGAGCAAACGGCTTCGCGGCTCTTTTGGCCTTAAGGGCAGCCGTCTTTTTGTCACGGAAAGCATACAGAATGGCAACTATTGGCTTTTGGAAGGGCCATTATACTTGCGCTGGAGCAGTGCCAATAGCCTGCTCAACCCAACGCGGGGTGTGACATTGCAATACACCGTAACTCCTGCTCTCAATGTCGCAGATTCCAATGATCTCTACCTCACCCAGCAGTTCACAGCGGGTGTTTACAATGCTCTAGATCGAAAAGAAAAAATCGTATTCGCTCAAAAGTTCACGCTCGGATTTATTATGAGCAATGGCCTTGGCGCTGTACCTCTATGCAACCGATTTTTAGGCGGTACGGAGGAGGACTTGCGTGGCTATAGATATAAAAGCGTCAGCCCTCTTGTCCACGGAAAACCCATCGGCGGAAGATCTGCGTTCTACTACACTTTCGAATCCCGTTTTCGCCTGACAGAAACGATCGGCCTGGTTCCCTTTTTTGACTTGGGGGCGGTCTACACGACGGAGTACCCAACGCTGCACGGGAAATGGTTCAAATCGGCAGGACTTGGTTTTCGATTTTTCACATTCATGGGACCTTTCCGCGTAGATTTGGCTTTTCCTCTCGACCGCCGAAAAAATATCGATAGCGCATATAAAGTATACGTAAGTATTGGACAAATGTTCTGAGGTAATATGATCCGATTTTTCTTTAAGTGTGTGAAAATAATCTTCCTTGCAATCGCTGTCACATTTGTTTTGTTTTGCGTCCTTTTTGCAGTGCTGCAATCGAAATGGGCCAAAGTTCAGATCAGGGAAAAGGTCGTCTCCTATCTCAAAGATGCCGGTATCCATGCCAATGTCTCTGACCTCGAAGGACAAATGCCTTTTACGTGGTCAATCAAAGAGATCGATTTAGAACTGGATAAAGATAACCAATTGAAGCTCTCAAATGTTAAATTTCGATTCGCCATTTTCCCTCTTTTAAGGGGCCATCTGGCGATCAATTATCTAAAGATCGAAAATGCAGATTATTCCTTCTGCTTTTCCAAAGGTCAGGAAGAGCCCGCGGGTAAAATGGCAACCGCACAAGAATTTTCTGCTAAAATCCATGAAGGAAAAGCGGCATTTAGACATTCTCTAGAAACCCTCTCTCTTCCCTTCCCCATCAAACTAAACCACTTTTCCATTGATCGTTTAAATCTCATGGATTGCAAGGATGCATTCACAACGACTGTGGGTGTTGCAGGAAACGCGATGGCGCGGAAGGACAAAAGCGCCTTCTCGCTAGAGTTCCGTCTTTTTTTACCGGACACGAACCAGACCACCTTTGAAGCTGTGCTTTCGGGCAACAAAAAAAAGGATTTCATCACGGCCAAATTGGACATGAACATCCATCTGAATCCTAGTTTTTTCTTTGAAGGGATCAGTGGAGATACGGCGATCGGGATCAACCTAAACGGCCCGTGGATTTCTTGGAAGGAAATCCTCTATGATCTCCCTCTTACGAATACGCCGATTACCGGCAGCGTTAAAGGGATGATCACCAAAACCCATGTCAATCATCTCCCGATTTTAAGCAGAAATTGGAAGTTCAAAACCGAACTTTCACTGACATCGGGGCAGGAAGTTCACCTGCAAAAGGTTCTTCTTCTCAGCGATCTTGTCCACATTAAAGGTTGGGCACAGTTGCAAAGCAGCTGGGAAAAGAGCATTGCGACACTTGCCTTTTCGACGCCTGATCTTTCCCTTTTCCCCTATCCCATCAGCGGAAGTGCGAAAGGAGTAACTACTTTCCAGAGAGGAAATTTCAATGCTTCATTTGAAACCGGGGATTTGAAACTAGATGGTTACAAAGCAAATACTTTATCTGCTCTTATCGAGGGAAGCGTTAAAAATAATGAATGGGAAGCTGATGTGAAACTCCAATCGGATGATGCCCAGATTCCATTTAAAACTTCATTTACCTTTGATTTTGTTCCGAAAATTGAGTTTTCAATCGTCGATTTTGATTTAAAAACTGCTGTTGCGACAGCGAGTGCCAATCTCCATTACGATCTGTCTGATCACTTCTATGAAGGAACACTAATCGCAGACGTTGAGTCCCTAACTCCGTTTGGAAAACTTTTTAATGAAGAAACATTAAATGGTAGACTGATTGGAGAAATAGCTCTTTCGAATGACAACAATTCGCAGAGTGCAAAATGTTCTCTTATCGGGAATAATCTATGCTACAGGGAAATCCTTCTCGACGATCTATCGGTGAGCGCCGACCTCAAAAATCTCTTCACAGACATGACCGGGAACTTTAATTTTTTAGCAGAAAAGGTCTTCACTTCCGGACTATATCTAAACAGACTGAACTTCAATACACATTCCGATGATATCCAGTGGCCCTTTTATTTATCAGCCGAGGGACGAATAGAGAGCCCGTTCCATTGCTTTGCAAAAGGGTTTTGGCAAAAAGATCTCTCATTATTTACCCTCGAGCTCACTGATCTTATTGGAGAACTTGCACAAACTCCTTTTTCTCTAAAATATCCTTTTGAGATTGAGTGGGGAGCAGATTATCTCAACTTGAGCCCATTTGATTTTACAATTGGCAGCGGAAACTTATTTTCGACCTTCGAGCTCGGCCCCGTTCGATCCTTTGGAAAATGGGAATTGAATCATTTCCCCCTTGAGATCTTAAGCTGCTTTCGACCCAGGTTTGCTTTGAACGGATATGTGAGCGGGGCAGGATTCATCGATGCTTCTGAAGAGCACATTGAGGGTGTCCTCAATGCCGCCATTGAAGAGGCCGGAATTTTGCATTTTGGGAAAAAGGAGCCATTCCGCGCTAAAGGATCCCTTCAAGCCCGCATTAATGATAAAATGATGCAGGTCCATGCGGCCCTGAGCGCAACAGACAGGCAATTCCTCGATTTCAATGGATCTCTCCCTATTCTGTATAACCTCTACCCTTTTAAAATTTCATTAGATAAGACAAAAAAAACCTCAGCCGAACTACTGGCCGAAGGGAAATTGCAGGATCTGTTCGATTTCGTTAATATGGGAACGAGCAGCATCACAGGATTATTTTCGTGCCGACTTTTTCTCTCACAAACGCTCTCTTCCCCCTCATTACTTGGCCAGATCGAGCTTCAAAACGGCACCTATGAAAATTATTTCACGGGAATCGATCTTAGAAATATCAATGCCCAATTTGAAGCCCAAAACGAAGAGATCCGCCTTTTAGAGCTCAGCGCCAACGATGATAAATCGGGAGAGGTATACGCCACGGGCAAAATTCTTCTTGAGCCGGACAAAAAGTTTCCCTACGCTTTCGAAGCTGAAATGCAGGGGCTTCATGCTGTTGGATTTGATATGATCGACTGCGATCTCACGGGACCGCTTTATCTCACCGGCGATCTTCAAAATTTGGGAGTCCAAGGGAACTTTCTCGTTGATGCTGCCAAGATTCAAATCGGGGAAAGGCTCCCCTACGAAATCCCTTCGATGGAAGTCAGCTACATTAACGTTCCAAAGATGGTGCCTCCAAGAAAGGTTTCAAACGAACCGATATTTAAATCCCACATCGATCTCGAATTAACCTCGGAGGGTACCGTTCGCGTCCAAGGAAGAGGGCTGAACGCCGATTTAGAGGGCAACGTCCATCTTTATGGCACGAACACAAACATTCTGGCAAACGGATCGTTACAGCTTGTTAAAGGGGAATATACTTTTTCCGGAAAAGTTTTTAAGCTTACAGATGGCGAGGTCATCTTTTCCGATAAGCCATCCCCTGCTGCCTATCTTCATCTCAATGGCACCCTTTCGCTTCCCGATCTCACTATTACCGCGATGTTGAGAGGGCCGCTCGTGTCGCCGCAGCTTACCTTTCAGTCAAACCCGCACAAGTCCACAAGCTCCATCTTAGCGCTGATCCTATTTAACAAGGAGATCAGCGAGATCAGCCACCCGGAGGCGATCCAGCTTGCCAGTACGCTTGTCAGCCTCTCCGGAGGGGCTGGCCCCGACGTCCTCGATACAATTCGCAAAAGTATCGGCATCGATCGCCTGAACATCGGCTCAAAGCCCGGGTCCGACGAGGTCTCCGTCCAAATTGGAAAATACCTAACGCGGGGCATCATGATCACATTAGCCCAGAGCACGACAAGCAGCCAGGTCATCGTCGAGGTTGAACTCCCCAAAGGCTTTATCTTCCAGGCAGAAACTCAAGAGGAAGGAGAAGGGAAATTCTCGCTAAAATGGAGGAGAAGTTACTAAAAATTTATTGAATTTTAAAGGAGAAATTTTAACCTTTGTAAAGATTGCATTAATGCGGTGGGTTTGCTATCCTAAGAGTAACTAACACTAATTTAGAGGCTAGGCTCATGGGAATCATATCTAACGATTACAATATCGGATTCGAAGTCGTCAATCTTTGTGTAAAATCTCTCGATCACAGGGAACTCGAATTAGGTGCACTCATCGACAAGATGGCAAGAACAAACGTCGAGATTTCCATCCTCAAAGATGTCATGAACAAGCTCTCCCACGCTAAGCAAAAAGATAAAAAGGCCGATTTCTCAAACGATGAAGAAATGACGCGCTATATTACCCATATTCACAGAGGCAATCCGTCGATCTTTGATGATCTCGTCAAAGGTTTCCCCAGTCATTTCGGGCCTAAAGACCCATCGTCCAGCAAGCTCACATCCGAGCAAATCACGAGAGACAATGTGATCAATGAGAATTTGGAAGATATCCACCTTGGCTACATTAAGCTCGATGTTCTAACGGAAGATCAGATTGATGTCGTCGTTCAAGGACTTGACGGTCTGCTCAAGCAATATTCTGCCGACCTCAATGAAAACCTGCTCTACGTGAATAGAAATTACGATGATCGAAAAGATTTCACCGAAGCTGGCCGAATGATTGTCAAAGAAGCTGGAGAATTGTTAAAATCTATCAACCAAAAAATGCGTAATTAAGTGGTAGATGCTAAAAATGCTTTCCGAAAACAAGTGATGGAAATTTTGGAGATTTCAGAAAAAGAAATCTCACGCGTCCCGCTTGATCAGGAAAGTCAGTTTTATGAGATCGCATTTGGATTATATGAAAAGGGCGACTACAGGGGCGCTGCTCACTTGTTCACGCAGCTGGTACTGACAGATCCCTTTTCTGAATATTACTGGGAAGGGCTTGCAAGCTCTAAGCAAATGGCTAAGGAATACCTGGCTAGCGTCCATGCGTGGAGCCTGGTCGCTCTGCTGAAGGATAAAGACCCAATGCCCCATTTCCATGCAGCGGAGTGCTTTCTCTCCATGGATGATAAAGAAGAAGCCTTAAAAGCGTTGGATGCGGCCCTTGAATTTTGCGGGGACGACGCTCTGCGTGAAAAAATCAACTTATTAAAGACAATTCATTATGTCAATTAATCCGATCACAGGAACCTCTTTCATTCCTCAGGACTCTTCAATTGCCGGGATGCAGCGAATAGATGCCTATTCTACGAGCACTCTGGATCGCTCCAATAGGCCGTCACTTGCTGATTGGAAGCCTGAGCGTCCCGTTCTGACACCTCCTCACAAATTACCAGTGTCTACGGATTTAAGATTGCTCGCTGCCACAGAACAATCCCGCAGTTTAGGCAATGATCTTTTGGAATCCCTCACCTTTAGGTTGCAAGGCGTGAAAGAAAAAGCTCGCGATGTGTCTACCGAATTGATCAAAAAGCTTAAAGAAGCTGCTGAAAGAGCAAACACCAGTAACTTTTGGTCTATCCTACAAAAAATCGCCAGCTGTTTTCTCTCTGCTCTATCTATTGTCTTTGGGATCTCTTTTTTAACAGCCGGCGGAGCAGCGCTTATCGGCGGTTCAATGATCGCATCCGGCGTCCTATCGCTTGCCAATTACGCGCTTGCGGAATATGGAACCTGGGACTGGATTGCAGATCAGCTTTCCCATGGCAATGAAGACACGAGAAGAAAAATCGCAACCTACCTGCCCATGACAGTCGGTATCATTGCCGGCGGCATCGGCCTTGTGGGTACTGTAAATGGCGTTGTCAAAGGCGCTTTTGCATTCACCGATAAAATGATCTCTGTCCTCCAAACGACACTCACGCTCTTTGGCGCTGCGACAACTCTTGGAAAAGGAATTGCTGACGGAAGACTTTTGCAAACAAGAGCCGAGCTCTTAAGCATCCAATCTGACCGCACTGTTCAAGAGGAAAGTTTCTCAAACGCAATCGAAGAAATCAAAACCAGCTTAGCCGATTTTAGAGCTGTTAAGTCAAAGACAAAAAATGCGGTCGATATGATCACACAATCTAACATTCAACTTGTAAGACAAGTTTAAAAATATAGAGGTTTTATGCCAGCACAAATTGATAAAGTTTTCGCAGAAATTTCTACCTATACGAGAATGATGGGCGATCTTCATGGCGATTTCCTTCAGATCGTACGCAGAGATATTCAACGTTTTGAAGAACTCACAGGCGACATCTCAGGCCAAATGCGATGGCAAGCTTGGAGCGTTATCAGTCTTGGCTTTCTTGGCGCAAGTCTCGCTGTTGCTGGAACGTTCTATCCTAAAGATGCCCTGGCTTCCGCTCCTCCTTCCAATAATTTGCGCCTCAACGCAAATGATGGTATTCGTGACAGCATTTCTAATGCACTCACGACGATCAGAGATAAGCTGCATGACAACAAATTTATGGGTACTACATGCAAAGCAGCCTCAAAATTATTTGGAAATAATTTCTCCGAAGCTACCCAAACGTGGTATAGAAGCGAAACGACTAGGCTCGAATCCAAAAAAGAGCTGGTACAAACTTGCTTTAGAGAAGGCCAAGGCGAAAAATCAGCTGTTAGCCAGGAAATGAAAAAAGCGCAGGAATCTGCCCTTTCTATTCTCCAGTCTAGATCTAGAAACTAACTCCAATTCTGGAAACGGCCCCTCTAGTACTCAGTCAACAAAGTTTTTGGTATTTGGGCTAACGTGAAAGCTCCCGCGGTTGAGATTCCCACAAGTGGGTCCTATGTTCTCAAATATGGACCCACTTGCGGGAACTCAACCCCGGGGCTTTGACGTAGCCCAAATGCCAAAAACTTTGTTGACTGAGTACTGGGTCGTTTCCAAAGTCTTTTTAGTCTTTCATATCCAGTGTATTGATCATCTGCAGGAAGAAAGGTCTCAAACAGGGATACTTCTCCACATAACCAGAAGCCAGCGTTGCATAGGAATCATCCTGCTCGCCCGTTAGCGAATGAATCACCGGCTCCGGCGGTACAACTAGAATTTCGGCCCCCAAAAACAAAGGAACGATCTCCATTGCCAAAAAGTGCAAGTCCTTTTTTTTGATAAAGATTCGATCTTCTCGAGGCATGTCTCGATCGATCTCGTTTTTGTACCATTCAGCTTTCTTCACTTCCACAAGCTTCTGTGCAATGCTATTTCTCAGCTTGAGATCAATGAGATAGGCCTCGCAAGTTTCAATCTTCTTTTCCACCGAGACCACGCACCTGGGCTCTAAACCATAAAAAGAAACCCTTCCAAAATCCCAATGGGCAATTTTCCTAAGACTCTCATCCGGATGGTTTTTAGTCGGACGTCCAATTAATTCCCAATGCCAGCGATAAAACGCATGCTGCATCTCTAGCGGCAACGTCTCCAAAGCTTTTCTACACCCGTCCATATCTCCGCGCTCTAAGCATTGGATCATTTCCAAAACAGCTGTTTGCATTTTTACAAGTTCAACAGCGCACGCTTTTTGCCGAGGCGTCGATGCGCACCTTGGCTCCCTTCCCTTGTAGGAGACCTCTCCAAAATTCTCATGTCCAATCCCATGCTCTACAGAGGGGCATCCCCTCACTATCCAAAGCGCATCGTAAATTTCTTTTTGGACATAAGGCGGCAACTCATTAAATGCGGCCAGCGCTTCTGGATTGTTCCAATTGCGCAAATGAAAGGAAAGGCGCTCTATGGCGCAACTCACCTGTGTGCCCTGAAAAGAAGGACATATTATCGCTGTATTGCTAATCCCCTCTAGGACAAGCGGCTGGTGGGAAGGAATAGATTTAGGAACTCCCAAATTGAAAACCTTTTGAAAGACACGCTCGTATTTTTCAAAAATATAGCCACTGAGCCTGAGCAGTTCATCACCGCATCCGGGGATCATATGTGTATAAGTCCGGCGAGTGTAATCCTTAAAGCACTCATGCAGCTCTTGTTTCATTTTCAAGAAAAATTCTGTCGTGATCGGGTGGTCTCTAGTCTGGTATTCGATTCTCCAATCGATCTTATCAAGCCTATAAGTGATGTCCATTAGCTGCTTATAAACGGAAAACTGCAACTGCGCCTCGCCAATGTCCATTGGTTGTTGGAAGGAAGCAGGGTTTAATTGCGTTTCGGTCACATCGATCATAGAAATACCTCGCTTAAAAGATGGTAGAAAAATCTTAGACAAAACGACTTTTTTTAGGTTAAGCAATTTTTCCAAAATGCCTTCTTATCTCCATTCGACATATAAATTTTTCGTTAAAGAATAAACTTATCAAGTTGCTCATTATTAACGACAAAAGTTTTTTTAAAAACACTAAAATCAGGATAAAAAGAGCCTCAAAAAAGGTTGCTGGATTGTCCAAAAAAAGGGGGTCTCTTATAATCCACCTCTTTCACTAAAGAGCAGTCCATGGATCAAAATATATTGAACCAAGCCCCAGTGGGTGACGCCTCTTTTACTCAGCTAGAAGCCTATGCTGCTTCCTCTGAAAACAAGGAGCGTTTGACCCATTGCGACATCGCAAGCTCCCTATTAACTCAGGGAGAAACAGCTCTATTAAAAGGGGACCTAAAAAAGGGCCTTGAGTGCTTTGACTCTGCCCTAAAGCTCGATAGCGCCAATCCAAAAATTTTCTTCGCGCAGGGACTCTCTTTATTTGAGTTTGGAAGTGAAGAAGGACGTGAAAAAGCTCTTCCTATCGCAAGCAAAAAATTTAAAGCTGCAACATCGCTCGATCCAAACTATTTTGATGCCTGGCAAGCCTGGGGAAGCCTTCTTTGCACGTTAGGAATCAATTCTGAAGAACATCATTATTTTAAAGAAGCTAAAGAAAAATTAAACAAAGCCGTCTCCCTTTCAGAAAACCAGGGCCGAGACGTCTTATCCGAGCTTTATTGGGACCTCGGCACAGTCTTTACCCATCTCGCCGAGCATTCAGGCGAAGCCCTCGACTGGCATCAAGCGATCCAGGCCTTTCATTTGACCAATTCATTTGAAGCTAATCTACCCGCTGAGTTTTGGAATGATTTCGGCTATGCCTGTCTAAAATTTGCCTCTCATATTAACGACCACCGTTTGTACCTCAAGGCAGTCCATTACCTAAAAACTGCCACTTCGCTTGACGCCGCTTCTTTTGAAAGTTGGACCCTGCTTGCAGATGCGATGCAAAAGCTGTATGTGCACACCCACGATGAAGATTATTTTTCACAGGCAAACGACTGTTTCGTTTCTGCTTCGCAGATCGAGCCGCAAAATGGTGAAATGTGGCTGAACTGGGCCAAATTCCTATGCGACTCCGCTAAGCGCACAGCGAACGTCAAACGTCTGCGCCTCTGCATCGAAAAATGCCATCACGCCTATGCCTTGGAATCAGAAGATCCTATGATCCTTGCAATTTGGGGAGAGGCTTTGGCCTTGCTTGGAAACTACACAGATCGATTAGATCTCATCTACGATGCGCAAAACAAAATTTCGCAAGCGATTGAAGAGGAAGAGGGAGATCCCGATATCTGGTATAGCTTCGGCATTTGCATGCAAGCATTCGGGCACTATTTTGACGATAGCGATTACTATTACCAGGCCATTGAGAAATTCCAAGCCGGTCTTTCCATCGATCGCACTTGCTACCGCCACTGGCACGCCATTGGCTGGACCTACTCTCTTCTTGGAGACTTGGAGAATGAACCCGATAACCTGGAACTCTCCTTGCGCTTTTTCCAAAAAGCGGTCGATTTGCACTCCTCCACTTATTTTCTCTTCGATTATGCCGCAGCGCTCTCAAAACTCGGCGAAATGACCCATGAACAAAACTGGTTGGAACAAGCTTCTACGCAGTTTGAGCGCCTCTTAAGTTTGCACAAGAATGCCATCTATCTGCATCCCGATTGGCTATTTCAATACGCCTGCACTCTGGACTCTCTGGGCGATTTCCATGAAGAGGAATACTACTACCAAAGAGCGATTGAGATTCTCACCCACGTCCTCATCATCGATCCAGACTTCCACCTCGTCCACCACAGGTTAGGGCTGACCCTTTCCCATTTAGGCGAACTCAACGCTGATCCGGACCAGTTCTACAGAGCGATCCACCACTACCGCCTCAGTCTTAAAAATGATGAAGAAAACGACGCTGTCCTTCTCGACTGGGCGACAGCGCTGATCAATCTGGCAACCCACTCCCACGACTCTTCCGACTCTGACCAATTCTTTAAAGCTGCAGAGTATAAGATCCAGCTCGCCATGGGCCTGGGCAATCAGCAGGGCTATTACTACCTGGCCTGCCTATGTTCGCTACAGGGCGAATGTGAAAAAGGGATGCAATGCCTTGAAAAAGCAAGGGCCACAGGCGCTCTTCCCCCTCTTGATGAAGTTCTCCAGGACGAGTGGCTGGACAACATCCGCTCGACCGGAGAATTCCAAGAATTTTTAGCTAAGATCGAAGAGCGCAGCAACTACCGCGAAGATTGCTAAGAAATTGTGCACTCAGATTTAGCTGGCTTCTGAGCTTTTTTCTGATCTCCAAAGTAAGAAATAGAAAACCCTGCATTTTTAAGCATTAAGACATTTTCTTCTTCAAAGACGTGATCCATTGTCAAAAAGCCACCCGGCTTAAGCGTTCTGAAAATTTCTTGAACTGTTAGCTCGGAAGTCTCGCTTTCAAACAACATACGGCCATAAGTATGGTCTTGAATATTTTCAAAATACTCATCCGGGATTGCTTTCCAAAAATCCAGATTATGCATATCGACAACGAGATCTGGCCCAATAGCGGCTGAAATATCGATGTTGAACGAATCATGCACATGCTCTTCTGGTTTTCTGAAATAGCAGGAAGAAAAATAAAGCTTCACAGCCTTGCCACAGCCGATCGTTAGCGTTGTGATATGAGGCTTTTCCTCGAGAAATTTTGAGGCGAGAATGCCTGGCTGATATTTTTCATCAAACAGCTCCTGGTTGCAGGTTAAAAATCCACTTTCTTTCATCATCGCAAAATACTGCTGCGCAATTTCCATAGAGGGACGTTTCTCTGCGCCAGAGATACCTAGAACAATATTAACGCAGTCTTGAATATGGTAAGGATCCGCTCCCTGAAACTCAGCAAATATCTTTTCTGAAACAATGCGGGTTTGAATCCAATCCACCCTCTCTTGTCCCCCTAATATATCAAAAACGGCCTGCTCCTTTTTTAAAGTCTCCATCACAGTTCGTTCACGTGACCTAGCGGCTAGGAATTCTGACTTTAGTTTGTCATCTTGAAGCATATTCAAGCTCACAATAAACCGATCCAAATTGGAAAAGTTTAATGAATATAAGTCGAAATACTTTATTGTCACGATTAACTCTCCTCGGCTTTTAAATTATGATTTTAATAATATTTAACATTAAAACTAAATTAAACTCAATTGAAAAAAGAATACTTTAAACTCAGTTGCATGTGAAATTTTGGGTTCCTAGATTAGTCGGTTTAAAGCCAAATACTTCGCGGTCAGTAACTTAAAAAAAATGTTGAATTAGGGATTTCATTTACTCGATATTCAGCGAAAAAAATAGTATGCTGTTTCATTAAATTCTCAAAGAAACAAGGAATTTTTAAAGACAATTCATTTTGTAAATTATTGGTTACAAAACACTTGCGATTGCTTTTGATTTTTTTGGCAGAATAATCTAAAATGTAAAATAAGGAACAATTGATGGCTTTCAAGCCTATAGAAGAAAATGCATATCTGGCCTACTTAAAATTGGTAGGATGGAGGCTTACAAAAGCTGGGATTGATTATAGCCTATTTGATGAAAAAGGCATTTTTGTATGCACAATCAAGATTAGCCATGGAAAAGGGAAAAAGCGTGAAGTTATCGCTCTGTGCGTACAAAAGACTCAGAAAAAATTTAAGGAAAGAGGGTTAAAATGGCCTCCGCAAAAGAAATCAAAGAACATTTAAAGATCGCTCTGAAAGAAGTAGGTAAAATCAAACCTCGATTTGTTAAGAAATTTAATACCTGGATCTTCAAACACAAAAAATACCCTGATGTTGAATGCTCAGGAGATTCGCAGGATGAAGTAATCAGGAATTATCCCAAGTATCTTCGCGAATTCATTACTCACAGACTTAATGACAATATTTGGGAATCCGTCGAAAAAAAGACTACAGGACGTGGAGGCAAACGGGAAGGTGCGGGAAGACCGCATGGCACCAAGAAACCGCCAACACGCAGAATTTCCCTTCCCGTCGATATTGCAGATTGGATCGAACAACCAAAAGCAATACCCCAGTTACGTCAATATATCGCAAAAAGTAGACATTGATACGGTTCCCAGACAATTAGCTAAAAAAACTAGCACAACTCAAATCTTATGCGGCTTTGCAGGTGCCCTGACCTGCTGCTCATAGCAAAGGCCGAATTTCTCTCCAAATGAAATTCTGCAATTCTCTCGTCAGAAATTTCCTCTATTTGATATCCTGCAAGAGTCACAGTTTTACTTAAAGGTTATTTCAAATGGACAGACGCTCGCTCGTTTTTGTTATTGCGCTTACCGTTTCCCTCTTCTTCGTCAACCAGTGGTTTTTTAAAACTCCTGCCCCTCAGCAACCTCCTCAGCAGATAAAGAAGATTGAGACTGTAGATGAGGATTTCTCTCCTCCTGCTGACGAAGTTTCGATGCCTGCGCTTACAAAATCGGCGAATGAAGAATTTTTTGTACTGGAAAACGATTATCAACAGTTCGTTTTCTCGAATGTCGGCGGATCCATTTCAGAGATCAACCTCCCCTTTCATACTAAAGAAAACCCCAAAAGTTTTGTTAGACCGATCGAATTCGACCGCCTCTTCGCAAAAGACTATAGCTTCAATGACAACTACCCCTCATTTCCCTACTACGTCAACGATGGCTCCGGAGTCAAAAAAATCGATGAGAGATCCCTCGGAGGCTATTACCCTCTTTTGAGACGGACAATTTTTAGTCCTCGAGGACCGACGGAACCACGCTCCCCGATCAAGCAATACGCACTCAAAATCAATGCTGATGGGCACGATCTCCAAAATAAAATCTTTCATCTGAAGAGACTCGAAAAAAATCTGATCGAATTCGAATATTCCGATTCAGAGCGAAAAATCAACAAAATCTTCTCCTTTCCGAAAAACCCAGACGAAGCTCCCTACATCCTCGAGTCCATCATCAAAATCGATGGGAATGCCAAAGGCCTATGGCTTACAAGCGGGGTACCCGAGGTGGAGATCATTTCTGACAATCCAGCTCCGGCCCTTACCTACAGAATGACCAAGTCCAACCAAAAAGGCGCGGTAGAGTCTCTTTCACTGCCGAAAGAGTGCACGGTATCCAATAGCGTCTACCCAAATTGGGTTTGCACGGCGAATGGATTCTTTGGCTTGATCGTCGATCCTCTGACTGAAATCCCTCCCGGCTACAGAGCTTGCAAAGTTTCAGGTTTAGAAGACCCTTCCCGTCTTACTCTGCTCGACCCTGAATACAATCCTTACCCGGCGGAGAAATACCCGGGCTATGAGTTCCAAATTCCACTCCGCGCTCAAACCACTAAGCTGCGTTATTATGCAGGTCCTCTCGAAGGAGACATTCTCAAAAGAGTTGACGCTGCATTTTCCGATCCTGTCACAGGTTATAACCCTGACTACATCGCAGCTCTAAGCTTTCACGGCTGGTTCACATTTATTTCAGAGCCTTTTGCGAAATTCTTATTTGTCCTGATGAACCTTTTCTACAAGATCACCTCATCTTGGGGAATTTCCATCATCCTGCTCACAGTGGCACTCCGCGTCATGCTCTATCCACTTAACGCCTGGTCGATCAAATCCACGATCAAAATGCAGCAGATCGCTCCGAAGGTCTCTGCAATTCAGGAAAAATACAAAAAAGAACCTAAGCGCGCTCAACAAGAGATCATGAACCTCTACCGCGAAAAAGGGGTTAACCCGTTATCCGGCTGCTTTCCTCTTCTGATCCAGCTTCCGTTCCTGATCGGGATGTTCGATCTACTCAAATCCACTTTTGAGCTTCGCGGAGCCTCCTTTATTCCGGGATGGATCAACAACCTGGCGGCTCCCGATGTCGTGTTCAGCTGGAGCTTCCCTATCATCTTCTTCGGCACGGAGTTCCACCTGTTGCCGGTGCTCCTCGGCGGTGTCATGTGGGCCCAGCAGCGGTTCAGCGCCACTGCTCCAAAAGACAAGAACTTGATGACGGATCAGCAGAAGCAGCAAAAAATGATGGGCAACGTCATGACCATCGTCTTCACTGTGATGTTTTACCACTTTCCCTCTGGCCTTAACATCTACTGGCTCTCATCTATGTCGCTTGGCATCTTGCAACAATGGCTGATGACGCGTAAGATGGCAAAAGATAAAGGCCCTATTGTCCCTGGCAAGAAAGGGGTTATTACAATAGAGCGTGACTAGCAAATATTTCAGGATACCCCCCGCCTCATGGGGGGGGGTATCCGATCTTTAATTGAGTACGATGCAAGCTTGGGATGATTTCGTAAAAAAACAGGAAGGACTCCTCGGCCGCGAGGTTGCCGAAAAATGGCTGCGTCCTCTGAAAGTCGTCCATTTTGATTCGGGAAATCTTTACTTGGAAGCGACAGATTCCTTCCATATCCTTTGGTTCGAAGAGCATATTCGACCTCTGCTCAAATCACAACTTCTCAACAATAATTTCCGATCTATAAAAGTCCACCTCAGCGCAGGTGAGCCCCAGACTCCAGCCTCAAAATCCTCCAAAAGAGACAAGGCGAAATCCGCTCCCCCCATTCACTTTTTTCACGACAAGCTGGACCAAGCGATGACCTTGGAGAATTTCATTCCGGGAAAAGCAAATGAAGTCGTCTTTCGACTCTTTTGTGAACTCACCGGCTACAACCCCAAAACTCAAAAACTAGAAGATCCCACAATGCCTCTTGGAACTTTTAATCCGATCTATCTTTGGGGAGGATCGGGATCTGGAAAAACACACCTTTTGATGGCGCTAACGCAAGCCTTTAAAAAACGGGGCCTCAATGCTCTTTATGCAAGAGCGGAAACCTTTACAGAACACGTCGTTTCCGCGATCCGCGGATTTGAGATGCAATCCTTTAGAAAAGCTTACCGCCATGTCGACATCCTGCTCATCGATGATGTGCATGTACTCTCTCGCAAAGCGGCCACCCAGGAAGAATTTTTCCATACGTTCAACACACTTCACACCTCAGGGCGTCAAATCATCCTTTCTTCGAAATGCGCTCCTGCGCTCTTAGAAGAGATCGAACCTCGCCTTGTGTCCCGATTTGAATGGGGCATCAATGTGCATTTCGAGAAATTAAAGCAGGAAGAACTCAAACAAGTCCTGCTGAAGCGCTGCGAAGGATTTAACTTTCCCTTAAGCGATGAGGTCTCCGATTTTTTAATCCAGACCTTTCCATCAAGCAAGTCCTTGCATAGAGCTTTGGAAGCTTTGGTTCTCAGATGTCACCTCAATGAAGATGCGCGTTATAAGAGAAATTCCCTTCTGATCAATGTGCAAGGTGCAAAAAATATACTCTCTGATCTTTCTGCTGAAGAGCAAAAAATCGCGCTCACTCCTGAAAAAATCGTCGCCGCAGTTGCTTCTCAATACGGAATCCGCAGCGAAGATCTGCTTGGAAAATCCCAACTCCAGGAGTGCTCAACTCCAAGGCAAGTTGCCATGCACCTCTGCAGATCGGAGCTCAAACTCCCCTTCCAGCACATAGGAAGAATTTTTTCCAGGGATCATTCCACAGTCATGACCAGCATCAAGCAAATCGAAAAAAAGATAGAAGTCTCCGATCAGGAACTTCTGTTTTCCCTCTCAGAAATCCATTCTAAGATTGAAAGAGAGTAGTAAACTTAAGTATTATTTTATTCCGAATTCTGAAAATATGTTTTGCATTCTCATGTAACAACGACTGAACATGAACTTATTTTTCATAGATGACGCAGGCTCAATCCCACCAGGAAAGAAAATCGCTCACAACCATTTCGTTTTGGGAGGATTAGTCATACCGGAAGATGAGTGGCATAATCTGGAAAGAGATTTTTCTCAAATCACAAGAAGTTTTAGAATTGAGGGTGAGATTAAATGGCGTTATTTTGGACAAAAAAAAGGCAGAGAAGATAAAGAGAACTCTTTATCACACTTGACCATCGACGAAAGAGATGTATTAAGAAAAAAACTGCTAATAACAATTGCAAAATTTCAATCCATAAAGGTCATAGCGAGCGTTACCCATCTTCCAACAATTTACCAGTCAACTTCCATAGAAGAGCCAGAAGACATCTATTTTCTTACCTATAAACCTCTTACAGAACGCTTTCAATACCATCTCCAGGACCTAAGCCGACAAATCGGGTCTCAAATTAATGGCATCATCGTCTGTGATCACAGAAATCCGGCGCAAGATAGAGACTTAAGAAAAAAACACGCCAGCCTTTTAAATTTAGACCGTTTTTTTGAATCAAAATACGACAACCTCATTGAACACCTCTTCCTCAGTCCCTCTCATTACAGCATTGGTATTCAATGTGCTGATCTTATCTCGGGGGCAATATTTCGATGTTTTGAACACCGCGATGAAAGATGGTACCGTCTCATAGAAAACAACTTCCTCGAAGGAGAGAATGGTCAGATCCAAAACTGTGGCTTAATGAAAATCCCTGCAATGGATTGGAAAGAAAATGACGCTGAGTCGAGTGGTGTCCTCGAACCTGCGATAATGACGCAGTCTCAGCGTACTCTTGATAATACTATAGACGATAATTATTAATCCATAATTTACCTAACATCTTTATTTTAAGCTTGTTATGTGCGAGCAGCTAGCATCAGGGAAATCGGAATATGATTGAAGTCTCTGATCAAGAACTCCCCTTTCCCCCTCCCTGAAATCAAATCTAAATTTGAAACGAACTAAACAAATAGAGTTAATTGAATTTAATACTAAATTGACATATAATAACCGCAAAATAAACGGTGTTAAAATGTCAAACATTACAACAATTAATTCACCCATTCAACCTATTACCTTTAAAGCAGTTTGGACGGATGAGAACAAACATCTCGATGAAAGCTTTGTTGAAAAAATAACTAGATATGCGTTATTTTTCATAAACCGCATAGCCGGAGCACTCATTCTCCCTTCTATTCTTGCGTCAAAGAAAGATATTCAAGCAATTGATACTATGTTTAAAAAGCAATGGTCACTTGACTACAACCCTGATTACAAGTTTTTAAAAAATAATTTTTCCCCTCTCGCCATTCGAGTAACAACCCCTGACAATGTTGAGATCGAGGGAACATTTTTTAAAAATGTGAGAGCAACAAATACCTCCCCTACCGTCGTTTTCTTCCAGCCTAATGCAGCTCTAAGCAAAGAAGGGATATTCAATTGGCTTTTGAAACTAGCGGCTCTCCAAGAGATTCCCTACAATTTCGTTTATTTTGACTACAGAGGATGCGTTACTGACACTTGGCCAAACTCTTCTAAAGACCTTTATTTGGACGGAGAGAGCATTTATCAATTTATCAGAGATGAACTCCACGTTCCTGCAAAAGATATTCATTTCTATGAGTTTTCACTCGGTGGCGGAGTCAGCTCTCACATCAAAGAAATACACAAAGAATGCACCGGCAGATATGTCATTGACAGATCCTTTACATCCCTCAATGATACAATCAGACATATTCTTGGAAAAGCGCTTGGCTTCATTCCCACCTTGCTCACCTCCTTGTTAAACTGGAACATGCCATCCGCTAAAGCCCTCGAAAATCTCCGAGGAAAAACCTTGATTGTGCACCATCCAAAGGACGAACTTATGGGAAGTAATGCGAGCTTATATCGCTATTTCTTTGAGAGCCAGGCAGCTCCCGCATCAGGATTGATTTCTCATCTGGATTTGAGCCGTGCTGATCAAAATGTCGACTTTTATCACGGCGCACCTCTGTATTACTTCGCAAATGAAGAGATCGATCCTCCAGCAGAAATTGCAAAATTCCTCTTCTCTTCGGATTTATCCCTTGAACAAAGAATGGTTCAAATCTATAGGAATTCAAAGGTAGAATTCCAAAACAAAGTCCATGAAGTCGTCGCAATGCGGTATCAAGATGGGGGATTCTATTGGGGATCAGGGGCTGACGCTTGTAATAATCGCAATGGTTTGTCCATCAGCGAATCTGAATTGTCTCAAGCTATATACTGTGCGAAGATGGGCATATAACAATTGCAAAGACCAGGTCAAAATTAGCTCATTTCATAAAAATGCTCTTTGATGCATAATTTTCCTTTATTTTTTAAAAATTTAAGGAATCTATGCCAGGCATTACTGCTGCACAACCTCTTACTTTTAAAGCTGTTTGGACAGATGGCAATAAGCATCTTGCCGATACAACGCTTGAAAAAATAACCCGGTGTGCTTTTTACATCATTAACCGCATCATTACTGCACTTGTTCTTCCCGCTACACTTCAAAGCAAGGAAAGTATCCAAAAAATCAACAGGCGCTTCGAAGAAAAGTGGCAAAACTCGGGCGATTACGAAAATGTATTCTTAAGGAATAACTTTTCGCGCGTGCCCATTGAGGTCACTACGCCAAACGATGCTGTCATTCGGGGCACATTTTTTAAGAATGTGATGGCAAGAGAAGGCTCCCCCACCGTTGTTTTCTTTCAACCTAATGGGATGCTCTACAAGCAAGGGACCTTTGATTGGGTGATGGAGCAGGCAGCCCTTCAGGAATTTCCCTATAACTTCGTCTTTTTTGACTATAGAGGATGCGATGGGGAGAGCTATGGGCCCGGATCTGGCAAAGACCTCTACTTGGATGGCGAGAGCATCTATCAATTTGTAAGAGATAAGCTCCAAGTGCACCCAAGCGCCATTCATTTTTACGGTTTTTCGCTTGGCGGCGGAGTGAGCTCCGGCGTGAAAGAGATCCATCCGGAATGCAATGGAAACTACGTTAATGAAAGATCTTTTGTATCGATCCTTCATGCTATTGCAAATATGGTGCCCAATTTATTAGACAGATCGCCGGTCGCTCTCCATGAGAGAGTCAAGAGCGTTTTTGCTAAGGCTATGACCTCCATTGCATGCGCCTTCGTATCTCTTTTAAACTGGAACATGCCATCAGCTAAAGCCATTGAAAATCTCAAGGGCAAAACTTTAATCGTGCATCATCCCAAAGATGAGCTCATGAAAGAGGAAGCGAGCCTCTATCGCCACTTCTTTGAAAGGCAGACGGCGCCGGCATCCGGGCTAATTTCACATTTGGATCTCAGCCGCTGTAAACATGGAATGCGATTTTATCACGGCACTCCATTGCCCTACTTTAGGACTCATGAGTTTAATCCTGCGTCTGAGGTTACAAAATTCCTGTTCTCTTCGAATCTATCCTATGAGCAAAGAATGGCGCAAATTTACAGGAATTCTTCCTCTATAGATTTCCGCAACAAGGTCCATGAGGCTGTGGCCTCAATTTTCCAGGGGGAGAGCTCCTATTGGGGATCAGGTGAAGACGCCTGCAATAACCGCAATGGTCTTTCTCTTAGTGATTCCCACCTCGCTTACGCTGTATATAACGTAAAGATGGGGGTACAGAACTGGTAGGGAACATCGAGTTAAAACAAAAAAACCCCTCAGGCAAATTCACTATTTGCCTGAGGGGTTTTAATAATGGGATCTAATCGGAATATCTTAGATCTTGATGAAGCGCTCACCTGGCTTGTTGCCTGGGCTTGGCATTCCACCTGGAACTTTAGGTGCACCGGGAGCGGACGCATCTCTAGCCACTTCTCTACCTTCGCAAATGTCCTTAGCGCGCGCTCTCCAACGCTCAACAGCCTCAACAAAGAGAGGTGCGAAACGTCTGAGTGAGGAAGGATCTGCGCCAACACCCATTTCCAAAACTGCGTGCATTAGGATCAGTTCTTCAGGGACTGCAACCCCAATACCGCCGCCAGCCATTTGGCCGCCGAGCATAGCGCCTTCGAGAAGAGCCTCATAAAGGCGGAGACGGAATGTAGAATCTTTAGGAAGGCCATCTAAGATCGGTGAATAAAGATAGAGGCGGTCGGAGTTGGGTTCGTAGGTCAAGTGAAGTGAAAAGGTATTATCAATACCCAATATACAGGTGTGGTTTTCGTCAAATGCCAATTCGAGATTGAGCTCTTTACCGAATTCTTTAAGATTTTGTTTGGCATTTTCCAGTGACATGGGTTAGTCCTCCTTCTAAAACTCTAAAATTTGAATCTTGTTTATCTTTCATAACGGTTGTGAATGTTGCGAGCTCGACTTTTTGTTACGGGACTCGCTTACTCATTAAAAACAATGCGCATAATTGGGAAAGTCTGCAATTTACTCTCAAAAATAGCAACAAAATTGTTTTCCCGCTTCGCGGTCTCTTAAGCCAAGAGGCGGAAGGGACAAAGGCGTTGCAGTTTCATGCTTTTTTCCTAAAGCCTAACTAAACAAAAATCAGAGAGACTTTATTTCATACTAATCTATCTATACCGTTATTAATTTTAATTGTAACACAAACAAACTTGTTCATCAACCTAAAATTTCATCTTGTAGGCGTTTTTTTGAAATGTCACCTTTCCGTTAAATAGAAATGTCACCTCTGGTAACCAGAAGTAATTGGTACTTAAGAGGTGACGAGAATGGAAGGGCGTATATCTATGAGCAGTAAAGAACTAAGTCGTTTAGAAGTAATGACTAAGATGTATGAAAAACGGCTGACAATATCGCAAGCAGCTGAATATCTGGGGCTTAGCTCTAGACAAGTTAAGAGACTCTCTAAACGGTTTAAAGCTGAAGGGGCGAGGGGGTTGGTCTCCAAACAGGTCGGAAAGAGGGGAAACCGTCAGCTGCCCGCCGGGCTGAAGGAGTGGACTCTAGGGTTGATCAGGGACAACTATGAGGACTTTGGGCCAACCCTGGCCCATGAGTATTTGTCTGAAAAACATGGGTTACCCCTCTCAGTGAGCTCAGTCCGTCATATCATGATTGAGCATGGGATTTGGACCAACAAAAGGCATCGAAAAAGACGTATTTTTCAATTAAGGCCGAGAAGGAGCCGAGAGGGAGAGCTCATCCAAATAGATGGATCGGAGCATGAATGGTTTGAAGGCCGAGGCCCCTATTGCACTCTTCTGTCTTACATCGACGATGCTACGAGTAAAATCATGCATCTTAAATTTGTCAAATCTGAGAATGTATTCGATTATTTTCAGGCGACGTGTGAGTACATTGAATTGCATGGAAGACCGCAAGCATTTTATCCGGACAAACATGCAGTATTTCGGGTGAACAGAGAAGGGGTTATTAATGGTACTGGGATGACCCAGTTCGGTAGAGCCATGGCAGAATTAGATATTCAATTGATTTGTGCGAATACGCCTCAAGCAAAAGGGCGCGTTGAAAGGCGTCATCGAGATCTACAAGATCGACTGATAAAAGCAATGCGCCTCCAAAAAATTACCAGCTTAGAAGAGGCAAACGCTTTCCTTACATCCTTCATAGATGACTTCAACAGACGATTCGCTAAACTTCCCCAAGACTCTGCCAACGCGCACAGACCATTATTGCCCGAACACTCCCTGCATAGGATTTTTTGCCTCAAAGTGGCACGGCACCTATCGAAAAATCTAACCCTACAATATAAAAACGTGATTTATCAAGTCATTACCAAAAGAGAGACATATGCAATGAAAAAGGCAGAGGTTACAATCTTGGAATCCAAAGACGGGGCCGTGACAATTGAATATCGCGGCAAACCGCTCACTGCTGTGCCTTACCACCAAATGCAGGCAAGGGCAGAAGAAGTGAGTTCCAAAGAAATTGCCACAGCGCTAGAGAGTAAGAAAAAACAATACAAACCCAACCACCGCCACCCATGGAAAAGTGGTCGTCGTGGATTTTCGTCTCGTCAGGCATCAGCAATCTGTTGTAGTTAGAGCAGTAATCCCTCAACTTTGAGATTTTCACGCTTGTCGGGGGGCGACTGCCCCCCAGCGCCCCCCGCTCCCGCCTTCGGCGTCTGGGGCCCCACCCCCAAACGTCTACGTTGGGCTCTGTAAACTTGTTATCTGAGATTTTCATGAGGGGGTCCCCCCCCCTCAAACTCCCCCTTGAAATCCAAATCCAGATTTGGTAAAATTACTTTTGAAAGAACATAAACATGTCACTAATTCTTAAGAAAAGGTGACATTTCTAAAAAACTCGAAAGAGTGACATTTCAATTTAACGCTAACACCTAAAATTTCATCTTTTAATTCACACTGACTCTTGCATCCAAATCTCCAATGATTTAACGTCCTAATAGGTATAAATTTTATTTAATAACATAACAAACTTAAAATCAATCACTTATGCCAGATTCAGGGAAAAATAGCATCAAACGAGAGCGTGGGTCACCCGCCCCTTTGGGGTCCAGTCGGAAGGATAAAGGGATCAATTTCGCTCTTTTTGCCGAACACGCCGAAAAGGTCACTTTATGCCTCTTTTTGCCCCTTTCAAGGGAACCGTTCGCAAAAATCCCCCTGGATCCGGAACTCAATAGAACAGGTCAGGTGTGGCATGTCCTTCTCAAAGACCTTCCAGACGAGCACCTGGAGTATGGATTTCAAATATCGGGACCAAAAGACCATCCGGGCAACCTTTTCAACCCGGAGAAAATCCTTTCCGATCCTTACGCGAAAGGTTTGAGCACAGGACGGGAATGGGGTCGCAAAGGCCCAAATGAGGAGTGTCCTCGAGGGAAAGTAATTTTAGATACCCCTTTTGATTGGCAAGACGCAAAAATTCCGAAAATCCCGTTAGAAGATCTCATTATCTACGAAATGCAGGTGCGCTCCTTCACAGAGCACCCTTCCAGCAAAACAAAAGCTCCCGGCACATTCTTAGGAATTGCTGAAAAGATCCCCTATCTAAAAAGTTTGGGAGTCAATGCGATCGAATTAATGCCGATCTTTGAATTTGATGAATGTGAAAACGATCGGACCAATCCCAAAACAAATGAAAAACTGAAAAATGTCTGGGGATATTCGACGATCAATTTCTTTACTCCTATGGACCGCTTCGCCTCATCTGAACATTGGACAGGGGCCATGGATGATTTCCGTTTCCTCGTTAGAGAAATGCACAAGAATGGGATCGAAGTTTACCTCGATGTCGTTTATAACCATACGGCAGAAGGAAATCAAAATGGGCCTTTTTTCTCCTTCAAAGGAATCGACAACAGAGTTTATTACATGATCGATCCCGAAGGGAAATACCTCGACTTTTCCGGGACCGGAAATACACTGAACGCAAACCACCCGGTCGTCGCGCAGTTTGTCGTCAACTCCCTACTGTATTGGGTGAATGAAATGCACGTGGATGGGTTCCGCTTTGATCTTGCCTCTTGTTTGACGCGCGATGAAAAGGGGATGCCTCTACCTAACCCTCCGGTCATCGAAGCGATCACAAACGATCCTGTTCTTGCCAATGTCAAGATGATTGCGGAAGCATGGGATGCCGGCGGCCTCTATCAGGTCGGCAGCTTTCCCGATGAAAAAAGATGGCTCGAGTGGAATGGGAAGTATCGAGATATCGTACGCAGGTTTATCAAGGGAACTGACGATCTGTCCGGAGAATTTGCAAAAGTGATGTCGGGATCAGAAGATCTCTACGGCAATACCAAACAGCCCTATCATAGTATTAACTTTATCACTGCCCATGATGGATTCACACTTCGGGACCTAGTAAGCTATCAAGATAAGCATAATGAAGAAAATGGAGAAGAGAATCGCGATGGGGCCAATCAGAACGATAGCTGGAATTGCGGACATGAAGGGCCAACTAATGATCCCAACATCAATGCTCTACGAGAAAGACAGATGCGCAATTTTCACGTCGCATTAATGACTGCAATTGGAACGCCTATGGTTCTCATGGGCGATGAATACGGCCATACAAGAAATGGGAATAATAATACTTATTGCCAGGACAATGCCCTCAATTGGTTTTTATGGGATGAGCTCGAACACAATGCACCGCTGGTCCGTTTTCATAGACTAATGATCCAATTCCGCTTGCAAAACCCACTCCTTAGACGTAAAGAATTTCTCAAAAATACAGATATCTCATGGCATGGACAGACGCCAGACTCTCCAAATTGGGACAAGGCAAACAGGTTCGTCGCCTATACCTTGCATGACCCAGTCGGTTCAGAACCTCTTTATATCGCCTTTAATGCAAATTTTCAAGCTGCGCATTTCGAGCTTCCAAAGCCGCCAGATGGCAAGAAGTGGTACCGCATTGTCGACACCTCTCTTCCAGCACCGAGCGAATTCTGCGAGAATCCAAAATCGATGGCTCCGCTAAATCATAGGTACGATCTTCCAGAATATTCGGCCTTTATCGCCAAAGCACTTTGACCTATACTCTCATCTTTGCTATGGTGGAGATAAACTTGAATTTTGCCCATTCAAACCGATCCGGAGGATTATCCATGTCACGACTGTTTCTTAGCATACCCATCTTAGCTCTTATCGCCTGTGGATGCGAAGACGATAATACTGCAGCTGCATTTCAGCAGACAGCTGTCTACAATAAACCAAGCGTTGCTATCGTTCCTGTCATCGACAATACAAAAAATAATTTCGAATGGAACCTTTCTGACGAACTTTCATCAGCGGTCTATTCCCGCATTGGCCAAAGAAACCACCTCTTTGTGACTGATGTGGATAAAGTCCGGAAAAAATTAGCGCATTTAGGAGAGAAGAACAATCCTTTCGCCTCAGATGCTACGTGGGTAAAAAATGCGTTCCATGGAGAAAGCTTTGTTGTCTTTCTGGAACTTGTTGAACACGACGAGATCTTTCAGCAAAATAGCAGGAAATCTTCTGATTTACAATTCTGCAATGCCGATCTTAATATGAGCATGCGCGTGCGCATTTTTGATTTGAGAGGAAATGAGCCAAAGGTCATCTTGCAAGAGATCCATCGCGATACACATTTTGTCCCGCGCCAATTCACTAGTGAAAACTTCTATCAGGTGGCCTGGGGAGATCCGTCTTATAGCGTGTCCCCGGTTGGACTTGCCCATGCGAGTTTCACAAAAGATATTGCGACACGTATTGAGGATTATATCCTGATGGCATCGCAGGAATAATTATAAGAGGGTGGATGCACGAATATACTGCCGACGCTGCAAAGTTAGATGGAATTTTTGTTTTAACGCAGCCATTTTTCTTTTGCCCAAACAAGGACATTATTCGAGGTAATAAGGCCTTGTTTGAGCAGGAGAAAAAGGGAACCGTTAAAACAGAAATTCCATCTAACTTTGCAGTGGAAGCAGCATATATCGATTATCTTCAATCATTCTTCCTCTTTGGTTTACTTGGAGCCATCCTTGTTTGGTTAGCTAAGTCGAATGGTTATTTCCGTCTTCCCCATGCAATTGAGAGAAAACTTAACCCGGTATCATTAAAAACGGTCTTAGTCTCTTTTGCGATTTATTCAGGGATGACTATACTCGTCACTCCAATCCTCGCCAAGCTGATCTATTCCATTTATCCGACCTCACCTGCAGGTCCCCCTCCTTTTGCAGCGCTTAGCGGGTTGCAGCTCGCCTCTCTAATATCCGTATTTCTTCTGCTCTATTTGTACTCCAAGTCAGAAGATCCCAAAATGTTCAAAAAGATCTGGAAGAATCGGTCTGTTGCCCACCCCAAGACCATCCTTACGGATATCTTTTTCGGCGTGCTGACTTGGGTCATCGCTTTTCCCCTCGTCATTGCCATTGGACAACTTGTCGATGCCATCTTGTATTTCTTCTTCGGATTTCAGAATTTCGAGCAAGTTGCGGTCCGCTACTTAAAGTCTACACTCGAATCCCCTTCCATGCTCACTTTAGCGCTATTTACGATCCTGATCGCAGCTCCCATCATCGAAGAATATTTGTTTCGCGGCTGCCTTCAGACCTTTTTCAAGCGTTATATGACTCCAAAGAGTGCAATTATTCTTTCCGCTCTATGCTTCTCTCTATTTCACTTTGCTCCAAGTCAAGGGATCGGTAATATTTCACTTGTTGCATCGCTCTTTGTTTTTGCACTCTTTCTTGGGTTTATTTATGAAAGGCAAGCCTCGCTCTTCGCCTCTGTAGGTTTGCATATGACATTCAATGCTGTAAGTACATTCCGGATTCTTTTCTTTCCTGAATAAGGACAACTGAGGTTTCTATGCGATCCAAAAAATATGTCCTCTTTCTCTTACTAGGAGCCTGGGCTAAGCTGTGTGCAGGACCGAGCAGCGATCTCATACAACTCACGGAAGATCATACTCAGTTTGCATTTTCTCTTTATCCCAGTATAGATGTGCCAGAGGAGAGCTTTGTCTTCTCCCCCTTCTCCATTTCAAGTTGCCTTTCGATGGTTTATTTGGGAGCTAGAGGCAATACTGAATCGCAGATGCAAAAAGCGCTGCATTTAGACGTTAGCCGCAAAAATATTGCCAAAACGACATTTTCACTTTGTGAAGCCCTTTCCCCTAAGAAAAATGACGATAGAAGCTATCGATTGAACATCGCTAACGCCGTTTGGATCAACCAAGATACTTTCCTGCTTGCAGATTTCCGCTATGCGATCGAGCAGCAGTTCAATGCAAAGCTCGGAAAGGTCAACTTTTTAGTGCCAGCAGGCGCCATCTCCGTCATCAATGATTGGACCTCAGAGAAAACTCAGGGAAAAATTCCCCAGCTTCTCACCGCAGACGATGTGAATGAACAAACGCGCCTTGTCATGACAAACGCTGTTTTTTTCCAAGGCATCTGGAAAAATGCTTTTGATCTAAAAGCAACCGGGGACTGGCCCTTCCATCCCACACCCGACTCAAGCATGACTGTCAAAATGATGCATCAGACCTTGCGCTCCCCTTACTATGAAAATGATTTGATGCAAATGGCAGCGCTCCCATTTAACGGGATCTCCAATGGCGGCGGCAATCTCGCTTTTGTCCTCTTACTTCCTAAATCCGCTGAAAATTTTGATGCAACATTTGGCGAGCTCGCCCAGAAATTCAATTCTTGGCTCTCTTCTCTCTCACCAGAGCTCGTTGAGCTCAAGCTCCCCAAGTTTGCGCTTAATACCCGTGTCGATCTGGGAGAGCCTCTTCAAAAGCTTGGAATGGAAGACGCTTTCGATTCAAACGCAAACTTCATGGGGATCGATGGAATGCGCGATTTATTCTTGAACAAGGTGGTCCATCAGGCCTTCTTCGATTTAGATGAAAATGGCGTCACCGCCGCAGCTGCGACAGCAGCCTCTATTGGCGTTACCGGGATGTTAGATAACAAGCCCCCTATTCAAATGATTGCAGACCACCCCTTCCTATTTTTCATTGTCGATTTAAAGTCCCAGGAAATGTTATTTATGGGAAAAATTGTTATACCCAAGTTGTCTCAAAATTTGGGCATATAGTGGTTCTCGAATCAGCTCAGGGCAATTCTTAAATCACTAGATAGAGGGAACCCGCAAAACTCGCTTCGCGTTTGGGCCCGAATGGAGTTTTACGGGTTCCCTCTATACCGAAAATGTTTCAAAATTTGGGTCCCAGGATAGGACCTGTTTGCGAGAGTCGAACCCCGGGGCTTGTGTTGCAGCCCAAACGGTAAAAACTTTAATCATGTACTCGTGCTCTTCGCTACGGATCGATTTGCGGCGCTCTACATCCCCTGGAGGCCAATTTTTGAGGTTTCTCGGGTATAAATCCGCTAAAACTCTGAATAATTATTAAACAATGCAAGTAATGCCTTATAAATTGGAAAGCTATGGGATCAGCGACATCGGACTTGTTCGCAGCAACAATGAAGATGTCTTTGCCGCACTGAATCAAAAGCAATTCTTTGTCTTAGCTGATGGGATGGGAGGGCATAAAGCCGGCGAAATTGCCTCATCTCTTGCGATGGAAAGCATCTGCGGGTCGATCAACGCTATTGATCATGTTCCAAATGTTGAGGAAGCTTGCATGCTTTTGCGGGAGGCTTTTGCAAAAGCCAACACAAAGGTCTTTGATGAATCCCATGGCAACCCAGAATACTCGGGGATGGGCACGACCCTTTCTTGCTTTATCATCACAGAAGATCATTTGGTGTATGCCCATATTGGGGACAGCAGGCTCTATCGCTATCGCGGCAAACTCGAACAGCTCACCGAAGACCATTCCCTTCAAAGTGCTCTGCCAAGAGGCGAAATATCCCCCCTCAAACAGCGCAATGTCATTACTCGGGCAATTGGCACCCATTCAAGCATCCACCCGGATATTGGGGTGATTCCTCTTCGTCCCAAAGATATTTTCATGCTTTGCAGCGACGGCCTTTCTGACTATGCCGATGAAAAAAAGATCGCCCGTTATCTCTCAGCACCTCTTTCTCTTGAAGAAATCGGTCGGCATCTCGTCAATGCTGCCCTCGAAAAAGGAGGCAATGACAATATCACTCTCCTTCTCGTTAAGGTGGGGTAGTTTCTAGAAAAACTCATCATGGATATAATCGTCAAAGTTTAACCTTTTAACGCAAGACGGCTTTGGATTCTCTTCATCCATTTTTCTTGATCTCTCCTGCAACTCTACCCGCATGCCATTGAGCACATTTTTAGAATTAGGAGAAAGCGTAGGATCCCACCGCTTTGTGACCCCTATTTTCTTAACTTTGGAAAGGATCAGCTTCGTCTCTGGAGAAGCGTGCCTCATGTCAGGCGAGTTGGCTGCGAGCTGAATTAACATCAAGTCTCCTTCAGGAGTGCCTAGATCAGAGAAATACTCGACTTCCATCAGCCAAGCCTCAAGATCAATGTTCGTCCCTTGTTCTATTTGTGGAAAACTAAAAGCGTCTATTGATCTAACTATTGATGCATTCGGATTGATTGTCATGGTATGACCTCGTAAATGGTTTTAAAATCTCGAATCGTCCTGAAATTACCTCTAGTAATATAGGATGGGTTTCTGACAAATGTTGTTTTAAGAAATCTGATTGTTTGCTCTCCCAAAAAGGAAGCAGCACTTCGTTTAATTTTTTGCACATATCCGCAAGTCCATGAAGGATTTCAGATTTTGCTTCTTCGCTATTAAGATCTAGAATAAAGAATTCAAGATCTAGCTTCAGTTGATTGAACTGATTGGGATCCTTAATATCACTTTGAGCAAGATGATCTCGAATGTCCTTTGCGATCGATGGAATCATTACTCCTGCCAATCGTTCCAGCATATTTTGATCTCCGAGAAGCTGCTCTAAAAAGAGATTGTATGCTGCATTGCATTTAGAGTCTGTAATCAGTCTCTGATCGATGCCATTATCGATGGCATACAGGAAGAGGCCCGCCCTTTCTCCAGACGTCAACCCAATCATGACGTTCCCCAGGTTCGATTCCCATGGAACAAGCTCAAAGCCTTTGGAGGGATTGTAGTCTCCAAATTGGACCAACCTATCTGTATTGCCCATAAAAACGTCCAGCATAGCTAGGCGGCCGAGTCCAACATAAAGCTCCTGCTTTTGCTCAAAAGACAGTTCTTTGAATTTTTTGTCTGCAAAATCATATAAATTGGAAGCTGCGACCCTCTCAATGAGCATGATCTGATCGTCTTTGGGCTGCATGCCTGGGCATACTGCAAGCCTGATCCCGTCAAATTTATCCCTAAATTTCTGGGCCATCTCATTATTTAACTGTTTTTTCGAACAATCAATCATTTCATACATACAAGAGTTTAGGTCAAAAACAGATGCCTTTGGGACAATGAAATCTAAACGCTCAGAATAGAGGCACGCACATTGTCTCGAAAATGCATCGTAGATCCGCGTGGAACAGGCCTCATTCCAGTGCGTCCACTTGAGTACAAACTTTTGAAGGCTGGGATGTTCGAAATTAGAATCGAGCCTCGTATAACCAACAAGAAATGTCGGCCCATTCTGACCTCGGCATGATTTGACCAGCGGGCTTTTTGAGAGAATGGATTTTGCATCCAGCCTAAAATTATGGAGGCATCTTTTGAAATCTTCCTCTGTCTCAATTGCATTGATCAGGGGTCCATAATACTTTGCTAAGCCAGGAGCTAATCGAAATGAGCGCGTTAGCGTCTCACATAATGCCGCCTTTTTTTCTTCTAGGGAGACAAGAGAGTTTTCTCCGCCAATCCAAATATTTCCCAACTTCTCAAGCAAGCTCTTGCGATTTAGGTTGTTTATTATAACATCGAACTCTGATAAGCGCTGAAGAGTATCCATCGTCTCGAGAACCTCATAGGCTTCTCCAAAAACAGGCGCGGATGCATCATGTGGTATCTGCTCAAAAAACGAAGCAGATGGGCTGTAAGTTTTCTTAGTTTCTATCATAATTCCTTATAGTTTATTTTAGTTTCGTTTATTCTAAAAGACAATAAATCGTTACTGTAAATAAATAATTTAAATGAATGGCGATTTTATTGTCATATTTTTTAAGTTTACAATAACATTATAAATAAAATTTGTATTTATATTCAACTGTCAAATAAAAACCCAGTCGTAAACATCTCCAAATGAGCCATTTTCCCTCGATAGGCCGTTTCCCCTGGACATTTCATGGGAAATCTGCACAATTGGGTATATATTCCTTTGATTATCAACTTCTTCCAAGCGCAATGAGTACAAAAATTTATTTAGACAACAACTCGACAACAGGGATCGACCCCCGGGTATTGGAAGCAATGCTCCCCGAACTGTCCCTAACCCCTGGCAACCCCTCCTCAATCCACTCCTTTGGCCGGGAAGCAAAGAACAGGCTGTCCAAATCGCGTGAGACGATTGCGGCATTCCTAAAGGTGAAACCGGGCGAGATCGTCTTTACCTCGAGCGGCACAGAAGCGATGAACCTGCTCCTACGAGGACTATTTCCCGGGCTTGTCTCAGGACATGCCATTTCCTCTGATGTCGAGCATTCCTGCGTTTATAAGACACTGCTCGATCTTGGACAAAAGGGACTCGATGTCTCTTTTCTACCCGCAGGACTCATAGGCGCCATCACTCCCGATGCGATTAAAGAGGCCATTCGCCCAAATACGCGCTTCATCGCTTTAATAGCTGTCAATAACGAAACGGGAATCAAACACGATCTTGAAGCAATCGGTCAAATTGCCCTTGAAGCCAACATCCCTCTGTTTGTCGATGGCGTCGCCTGGCTTGGAAAAGAACTGTTCACGATCCATCCCGGCATTTCAGCAGTGGGTTTCTCCGGCCATAAAATCCATGGACCTAAAGGGATTGGTTTTGCTTTTGTGCGCTCAAACCTGAAATTAAATCCTCTATTAACCGGCGGTAGCCAGGAGTATGCCTTGCGCGCTGGCACAGAAAACCTTCCTGGGATTGTGGGACTTGCCAAAGCAGTTGAGATTTTAAATACAGAACTCCCTTCTGCAACAGAGAGAATGGCAATGCTGCGCGATCGCCTCGAAGCAGGACTGCTCGTAAAAGCCTCCCCTGTTGTCGTAAATGGCATTGGGAAAAGAATTTGCAATACATGCAATCTCTCGTTTCCAAAAGATTTAGGAGAGGACCTCCTCATCGCCCTAGATATGGCGGGCATCGCTATCAGTCACGGTTCCGCTTGCTCATCGGGCGCGCTCGAGCCCTCTCGCGTCCTCATAAATATGGGCGTTCCTCCCCAGATCGCAAAATCTGCGATCCGTTTCTCCTTAAGCCGCAATACCACAATTGAAGAAATCGACAAAGCGATCGAAATTGTTTCTGAGATTGTACAGAGACTTAGGAACTAGGGAGCGTTCTCAAAAGATTTCACTATTTCGGCTAGCGTGAAAGCTCCCGCGGTTGGCGCCCCGCAAAAGGGGTTGTATTGGATTAATACTAGCCCCTTTTGCGGGGCGTCAACCCCGGGGCTTTGACGCAGCCCAAATGGCGAAATCTTTTGAGAACGCTCCCTAAAAAACAGTGCGTACTTCGATCATCTTTGCGCCGAGTATCGAGGCCTCTTCAACGGTGAGCTCAAACTGGTCAATGCGCACAGATTCTCCTTTAGAAGGGGGATGGCCAAGGGCTAAGGTCATCAGCTCCTCTAGGGTTTCTGCATCCTGATAACTTAAGTTCACATTGAATTGCTTGTTAAAATCAGCGAGCGACATATCGCTTTCAAAGGTGCGGTCGATCACAATGTGATAAGCCCTTGGGAGCATCTCTTCATGGGGCAACCATTCCTCCGATCTTCCAAAGATCTCATCAATAATCTCATCTAATGTCAATATGCCGGTGGCTAAACCTTTGTCATTCAAAACAATGGCCAAACTCTGGTTATTGCGGCGAAATTGCTTCAAGATTTGCAAAATGGAAATACTCTCGGTAATAAACCAGGGAGGACGGGAATAGTCTTTGATTTTTTTATTAGCAGAGAGTCTGAGAAGATCTCTAGGAAAAGCAATGGCGACGATATTCTGGAGATTGCGGTGATAGATTGGCAAAAAAGGAACATGCTTGTCGCTCACTATTTCTCGCATCTCTTTCACTGTGCAAAAAGAGGGAACGAGAGGAACATGCGTGAGTGGGAGCATGACATCTTTTGCTGTCTTGTTTTTCAATGTAAAAATATTAGCGACAACTGTGTTGAACTGACGCTTTGAGGGCTCTGTTGAAATGGTCTCATCCTTCTCCTCAATGACGTTTTGAAGCTCTTCACGCGAAAGATAGACGCCAGAGGCCACAGGCTTTCCAATCAGCCTATTGATCAGACGGCAGAGCAGGTCCAAAGCCCAGATGATGGGGCGAAGAACGATTGAGAAAAAAAATAAAACAGGAATTCCTAGCATAGCGACGTGTTCTGCATAGCGGCGGCCTGCAAACATAGGAGCGATCTCAGCAAAGATAAGGACGAGGATAATCTGAGAGATGGGAGCAAGATCTGGACTTAAGCCTAGCGCGTCGTAAAAACGGCGGGCGCACTCGGAACCTATTATTAAGGAAGTATTGACGCCGATCAGAGTTGTTCCAAATAAAAGCGCGGGGTTGTGAAGAAGGAAGCTAAGCCAAATAGCGCGCTTGTTCTGATGGCTCACATAATATTGAAGGCGCACTTTATTGAAAGAGACGCAAGCCATCTCCAACATGGCGAAAAATCCTTGAGTCGCAAGGCATGCCAAGATCATGAGCAGAAAAAACTTCCATGATCCATTCATAACTCACCTTTTTTTGGAGGACGCGCTTGGTGCAGCCTGCGGATATAGATGCGGCGAACTCTTTTGGCATCTGCTGCGAGTACCTGGAACAAAAAGCCGTGTGCGGTGTATTTCACTCCGGTTTTAGGGATATCCCCCATTTGTTCTGTCAGCCAGCCGCCAATGGTCACCATATTGTTTTCACTCGGGAGGGAAACACCAAAAACCTCATCAAACTCAGAAAGTTCCAATTTACCACTCGCAATAATGATATCTTCGCCGGACCTGGTGTACCTGCTCTTTTCATCTCTTGCATCTGCAATCTTGCCGACGACTTTTTCTACGAGATCTTCTAGGGCGATCAGCCCTGATATGGAACCATATTCATCGACAACTAAAGCTAGCGACTCTTCTTTGTCATACATCTGCCGAAGAAGGATTTCAGCGGACATCCCTTCCGGAACAAAAAATGGCTTTGTCAAATGAGCCATCAAATCAGAGATACTCTGTAAATTTTCCCGATTTAGAAAATAGACCTGGCTCGAGATCATCCCAATGACATTATCGAGGCTTTCCCGACATACGGGAAGCCTCGAACATTCCTGATCGACAAATAGGTGGATCAGCTTTGAGAGCGGCTCATCCAGGTCGTAAAACAACATTTCCTCCCTTGGACGCATTAACTCTTTGACTTGGGATTCCTGCAACATCAGATAGCCGCGAACAAGCTCCGCTTCATCTTCGTTTAGAATCCCATATTGGCGAGAGGTCTTTAGAGCGTGTTGAAGCTCGTCAAAAGAGATCTCCTCTTCAGATTTCAGGAAAAAAAAGACAATCCGTGAAACGACACTTGTCATAGAGGTTAAGACTTTGCGAATCGGGAAAAAAAACCGCTGCGCAGCATTTAAAAAGGGGGCTACGCGGTAGGAGATTGCCGCATTATTGGCCATCCCAATTGATTTAGGGACAACTTCACCGAAAACAAGCGTCAGAGCTAAAGGAATACCCACGCTAAAGCCCCAACCTGAAAAATCGCCAAAGATGCTCGAAGTGACGTTCTGGATCAAGATGTTGATGACAATGTTGAGCATAATGATCGTCACAAGAAGATCGCGTGGCGATGTGAGCAGATTAGCGACGAGTTGCTTTCGTTTGTCAGGGTCATTTTTAAACGATTTGACTTTCATTGACGAAAGGGAGAAGAGGGCCACCTCTGATGAGGAGAAGAACCCCGAACAGAAGAGAAAAGCAAGGAGTAGGAATATCTGGAGAGCGATCATTCTGTTAATCGCTCTGGAAGTAGACTTTTAACTGCCCTTCAGGAACTAGTCCGAGTCCCTTCATTAAGGTAAGTTGGATCCAGGCGGGGTCGCTCTGGCTGAAGATCTGCAGTTGCAGGTCTTCTTTTTCTTGAAGAAGTAGGGCTTTTTCCATCCGAAGTTTTCCAAGATGGCTCTCAAGAGAGGCCACAATGACATCTTTCTTGCCTGCAGAATTAAAATAGACAAAACCGCAAGCAGCAATGAAGAGTAGCACCCACCAGTTATGATGGATCATTCCTTTTCTTCCTCTCTGCGAACACAGTTTTGTCCGCGGAGAGTGTGGATCTCTTCCTTTTACATACGCCATATTATAGGGGGCCGCTTCTACTTATGCTCTTTATTTGATACTTAAGGGTTATTCTCTTTTTTGTAAACGTCCCACTGCTTTCGCGAACGCCTTGGCATCTACAACATTAAGAAGTTTAAAGCACAATTCAACTAAAAGAACCCCACAAAACCGAAGGTGTTTTGCGGGGTTCTCTGCTTGTTGTTAATCCTCTAATTACGACGTAAAGCGCACAATTTCAAGTGCGTGCGAGCGTAATGTTAGTTTGGTTCATATACTTCCCATTGCGGTCGGCGTAAGATGTCTCACAGACCTCGGCACCCTTATAAAAGAGCACTTGCGCCAAGCCTTCACCGGCATAAATTTTTGCAGGACAAGGGGTGGTGTTAGAAATTTCTAAAGTAACAATCCCTTCCCATCCCGGCTCAAAGGGAGTTACATTGACAATGATGCCGCACCGCGCATATGTCGATTTGCCAATGCAGACTGTAAGCACGTCTCTGGGGATCCGAAAATACTCAACGCTGCAGGCCAGCGCAAAGGAATTAGGAGGAATAATGCATTCTTTTGCATCGAAATGAACGAAGGCGCTTTCGTCAAAGTCTTTAGGGTCGACAATCGAGTTGTAAAGATTAGTGAACACTTTGAACTCTGTTGAAACGCGCAAATCATATCCATAACTGGAAAGCCCATAACTGATCACCTTCTTCCCATCAACATGACGCACTTGCTTATCTTCAAACGGCTCAATCATCCCGTGATTTTGGGCCATATCGCGAATCCATCTATCTGATTGCAGGCTCATAGCTCTTCCCTCTAATATCTTGTTCCTGTAGGATTAGTATAGCGCCTGAAATCGATTTCTTGCTAGGATTTTCAATATGTACCGAAAGTGATTCAGGAATCGTCCTTGGATTGCGTGAAAGCTCCCGCGGATTGGCGTACGTCAAGTCGGTCAATATTAGAAAATATGAACCGACTTGACGTACGCCAATCCCCGGGGCTTTGACGCGATCCAAGGATAATTCCTGAGTCACTTTCGGTACAAATACTGGGAACAGCTCTGGTCTTAATTTTTGACCGGCTGCGACTTTGCCAAATGGAGCTTCTTCATCGCCCTTCCCTACCGGGAATGGTGCTCTTCATTCAGCTCCATTTGGCTTTGTCTCGCTCAGTCAAAACATTAAAACCAGAGCTGTTCCCAGTATTATGACAGATGCTTTTATTCAATCCTCATGGACCAAGCCGGACGACCCTTTTGAGGCTCCTCTGCGCCCCGATTCGCTCTCCGATTTTGTCGGACAAGACAGTATTCGCGAGCGGCTCGAAGTTTTCATGCAAGCAGCGAAGCAGCGCGGGGAAGCGCTTGGGCATTGTCTATTAAATGGACCTCCCGGCCTTGGAAAAACGACGCTTGCAAACATCATCGCAAAGACAATGGGAACAAATCTCGTTGCAACTTCAGGGCCTGTGATTGAAAAGCCCGGCGATTTTGCGGGTATCCTTACCAATTTAAACGAAGGCGATATCCTCTTTATCGATGAGATCCATCGCATGAACCGCTCTGTTGAAGAGTACCTTTATCCCGCAATGGAGGACTTTTCCCTCGATCTTTTGATCGATTCAGGCCCGTCTGCAAGGAGCGTGCAGGTCAAACTTAAACGTTTCACACTCATTGGGGCGACAACGCGAGCAGGACTCTTAAGCAGTCCGCTCCGATCGCGTTTCGGATTGAATCTGCGCCTTGACTATTATCCCGCTAAATATTTAGAAAAGATTTTAAAGCGTTCCGGGAAAATACTCGGCGTCACCCTTATCGATGAAGGAGCCCTTGCCATTGCTGAACGCTCTAGAGGAACGCCGCGGATCGCCAATAACCTTCTTAGGTGGGTCCGTGATTTTGCCCAGATCAAAGGACATCCGAACATCGACCGCAAAACCGCTGAACTCGCACTGAATATGCTGGATATCGACCATCTCGGCCTGGATGAAATGGATAAAAAGATCCTCAAAATCATCATTGACCACTACGAAGGCGGGCCGGTTGGAATCAACACCTTAGCAGTTGCTTTATCCGAAGAGGCCCACACCTTGGAAGAAGTATACGAGCCCTATCTGATCATGCAGGGATTTATCAAACGAACGCCGCGTGGAAGGGAAGTCACTGCATTATCTTATGAACATTTGGGGGTTAAAAGGAAATAACTTGACCGTTTAGACTACTTGATAAGCTCCGCGGTTGAGTGATCACAAGAGGGTCAGTATTAATTGCAATACAGACCCTCTTGTGATCGCTCAACCCCGGGGCTTAGGAAGCAGTCTAAATGGTCAAGGTATTTCCTTTTGACCCCCTAGGGAATTACTCGCCCGCAAAATTAAAGAACGGAGAAAAAGCATGAAAAAAATTAACGCCATTATCGCTGCATCGCTTGTCGCATGCACACTATCCCCTATTCCACTGCTTTCGAGAGGGATTGAAATTCCAACCGATGTTTCCCAAAACGAAAAACCTGCGACGATTAAAGTTCTGATCGGAAAACATCAGGAAAAAGTTTTGCTCGAGGCTAAGGGCAAGTACAATATGTATAATCTCGAGAGCAAACTGCTGCTTACAAGCGGCTCTTCTGCTAAAAGGCAGTGGCTCAAATGTTCTGAAAATGGCCTCTTTTGGGGAGATCTCATCCCCGGTAACTTCCAGATCCGCCTTGTGCCAGGTGATGCAAGCAGCACGCTTCTTGTCAATGGGATCGAATACCGCGGCTGCTTAGAAATCCACGATGTCAACGGAAAACTTTTTATCGTTAATGAAGTCGACATCGAGCGTTACCTCAAATCGATCATGACAGCTCAATTTCCAACAGAAATGGATGATGAGGTCATGGACTCGATTGCGATCGCTGCGCGCACGAACGCTTACTACCTCTCCTGCCGCAAACTCTCTGCTCAGTGGCATGTCGACGCCCAGGACGTCAACTATCAAGGCCACGCGCTGACACTGCAAACTCCGCATGTCGATCGCGCGATAAACAACACGCGCCACATGGTCATGACCTATCAGGGAATGCCTTTCCCAACGGCTTGGACCAAAGATAGCGCCGGAAAAACGGCAGACTTTGCGACAGTTTTTAGAAAAGATGTGAATGCACCCCATGGCGTCGTGTCCGCGTTTGCAGCTCACGAAAGGGACAAGCACGCTTGGTCATTTTCTATCTCCAAGCAAGACTTAGCAAAAGCGCTTGGCGCAGCGAGAGTCTCAGAATTTAAACTCTATCAGGATGCTGCCTCCCAAAAAGTTTACGGAGCTCAAGTGAACGAAAATGGCAAAACCCATCAGTACGACTTCACAAAACTCCAAAAGGCCCTGGGATCCACCCGTCTGAAGAGCAATGACTTCACCGTCCAAACGACTGGAGATAAAATTACTTTTAAAGGCTATGGAGAGGGACCTGGAGTCGGCCTTTGCCTCTTCAGTGCAAATGCCATGTCTGACAAAGGGGAAAAAGCGCCTAAGATCCTAGAGGCCTTCTTCCCAGAGACTAAACTAGAGAAGATCCGCTCTTTTGATGAGATGGACTAGCTTTAAAACTTTACTTTGAGTTGCTGCCAATTCCAAGAAATGGTAGCATACGTTCTTTGCCGGGGACCTTATAGAGCAACACGATCCGAACCAGGTCAGGACTGGAAAGTAGCAGCCTTAAGGATGCTGTGTTGTGCTGTGAGTCATCTCCGGCATTTTTATACCAAATATCAATTAGAAACTAATGTTTAGCCCGGCAAACAGGCCGTGGATAAGCGCAGTTCCACCCGTCTTGTCTTCCTTCCCAGCATTTCTTCCCGTTCGATTGCTCACTTGCTCAGGGGCCAATGATAGACCTGAAAGAAATATCATCTGATATCCCCCATGCAGGTTAAAATGTTTGAGGAAATTAAAACCCAGCTGCGCGGAGACCTCTGTAAAAAATCCCGATTGCCAATCGTGGTCTTTTGAATCGCGCAAAGTGACTGTGTTGTCAAAATCGCCCAAGAACTGCTTTTGCTCCGTATCATTGGCAAAAAAACCCGCTTTGGCAAAAAAATCCCAGGTGAGCCAGCGCATCGGGTTCATTTGCATATCAAGCCCTAGCTGCAGACCATACATTCTATTGTTTGTGTGTGTGCTATAGGAGCTCTTGTCAGGCGGCCTTGTCATCGTGAGCTTAAAGTCCTCATTCAAATGAAAGTAGCGGAATCCTGCGATCCAGGAAACGGCGAAATAGTTGACATTTCTGGGCGTCATATTGCGCCAATAATTGAATTCGCCATTCCAGAAATGGCTCTCGTATTTCCCATCAGCAGCATCTGCATCTGTGAAGTCATAGGAATACCCGGAATGGTTAAACGGAAAATGGATATCATGGTGCTGGATTTTTTTCTCTCCGTGCCAGGGCTTAAGATCGAGAAAAATGGCCTCAAAGCCAGTGATATCAGACGGCATTAAGGTCAAGGAAACGCGATATCCGGGTTCAAATTCAAACTTGTTAAGAAGGGCTTTGGTGTTCATCCACCTATGGTTATGATGATTGACAAGGTCTTTGCTATGCAGCTGGGTCCGCTTCATATACACAAAATCACCAAGAAGGCTCACATGGCCTCTAGCATCGGATTTGCCATATAGCAATGGGGATCCGCAACAGGATGCGCAAAAACCAAATAAAATCCATGTACGCATATTTCTTTAATCCCCCAAAAAATAGTATCAAAGCTTTGGTTAACGAGTAAAAAACAGTTTAGAAAAGTCGCCTAAAATAGTACATGAAAAATTGACAAAAACAACTCAAAATCTCCCTTAACACCTCTCTTAGACCAAGCACTAAAATTTAGATTATTCTTAGATTCAAAATTTACCACATCTCACTAATACGTCATTTAATTATATTATATACTGATATGTTCTTTTAAATTAATTATGGAATTGAAGTTAAAATGAAATATAGTTAAAATAAACAGCGACAAACAAATAAAAGAGATCAATTAATATGACCTGGCAAAATAACTTTTATTCAATTATACCTGGTGTTGTCTCTAACGCCTATGACACATCCAAATCGTATTTATCGAAATATCCCCTTCAATTAGCAGGTTTGGGAGCTCTCGCAGTTGTAACAGTGGGATCAGGAGGGGTTCTAACCTATGCCATCGCAACTGGACTGCTGGCTAAAGGTGCCATTTCTGCCGCGGGGAACGCTTGGGAGGGTTTAAAAAAAGATGTTGTAAAAGAGCCCCATGAGTCCTTGCTCTCCTTGAAATCGCAGCTAAGTGAGATCATCGAAAAACCGGATACAATAACGCCGGACAAAGTACGGGAACTTCAAGCCAATCTGACTCTTCTCTCAGCTAATGACGGCGCATTAGTGGGCGAGCTTGCATCGCAACTCCGACCCCATGGATTCACGCTAAAAATGATCCGAGAGATTGCTGAAAATAAACATTTAGATACTGTTTGGGAGCTGCTGAATGAACTAAAAGAGCCCTCTAAAGTAGAAGATTTACGAAAGCTCGCCCAATTTATTGACTCCTGTATCATCGACCAAACCGGGTACCTGCCCAACCTGATTAATAAAGTCGACCCAACAGCGCCTCAAACAAATCAGCCCGCTGATGACGGCAAAGGCATCATTTCCCAGGGAATGACAATCATCGGAAAAAGATTCACTAAAAACAAAGGGAATGCGCCCAAAGAAGGGACCCTATTAAAACAACTGGAAAACGCAAGAAAACTCTTCACAATCGAGAACGTGATCAAACAACCGCCCAAAGAATTGCGCCCTCTGCAACCCTTGCTCACAAATTATTTAAATGATCCGAATGAAAGAACCGTCGAAAATATCAAAAAACTGCATGAGCGTTTAGTCCCCCTGACAAATAATGACAATGAACTCTTAAAACAGATCGCACCTGACCTTTCTCATGAACAGCTGCTGCTTTGCAACTTCACCTTTGAGATGGTTGAAGAATTTTCAAATGATGCCCATTTAGACGTCAACCAATTGAGTCAAGAAGAAGTATTGCGATGCTTGCATGCATTCAATCAACTTGTAGCCAGCTACATGGACAAGAATAAAGGATTCATCGTCCAATTACTTGATAGTGTCGACCCTACAATTCCCAAAGTAACACCTCCAAAAAAAGAAGATAGCCTCCTTTCCAGGGTAGGAGAAGTGATCAAAGAGGAATTTACCCAAAGAAATTTCACTAAAGAAGCTGCAACCGAATTTGCGACAAAAAAAATCAATGAAAGCACTAGCGGTGGCTTCAATTTCGTAAAAAAGGGAATCGGCGGTCTTTTTGGGAAACCCACAACAAATCAGCCGACAGATGGACCTAGGGTAGTCGATGTCACTAACGATCCTGAGGCTTCCACAGAAGAAGGCACGATATCGCAATTTTTATCCTATGGGATCTCCTATCTTAAAGGGATGGCTGGAAATGGCGGGGGATTCCTCTCCAAACTCGCTGCGAGCACTTTTGCAGGATGGCTCATCTCTGGAGTCAATCTGTTTCTACCTGAAATGAGAAAAGCAAACGTTCCGGAGCAAGCAGTCACAGCGTTTGAGCAAATCCTCTCCTCACTTACCAAAGCCCAGGAAAGCGGCGACTTTTCCGCCGTAATCTCGCAAATGGAAGCGGCTGGGAAAGTCATGAAAGAAAACAACATCATCATGAGTGTCCATGGGTTCCAGATCCCGCTCATCGGAGCTCCTTCTGAAAAGAAAGATCTCATCGAGACCTCCTATTCTGACAATATTGCCCTCTTGAAAGAAGCGATCAATGCGCCTCTTCCCCCTCCTGCTCAAAATCAAAACTGGGAAAACCTCGCCCTGGAAGAAAATACAAAACTGGTCTATAACATCTCCAATTTCTTGGCTCTAAAACACATTTATGAAGATGTCTGCGGACTAAAGCCCGACTATGAGACTTTTTACCTGACTCTGATCGCTCAAGCGACAAAAAATGGGTCAGCAACATCGACAAAAAAACTCAAAGAGCTTCTCCTCCAAAAACTGGAAGAAAAAAACGTAGGGTATTTAAGACGTGTTTGGGCTGGATGGAAGTTCTCAGGTTTTAGACTGCTAACCAAGAAATACACTGCTAAAGCTGTCACCGTTTACTTCAAAGAGATATTCAAATACATCAGCGAGAACAAATCGGATGATTTCAATACCTTAAGAAAGATGATGATGACGAATTTCACCGGTTACCTGACAACGCTTGGCGGTGCCTATAGTTCTATTGCAAATGACCCACGCCCGTCCGGCACTAAAGAACAAATGCTCGAGAACGAGCTGAGCAAGAAAGAATCAAACCGCGGATTTGAACCCTTAGAGCTCTATAAGGAATTGGCAAGGACTGTCATCGCGAAAATGACAGGCGAGGGAATTTTCTCCTGGATTACCTGGCAGCTTACGAAATTATTTCTAGATCCCGCTCAAATTGTAAAAGAACTTGTCGACACTTCGACTACAATGCAAGATGTTCGCGGTTATAGCCACGCTTTGAATTCTGTGATACGCGAAGAACTCGACGAAATATGGGACCTTCTTAGAGCTGAGCATTTAAATCCTCAAACCGATACAAATCCAGCAGTTCCTAATGAAGTTTCAGAAGGGAACAGAAAGCAAATGTCTGCCCTTGTTAAAAACCTCTTCGAGGTCCTCGGCAAAGGCAAATGCGATACATTAGATGAGCTCAGACGCCTGCTCGCAGAAAAGGACATGACTGCCAAGATCAACCAAACAATCGATGGATTCTACATCCCCGATGTCATAGACAAGATCAGTGCGCTTTTGGCTGTGACCATCGAGTCGCTTGCCAAAGAAGATCAGCTCCAAAAACTCACCTACAAATTCTCAAGTCTTTTGAACCAATCCTTTGTAGTAGGCAACGTGGTCACACAAGAGGAGATGCAAGATGAAGAGCGTAAGATTGCAAAACGCAGTGAACAGATCCTCCTTTATGCCGTAAACGCAGCTATTAATGATCTCTACGACACTTCTGGGAAAAAGCAGCAGGCTGAGACAAACCGCTTTATCACCGACCTCCAGAAGCAGTCTGATAGATATTTCAACGGATCTCAAACCTTAAGCGGAGCTAAACAAGACCTGATCGATTTAGCGCGCATGCAGGACATTGCATCCTTAGAAGCTAAAAACAAAATCAACAAGATCACCGAAGAAGCTCTGGCCTATGCAAACTATTGCCATGAGACTGATCTTGCAGTCAAAAGCGCTCAGCTAAGCTCTAGCAACAAAGAAGAAGTGAGCAAACGCTGCTTAAGTATTGCTGAAAAATCAAGCCCGTTTATTGAGGCCGTTGCTAAGTTAAAAACGCACTCCAATAGCCTTGAAGACATTCGAACAGGGGCCCCGCATTTACAGGGAATTGAAGCAGTCCTTGCTGACCTTGGCCTTAAGCTCTTTAATAACAAGACCACCTTAACTGCAGAAGATATCGCCTATGCGGAAGCGCGGGTACAGACACTTGAAGGGCACACTACAGCACTGAAGAAAATGAGAGATTCTAAGAAGAGCCTAGAGCAAATCAGTACAGATATGCAACAGGTTTCAAGCCTTTCTCGAAAATTAGAAAGTGCCGGTCAAGATGAAAGACTCCTCGCCGAACTAAAAGCAGACTTGCTTAAATATTGGAATAGCATCAAAAAGACAAACGCGGAAATCACGATTGCCAACCTCAAAAAACAAGGATTCATTGAGGAACAAAAAAGGATACTTCAGCAGAATGCTAAAGATCTCAACGAGCTTTTCGATCTCAACATGGGCTTAAGTCAAATTATCTCTCAGACACAGAGCATTGCGACTATTCTCGTGGATCTGACTAGAGCAAACGCGACAAAACTTCTTCAAGAGGAGCTGATAAAGCCAAATTCCATCTTCGATCAGATCGTATACGAGAAGAAACAGCATATTGGTAAGCTTTTCAAAAATGCCGAACTCGATACAAAAGTTGCTTCTCTAAAACAAAAACTGCTTGGATCGGTCCCAAGCGCATTCCGAACGAAGCTTCTGGATGAGCTAAAAATTATCCACGAGGCTCCCATTGAAGCCCAAGTCATTGATGCTCAAAGACACTTCCTTGATTATTTAAGTCAAGCGGTCGACAAATCTGCAAATCCGATCATGGCTGATGAGCGTGTGAAATACTATACCAGCTTTAATACGATCCGAGAAGGGGCACAGCGAACACATCTTCTTGACCAAACGAATGTGGATAGAGCGAAGAGGGGTGTCTATGAAGCAACGGCGGAAGCAGGTAGGCTCCTCGAAACCCTTTCCGCATGGCAAAAAGCGGAAATTAAACCGATTTCTTACATCAATTTCTGTCCTATGGATCTGAAAGGACCTCAGGATATCACATCGGGTATTATCTACGGACGGGTCAGGGAGCACATGAATGGTTTCTTGAGCTTCTTAAAACGGGATGACACCTACCGCTACGGCCTGTTGCACCACCTATTCCTGATCCCCTACATTCAGGCAAGGAAAGGTCCCAAAGTTTAAGAAGAAACTACTTCACTCTGACGGAAAGCAGCTTCAATACGTGCCAAGGAGCGCCTAAGAGCGCTTTCTGCATCCAGATCGCTATTTTCAGCCCTTAAAATTAAAGCTAACATCTGATCCCCAATCTCTTCTTCTGTGACCAGGCCCGGGTTTTCCTTCGGTGCAAGGGTTGAACCTGCGCGCTGTATCCGCTTTAAAATCTTCTGGGCCCGTACGACAGACGGCAAGGTCGGAGGAATCCCATCCAAAACGCTTGGAGCCTTGAGCTCCCCTTTTTCCTCTGCTTTGATCTTTTCCCAATTCTTAATGATCTCTTCTGTCCCCGCAACTTTTACATCTGCAAAAACATGGGGATGGCGGCGGATGAGCTTCTCTCTAATGGAAGAGATAATGTCCGACATAGAAAAGCGTCCGCTTTTCTCCGCCAGTTTTCCGTAAAATACGATGATGTAAAGCAGATCTCCCAGTTCCTCTGCGATTTTGCGGTCGTCATCTGCGTCGACAGCTTCAATCACCTCGTGCGTTTCTTCTAAGACATAGGGCTGCAAACTTGAGAATGTTTGTTTTAGATCCCAGGGACAGCCGTTAGGTCCTAACAACTGGTCTGCAACATCGAGTAAAGAGTCAAACTGCTCCATAAATCCCTTTTTTAGTTTCCTTGAATTCTACATTGGCTGTGTGATATTTTTCCTCCAAATATACCAAAAATGGACACAAAATGACAAAGCCTTCTTCTACCGACCGACAACCCGAGCAAACGTTCTCTTCCTATTTTTGGAGTGCAAGAGACTCTTTGATCAGCGGATCCAAATGGGTCTTCAGAGAAGTGTCCAATAGGCCGCTACAGACTGCAGCAACGGTTGGAACGGGTGCTGTGCTCATCGGAGTATTTGGAATTGATACAGTCGTGAATGGGATAGCGCAAACAATCCTCCCCGTCATCCAAACAGGGCTTCAGACAGTAGCTGTGATCGGCACATTAGGGGGAGCTTCCTACGTAGTCTATCGATCAAAGGGCGATGAGATCAAAGAAGCCATTATGGGCCAGCCTAGTCAAGAGTTAATCCCCTTACAAAGCTCTCTTCAGAATTTTTTAGATGCCCCCGAAACAATCAACCAGGAAAACGTCAGAACCCTCTATAATCAATTAACTCCCCTCACGAATAATAATAGTGCACTCTTAAAAAAACTCGCCCCCGAGATTTTTTCACCTGAATACGTGGATCAATTAATAGTGTGCAATTCTACTTTTAAATTGATTAAAGAAATTGCAGAGAGTGATGAGTTAGATAAAACAAACGAATTGCTAAATGCACTGAGAACTGAAAACAACATCAAACTCATCAATGACTTCTTTACGTTTTTGAATTACCAGATGGGTAATCAAAAGGGATATGTTTATCAGCTAATTGACACATCTTTGGAAGGTGCTCCTCTTTTGCTGACAGAATCCCGATCGGAAATGAATGAACTGCAAAAAGCAATCAGTTCAGTAGACAAGACCTCTATTGAGGCGGCGAGCAAAAAGCTTGTGCCGCTTTTAGGTGAATTAACAAAGAAACGGCTCACGATTTTTACAAAAGAGCCTCTTAAACAAGAAGACCTCCAATTCTTCACGATTTTAGCCCAGAACCTTCCCCAATTTTATGGAGACAACCCTCCGAATATTGATGAAATGACCCAAGTTGTAAATCGAGGACTGATCACTCTGAACACCTACTACGACAAGCATGCAGGGCCAATCGAGAAGGCGACGAATGTGATAGAAAAAAAACTCCTGGAAAAAGTCGAAAATGTCCAAAAATGTGTCGATAACAAAATTCTAGAAGTCAAAACAACGGTTAGCGATTATCTGGGAATACCTATAAATCCTCAGCAGGCACTAAATAATACAGCTGTTCAAAGTCCAAACAGCACAGGAGGCCCTGTTCCAACACAGAATAATTCTGGGGGTCCTCAAGGATCTAACAATACAGGAGGTCCTCAGCAGGCAGTAAATAATACAGCTGTTCAAGGTTTAAACAGCACAGGAGGTCCTGTCCCAACACAGAATAATTCAGGTGGTCCTCAAATTCCAAGCAATCAGGGAGCCCAAAACGGAGCGCAGCACCCACCTTCTAGAACTTTTTTTGGAGACCTCCTCTCTAGGGGCCAAGGGATTTTAGGCTCCATTATGGGATCGGCAAGATCGGCTATTTCTGAAAATGCGACGACCCACTTGGCCGCGCTTACACACTGGACATTTGAGCAATGCCGCGATTACGTGCAGCGAAATGGAGCAAACCCTATCTTGCTCAATGCCATCAATCCGATGATCACGCGTTTAAAGAATGCCAAGGAGACAAACTCCTGGGATGAGCTAAAGCGTGTTTTGGACGACGCCTTTACATTCATGCAACAGAATCAGATTTACTTTCAGGGAATGCGCCTTCCGATAAATCCGGTGCGCACCCATGCATCGGCGATCCCCGACTTCCTTAACAATGTTACCGCGCATAGGAATGCTCTGCAAAACCCCACTCAAAGAGCTCCAGCGCTTGTCACTTCCGCTATGATCGAGACTACGGCCAATCTTCTCAAAATCCGTTCCGCATCGATAGGCCCTGCCAAGTTTGTCGCTGAAAAAATCTGCGGATTCGATAATTCCCCCCAATTTTACGCAGATATCTTTCGTCCATCTGCTGATCCTACAGCCGGTGATATGGGAGCGCTTTTTCGGACGAGGCTCTTTGAGAAAATCGATGCATCGCCTCGCAGCTTTCTCACTAAGTGGTTTGCAAAAAGGGCCTATGATTTCCTGCATCCTCTTTCCACATTTTACATCCATTCCATCGTTGGCGGCATTCTAGAGAAAACACTTAATTGGATGAAAGCGCCAGCAGGTGCTGGTGAGCAGCCCAAAGATGAATTCCTCATCAAGATTATCCGCAACTGGATGGCAGTCACAGGCAGCGCTCTCAATCAGGTCGCTTTTGCCCCCCATCAATTAGGAAGAGATTTCGACCCGATGGTAGAAGAGGCGTTAAAACTTCCGGAGCGCAATGGCGGACTTACCCAGCAGGAGCTCTTTGCTGCTGCCATCAAAACAGCGCTCGATACATTCGGCCCTCAAATCAGGTGGAGTGAAGGAATAAATAATTACTTCACAAGGGAGATTCCCCCCACCTCCGTTGTCTCTTTCTTAAATCCAGGAGTCCGGGCTCTCAACACTGTCTGCAGTTATTGCCTCAAAGCGGTTGTCTTTATTCCTCAATGGATCGGCAATAAAGCGCTCCAGGGCGGAGCCAAGCTAGTTCTCTCGCATACCTCGCTATTGAAGGATTATTCCGACCAGACCATTGATTCCCTGCGCCGCAACACACCTTCTTCTTATGCGATGCAGCGTATGATCTTCCGCCAGCAGCAAAAAATTCTCGCGCTTCTTCAGCAAAGCTTAAACGAGGATCCAGCAAGCACAGGAGCTCTGATAAACCGTAATTCCAGCATCAAAAAGGTAGAGATCGAAGCGCTTGTAAAATCGGGTATTGAGCTGCTCAATAAAAGCCAATATGGGACGCAGGACTCTCTTAGAAATTACCTAAATCGCCAGGCGCCCCTCGTTGACAGGGCCATGCAGGAGCTGGAAAACACATTCTTGCCCAAAGCCATGGAGTCAGCTGTAAGCACCATTTCTATCGCAATCCAAGCGATGACAACGGAAGATGAGATGCAGCAGATGCTCTATGATGGATTGCAGATTGCAAACGACGCATTTGATAATCCGCAGCCTGTCTCCGATGAAGAATTTGCAGCAATTGAAAAAGGGATCCGCGAGCTGACAGACCAAATCCTGGAAACTGCGATTTTTCATGCTCTTGACGAAGCATTTGATTTCACTAATGAAAGACAAAGAAACGGGGTCTCCCAGTACTTTAAAGCCCTAAAAGACCAGACCGGCGCTTTTTCCACGGAGGCTGGACAAAAAGCCCGAGAGATTGCAAGCGGCTCCTGCGTCTCCCTCACTGATCTGCAGGCTAAAATCTCAAGGCTCATTGAGATCTCTGCCAAATACAATAAGGACCGCGTAGATGCCCTAGGGATGGCAGATGGCAACAGAAATTTTCATGCAGAGACAAAATACAAACTCAATGATCGCTCCCGCGAGCTCTTAAGCCATTGCACTCCCCTCTCAAACCGTCTCAATACAATGAAAAGTTTAAGCGATGAGATGCGCTACAGGGACAAATGTCTCCAGCCTCTTTTAGAGTGCAATCAAATCCAACGCTCTCTTAAAGAAAAATTGGGCATAAATTCTCTCTCTAATGATGCTTTTAACGCGTGTAAAGTGCAACTGGGCCTTTTAGAGAAGCACCTGGCCACACTGCGGCAAGCTCAGGCGCCTGCCCAGCTCATTAGTGATATTGAACTCCAGTGCCAGGCGTTCACAAATGCGATGAATGCAGTGCAGCCTCTCCAAAAGGCAAATGGCATTTTACGTCAAGCTCAAGTGCTGTTTGATAGATTAAAACAAGTAAAACTCGCCGAAATAGGGCTCTCTCCATCTCAAGAATTAAAAAAAAGAGAAATGGAACTCTGCCTCCTTCTTGACACTCTCCCCTTCTCCGATCAGACAGCTCAGATGAAAGGTCGTGTGCTCTCTTTCATGCTGACCACAAATGCAGGCAGCGCCAACTTGGAAGCGGATGGGTTTCATTTGTGTGATTTAGAGATCAGCGCTAGAAACTTTGCTCAAATGAACAATCACCTGGCGGGGCTTGAAACAGCAAGAGGATTGCTCGAGCAGAAATTAGAGCTTTCCATTACGGAGTTTACTGAGTCATACGCTCAGAAAAAAGCGCTCATCGAACGCCATGCAGCCGATTCCATTCCAGAGATTAATTCCATCGATCAGTGGGCCAAAGATCAGATTGAATTTCAGATCATCGACGTTCCTGGCTTTGACATGGATTGGCTCACTGACACGGTCAAAAATGTCGCTTTCGATCAGGCAAAAGCGAAAATCAAGCTACTTTTCGATGCGCTCTACAAACGTTATAATTATGTGGGCCTCATCAACCAGGCAGCGCTTCTGCCTTTTGTGGAGAATTTTGGAAAGCACTACCTTAAGAAATGAGCCCAGTCTTTGTAAGCGGTAAATAGTGCATCTGCATGCAAATCGCGGATGCACGCTCCTGTAGAACAGGTGCGCAGAATAGGACAGCGATGGGAAAATATTTTGCTGTAAGGGCAAGTCCCTTGGACAGCGAGATGCCGATCTTCTAAGGGTTTGTAAATAGAGGAAAGAGAGGGTCCAAAAACGCTAAAGCTGGGGGTAAGCGTTGTGGCGCAAAGATGGAGCGCCGCTGAATCGACGGCAACCACCCCGTCCATTTCCCACATCAAGGCTTGCCAAAGGGGCAAGCTTAAGCACCCAACGGGAGCGGATCTCTCTTTAAAATGGGCTGAGAGCTGATCGGCCTGGACCTTTTCCTCTTCGCTGCCATAAATAAAAAGAAAGGATGAGTCGGAGTCCGCTGCAATTTTTTCCAGGAAAGAGACCAAGGTCTGCATTTTCAGCTGTTTATTTTCCCATCTCGATCCAAAACAGATCATCAACCTTGGGCGTTTTTGCAGTGGCTCCATCTGACAAATTTCCTGCAGCCTTAGACGTTCGCCATCTGTAATGGTAAGACGGACCCCCAGGGCGTCGATTTCGCCTGAGTCTTCGAAATAACTCTGTATCAATTTTAAGTATCTGAGGCGAATGTTAAGATCTGAGGGGACGTTAATACGAATATTTGTCGCCAAGACATTGCATTTTTCCCGTGCGCTCTTCCACCCGAACCCTATCTTGGATTTTGCTTTTGCGCAGGCGGTGACAAGGCCCGATTTAGCATTTCCTTGCAAATCGAAAACGAGATCATAAGCTGTCCCCCTTAATTGATGGACAAAAGAGCGGAACTCTTTTTGCGTTTCTAATTGAAAAGGGGTCCGGCGCCAGATTTTGCTTCGGATTTCTACCACATTATCGATGCCGGGATGAGACCGCAATAAAGGGGCAATCCCCTCCTCAACTACCCAATCGATCCTGGCGTATGGAAATTTCTTTCTTAAGTAATCCAGAACGGGAAATGTCTGAATAACATCGCCAATAGCCGAGGTTTTAACAATAAGAATTTTTGTACTCATATAAGAAAATGATAGCCACAACTAATTAAAAGTGCTATATTTCAAATTAATACTTTACAAAAGGAGTGAGGGCTTTCATGGCAAAATCGTTATTTTCTCTAAATCAACCCAAAGAGATGTACTTTCTGGCTCTTACAGAGATGTGCCAGAGGTTTGCCTTTTGGGGAGTAGCCAACTTACTTGTTCTCTATCTCGTCCAACAACAAAGATTTACAGATACTGCAGCAGACCACCTCTTTGGTTTATTCACTGGGTTTGCTTTTATTCTTCCAATACTCGGCGGCTACATTGCAGATCGCATGAACTATCGGCTGCCGGTCATCTGGGGCATGTTGGCTACATCGATAGGCTGCTTTTTAATGGCCAGCGGAAGTACCCAAATGGTTTATCCCGCTCTTTTTTTCATCGCGATCGGCGCTGCAATCTTCACCCCCAGCATTTATACATTGCTTGGAACTCTCTATCATGATCAGCACGATCTGCGCGATTCTGGTTTTTCCATCTATTACTCGGCAGTCAATGCCGGGGCTTTCCTCGCGATGATCATCTTAGGAGCGGTCGGCGAAGCGTATAGCTGGAGAGCAGCTTTTTTACTTGCTGGCCTCATCCAATTATTGGGTTTCTTTCCATTTCGTAAAGCACTTAAAACCATTAACTTAAATAAAATTGCAGCCCTTAGCTCAGCACCTTCAAAAAAGAAACACCCTCCGCTTCATAAACATGAAATCAGCAGGATCTGGGTCATTTGCATCCTTTCCTTCTTTTCCATTCTCTTCTGGGCAGCCTACAACCAGGGAGGATCTTCGATGAACCTTTTTGCACTGGATTTTACTAACCGCCACGTCATGGGTTTTGAAATGCCCACTTCCTGGCTGCTTGCATCAGAAAGCCTTTATCTGATCATCCTGGCAATACCGCTTGCTAAGCTCTACACTTACCTCGCTAAGCGTAAAATGGACCCAACTCCCCCGTTGAAATCGGCCTTAAGCCTCTTTGCTATGGGGATTTGTTTTTTGATCATGATGATTGGAGCTAAGCAACTCTCTTCAAGCAGCACTGACTCCATGACCGGCATGATCAGTCCCGCTTATCTTTTTACTGCCTATGCTTTCATGGCGCTGGGGGAGATGCTCATTGCCCCAATTGGCCTGGCCCTAATTACCCACCTCTCGCCTAGACGCTTTACCGCGCTGCTTGTTGGAGTTTGGTACACATGTATCGGGGTAGCCTTCTATCTCGGCGGACTCATCGCTCCTTACCTATCAAAGCTAAAGAGCATGAGTTCTTTCTTTGGAATCTTTGTTTTGATCTCTTTTGTATTCGGCGGACTCTTGCTGCTTCTCGTTAAGAAGCTAAATGTGATGCGCCATCTAAAAACGAAATAAGACACTGTGCCCCCGCTTTAAAGCAAGCGGGGGCATCTTTAGAGATCTATCTTAAGCTCATCAAGCGCCTGTTTGAAATCCGCTGGAATCGGGGCCACGACCTTGATCTTTTTTCCGGTGGAGGGATGGATAAAAACAACAGAATAGGCGTGGAGCAAGTTGCGCTGGGGTCTTAAATGACAGAGGAACTTTTTCCCGTATTGCACATCGCCTAAGATCGGATGTCCCATCTGGCTCAAGTGGACACGGAGCTGATGTGTCCGTCCGGTGTGGGGCTCGCAGCGAATGACAGAAGCGCTTTTCCCTTTTTTAAGACACTTCCAGAAAGTGATCGCCCTCATCCCCTTTTTTTCTTCGACAGAGCCGTAAATAGTTTGCCCTTGATAGCTGCTTTTCTTACCGAGGTAATTATCAATTGTTCCCTCGTCTTTTGAAGGAACTCCATCTACGAGAGCGAGATAGAGCTTGGAGACGCCGCGCTCTTTGAAAAGAGCTTCCATCTTTTCCTTTGCCTCAAGGCTCTTCGCGAGGATCAGCACGCCGGATGTCTCTTTATCAAGACGATGGACGAGTTCCAAATTCCCTTTATGATCGGGAAAACAGCTTTTTACCGACTTGGAATCAGAGACAACGCCAGCAGGTTTTCCGACGATGAAAAGGTCTTTATCTTCGTAAAGTACAGAAGCTTTAAGGACCTTGGTCTTCTTCGGTAGATCAAATGCCCGGCTATTTAAAGCAACTGTATCATTCTCTTCGAGCGTCAGCGAGGAAAATACCTGGGTGCGGTTATTGACTGTGCAGAGCTTGCCATCAATGGCGCGCTTGATTGCCTTGACAGATGGTGCATCCGGGCAATTATCCCGTAAAAACTGTAAAAGTCCCATTCCCGCTTGTTTTTTCGAGACGCGCCACTTATTCGAGGGTTTATTTTTCATTTCTGTGCTCGATGAAGTCGACGAGAAGTCGAATTCCGACGCCGGTTGCAGGTGTAGTATGGTAGGGTTTAAGCTCAGACAGATAGGCAGTTCCTGCGATGTCCAGATGGGCCCAAGGGACCGATTTCACAAATTGCTCAATAAAGATCGCGCCGGAGGGTGAGCTCGCTTTGCGGGGACCGGAGTTCTTAATGTCGGCAATCGAGGATTTTAAGTAATCCTTGTACTCCGGATAAAGTGGAAGCCTCCACATCCGCTCGTGAGTGCGCTCTCCTGATTTTTCAAGGGCGTGAGCTAAAGCCTCATTGTTAGAAAAAAGACCTGTCGCCTCTTCCCCAAGAGCGACCACAACCCCTCCGGTAAGCGTTGCAAAGTCGATCATTTGAGTGGGAGCATACTTTTCTTCCGTATAAGAGATGGCGTCCGCTAGCACCAGGCGCCCTTCTGCATCTGTATTAGAAATTTCGACGGTCTTGCCGGATCTGCTGCTATAGACATCTCCCGGCTTATAACTCCCGGGGCCAATGGCGTTTTCTGCAATAGCGAGCACGCTGACGAGGTTCACTTTGAGCTTGAGCTCTGCAACAGCGCGGATAATTCCAAGCGCAACGGCTGCACCTGCCATGTCCGCCTTCATTGTTTCCATCCCGCTCGTCTTGATATTGAGACCGCCGGTATCATAGGTGATCCCTTTGCCGACAATCGCGATTTTTTCTTTAGATTGAGGATCTCCCTTGTATTCGAGAACGATGAGGGCAGGATCAGTGGTAGCTGCTTTTCCGACAGCTAACATCAGCGTCATCTTTTCTTTTTCTAGGGCCTTTTTGTCGAGGATCGTTGTCTTTACCTGGGAGTATTTTCCATCAAAATCCATCGCAAATTTCTTGAGTGCCTCCACATTAATATCATCGGCGTTGCCATTGACAAGGTCGCGAACGAAGTTGACAGACTCTATGACCGTCTCTGTTTTCTTAAGCAAAGCAGCATCTGTTTTATCGAGCCCGCAAAAAACGACCTTTTCAAGAGAAGGGGTTTTCTCCTCTTTATAAGAGAGGCCCTTATACCGATCAAAAGTATAACTGGTCATTAGGATGCCCTCAAAAACGGCCTTGCACAGCATATCTCTACCCATCAGCTCATTCTCGGGGAGAAAAAAGTTGGCACTCTGCATTTTTTTGGCCAGGGCGGCCTTGATAGCGGATGCATAGGATTTTCGGAGGGTATCGGGAAGGCAGGGTTTCTTACTCCCAAGTCCCAACAAAAGAACTCTTTTTTCTTTGCCAGTGTCCCGATATAACAGCAAAGTCTCCCCTTCTTTCCCTTGAAAGTCCCCCTCTTCAAAAGGGAATTTAGCCAAGGAATCAAACTCCTTAACTGAACAGGCGAAGATTGGCTTTTTTTTATCATTCCAAACTGGAACAACGACGACATCCGCCTCTTTCCTGTCTTTGCTGCTGGCAACTGAACTGATCTGCATAAGAGCTCTCTGCATTAATTTAAAAAATAAAGAAATAGCGCAGCCGGAATCCAAGCTGCGCTAGGAAAAAACTTTAAAAAGGAATCTCATCTTCTGAGAAGGAAGAATCCATTTTTCCTTGACCATGGGATGGCATCTCTTGGGAAGCGTGAGCCATTTCAGGCTGAGCGGAGTGTCCTTGTGCGGAAGGGCCTCCTTCTGCACCACCTGGGCTATCAGGACGGCCAAAGGGGCTGAACATGATATTTTGGGCGGTGATATTCATGGAAACTTGCGGACGGCCTTCACGATCGGTGAATATTTCCGGCTTGCTGAGCTCTCCAACGACGATGATCGAGCTCCCTTTTTTGAAGTAAGGCATGATCTTGTCGAACTGCTCGCCCCAAATGGTCACCTTATACCAGATTGTCTCGTCTTTGCCGCTTCTGCGCGAACGTGCCGCTACTCGAAGCGTCGTCACCTTTTGTCCAGAGGATGTAAAACGCACCTCAGGGTCTGATCCTAAATGTCCTGCAATGGTAATTTGATTCACGGTTAAGCCTCCATAATGTAATCGTCTGATTATTCTCTTATCAAGTTTTACCTCTTGGGTAAAATAATGGCAACCAAAGAACCTGTCCTAATAAAATTTTTCGTCGATTTTCGGGATTAGGACAGGTTTAAAGAAAGATTTGTCGAGCTCTTATACCGAAATTGCCTCCCATTCAAATTAAAAAAAAAGCAATCTCAATAATTTTGGAAATCTTTTTCTGAAAGATAACAAAATCGAATTCGTTTCTGATTCTTTTTTTGTAACTTCACTAATTTAAATATCATTTATTCCAACCGAAATTTCTCAAGGATACGGCTCGCTATGGAAGGGCTAAAATAGAAGCGATTATGACACTAAATATTAAGTTATTCGTGAGTCTTTTTAGAAAATAATTAAAAATTATTAGACAAAAAAAATTGCATTGAGTTAGACAGAAAAATACAACTTGAAGCAATTGCAATTATGTCAGAAACAAAAGCGCCACATCCAACACCCGACAATTTCTGGTCGAACTCTTCGAAGTTTGTGACATCTTCGCTCCCTATTAGTGCAAAAAAAAGAGAAGAAGCTCTCTCAGATCTACTTCATGCCGTTGATGAATCACCGGAATTCTACGATCCTTATTCTGACTTAAATCTATTCCTTTCTCAAAAGATTAAACAAGAGATGCAGCATTGCAGCTCTTCTAAGAAATGGTCGATAAAGATCCAGGAAGATTTGCTGCTCAAAATCACACCAGACTTTCAGGAAAAATTTCCGCAATATAGGCTCGGTGTTTCGGCCCTTAAAAAGACGTGGGAAAAAGTCGCCTACTATTCCCATCAGATCGAGCACCAAAAAGAAGCGATAGCTGTTGATGGTAAGTTGAGCATTCCGTTTTTCATTAAGGAAAATCTAAAAAACTACACATCCTCTCGCAACCTTGGAGCGATACACCCTTCCCACTACGCGCATCAGTTAGCGATAAAAATGAGCGAATGTATCGCAACCATCGATGGGTACCGCCCACAGCTCGACCATTTGACCAAAATGATCTGGTCAATCCAGCGCCACCTATTATCAAATGGCGGGTTGGATCAATACAACAGTCCTTATGACGAATACGATCAGATCGACAAGCTCATCGTTAAAACGATCCTAGAGGTCAGCGCAAAAGACCCTCAACTCGGACAAAATGAGTTAGAGCATAAGGTAAAAGAGATCCTCCTTTCCCTGCACGATTTGCCCAGTTTTTCATCGCTGGACCTGATGACGCAAAATGTTTCTGCGCTCATTGCAGAAAAGCTCTATGGCACATCGAAATTCCATACATTATTTCTAGCAGAGCAAAAGACTGCGATCAATAATTTCATCCGTCGCCATAACTCTCTTTGCAAAACTGCTGAGCCCTCTCCCCAGCTGCATGTTCTCGTGCGCCGCATCATTGCCCTTTATACACTCTCTAGCGGCCTGCCAAAAACACTCACAGAAGAAGAGGTAAAAGCAGCAGCCCTTGCCGTCTATCCACAAAGACAAGATGTGCGCCCGAACCTCTGCCAAGCATTATATGCATTCATCTCTGCAGAAGTGATGCTGATGAAAAGCGAAGAGTTTTGCAGATCTCCAACGTATGTCGCTGACGCTATTTGGGCAGCTTATAAGGAAGCCACGTTGCTGCCTTTGCTTCAAGGTGCGGAGACCGATATCCTCGAGATAGCTATTTGGAAATCCTTAAGCGAGACAGAAGGGATGTTAGAGAGGCTCCCTTACAGGATTGGACAGCGAATCGAGGAAGAGATCGCAGGAATCTTAATAGAGAACCCCACTCAGAGCTTTGCTGCGCTTGTGCAAGAAACTGTCGATTTCTTCAAACGGACCCGTGACCTCGTTCAAATCAAGCAGTGGGACGATATCGAAAAAAAGATCCACATTTGGGCTATTCAAGGTGATATGATCTGCCGCCAGGTAAGGCTCAAATCGGAGAGCACATTGCTTGGCATGATCCGCCAAAAGTGGAAAGACACTCCTTCCATTCTCCCTCATCACACATTCGTAAGCGGGATCTGTCAAGAATACCTTAAAAGCTATCCGGAACTCGCTCCCTATTCCGGACAGCTATCGCTAAGAGTATGGATCTTATACAAGTACGCTTGGTATAGCCTGCTTGGCAGCGATCAGGAATCATCCTTTGATCGCTTTCTTAAATGGCACGCTTGCTCGCTGCTATTCTCAGGAGCGGCCCTCGATCAGGAGCATCTCGTCCATCAACTCGAAGAAATCGTCCGTAAAACCCTTCCTCTCATCCCCTTTGACCGGAAACAGGCAGATGCCGTTTTAGAAATAACCACAGTCCTAGGGCGATAAAGGGCAAGCTTAAAGCTTGTCCCATAGTCAAAAAAGAGCTTCCGCTGAGATGAGCGCTCTGCTCGACTTTAATGAATTCAATAAAGAAACGGAATCCGAAGACCAGAATTAGAAATAATCCGGTCAACTTACCAGATGGTTTGAAAGGAGGATGGCGGTGCCAATACCATAAAAGGATACCAAAAGTGAGCAGATACCACAGCGCTTCATAAAGTTGCGCTGGATGTCTAGGTAAGATAGGGGCCCCGTCTGCCGGATGGAGGAAAATCACTCCCCAAGGAAGCTGTGTGGGAACTCCCAAAATTTCCTGATTGAAAAAATTGCCAATTCGAATAAAGACGGCAGCAATCGCGGTGGGAATGACTGTAAAATCGACAACTGTCCAAAAAGGAATTTTCGTTCTCCTTGCCAAAATCCAAAGGGCTATTAAAATGCCGACAGCTCCTCCGTGCGAAGACAATCCCCCTTCCCAGACAGCTAAGATGGAAAAGGGATTGCGGGCAATCCCTGCCCAGCTTTGATAAAAAAGAACATCGCCGAGCCTCGACCCAACAATAGCGCCGATGATCACGTAGAATGTCAACTGTTCGGCCTGAGCTTTCACCTTTGCTTTAGGCTCCTTCTCTAAGAGAAAATACCTGCGCAAAAGATAGGTCAGTACGAGGTACCCAACAAAAAAACCCAAAGCGAATAGAAATCCATACCACAGAAGAGGTCTGTTCAGAATCGGGATGTTAAACTTAAAGATCTCAGGACTTGGATCCCAAACAAAATAAGCAAAAATGGGTTTCATAAATTTAGGTTTTTTTCAGTTCTTTATTCACATGCATCGCAACGCGAAAATAAGCCGATGCCCCGTTCATTAGAGCAGAACCAATCGCCACATCGATAAGCCCTCGGACCTCCGTTGGAAACCCTAGCCATTTCATGCTGATTCCAAGCAAAATCATGCTTCCAATGAGATAGAGATAACCACGGCTATAGACTTGAGTAAATTTAACAGGAACTCCGAGTGAAAGAATTCTCTCCACAACACGTTTGACTGTCTTAACAAGTACAAATCTACCTTTGAGAAATCCAATGATAAGACCCACGATGATTAGAGCAAGCGCTGCCTGCTCCCGTCCTCCTGCGATGGGAGAAATTTTCGCAATGAGCGACGTTGTCTCAAAAGGTTCCGCTTGGGCTTTGAAAACAATAAAATTCAAACCCAGGGTCAACAAGCCTATCCCAACGACAAACCAGACTATCCCCGAAATCACGATCCATGTTGTTTTACTTAAATGCATACGAGCTCTCTGTTGTTTTGAACTGAATATATTCTTTCACGATCCAAAAGATCGCTTTTTTCAGGCAAGGGTAACACAATCCCTCTATTTGTTGAACCATCCAAGCTCCCCTGACTAAAAAAAGCATTATAGCCGCTCGAAGGGCTAAGTAAATGATTAGTTTATCGACAAAAATGAAAGGGGTTTCTACAATTCAACGCAGCATTAAGAAATGAGCTCTCAAACTGGACATAGCCCCCAAGCTCCCTTAAAGCGCTGAGGTAGGATTATCTCAGTACAGCTCATAAAAATAGACATTTGGAGACGTAAAGATGAATATTTCGATTGCTTTCATGCGCAGCCTCTTTGTGGTGTTAAGCGTTTTCTTCATGACAACATTTATGCTGTCCAGCCCGACAGGCTCCATTCAAGCCAATGCTTTTATCGGAGTTGCCATGGGAATTACCTTTGGATTTCTCCTGATCGGGTTTGATATAGCCTTCAAAAGATTCAATCTTCGCTCTTTCAACATCGCCACCGTAGGGATCTTCATTGGCTACCTGATGGGCCAGGCACTCGTTTTGATCTTTGACGCCGTCCTCGAAATCAGCAGAGTCTCCATCATTCTTCAGCCTCAGGTCTTGGAGATCATCAAGATTTCACTTTTCCTCTTTGGCACCTATTTAGGAACAATCATGACGCTGCGGGCAGCAGACGAGCTCTACGTTAGCATCCCATTCATCAAATTCTCTCCAACAACAGAAAAAAAGAAAGACCTCATCGTCGACAGCTCAGTGCTTGCCGATGCGCGCATCATCGACGTCTCTGCCACAGGCCTTCTAGACCATCAACTCGTCATCCCTCGATTTATCATTAAAGAGCTCTATGCCCTGGCAGAAATTGGGGATGAGTTTTCAAAAGCAAAAGCGAGACGCAGCCTTGAGGTCATTAAGAAGCTCGAAGCTGTCCCCGAGTTGGAACTCCGGTTTAGCGATACTGACTTTCCCGACGTCAAAGAAACACACGGAAAGCTCCTTAGGCTCGCTCGTTTGCTCGATGCCAACCTTCTTACTGCTGACATTAGCAGAATCCAGATGGCGTCGATTGAAGGCATCCGCATCGTCAACATTCACACCCTCTCCAACGCGCTCAAACCCCTTATGCAAGCGGGCGAGTTCATCAAGATCAAGATCCAGCGCTACGGCAAAGAACCTCGCCAGGGAGTGGGCTATCTCGATGACGGAACTATGGTCGTTGTCAATGGAGGCGGCAACTTTATTGGCGAGACCATCGATGCAAAAGTACTTTCTGTCAAACATACGACATCAGGACGCATGATCTTTTGCAACGCTATAGATGAGGAAAACCTCGATGGCGAATACGACGATGAAGATGAAGATTTAGACGACGAACGTTAGAGATAAAGCAAATGATCATAGGCATTGGCAACGATATTATCGAGATTGAGAGGATCCGCAAGAGCATTGACACACACGGCCTGCGCCTCCTTTCAAAACTCTTCACAATGAAAGAACAGGACTACTGTTTAAAATACAAAGACCCTGTTCCCCACTTTGCCGGCAGGTTCTCCGCAAAAGAAGCAGTCGTCAAAGCCTTGGGAACAGGCTTTGGTGAACATGCCACCTGGCTAGACATTGAAATCCTTAACGATTCCATGGGAAAACCCTGTGTATCTTTCTCAAACCACATGGAAAAAAATCTGAAAGGGTCAACGATGATGGTGTCCATTAGCCACTGCCAACTCTACGTCACAGCATTTGCCATTTGGACGCGCTCTTCTACATCTTAAAGCTCTAAAACCAAGAATAGGGAAGATGGTAAGATAGCATGAAGCAATTCACATGCTCAGGATAGTTGTGAGCAAAAACTCGATGCGCGTATGAAGCTGTAAGCACTCCATAAAAGCCGATCTTGTAACCGTAAGCCAATCCCAGATCGATTGATTGGTGCTGGAATTTTCCCCATCCGCTAAACCGTTTCACATTTACATGCTGGTTTCCGCCGAACCCAACATCACCCTCAGCAAAGAGCGTAAAACGGTGGATGTCATTGAGGTTCCATTGCCAAACAAGCAAATCTCTTGTCCACGGGTAGCCTTGAATGCCCTGGCCGAGCGTCATCAATGCATAGGTCCGCATCGTCCAGAAACCCTCTTTGGACCACTCCCTTCCAACAGAACAGGTGAGTTCCGAATCAAACTCAGACGCATAAGGAGTGCTGACATCTCTTAGGAAGTTGTGTGTCGTCCCCCGCACATTCAGCCCGAATACCAAACTGACGGGATCTCCTGAAATATCATCGAGCAATCGGTATCTGGCTTGCATCGCCCCGCTGCGAAAATTCCAAGAGGTGATACTGGTGTCAGCGACTTCAAGCTCTACTTGAAAATCAATGGATTCAGAGAGTGTAAACCCCAGATCAAAGAGAAAATCGAAGTCGTTGACCGGAGATTTGAGCTGTCTCGAAGCGCCTTGGACCTTGCTGAACCGAGAATAGGTAAAATCACTTTGAAAATTAAATTCATAGACCTCGCTAAACCAAGGTCTAGTCTCAAGCGAGAACGCAGCGCCAGAGAGCAGAATAAAAGCTACGGAGTATTGCAACTCTTTACCCATCTTAAGTAGCATGCTCCCTTTCCGCTAACCATCTCTCCGCATCAAGAGCTGCCATACAACCCGAACCTGCTGCGCTTACTGCTTGGCGATAGACGTGATCCTGAACATCCCCCGCTGCAAAAACTCCTTCGACGCTTGTATAGGTTGAGCCGAGCTTCACATTAATATATCCATTTGGGTGCAGAGCTACCTGTCCGTTTAAAAAGGCAGTATTTGGCGTGTGGCCAATGGCGAAAAAGACGCCGCCCGCTTCACGCACCATCTCTTTACCGGTGCCTACATCTTTGAGCACAACTTTCGAAACAACAGAATCCCCTTCGACTTTAGCAAGCGTATGGTTCCAGATGATCTCAATTTTGGGATGTTTAAGCGCCCTTTCACTCATGATTTTAGAAGCGCGGAGCTGATCTCTACGATGGACGAGATAGACCTTCTTTCCATATTTTGTTAAAAAAATGGCTTCTTCGACAGCTGTGTCTCCACCGCCAAACACAAAGAGGTCCTTATCGCGAAAAATTGGGGCAGCGCCATCGCACACAGCACAAGCCGTCACTCCTTTTTGCCAAAGTTCTCCATCGTTCGCACCGGGGACATCCAGCCTTTTAGCTGTAGCGCCGGTTGCAATGATCAAGCTATCCGCTAAAACAGAGGTAGTGCTCCCTGTAACTACAAATGGGTAGACGCTTAAATTCACAGCTGTCACATCTTCCGTAAGGATCACTGTGCCAAATTTCTCGGCCTGCTTGCGAATCAGGTCCATCAAGGCAGGTCCTGTAATGCCATCAGGAAATCCAGGGTAATTTTCGACCTCCGTTGTCGTCATCAGCTGCCCGCCGGCGACACCGGAAAAAAAGCCTTCATAGACAAGTGGAGAGAGATTTGCCCGAGCCGCATAGATCGCCGCGGTATAAGCTGCAGGTCCTGAGCCTACGATAACAAGTTTTTTGCGTTCCATTTAAATACACCCAAATTTTTAAGAATCTCACAACATACCACAACACCAAAACAATATTCAAGGTATCCTGGAAAACCCCCTTTCCAAGGTTTTTTCAAAAAAGGGGGAATTTTCCTATGAAATAAAACTCTGCTCGCCATAAAATTACGTCGCTTTTATAACCCTGTCTTATGCATCAAAGAATTGGGTTGGCAAAACGCCGTATATTGTTCCAAAGGGAGGTCTCTAGGAAAAAGAAATGAGAAGCATAAAGCTCGAGAAGTTAAAAAAAACGATTCATGGTGGGATTATTATCCCCGAGGTCAACCTGCAGATCCCTGCGGGAAAGTTTTTCGCCCTTCTTGGGCCAAGCGGCTGCGGCAAGACGACTTTGCTACGCCTGATTGCAGGACTTGAGAGCGCTGATTCAGGTAAAATCTTTCTTGGAGACCAAGACATTACAGACTGGCCGATCCATAAGCGTCCGGTCAATATTGTCTTTCAGAGCTATGCCCTTTTTCCCCACCTTGACGTATTCGATAATGTCGCCTATAGCCTCAAGCTCAAAAAACTCCCCAAAGAAGAAATTGAACAGAGGGTCACCAAAATCCTCGAAGCTTTCCACCTCGAAAACCACATCTACAAGCTCACAAGCCAGCTCTCCGGAGGCCAGCAGCAACGCGTGGCGCTTGCAAGGGCCATCGTCAACGAACCCGATGTACTCCTTTTAGACGAGCCACTAGCTGCTCTTGATTTTAAGCTCCGTGAAAGAATGCTGATCGAGCTGATCGAACTTCAGGACAAGCTGAAGACGACTTTCGTCTACGTCACACATGACCAGTTCGAAGCACTGACTGTTGCCGACCAAATGGCCATCATGAACAACCGCGGCGAAATCGAGCAGATCGGCACCCCTAAAGAAATTTACGAATTTCCAGGATCGTCTTTTGTCGCAAAATTTGTAGGTACGACAAACATCCTAGGCGGGAAACTGATCAATTTCGATTCCGATCCGGAAATCGAGATCCCTAGCTTAGGAAGCTTCAAGCTCAGCATCCCGCAAAAAAAAGATTGGATGAAAGAAGGATGCGACATGCTGATTAGCCTGCGCCCAGAGAAAATTTTCATCTCAAAAAAAGAAGTTAAAAATTTCTCTAACACTTTGAAGGGCACTGTTCAATCGATTGTCTACCACGGAAGATCGACCCAATACAACATCCTCCTCAAAAATCGGATGCGCATCCAGGTCTTCGAACAAAATGAAGAGCACTTCCCGCAAGAGGTCATCGATTACGACAACGAAGTTAATCTTTACTGGCAAAAAGAAAACGTGGTGATCCTTGAAAAGTAAAATTAAATTCCTGCGCACACCACCCACCAGCGAGCTCCCCTTCTCGATCGGCGCCCCTGCGATGATCTGGCAGGTGCTTTTTTTCTATTTGCCACTGGCTATTCTCGCTATCTCTAGTATTCTCCAGTTTTCTGAGCTCGATGTGTTTGAGGGCTTTACTTTTCAAAAAATCGCTTTCTTCCTCCGCCCTCTTTACCTGAAAGTAATCCTTTCCTCCTTCTTCCTTGCGCTTGGGAATGCGATCTTATGCTTGCTCATCGCCTATCCCCTCGCCTACTTTTTAGCTTTTACCGGAAAACGCTATAAGAATTTTTTTCTCTTTTTACTCATCGTCCCTTTTTGGACGAACTTCCTCCTTCACATCTACGCCTGGTTTTTCGTTTTGGAAAAAGAGGGATTCCTCAACAACTTGCTTCGCGGACTTGGCATCATCAATGAGCCTTTGCAATTGCTCAATACCCCTTTTGCCATCATGATCATGATGGTCTATTACTACCTACCGTTTATGGTTATGCCTCTTTACTCCTCCCTAGAGAAGATGGACCTGCGCCTAGTCGAAGCATCTCTTGACCTAGGCGCTACATGGAGCCAAACACTTAGACGCGTCATGCTTCCTCTTACCAAACGTGGATTCAAAGCGGGCTTTTTTCTCGTCTACATCCCCTCTTTTGGCGAGTTCGCGATCCCAGAGCTCATGGGTGGAGATAAGCAAATGTTCGTCGGAACCGTCATCTCTAATTACATCCTGGGCGATGAGACAGGATCGCTTGGCGCAGCTTTTACTCTCGTCGCGTCCATCCTCTTACTCTTGAGCGCCATTTTACTTTATTGGATCATCGATAAGCTGATCCCCGGGAGGCAAAATGCATAAAAGCAGTAAAATCGGCTTTATTTGCACGACAACCATTGTGTCTTGCACCTATCTCTTCCTCTACGTGCCTCTCATCGTACTTTTAGTGTTCTCATTCAACACAGAAGGGTTCCCCTCCCCCTGGAAAGGGTTTACCCTCAAATGGTATCATGAACTATTTCACTCCTCGCACCTTTGGGCCTCTTTTCTAAATTCTGCCATCGTCGCAATCTGTTCAACCGGCATCAGCTTGACGATGGGCGTATTTCTCATCTTCTACGCCGCCCAAGGTGGCAGGGTCGGTAATTTCCTAAACCTATTCTACGGCAACCTCGTCATCCCAGAAACAGTTTTAGCCGTGGGACTCCTTGGATTTTTTACTCTAGTCTCCATTCCTCTAGGGCTTACAACACTTGTCCTCGCCCATTCCGTCTTAGGGCTTGGATTTGTCATACCCATTGTGTACGCCAGATTCTTGGAGCTAGACCAGCGCATGACAGAAGCCTCTCTTGTACTTGGGGCCACTCCTATACAGACATTTTTCAAGGTCACCTTGCCGCTGCTTAGACCTGCATTGATTGTCACTGGACTGCTAGTATTCGTCATTTCATTCGACGATTTCATCCTCTCCTATTTTTGCGCCGGCAGCACATCGCAGACCCTCTCTCTCTACATCCTTTCGATGCTGCGCTCTGGAGTATCTCCTGTTGTGAATGCACTCTCTGCAGTTCTCCTACTCATGAGTACCCTCCTTGTGCTCCTTTTCTTCACTATCTCGCAAAAATCGCGCACGAGGATTTTTTAGATATGAAGAAAGTCATCATCAGGTCCGGCATCATTCTATTTTGGGTCATCCTCATCTTCTGCGCTCTTTACTGGCCAAAATGGAAAATTTTGGGATACGACAAGAATACAATTAACGTTTTTGTCTGGGGAGATATCCTCGAGCCAACGATTGTCTCTGAGTTTGAGAAAGAAACAGGGATCAAGCTCAACTTTAGCTACTACTCATCTAACGAAGAGCTGATCGTCAAACTCAAAGCCACAAGAGGCGAAGGCTACGATCTCGTCATCCCTTCTGATTACGCTGTCAACATCCTCATCAAAGAGAATTTACTCAAAGAATTTGACAAAAGCAAATTCAACTACTGGAATACGCTTAATCCCAACCTTCTCGGAAGATATTACGATCCCGACAACAAGTATTCCATTCCTTTTGAATGGGAACTCTTTGGTTTTGGCGTCGACAAGGACTATTTCGCTCTCCATCCAACTGCGCCTTCCTGGGGCATGATTTTTGACCCCAATACCGTCCAATATAAGATCGCGATGAACAACGATCCGATCGAAGCGATCGAGCTCGCCGCATTTTACCTCTATGGATTAACGGAAAGCCTCACACCCAATCAATCTGAAGAAGTTAAACAGCTTCTCATCCGGCAAAAGCCATGGGTTGCAGCCTATGCCAACTTCCGAGGCGATTATTTCCTCGCCACCAAAAATGTAGCCCTTGCCGTAGCTACTAGTTCCTACATTTTCCGCTCAAAGAGGCAATTTGATTTCATCGGATTTGTCGTCCCCAAAGAGGGAAGCTTCCTTTCCATCGAGAGCTTCTGTATCCCGGCTCCAAGTCAAAAAGAAGAGCTCGTCTTCAAGTTCATCAACTATCTCTGCAGTCCCAAATCTGTCGCAGCGCACTTCGACACTTTTGGACAATTCCCCTCAGCACAGCATCCTCTTGACATCCTCCAAAGAGATCCAGAAGCTGCCAAGCTCATCTTCTCCACAGAAGAAGACTTCAAAAACTACCACTTCATTCGCAACATCCTTCCCGAAGAAGAAACCAGAGACATCTGGGTAGAAGTAAAAAACAGCGAGTTTTAATTCATCCTTCCGCGATTTTCTGATGATTGGCTATACTGCAAGCGGCAGCAACATGCCCAACATTAATTCGGAGATGATTATGACAATCCCAAAGTCTTCAAACTTTAGCCCTTATCCTACACATTACACACCTTATGTTGAACCGAGCGTCTTAGAGGACGGCTCCAAAATAGAAGGAGACTTAAGTCATGGAACGGGTATTGGATCACGCACTTTCGAAGATGGAACGATCTGGAAAGGGACACTTGTCAGCTGGAGCCTAGAGGGGCCAGGTGAAAAAATCCTTCCCGATGGAACAATACATCAAGGCATATTCCACAATTCCGTATTACACGGCAAAGGAACAATTACCTCTCCAAGTGGTCAGCTTCTCGAAAACGGAATCTTCGAAAAAGGAATACTAGCGTATAAAAAAGTTTAATCCATAAACCAGAACATCTTTTTTAGCTTTGTTGCTATTTGAGAAATACAAACTGCAACAAAGCTATACTTTACAGGAAGCCGTCAAATGCTGTTTCTCATCCTTTTACTTTCTCAAATCATTACAGGTCATATGAAAGCAAATTGCTTGGACAGCATAGATTATGCAAATCGCTTTTTTCCGGAGGAACAAGTTGCAATTGCACCTTTGCTAGCTGGCTACTCCGATGCCAAAAATTATCTAGTAAACACCTCCGGAAAATCCTATGTGCTACGTGTTTTAGCAGAAACCGAATTGCCATGTGATTTGAAGCGCGAACTTCATGGCATGCAAGAAGGTTCAAAGCTCGGAATTGCACCTCATATCCATCATGTCTCTGCAGATGGCAGAGCAATCCTCATGGATTACATTGATGGAGGAACTGTCACCTTAGCCCAAATCAAACAACCTGAAAATATTGTAAAAATTGCCAAAACTCTGCGAGCTGTACACGCCACTGCCAAAAATCCCTATCCAAGTGCAAGCTTCAATGAAAAAATGGAAGGCTATTATCAAATACTCAAAGAGCGTTCCTTGATAAATAGCGCTGTGACAGAGGCGATCCTTCGGATCCGCACTATCCATGAGAAACTGGCTCTTGATGACTCTGAAAAAGTCAGCACCCATGGAGATTTAAATCCGCGCAACATTTTCCTCACAGGTAATGAAATTAAGCTCATCGATTGGGCAGAATGCAATTGGGAAGATCCTTTCTACGACCTGACTTGTCTTACTCTCATGAATGATTATAGCGAAAAAGAAGAAGCTCTTTTGCTAGAAAGCTATCTCGAACACTCTCCTACAAATAAAGAAAAGGAGCGCTATTTTCTGGTGAAAAAAACCCGTTTAGCAGGTTCCTGTCTAGTGAGTGAATTACTCCTAAGCCAAATGACCAAAAAAGATTTAGATTCCGCTATGCCCCTAAAGGACTGGTCTCATTATATTCAGCTTTTCGCAAGTAATCAAGAGGAGCTTCCTCCTCAATTCTTCTATGATCTATCTCGATTAGCTCTTCAATTAAGCAGAGATCCTGATGAAATTAAATAGGTAAAAAATAGTGAAAGACACAAAAACAATGACTTTCATTTTTAGAGGACTTGGGTTTCCCATAAAACTAATTAATGCCCCAATGAGAAAAATGGTTGGAGAATGGGTGTTGGACATCAATTTTAATAAGTTGCAATTTGCTGTTCTTGAATGCCTAATCAGGAAACCAACTCCACTCAATGGAGGTGAACTGAAATTCATGAGAAAATTCCTCAATTTGTCCACAACTGATTTTGGCGAAATCTTTGGAGTTACTCACACAGCTGTGATCGAATGGGAAGAAGAGAAAACACGCGCTAATTTATCTTCAGATATCTATATTCATTTTTCTATTGACCAACCCATAAAAGCTAAAGTCAAAAGCAGATTAAGCTAAGCTGATTTTTAAATGTTTGCCAAGAGCTCGAGCAGTTTTTGCAAAAGTACGAAGGGTAGATGGGCATTCTGGGTCAAGGACGCGGTCAACAGCTGATCGACTCGTTTCCATTTTCTCCGCGAGCTGGGCCTTGTCCATTTTCTGTTTCTTCATTTCTTTTTCAATTTGAAAAACAAAAATTCGCTTGGCAACCACTTCCTCAATTTCATCGAGCATTCCCTCTTCTTCAAGAAAATCATCGAAATTGGATCCAATGTGTTTATTTTGTTTCATATTTATGCCCTCCAAACTTCCTTTGCTCTTCTACGCGATAGCTCTAAATCTTGCGTAGCGGTTTTCTGAGTCTTTTTAATAAATCCATGCAAGAGCACCATTTGTCCCTTATGCATAATAAAAAGCACTCTTGCGATTGTATGGGTTAGGGTACTTCGCACTTCCCATAATCCTTTCCCCAAATTGCCTACAAGTGGCATACCCAAAGGCCATCCTTCTTGCACCATCTTGATATCTTCGCCTATGGTCCTTTTCTCAGATTTCTTGAGAGATTTTAACCATTCTCGTACTGGCTCCCGTCCATTGGCTTGCCTGTAGAAATCAACAGTGATGATTTTTCTTGGGACTTCTTCAACCATTATAAGCTTGCTTCCTAAGTTGATTTTACCAAATTTGGTACAAATAATGCAAGAGCCTGAGATTCGAGGCTTAAGTCACTTAGAAACAAGAATTTAAAACTGCATATTAATTTCGATTAGAATTTCATCCAGAGAGACATGATACACCACACAAATTCAAAAAAACTGAGAGCGGGCTACATAGAGACGTAGAGGGAGCCATGAGCTCCCTCGGAACAAGAGAAAAAAAATTAAGCGCTTTTTTTCTTTTCGATGTAGTTGACGACGTCGCCTACGGTCTTGAGTTTTTCAGCTTCTTCTTCAGAGATCTCAAAGCCAAAACGCTCTTCAAATGTCATAATGAGCTCAGTGAGATCTAAAGAATCTGCATTTAAATCTTCTACAAAAGACTTTTCTAGAGAGACATCGTTCGCGTCAACACCGAGTTGCTCAACGACGATATCAATAACTTCTTTCTGAATTGACATAATCATTCCTTGTTTCTAATAAAAAAAAATCACTACATGACCATCCCGCCATCAACCGTGAGCACCTGACCCGTAATGTAGTCAGAGAGGTTGCTGGCGAGAAAGACAGCCGCATTTGCGATGTCTTGAGGGTTTCCCATTCTTCCCATCGGAATATTCTTGAGGATTCCCTCTTTTTGCCCATCCGTAAGAGCATCGGTCATTCGGGTCTGGATAAATCCAGGAGCAATGCAATTCACGCAAATATTGCGCGTTGCAAGTTCCTGGGCTAAAGCTTTTGTAAAACCAATCATACCTGATTTAGAAGCAGCATAATTGGCTTGTCCGGCATTTCCTGTCAAGCCCACAACAGAAGAGATATTAATAATCTTGCCGCCCTTGGCCTTAATCATGGGACGTACAAGCGCCTGGCACGTATTGTATACGGATTTGAGGTTAACGTCGATGACTTCATCCCAATCCGCCTCCGACATGCGCATTAAAAGCCCATCTCGTGTGATCCCTGCATTGTTCACGAGGATATCAACCTGACCCCAAGCAGCTAAGATCTGCTGAATTGCTCCGTCAACGGACGCTTTGTCTCCAACATTAACGATGAAAGTAGCAAAGCGTTGTTCAGGGGTGAGCCTGATGGATTCAAGTTCTTGTAAAACCTGAGCTGCTCTCTCTTCACTTGTTCCAAAAATAGCGACATCAGCGCCTTGTTTGGCAAAAGCAAGTGCCATCTCTTTGCCAATCCCTGCGGTTCCACCGGTAATTAGGGCTTTTTTAGCTTTCAACAGTTGCATAGGACTCCATAATTTTACTGAACGCTTCCAAATCTGCAATTTTCTCAATGCTATATGTCGGCTGAGTAACGCCTATGCGCTTGTTCATGCCGCTTAGAGTTTTGCCTGGCCCCATTTCAAGGTAGACATCGATATTGCGGTCCATCATCTTGCGAACCCCTTTTTCCCAGAGGACAGGGCTTGCAACCTGGTCGATCAATACCTGTCTAATCACGTCCTGAGAAGAAACGAAGTCCCCTGGGACGTTCATCACAATTTCTATCTTACTCTCATGAAAAGGAACAGTAGCAATTTTAGTAGCGAGCTTTTCTTGAGCAGATAACATCAAGCCACTATGAAAAGCACCGGCGACGTCCATCGCAAGGACACGCTTTGCCCCTTTTTGCTTTAGGGCATCTGCGGCAATAGCTAACGCATCAATAGTTCCTGCAATGACCACTTGCCCTGGGCAGTTGAGATTTGCAACCCAAACCGGGTGAGGTGGGTTTAGCTCAGAAATAACCGATTGGACGTCATCTTCTGTCATGCCAAGAACAACTTGCATCGACCCTTTGGTCTCCAGGCATGCTTCATGCATCGCATTAGCTCTAGTGCGAACGAGGTCCAAACAATCTGTAAATGTAATTTTTCCTGCAGCCGTCAGCGCTGTGTATTCGCCAAGGCTAAGACCTGCACAAACAGTCGGCACAAGGTGCGGAAACTGGTGTTGGAGGACGCGCAGTGTTGCGATGCTAGCAATAAAAATAGCGATTTGGCTGTTCTTTGTCAGGGTGAGCTCTTCTAAAGAGCCTTCAAAAATCAGTTTGGAGAAAGAATCCATCAAAAAGTCGTCTGCTTCTTCAAATACTTTGCGAGCAACCGGAAACTGGTCGTAAAAATCTTTGCCCATACCCGGGTATTGGGCTCCTTGGCCGGGAAAAAGAAATGCAAACTTTTTATTCACGAGATACCTCTTCAATCCTTGTCAAAACAGATGCTCCCCACGTTAAGCCGGCGCCAAAGGCACAGAGCAGAATATTTTCCCCTTCATTCACCCCTTTTTCTCGAAGCAGCTCATCAAGAGCGATACCGATCGATGACGCCGATGTGTTACCGTACTTATGGATGGTAAGATAGACATGGTCCCATGGCAGATCAAAACGCTTTGCAATCGCTTCAATGATGCGCATATTTGCTTGATGGGGAACGAGCCATCTAATTTGAGATTCGGTAAGACCCGCGCTGTCCAAACACTGTTTGGAAGCTGATTCCATGCGCCTTACTGCATGCTTGAAAACTTCTTTTCCTTCCATTTGAAGGAAGTGCTGCTCGGCAGTAACCGTTTCTAATGTAGCAGGATTGCGCGAACCGCCGGCGGGAAGGATCAATAACTCGGCAAGCTCGCCATCGGCGCCAAGACGCACATCTCGTATAGAAAGACCGCTTCCGCGATTGCTGACGACACAGGCTGCAGCCCCATCGCCAAAGAGAACGCAAGTATTTCGGTCTTTGTAATTGACGATCGAAGAGAGTTTTTCTGAGGCGACAATTAAAACATTTTTATAAAGCCCTGATTCGACATAAGCTTTAGCCTGAGAAAGAGCATAAATATAGCCCGTACATGCTGCCTGGATGTCGACGGCAGCGGCATTAACGGCTTTCAGACGCGCCTGTATAAGGCAAGCGGTACTTGGAAAAGTAAAATCGGGAGTAAGTGTTGCTACTATAATGAGATCAATCTCATCTACAGAAATTTTAGCGGACTCTATAGCGCGAAGAGCTGCTTGCAATCCCATATCTGAGGTAAACTCATCTACTCTAGCGATACGGCGCTCTTTCATCCCTGTGCGAGAAACAATCCACTCGTCAGAGGTCTCTACCATTTTTTCGAGATCTTGATTGGACAGAACTCTCTCAGGGAGATAGGAACCGCTACCAATAATACGCGCTTTTGCAAGTGTTTTCATGTATACTAAAATTTAAGTGTAAACCGCCCGTAATTTTACCCCACCTTCCACAAAAATGGGAAGCATTATTTCCTGCTCAGCCATACGAATAAAATTAAAATTTGCACGAAACAAAGCTTTGCAAAGGAATTTTACAGCTTTCTCAATATTCTAATCTCCATTACTTTAGGGGAAAAACCAGGAAGAGCTTAATAATGGCAAGATACCCAACAGACCTAGCGCATCTCATCGCATATCTAAAAAAACTCCCCGGCGTCGGAACGAAGACTGCAGAACGCTTTGCCTTTCAACTGCTTAACTGGAAAGAAGAAGAACTTCAAAATTTTTCATCCCTCCTTTCCCAATTGAAAGAAAAAATTACCCAGTGCCCTGATTGCAGATGCCTGACGGACAGTTCTGATTGTTTCTTTTGCCAGAGTGCAACAAGGGACAAATCGCAACTCTGCATCATCGCCTCCCCAAGAGACGCCTACTCGATTGATGAAACGGGCGCATACAGAGGTTTATTTCATGTTATAGGAGGACTTCTCTCCCCAATTTCTGGCAAAACGCCTGAGCACCTAAACCTGGAACATTTAAAAAGAAGAATTGTCGACCTTCAAGTCAAAGAAATTATTATAGCTCTTGATTCAACATTAGAAGGAGACACGACCTCCTTATTTCTTAAAGAACAGATCCAGAGTTGGGGGCTGCCGGTCTCCCGTCTGGCTTTTGGAATCCCTATCGGGAGCTCTCTAGACTTCGTCGACGGTGGAACTCTCGCTAGAGCGCTGACCGGCAGACAAATTTTTTAACCCGTTCCTTCCTCAAGAGTTTGCAAATATTCCCTTGCTTTCTTTATACTCAACCAACTTAAGATTGCCAAGCGGACATATTCAACATGAGCAAAAAATTTTCCATCTACCTATCTCTGATTGCACTGACATGCTCTCCCATTTCGTCATTGATGGCGGCCTATCCTTCCTCTGTCGAAGCATTTGAAGACCGAAAAATAGCAAATATTGACATCCAGGTTGAGAATCTTCCCCCTAATGCCTCTTTTGATCCAAAAACAGTGATCTCCAGGTTGAAAACAAAAGTGGGAGACCCCTTCTCCCAGATGACGTTCGACGGCGACCTCAAGGCTCTCTCCAACGAATACGACCGCGTCGAACCCAGTATTCAAGTGAACAATGGAGAGGTCTACCTCACCCTAAAGGTGTGGCCAAGGCCCATGATCCGCATGATTAAATGGTCGGGAAACCAACACATCAAGACCAAGACACTGCAAAAAGAGCTGGGAGTAAAGCCAAGAGCCGACTTCAATCGCCAGGCTTTTAACAAAGCGTTTAACAAGGTCAAAGAGTACTACGTTAAGAAAGGCTACTTCGAATCACAACTCCAATATGCCATCATTCCCGATTCTAAAACCAATGAAGTTGACATCTTGATCGATGTGCGCGAAGGCAGATCGGGAAAAATCGACAACATCGTTTTTAAAGGATTTACCGCCTCTGAGCGCAGCGAAATCTTAGGGATGATCTACACGAAAAAATACAATCTCTTTACCAGCTGGCTGACAGGGATGGGGACATACCACGAAGAGGCGCTGGAACAGGATAAACTCACGATCATCAACTATCTGCAGAACAACGGCTACGCTGACGCCAAGGTAGACATTCGCGTTAAAGAAGCGAAGTCAGAAGGGAAAATCATCCTAGAAATCACGGCAGACCGCGGTCCCATTTTCCACTTCGGAAACATCACTTTTAAAGGCAACAAACTTTTTACAGACAAAGAAATCGATACTGTCTTTGTCGCACGCCCAGGCGGTGTTTATTCTCCCGATAAACTGCGCAAATCGATGCAAGCGATCAAAGATCTCTACGGTCGTAAGGGGCATATCGACGCTAACATCCAATACGAAACTCAGCTAGTCGCAAGCGAGCCCGTCTATAACGTCTACTATCACATTGAAGAAGGCGAGCAGTACAAGATTGGAATGGTGCGCGTCTTCGGCAACTCCCAAACAGAGGCCCACGTCATCCTGCGCGAATCGCTTCTTGTTCCAGGAGAAACATTTGACGGCGCTAAACTAAAAGCGACACAAGCTAGGCTCGAAAACATGGGCTACTTCAAAAGTGTCAACGTCTATGCTGTTCGCACGCAAGACGATCAGACCCTTGGAGAAAATTACCGCGACGTCTACATCGAAGTTGAAGAGACGACAACGGGCAACGTCAGCCTATTCTTCGGATTCAGCAGCGCTGACGATGTCTTCGGAGGACTAGACCTCTCTGAGAATAATTTCCGCTATAAAGGGATTCCGCGCATCTTCAAAGAAGGTCTCTCCACACTGCGCGGCGGCGGCGAGTACGCCCATGCAAGGGCGCAGTTTGGCTCCAAGCAAAGGACCTACACCATCTCGTGGTTAAATCCTTATTTCCGCGATTCGCTTTGGAGAGTTGGATTCGATGTTTCAGAATCGCATAGCACCCTGATCACAAAAGATTACGACATCAATACATTTGGATTCTCCCTCAACGCCTCCTATCCATTAAACTACTATTGGACATTCGGGACAAAATACCGCTTCCGAAATTCCCAGGTCCACGTTCCGAAGCACTCTTCGAAAGAAGAGCGAAAACAGGGCAGTCACGAAGGAGTCATTTCAGGAATAGGGTCCTCGATCTCTTTCGACTCAACGGACAGCGCAGTGAAACCCCATAATGGCTTCCGCTCTTCACTAGAAGCGGAAATGGTCGGTGTCTGGGGAGATTATAATTTCTTACGCCTAGCCTACGTCAACAACTACTATACCCAGCTCTGGCGCCGCGGAATCATGAAATACCGTTGGGATATGCGCTTCATTCAACCCGTCATCAAGACAGATAACGAGACAGATATCCCACTTAGTGAGCGCTTCTTCATTGGGGGACTTAACACCGTTCGCGGCTATAAGGATTTCGACCTGGGACCTCACTTTGAAAAAACAGGGGATCCAAAAGGGGGCGTGTCCGCTACCGTTCTTTCTATCGAATATCTCCAAGAGGTATTCCCTTTTATGGATGCGTTCGTCTTTGCCGATGCAGGAAGCATCTCTATGAAAAACTTTCACTTTAACACGTTCCGTTGCACGGCAGGATTTGGCGTTCGCTTAGAGCTGATCAACCGCGTCCCTGTCATCCTCGGATTAGGTTGGCCTCTGAATCGCCAGGAAGGCGCTGAAGTGCGCAAATTCTTCTTCTCTATGGGAGGCCAATTCTAGTGAAGAAATCCATTAACAGTTTTTTAACAACAATTAGGAGTAATCAAATGAAACATCGCTTTATTCCCGCTCTTCTCATCGCTATCGGCCTTTCAACTGCTGCTTTCAGCGCTGAACCGCCATCTAATTTCGGTATTGTCAATTTCGGCACATGCGTTAGCGATTCAAAACTTGGGAAACAAGAACAGGCTTCCTTTGAGTCTCTCAAAAAACAAATGTCTACACTCTTAGAAGATACAGAAAAACAACTCAATGAGCTTGCAGCTAAATTCAACGATCCTGAATACATCGATGGCCTTTCCCCAGAAGCAGAAGAAGATCTCAAAAACAAGTTCCGCACGCTTAACGAAGAACTTGGCAGATACCAAAATCAGTACTACCAAGTAATGAACCAGGCAAACATGCGTATCGTGCAAACTCTATCAACAAGCATCGCTGCAGCTTCAGAGAAAGTGGCCAAAGATAAAAAACTCGACATGGTCGCCAATAAAGACGCGTTTTTCTACTACTCTCCAGTAAAAGATGTGACTCCCCTTGTCATCGCAGAGATGGACAAAAATTTTGCTCAAGACTCTAAAAAACAAGCAACTGCTCAAGCCGGCGCTGCTGACGAACTAACCCCAGAAACTAAGAAGTAATGTATGGAAACTAAGAAATTTACTCTTGCTGAACTAGCTGAACTCACAAAATCTACGATCATCGGTGACCCTGAATATCTCATCAAGGGAGTCGATGCTTTAGATTCTGCATGTTCAGAAGATGCATCTTTCTTAGCTAACTCCCGTTACCGGTCTCTGCTAAAAGAGACCAAGGCCGGGGTTGTCTGCATCGATTCACAAACTCTTCCTGAATCTGGAAGAAACTACCTCGTTTCAGATGACCCTTCACGCACCTTCCAAATCATCGTAGAGGCGATCCTTATTTGCCAGAACAACCTGTCCGGTTTCATAGGGGTTCATCCTACAGCAGTTGTGCATCCGACAGCCACCATCGGTAAAGACGTCCAGATTGGGCCCTATGTTGTGATCGATCAAAATGCTATTATCGGCGACCACACCAAACTGAGCCCTTTTGTCTCTATCGGTGCTGGAGTTACCGTCGGATCGCACTGCCTCTTTCACGCTCATGTCTCTGTGCGCGAAAAATGCTCCGTTGGCAACTATGTCATCTTACAACCCGGCGCTGTCATTGGATCTTGCGGGTTTGGCTTCACGACCGATGCTAAAGGGCAGCATACCAAACTTGAACAAATCGGCGACGTCGTCATCGAAGACCACGTCGAAGTGGGTGCAAATACGACAATCGACCGCGCTAGATTTAAAACAACCCGCATCGGCCGAGGTACTAAGATCGACAACCTCGTCCAAATCGGACATAACGTTATTATCGGCCAAGACAATATCATCGTCTCTCAAACAGGCATCGCAGGATCTGTAAAAACAGGAAAAAATGTCGTCTTCGGAGGACAGGCAGGCGTCGTTGGACACCTTGAGATCGCAGATTATGTCATGGTCGCTACCCGTGGCGGCGTGAGCAAATCAATCACCCAGCCAGGCAAATATGCAGGCGGCCCTGTCATGAGCCTTTCCGACTACAACAGACAACAGGTTCACCTACGCAAAATCACAAGCTACGTCAAGCAAATCGAATCCCTCGAAAACCGCCTCAAAGAGCTTGAAAGCGCTATCCTGTCTCATAGCCAGTAGAAACTAATACCTAGTTGATAAAGTTTTTACCGTTTGGGAAGCCCCGGGGTTCGGCTCTCGCAAACAGGTCCTATGTTGAACCGCGGGAGCTTGTCTTGCAGCCCAAATGCCAAAAACTTAGCTGACTGAGCTAGGCGGGGGCCGAAAGCCCCCATTCGTTTAGCCTTGTGCTGCAAACTCCTCTTCATATTGTTTTAGACCTTTCCCTAGATATTCAATCCATTTCTCAGAAGAGTTGCAAATAGAATAATGAGATTGAGAGAGGATTGCAGGATGCAGACCTTCACGGGAAAGTAAGCCGTTTAATAAAATAAGATCCGTGCGCCTTTGACCTCTAGCCCAAATATTAACCCATTCGAGTTCAGCAAAAAGCTTCGCTGTCAAAACAACAACCGCTTTTTGATATCTGCCTTGAATCGTTAACAGCTCTTCCACAAATCCTTCAGAAACAGGAGGAATTAAGCGTATGCGCTGATAGATAAGCCTTTGAGCATAGCTCAATTGAAAGTTATATTTCCATATAGCCCTCTTCACAACTTCAATAGGACGTTCAAGATTATTAGGACTATAACACTCAACAACTAATTGATCTTGGCAGACAAATGATTTCGCTAAATTTGAATTAACTCCAAGAATTCTTGAATTTTCAATAATAGATCGATTCAATTCAATGGAAGCATCCCGGACAAAATGGTGCAACATGTAACAAAGATCTAGAAGCATTTCATTAAGTTTAACAATAGTTTCATCTTCATGAATTTGATTGAACGAATCATCAAAATGATTAAATAGCGCAAAATTAACATATTCAAACTGCTATTTAACAAAAGAAATATGATTAAGAAAAGAATTTAATTCTGCCATAGAAAATCCAGAAACACAATCATTGTATCTAGGATGCTTTTCAATAAGAAGGACATTCCGGTAATTCAGGATGATTTGAATGGTGTATTTTAGAAAATTAATGTTTTTTTGAATACCATACGACTCGGAATTGAAATATTGAAATACGTATTTTTTCTCAAATTGGCGAAACGAATCCGACTTTTCCTCTTTAGGCAAAGGGTCTTCGTTGGATTCTTGCACAAGATGCCGACAAGCCAAATCATGGATTTTTTGATACAAGGTAAAGCTTAAATCCTGATGAAGGTTATTTATAAACACCCTGCTGGCATGTTGGATTCCATTTAAATATCCCAGCTCTGGACTTCTATTATATATCCCAGGATCAAACACTAACTCTTGGCAACCTTGGGGGCATCCATCTATAATCTGTTTCCACCAATTGTCTTTCAGCCCCCAGTAGATTCTTTTAGCTTCGTGGGCAGAGGGAAGAATTCCAAGATTTATTAAAAATGATTTTATTTCTTTAGAGTTTAACTCACGATCAAAATTGAAATTATTTTTATACATTGAAGCGACATAGGCATCGATCTGTCCAGCTATCTCAATGAAGTCTTCAGAATGATCATCTCTACCCAGCTGTTTTATCCCTTTCGCGACTAGGAGCAAATCGTAGGTAGGCAAAGAAGGCTTTACCTTGCCATTCCCATACAAAAATGTGCGGAATGACTCAGCTGTAATCTCTTTTTCACCACACGTCGCAATAGCCGGCTGAGATCTGAAACCGCACACTTTGTTTAAATAATAAAATGCATAACTAACATCATTTACAATACTCACAATCTTTTCTCCAAAAAATTATTTACATTAAATTCAGACTTCTGTCATAGCATAGAGTGATACCTTACCCCTCTACATACTAGCATTTCGACCTCACCATCCGGTCTAAAATAGCTTGAGTTTATGTGTGGATGAGGTATTTTGGGAGGCGGCAATGATCGAGTATTACTACAAGACAGCAAAAGAGGATAACTTTCTCTCTCTGCCAGCACCCAAAGAAGGATGTTGGATCCACATCAATGAAGCTACAAGTGGAGACTTAGATGTGATCTGCCAGCTGACTGGCCTCGATATGGCCGATGTCCAGGACAGCTTAGACCGCTATGAAATTCCGCGTATCGAAAAAATCAACAATCACACCATCATTTTTACACGTCATCCCATTGAGCAAGATCTAGCTGTTGGACTCAACACATCAACCTTTACAATGGTCCTCACGACCCATTACTTCATCACCATCTCACCAGAAAAAAATTACTTCATCCATAGCTTTGTCGCAAAAAAAGGGAAACTATCTACCCTTCAGCGCTCAAATCTTATGATCAATCTCCTTCTAAAGATCACACAAGATTTTACCTCGCATATCCGCAAACTGAGACATAGCCTTTTAGACCAGGAAAAGGAAATGGCCAATGTTGAGAGCGAGGACATTGCAATATTGACCCGCAATGAGGAAATCCTAAACCAATACCTTTCAGCCTTAGAGCCGACAAGAGGCGTTCTAGAAGGGATCACTAGTGGAAAATATACTGATCTATATGAAAAAGAGCAGCAACAGCTAGAAGATTTACTCAATGCCGTCAAACAATCAGAAACACTCTGCCTGATTGCCGTGAAGGCGATCCGTTCTTTACGCGATTCCTACAACATTCTCTTCACGAACAATCTACACAAAACAATCAAACTACTCACTTCACTAACGATCATTCTTAGCATCCCGACGATGATCGCCAGTATCTATGGTATGAATATCGAGCTTCCTATCATGGGGCATAAGCATGCATTTATTTTCATTCTAACTTTTATCACAGCCCTCTCTGTATTTGCCCTAATCGTCTTCAGACGTAAACGATGGTTATAAAGGGAACCAGAAAAACTCCATTCGGGCTTCAAACGCTAATCACGTTTTTAGCCGCGAAGCGAGTTTACTGGTTCCCTCTATAGCAGCAGCAGGGATGGACTCTCGAGATACTTTTGAAGGGTTTTAAGAAATTTTGCGGCATCAGCACCATCAAGCGCGCGATGATCTGCGGAAAGCGTGAGCCTCATCGTTTTACCCGGTACAACCTGCCCATTTTTCACAACTGCCCGATCTTCAATGCCGCCAACTGCAAGAATCGCAGCTTGGGGAGGGTTAATGATCGCAACAAATTCAGAGACGCCGAACATCCCCAAATTAGAAACAGTGAATGACCCGCCGGTGTACTCTTCGCGAGAAAGTTTTCCTTCTTTTGCCTTGGATGCAAGGACTTTCATCTCTGAGGAAAGAAGTCCAAGATTTTTAAAATCGGCGTGGCGAATAATCGGAGTGATTAAACCGGTAGGAAGGCTAACGGCAACGGAGATGTCAATTGTCTTAAAGCGGATAATGGATTGATTGACCGAGTTAAAGCCGGAATTCACATTGGGATGCTCTCTGAGAGTAAGAGCCGTAGCGCGCAGTATGAAGTCATTATAAGAGACTTTTAAGCCAGCTGTAGATAGCTCAGAGCGCAAACTGATCATTTTATCTGCCAGAATTTCCTGCGTAGTATAGAAATGCGGAATAAATGTCTTGGATTCCTGAAGGCGGCTGCTAATGATTTTACGAATCGGGGATAGAGGGACCTCTTCATAAGTGCCTGGAGGAATCGCGGGAACTTCACGTCTGCCGAATGTCACAGCTTCATCAGGTTGTCCCAAGTCGAGATCGCGGCTCGTGATCCTGCCATAGGGGCCACTTCCCTTAATCGTAGTTAGATCGATCCCTTTTTCCCTGGCCATTTTTTTTGCAAGAGGAGAAGCGAGAATGCGCCCTTCTAGATCACCTTCCGGACCTGAAAAAGAGTATTTTTGTAGAGGAGGTTCAGGAACAAAGGCCGGCTGGACCATGGCGCCTGCAGCTACGGGCCTAGCTAATGGAGCCGCTTCTTTAGAAAAGGCTTCAGGTTGGGCAGGTTTTGCTTGAGCTGATTTTGGAGCTTCCCCTTCTGGCTTATACCCTTCAATGCTCTCGTCTTTCTTTTCGGTGAAAATCGCTATCGCCTGGTTGACGACCGCAGACTCCCCTTCCTTAATTAAAATCTTGCGTAGAAAACCCTCGTCTAAAGCGCTGTGTTCCACAGTAGCCTTATCTGTTGCCACTTCAAAAAGGACATCGCCGACTTTTACGTAATCGTTTTCTTTTTTACACCATTTAGCGATGGTCCCCTCTTCCATAGTCGGAGAAAGTTTGGGCATTGTCAGTGTGAATGGCATAGTTACTCCGTTATGATAGAACTTGGTGAATAGCGGCTATGATCTTTTCTTTTGTCGGCATTGTTTCTTTTTCTAACGCTTTAGAATAAGGCATCGGCGTTTCTCTTTGACAAACCCGAACAAGAGGCGCATCCAAATCATCGAAGCAATGCTCCATGATCTGAAAGCCCACTTCTGCGCAAATTCCTGAGAAAACATGCCCTTCTTCAACAAGAACGCAAGCGTGCGTCTTTTTCACCGATTGGGCAATCGTTGCAATGTCCAGCGGCTTCACAGATCTCAAATCAATGAGCTCAACACTGATTCCCTTCTTGCTAAGCTCTTCAGCTGCTTGTTCGCAACGCTGGACCATCAAACTATGAGAAACAAGCGTAACATGCTTTCCTTCACGAACCACTTTAGCTTTGCCGATGGGAATGAGATACTCGCCTGTTGGAATCTCCATCTTATCGTTATAAGAGAGTTCATTTTCAAGAAAAAGAACAGGGTTGTTATTGCGAATTGCCGATTTGAGCAATCCTTTAGCGTCATAGGGGTTTGAAGGAGCCAAAATGATCAGGCCGGGAAGATTGCCATAAATAGCCTCAACACAGTGCGAATGCTGAGAGGAAACTTGAGCGGCTGCGCCATTGGGGCCGCGGAACACGATAGGCACACTAAAGCGGTTTCCTGACATGTAGTACATCTTAATTGCGTTAGAAACAATCTGATCAAACGCAACGAAGGAAAAATTAAAGCTCATAAACTCAACAACAGGTCTAAGACCGGTCATAGCGGCGCCGATCGCAAGACCTGCAAATCCGAGCTCTGCAATCGGGGTATCGATGACCCGCGTTGGTCCCCATTTATCGAGCATCCCTTTGGTCACTTTATAAGCGCCATTGTACTCTGCGACCTCTTCCCCCATCACAAAAACGGTGGGATCGCGCTGCATCTCCTCATCGATTGCCTGTCTAATCGCCTCGCGCATATCCACTAACTGCTTCGTCATAATTTCTCCGGGGCAAAAACATCTTCTTCGAGAGTGATCGGATCGGGAACCGGGCTATCTTCAGCAAACTTCAAGGCTGCCATGACAATGTCTTTCTGCTCCTTGTCCATTGCATGGTACTGCTCTTCGGAGATAAAACCTGCGCTTTCAAGAGTTTTAAACATGATGATAAGAGGATCTCTTGTCATGCAGTTTTGCAGTTCATCCTTAGAGCGATAAGCAGCTGGGTCTGAAATCGAATGGCCGCGAAAGCGCTCTGTAACCACTTCAATGAGAACAGGCCTGGAATTTTTCTTCATTTCTTGAAAAACGTGCTTGAAGCCGGAGTAGCAACTGAAAAAATCCATGCCATCGAAGGTATAGGACTCCATCCCGAAACTCGGAGCCTTCTTCTCAGCGATTGGTTCAACGCTAATGGCTCTACTAACATGCGTCCCCATGCCCCATGCGTTATTTTCAATCACATAGATGCAAGGCAAGTCCCAAAGAGCTGCGAGATTCAAAGATTCATGGAAGGACCCTTGGGCAACGGCTCCATCTCCTAAGAAACAGAGGGCCACATCACAGTTCTTTCGGCTTTTTAATTCCGGAACCGATTTGAGGTAATTAATCGTAAAAGCAGCTCCTGTAGCGATGGGGATCTGCCCGCCAACAATTCCAAATCCTCCAAGAAGGCGATCGGTGAAAAAATGCATCGACCCGCCGCGCCCTTTCGCATTGCCTGTGGCTTTCCCGAGCAATTCTGCTAAAAGCTCATTCGGGGTGGCCCCAAGAAGGAGTGCCAGGGCATGGCAACGGTACGAAGTTGCCCACCATTGATTTACCCCAACAGCGCAAACGGCGGAAGTCTGAATAGCTTCCTGCCCCATATAGGAATGGAAAAATCCGCCGATTTTGCCTTGAAGATATGCCGCTTCAGAACGGATCTCAAAATTGCGGATTAAAAGCATTTTCTTGAGCTGTTCCAAGAGAACGTCTTTGCCAAGCTCTGCAATGACCTTGGAAGGATCGCTGGGATAAAAATTGTATTTTACAGGGGTTTGCCTTTTCATTTTCCAACAATTAAAAAGTTAGCCAATTTCTAGTCAGAGTCTGTCATTCCATTGAGTTTCTGTCGATTTCAGGGTTCTTTTGTGTCTATTTTTGTTCCAAATTCGGGAGGTAATATCGAACATTCGTATATTACCCCCCGAATTTGGAACAAAAAACAGACCAAAATAATCCCTAAAATCGACAAAACCTCAGTTCAATGACAGACTTCTAAGTTAACCAAAAGATTCGATTAAATCAATCAAAGTTATACCAAATTTTGAGATAACTTTGGTATACTACATGGGGGCAGACGTCATCCTTTGGCCCTGATTTGGGAGGAGATTAGGGTTGTTTGTTACAGGGACGGTCCTTAAATCGTCATCGGAATGGATCTGATAACAGCCTGAAAGGCCGGCAGAAAGGGCCGCTAACAAGGCTATAAGCGCGAATTTAAACATGGAAAACTCCGGTTCAATAAAATTAAAAAAAGGATAGCATTTTTGAGGTAAAACGAGAAGTAAAAACTCCATATTTACCGAAGAATAAACTATTATTTAATTTTTTAAATCGAAGTAATCACTGAGGAAAACGCACCCCGCATTTTTGATCCTCTCAAATTCCTCGAGGTAGCTATAGGCGACTTGCGCATTTTCCAAAACAATGACGTTTTCTCGATTGGAATGGGATGCCTCAAAGGTGAAATTAAAAGATCCCGTCCAGACGCAGCTGTCCCCTAAGACACAGAACTTATCATGCATGAGAGGTTTGCGCTGTTTTACACGTCTCCCTTTCTTGGATTTTTTATACCTAACAGGAGGACTCCAAACAAATACAGGAAGATTGACCTCTTCCATTTTTCTAGCCGGAGACTTCATTTTGGCGGAAAAAGGATCGATGATCACCTCGACATGAACTCCCCTCTTATGCGCCTCAACCAAAGCCTGGATAATGCCTTTATGCATCAAACAATAAACGGCTGCTTTAATGCTCTTTTTTTCCTTCTTTATCAGCGAAATCAGCCGTTCGGCAACATGATCGTCAGGTGAGAAGAGAATTTGATAATCTGTTATCGGCTCTTTCACTTCAGAAAAAAGAAAAGGGGTCGCAGAAAAAGTGCACGCTAAAGTCAATAATCCGCAGATGATCCGTTTCATGTTACTCTCACAAGAAAATTTTCAAAAAATAATAACACGGATGATGACATCTGTGCAAAATCATTTTCCATGAGACAAAATGCGGGCTTTGCTAACATCTGCACTTACGAGGAAAATTTATGAACAAACCTTTGCGCCCCATCTACTACGACACAGAAACGACCGGTGTTCGCAATGACAAAGACCGGATCATCGAACTTGCAGCTTATGACCCTGTGGAAAACCGCACTTTTTGCCGTTTGATCAATCCCGGATGTCCAATTCCTCCCGAGGCGACAGCGATCCACCATATCACGAATGAAATGGTGGCTAGCGCTCCCTCATTTAGAACGATCGCAGAAGAATTTATAACATTTTGCCCCGAAGAGTCTGTTCTAATCGCCCATAACAACGATGCTTTTGATAAACCCTTCCTCGAGCAGGAGTTTAAGCGCGCAGAACTTCAATTCCCAAACTACCGCTACATCGACACGCTGAAATGGGCCAGAAAATACCGCAATGACCTGCCGCGCCACACCCTGCAATCCCTTCGCGAGGTCTACGGATTCCCTTCAAACCAAGCCCATAGGGCCCTTGACGATGTGATCATTCTTCACCAGGTCTTTTCTGCTATGATTGATGACCTTTCTATGGAAAAAGTCATTGAACTGCTTTCCCGTCCGCAAGTCCTCTCTAAAATGCCTTTTGGGAAACACCAAGGGAAAATGCTCTCTGAAGTTCCCAAAAGCTATGTCGCATGGCTCAATGAAGGCGGAGCATTCGATAAGCCGGAAAACCATGCACTCAAAGAAAACTTCCAGAAATTGGGATTGTTATAATGGCAACTATCGACGATTTTCTAAAACTAGACATCCGCGTTGGAAAAATCACCCATGCAGAAGAATTCCCGGAAGCCAGAAAGCCTGCCTATAAACTGACGATTGATTTTGGCACTGAAATTGGCACCAAACGCTCTAGCGCTCAGATCACCAAGCACTACAAGTTATCCGATCTAATCGGCAAAAAAGTGCTGGCCGTCGTCAACTTCCCTCCTCGCCAGATAGGGCCTTTTATCTCTGAAGTGTTAACGCTAGGGGTCCCGGATAGTGAAGGGAATATCATTTTGATACAGCCAGAAAATGAAAGCGCTGTCATCGGAGGGAAACTTTCCTGAATGATCAGGGAAGTTTCTTTAGACAGGAACCGTCTCACCTAATGCAGGCTTATCGACTGTCTCCTCGATCTCTTCATGCACATATGTATCGTGATGGTAGAGAGCTTCCCACATACGGCGGAAAGGATCGCAGGTTTTGAGGAGGTCTTCCCGATTTCCTTCGGCGATCTTGACACCATGCTCAAGATAGATGATCTTATCGGCGTGCTCAATTGTCGATAGGCGGTGAGCGATCAGAATTTGAGTCACTTCGCCCTGGAGCTTGAGAATCGCATTCTTAATGTGCATTTCACTGATCGAATCAAGTGCAGATGTCGCTTCATCGAGTATAAGAACTGGAGCTTCCTTGACAAGGGCTCTTGCGATCGCAAGGCGCTGCTGCTGGCCTCCGGAGAGGTTCTGTCCAGCCTCTGCTAGCATAGAGTCATATTTTTGGGGAAGGCGGTTGATAAACTCTGCGGCATGGGCGCGTTTTGCTGCGCTCTCAATCCTTTCTCGGGAGAAATTTTTGCCAAAGGCGATATTAGCTGCAATTGTGTCGAAGAAAAGAAAAGGTTTTTGTGAGACAAAGGCGATCTGCTCGCGAATCGATTTCTGTGTATAGGCATTTAAAGGCTTGCCATCGATGAGGATTCTCCCTTTTTGAACATCAAAAAGGCGCGGAATGAGTTGGACGATCGTGGACTTCCCTGCACCGGTAGGACCTACAATAGCTACTGTCTCCCCTTTTTTCACAGTGAAGCTAACGTCTTTTAGGATCCACTCGTCTTTATAGCGGAACCATACGTTTTCAAACTCAATTTTATCATGAAAGCCAGAGAGCTCCAGAGCTCCTTTGGAATCTTCAATGTCGGGTTTCAAGTTGAGCACTTCGAACATGCGCTCTGCTGCGACAACACCGCGCTGAATGTTAGCGTTCTCATCTGCAAATTTCTTCACAGGTTCGTAAACCAGCTGCAACAAACCGCAGAAGACGATCAACTGGGAAAGGCTCATTCCAATCGTGTAGAGGCCAAATAAGACGACGCAGGCAAGGCATAGAGTTGTGATTGCATGAAGGATCGGGCGAGTAAGCAGGCCGTATTTCGCTGTCTTTCCTTCCAAGACTGCCATGCGGTCGTTCTGCTCTTTATATTTTTTTAAAGAGAAGGCTTCCATAGCAAAGATCTTAACAGTCTGAATGCCCGCGAGGAAGTCGATCAGGACGTTGGCAAAACGCTCTTGGTTTGACTGGAGCTGCCGGGAGACTCGTTTGACGCGTCTCGCAAGTAAAACAATGGGCAGGACGATCAGAGGGACCCCAATGAAAATCACCATAGAGAGTTGCCAGGAGAGGTAGACGCACATCGAAAGGCAGGTGATAATTGTAAACGGAGTCTGCAGGTAGTTAGTGAGCCAGGAATTAATGGAAACAGCAATCTGGCCTGCATCCCCAACAACCCTTGAAGAGAGGCTTCCGATATTGTGCTTCTGATAAAAGCTCATGGGTAAGGATTGGATATGCTCAAAATATTGTTGGCGCAAATCTCTACTGACGCGGATCGAAAGAATTTGAGTCGTATAACGGCTGGCAAATAGCCAAATGGCCTTAAAGACGGCAACACAAAGCAGAATGATCACAAGCGCTTTCACATTATTTGTGAATTTGAAATGTTCTCTAAACTCTTTGATCAGCCAATTGAGAGGGTTAGTCTCCTTAGACGCCATGTAGGAGGCCGCTTCTTGCTTCGTAATAACCCCTGTTCCCGCTTTATCAATGAGATGCCACTGCGACTCTACCGTTTGCAGGGAGATCGAATCGCGGGGAGCGTCAAGTCCCTGTTCCGTAGAAAAAAGGGTGAAAAAATCGGCGCCGTTGTTTGAGAGTACCCCGAGAGCAAACATTTCCATCTGGCTTGCTATCGTAAGGCAGAGGAGCGTTACAAAGGTGACGATTAGTAGGGAAAGATGCTTACGGCTGCGCAATGCAGCCTGAAGAAGTAGTTTCATCAGAGCTATCCGGTTTTCACAAAGCTTACGCGATTGGCGTGTTCTCTTCTATGGAATATTTGCCGACTCGGCGATATTTTTGATAGCGCTGCTCAATGAGGAGCTCAGGCTCAACAGTTTTTAAAATATTCCATTGATCGAGGATATATTTTTTGACATTGTCGTACACTTGGGCTGGATCGTGGTGGGCTCCTCCCATCGGTTCATCGATCATGGCATCGACAATATCGAACTTCATCAAATCTTCGACATGCATTTTAAGAGTTTGAGCAGCGAGCTCTTTTTTATTGCTGTCGCGCCACAAAATCGACGCGCACCCCTCAGGAGAAATAACGGAATAATAAGAATGCTCGAGCATTGCGACGACATCGCCAATTCCAATGCCAAGAGCCCCACCGGAACACCCTTCACCAATAAGAACGACAATAATCGGAGTCGGCAAACGGGCCATTTCCATGAGATTTTGAGCGATCGCCCAACCTTGACCCCGCTCTTCTGATGACAGGCCTGGGTGCGCGCCGGGTGTATCTATCAAAGAAAGAACGGGAAGTTTGAACTTAGCCGCAAGGCGCATGCAGCGCATTGCTTTGCGATAGCCCTCAGGATGCATCATTCCAAAATTGCGCTCCATTCGGCTTTCTGTATCACATCCCTTTTCTTGGGCGATCACCATAAATTTTTGGCCGCCGATCTTCGCAAGCCCGCAGATAACAGCCCTGTCATCGCGGAAAAGGCGGTCGCCGTAGAGCTCAGTAAATTCTTCACAGAGATTACGGATATAGTCTATGGATTTAGGGCGCTGGGGATGGCGGCAAATAGCCACTCTTTCCCAAGGTGTAAGTTCTGAATAGACTTTATTTCTGAGCTGCTGAAGCTTGGTCTCGAGCTTTGAAATTTCCTCGTCTGTCCAAAGAGAACTATCTTTATTCTGTTCTTTCAATTGGCCAAGAGTTTTCTCATACTCTAGAATCTGTTTCTCATGGGCTAACATACTCATATTTTTTTTCCTTATCTATCGGGAGGGGGCTGCAACCTCGACACCCGGAAGTTTAGCTTCATGAAAATCTTTAACTATAATCATAAACGTCGGCTTCGTCAGAACAATCGAGAAAAGCTCTTCGATATCCTCTGAGCTCATGCGGACACAGCCATCGCTGTCGTAAGCGCCGATGACGCTTCGGTTTTCAATGAGTTGTTTAGAGGCCGAATCTTCGATCCAGGGAGCTCCCTGGAGCCCATAGCCTTTAGCGAGATCCCCTTCTTGGTCCATCGGAATCCATCTAGTGCCGAAGACGCGGACCATCTCAACTTGCTTTTCGTTATAATATCCTGTCATCCCCGGTTTATAGATAGCAACGCGATTGCCCAGTGTGAAACGCCCGGTGGGAGTCAGTGTGCCAGATGGTTTGGAAGCATCGACTCTGCCCAATCCAACAGAATAGGTCTTTAATAGGACACGCTCGTTTGTATCCAGGTCGACGTAGTAGAAACCCATTTTACAACGGGAGAGGTCTACAAGGAGGTAAAAGTTAATTTTTTTGTCTTTGCGAAAAACGTTAAATTTACTGCCTTCAATAACTTTTTGAGAGAAATAATCGGGCTTTCCATTCAAGCTGCGTGCAATGAAATGTCGAGAGGTATTGAAATGAGTCGCATAATCAGAGACCCAAGCGGGGCGGCCTTTAAGCCAGGGAACTGAGCTAGAGTAATTCACCGTCTCGACAATCGGCAATTTGGAAGGGCCTGTCGAAAACAATTGGAAAATCCTATCGATACTAGGAAAATCTTCTTTTGAGGAGAGGGTCGGACGGGCTAGAGGGGCCTCGGTATCAAGGGGAGACCAAACCTGAGCTGGGGGGCTCTGCTTGGCTTTGCGCTTTTTGTCTTTGTCTTGTTTTTTTCTTTCTTTGAGACTGTCGTTACTTACAGGAATCGCTTGCGGAGGTAACTGGACCGGCACTGAGAGGATGGGAGATTCGGTCGCGACATCTATGGGCGCTAGAGCAACCACAGGCTGCTTACTGTCCTTTTTAAAGAGAGCAGCCACACCAATGATTGAGAAAAGAGTAACCGAGCCGAATAAAATCCATTTAGGCGCCGACAATTCAAAACTCCTCAAAAAAATAAAAACAATTATCTACATATCTGGAATAAAATCAAGAGTTAAAAAGAATCTATATACCTGAAAACAAGAGGAAAACGCTCCCCTCGTTACAAGAAAAATTATAAAATCAAAAAAAATGAATACAACCTACCTGGAGCCACCAGTAGTTTTGCGTTCTTTTTCAATGAGCTTACGCATCTTTTTGCCTGGAATAAACTTAACGGCAAGACGGGCCGGAATAATGATTGGAACTGAAGCATTCTTGGGATTTCTACCAATTTTTTGCTTTCTTTCAACAATTTCAAATACACCGAAATCGCGGAACTCAAGTCGATCCCCTTTAGCTAGATATTCTGTCATCACATCCAAAAAAGATTGAATAACATTGCGAACATCATTTGGGTGGACCCCTTTATTCTGGGAAATCACTTGAATCAATTTTTTTTTAGTGATTGTCGCCATATTTTTGACTCCTTGTTTATACTCGTCCGCTGCAAGTGCACCGCGTAGGGGAAAATTGGCTTTTTTGTCTGCAAGACAAGCCTCGGGGGGCCCTTATAAGCTCCGGGGCAGCAGCAGCGATACAGTCAATTTTGCCATAAGCAGCGCACTAGTTCCAAATACCCTTCGATCCCTCGAAAAGAGGAAGCTGGACTACTGTTCTTCTTTTAGCTCATTGTTGTATCACATTGATTTTCAAGCAAGTTGTTTTTACAAAAATATTCACACCCTCATCTTTTCTCGAGAGGTAATGAATTTATTTTTTGACTTTAACAATCATTTTTTTCTTCTTGCCTGAACCAAAAAGAAGGAATTCCCCCCCGATCAAAGAGTCTTCTGATAACCTAAAATTAGCGTCATCGATCTTCTGATTATTAAGGTAGGCTCCCCCATTTTGGATAAGGCGCGAGGCTTCCCCTTTACTTGGCAAAAGTCCAATTTTAACCACGATATCGACAAATTTTTGGTCCAAAATATCATCTAAAAGCAGCTCGCTGCAGGGCATGTCTTTTGCAATTTCACGCAAAGAATCGGGATTTAGCTCAGTATCGGTTCCAGGCGCCGCACCTTCTGTGACCTTGAGAGCTGTGGCCAAACCCTCTTCTCCATGGATCAAACGGGTCATTTCTTCCGCCAGGCGTTTTTGGGAAGTATTTGGCACATAGTCCTTTTGCTGCATTTTCGCTTCATATTCATAGATCTCCTTTAAATCCATGAATGTCAAGACGCGCATCATCTTGATCACATCCGCATCAGGCATACGGAAAAAATACTGATAGAAATCATAAGGAGAGCATCTGTCAGCAGCAAGCCAGATCGCACCCGCTTCCGACTTGCCGAACTTTTTCCCGTCGCTTCGAGTGAGAAGCGGAAACGTCAAACCATAAGCTGGTCCCAACCCAAGCCTGCGGATGAGATCGGTCCCTTCAGTAATATTCCCCCACTGATCGCTTCCTCCAATTTGCAGGACGACGCCATGCTGGGCATAAAGGTGATAGAAATCGTAAGATTGAAGCAATTGATAGCTAAATTCAGTAAAACTAATCCCCTCTTCAGAGTTAAGCCTGCTTTTCACACTTTCTTTCGCTAGCATGGTTCCTAACCTAAAATGCTTACCGACATCTCTTAAAAAATCGACTAAGCGAAAATCAGAAAACCAATCATCGTTATTAAAAACGATTGGCCGGGCTGTTTTATGAAAGAAATCGAGAACGGCCTCAAAATGGCGGCGAATCCGCGCTGTGTTATAAACGATTGCGGAAGAGTCTAGTAAGGGACGCTCGATACTCTTTCCCGAGGGATCTCCGATCCGTCCCGTAGCTCCTCCCAGGATGACAACGGGGGTATGCCCAAATTTCTGAAACCATCTAAGAATGATAATGCCAACGAGGTTTCCAATATGCAGGCTATCTGCCGTCGGATCAAAACCGCAATAAAGTTTGATGGGTTGCTCTACGCGCTTGAGTAGGTCTTCACTTGTAAGAGCATCGATCAGTCCACGCTCTCTCAAACATTCGATGACATTTTGCATAAACAACCCTTAACCCTTTGGAGAAAGGGTACATCATAACTAAAGTGGGTGGTTTTTACCAAGAAAGACTGGAAAAATCTCAAAAATTGGCATTTTTGAGGAGGCGCCAATTTTTGAGCTGATATTATTATTCTTTTGAGATTATTTTTCTGAGTTTGGACATTTTCGCTTGGGTCTCCCCTTCTGTATCAACGCGAAATTCTTTTTTGATTTGATCGGCGAGCAGGCTGATACGTACGCTTTGGTCTGCTGCATTCTGGTTCTCATCAAACAATGAGATGCTCTTGTTCTTCAGAACGACCCGACTCGAAGCGTGGCGTGCAATCCATCTTTGGATTTCAATGGCCTTTCTCTCCAAAGCCTGGGGTGTGATCCTTTTATCTAAAGCCTCAAGCTGCCGCTTGAGTTTTTCCCTTGCTCTGCGCGTCTTTTGACTTTCTTCTACTATCGATTTTTTTTTCTCTTTATCAGATAAGGACATTACCCCTCCCTTTTATTAAGCTGAACTTAGAATGCGTTTATTGAGAATTGCCCCAGCCTCCTCTCTATGAGACTATCCCACTACTCCAAAAATCAAAGTTTTCAAATAGTGGGATATACCCAAGTTGTTTCAAAATTTGGCCGCTTGGCGGGTTCAAAGCGCCGGAAATCGATTTGCGGCAGCTTTCAATCCCGCCTAGCGGCCAAATTTTGAAACAACTCGGGTATAGTCTCGTCTAAGGAGGCCAAAGTTCAGATTATTAGAATGGATTAAACAAATCAATGAATTCACAAGATATTTTGAATTGCTTTTGCACCTCTGCCATCAGGGCCTGGACCCCTACCCTCTCCGTTGCATAGTGCCCTAGAGCGAAAAAGTTAATTTTGCGCTCGTGCGCGATGTCCCAAATAGGCTCATCAAAACTTCCTGTAATGTAACAATCAACGCCGGCATCGGCGGCTTGGTCAATGTAGCGGTGGGCCCCACCAGAAATGATTGCAGCGCTGGACACCTCTTTCTTCCCTCCAAAAGCAACATGCGCTGGATGTCCATAATAGGTTTCTAGTTTTTTTTGAAAAGCATCTGCACTCATGGGCTGTAGCTTTCCCTTAACACCTAAGAATGTTTTTCCGATCGGAGAAAAGGGCTCGAGTTCCTTTAATCCCAAATCAAACGCTGCCTTCCAATTGTTACCAACACTATGGTGGGCATCTAAAGGGAGATGGTAAGCCAGAAGAGACATTCCCGACTTAAGCAAGACCTCTAACTTATGACGCTTTGTACCAACAATGACATACGGATCCTTATTCCAAAATATCCCATGGTGCACAATCAGAGCGTCGGCGTTCTTTTTTTGAGCTTCTTCGATGACAGCGAGGCTTGCTGAAACAGCAAAACAAACACGCTTCACATCCCGTTTTCCCTCAACTTGAATCCCATTGGGACAATAATCTGCAAGTTCATCCGGCGAAAGAAGGTTCTGGAGGAATAGAAATAGATCTTGTAATGTAATCATGGTTTTTTCAAAGATCCAAAAATAGTTAAGAACCTAAGGGAACCGGCGACATTTGGCCGGCAGAGCACAATATACCAAATTTATAATCTTATGTCTAATGATGCGATAAAAAAAGCTGTGGGTTACAAAGCAGCCGAATTTGTCCAAACCGGCATGCGCGTTGGAATTGGGACCGGCACCACCGTCTTTTTTTTCATTGAGAGGTTGATCCGAAGGTGCCAAGAAGGTCTAAAAATTAAAGCCATTGCCAGCTCCGAGCGCTCATTCCAGCTCGCAAAAGAAGGCGGCATTCCCCTTCTCAATATCGATGAAGTGCAGTCTCTGGATTTGACAGTCGATGGTGCTGATGAGATCGATTCAAAAAAACGGATGATCAAAGGGGGCGGCGGCGCTCTTGTCCGCGAAAAGATCTTAGCTGCGATGAGCAAAGAGATGATCGTAATCGTGGATGAAAAAAAATGCGTCTCCCAGCTTGGCGCTTGCAAACTTCCCGTAGAGATCCTCCCCTTTGCCAAAAACGCCACTCTCCACCACATTAATAAAGCAGGCTATCAAGGAGAGTTTCGCAAAAAATCAGACGGCAGTCTATATATCACAGATAATAGCAATCTTATCCTGGACATCCATTTTAAGAATGTGAGAGAAAATCCAGAAAAGGACCATGAAACGCTCATCCAAATTCCTGGCGTTATCGACACCGGTTTTTTCTTCAACCTCGCAGGAAGAGTGATCGTCGGATATAAAGATGGTCAAGTGATCGTTAAACCTTAAGGAGCCTATGGCAACAGAGCTAGTCCCGATCACCTTCAATAAAATCATGCAGTCCAGATCCTATACCGTCATTATCCTCGGCACGGATCAAAAGCGGTTCGCCATTTACACAGACCCCTCCGTTGGCAGAAACATTCAGACCCACCTCACCAAAGAACAGCGCCCCCGTCCTTATACGCACGATTTGATGAATGCCATTTTTCGCGGCTTTGATATCAAACCGATCCAGATCGTGATCACAGACATTGAAGATACCATCTACTTCGCCAGGATCTACCTGGAGCAGCAGATCGGCGATCAAAAAACGGTCCTCGAGATCGATGCAAGGCCTAGCGACTGCATCACGCTCGCTCTCCTTTACAACATTCCCGTCTTCTGCAGAAAAGACATCCTGGAAAAGGCCGTCCCCGTCGAAGAATAATCGATTTAGGGAACCAGGTTATCCATAAAAATTTTCACAAAAGCATCCTTTGAAAACACCTGAGCTTCTTCACTCTCTAAAAACGTTGCAGCCTGGTTTAAATACTCATCGTACTCCTCTCGGCCCATTTGCCGCATGTAAGCATAGAGCTGCTCTGTACTGTCAAATTTGCGCCGATCGATAAAACAGCCTTCCGGAATGTAATCGGTGACATTGCTCGCACCCCAATAAACAGGCACGCATCCCGTCCTAAAACAATCGAAAATCTTTTCGGTAATGTACCCCTTGACGTTCTGCATGTTTTCATAGCAAATGCAAAACTTATAGTTTGGCAAGGTCTCTACTTTACTTTTGGCTTTTCCCTTCCAATTTTTATATCCATCCCAAAACCTTCCATAAAGATCAAAAACCCCATCTCCTTGATCCTCAAAAAAATCGGCGACAGATGTCCTCTCGCCATACAAAGAGTCCGGATGCTTATCCTTCAACCGAGTATTGATCATCACGCAGAACTTCTTCTGATCAAAATCAGGAACGCACTCGATCCTTTTCTTTAAGACGGGGTAGTTGAATTTGAAGAATTTCTCATTGTCCACAAGATCATCATCCCATGTGAAAACCTTACAAAACATATCCTGCACTTCCTTGGTATAAAGAGATCTCATCACAGTCGGAGGCTCCCACATAAATAAGACCATTTTTTCCTTGGGCACCCTCGACAAATCAAAATCTTTGAGCCACCCGCCCGTATTCCAAAAAACCCAGAGTCCTTCAGGTTGGTCCTTGTTCTGCTGTCGCCAAATATCCCATGCTCGATAATCCCCTTTTAAAAGAAGGGGCTGGTAGAAATCAAAATCCCAGCATTTGATCTCCCATCCCTTCTTTTGGAGCTGCGCCTGAATCTTCACGAGAACTTCCCAGTCTTCTTCTCGATCAGATGTTGGGGTAAACAACTTCGTTCCTTTAGAATTCCAAGACCAATCTGCATAAAACTCGATAAGGTGCGCATGCAAAGGTCCGCAGAGAAAGAAAAAAAGAAAAATGAATCGTCCGATTTTGCTACCCATCTTCTCACCTCAAAATAGCAAGTTTTTAATCCAAGAATCTTATATCGAAAACGAAATTAAACGAAAACTTTCAAATCTGCGGACCGCGGGGCTCCTCGTCGGAAATAAAAATTTAATCCTTTAACTTTATAGTTTCCGCATCCTACCATTGTAGGTCCCCACTTATAGAAAAATCGCGAGGTCATTATGGAAATTGTGTTTCTCTTCTACGATAAAATGACAGCGCTCGATGCCATCGGGCCGCATGAAGTTCTTTGCAGACTTCCCGGAGTGACTGTAAAACGCGCAGCAAAAAAAGCGGGTTTGGTTCGTAGTGAATCTGCAGGTCTTACATTAACAGCGGAATATTCTCTCTCCGACATCTCAGAGGCAACCGTGCTGCTCATCCCCGGAGCTGGAAATGCAACAGCGCTTCGAAATGAACCAGAAATCCTCGAATGGGTAAGGGCCATTCATAAAACAACCACGTGGACAACTTCCGTATGCACGGGAAGTCTCATTTTAGGCGCTGCAGGGCTTTTAAAGAATGTTCGCGCCACCTCCCATTGGTCAACACTGGATCGGCTGCCGCTCTATGGAGCAATTCCCGTTCATGAACGTATTGTTGAAGATGGCAAAATCCTAACAGGGGCCGGCGTTTCTGCTGGTATAGACATGGCGCTAGCGCTTAGCGCGAAACTTTGCGGACCCAGAGTTGCAAAGACGCTGCAACTTGGCATTGAGTACGATCCCCATCCCCCCTTTGATTCAGGGTCGGTTGAAAAAGCAGATCCAGAAATTCTTGAAGGCTTGAGAGCTCGGCTTAATTCCGTCTTTGAAAAAGCTTAAATCGTCATATGCTAGTACTCAGTCAACAAATTTTTTTGGCATTTAGGCTACGTCAAAAGCTTTATTGACTGAGTACTAGTAGCTGACGTTGAATTTGTTGCGGGCAAGGCTCAAGATCGACTGGATGGCCACCTCGGCGTCCTCCCCTTCTGCGACGATTTGAATTTTTGCTCCGCGTGTGGCAGCTAGCATGAGAATGCCGAGAAGCGACTTGGCATTCACAGTGTATTCCTGATAGATCAGTGTGACCTGCGACTTGAATGTCGCAGCACACTTGACAAGTTCGGTAGAGGGGCGCGTATGCAGCCCCTTCTCATTAACGACGGTGAATGAATCTTTAAATTTTTTGCTCATTGTCCAACAGGAAAAATATCATCAAAGGAAATACTGCCATTCCTATTTTTTCTGCAACAAATTAATGAACTTTAACGCAACAATTCTCCTAATTCCGTCACAAGTTCATTGAAATGGCGCATTGCGGCTTCAACAGGCTCAGGGGTGCGCATATCGACGCCTGCCAATTTGAGCACATCGATCGGATACTTACTAGATCCCGATGAAAGGAATGCAAGATAAGCATCACGGGCAGCTTCTTTGCCATTTAAGACTTTGTCGACAAGTGCGTGCGCTGCGCTAATGCCTGTCGCATACTGATAGACGTAAAAGTTGTAGTAGAAATGGGGGATGCGCGCCCATTCAATATCCGCTTCATCATCGATATGGACATCAGGTCCAAAATACTCTTCGTTCAACTTGCGGTATTCCGTTTTAAGCATTGCTGGCGTCATCGGAGTTCCCTGTTCTGCGAACTGGTGCAGCTTGAGCTCAAACTCCGCAAACATCGTCTGCCGAAGCAAAGTAGCGCGCATATCATCGAGTTTCTGGTTGATCAGAAATGCTTTTTGCTCTTTCGTCTTGACCTGGGCAAGCAAATAGCGAAGCAGCAGCTCTTCGTGGAATGTGGAAGCAACTTCTGCGACAAAAATCGAATATTGGGAATATTGATACGGCTGATTGCGGCGGCTAAGCAGCGAGTGCATGCTATGGCCGGCTTCATGGGTAAGTGTCATGACATCGTTGAAGGTCCCATGATAATTCATTAGAATATAGGGCATGCTGTCGTAACAGCCGCTAGAATAGGCGCCCGAACGCTTACGCGCGTTCTCATAACGGTCCACCCAACGGTCTTGAGTCAACCCTTGGCGAAGATCTTTCTGGTAGCCCTCTCCCAATATAGCTACAGAATCAATGATTACTTTTGTAGCATCCTCGTAAGACATTCCCATGTCCACCTGCCTAACAAGGGGAATATGCAAATCGTAGAGATGAAGTTTATTTAGACCCATCGCCTCTTTGCGCAGGTGCATGTAGCGATGGAGTGCAGGCAAATGAGCACGGACGGCTTTTATGAGCGCTGTATAGACATTGACATCGATCTGATTGGGGAATAATGCCGCTTCAACACAGGAGCTATATTTCCTAGCGCGCATCTCTAGCAGATGGCGATGGACCTGCCCGCTCAAAAGCTCGCAAAGAGTATTTTCATAAGCTGCAAAAGTTTGATGCAAATTTTTAAATGCCCCCTCGCGCAGAGTGCGGTCCTTCTCGCGTAAATAGAGGAGGTATTTACCGTGAGTAAGCTCTCTGCTATTGCCCTGGCCGTCGATCACGGGAGGAAATTTTAAGTCGGCATTGTTTAGAGCTCCAAATGCCTGGGAAGCCGTTTCCAGAGATTTTCCAGCCATGGCAAGCAGCTCTTCTTCCGGCGCTGGCAAGGTGTGCTTTTTCATGCGCACGATCTTATCGAGATAAAACTCATACTCTTTAAGAACCGGAGATTTCAGAATTGCATTTAACTTCTCTTCCGGAAGTTGGAGCATTTCAGGTTCGATCCAAGCCGTTTCTTGTCTGAATGCATAAAGCAGTGTGACAATGCGGGAATGCGCCTTCTTAGCTGTTTCCTCAGCGACATCCTCGTCATGTCTTAAGTGAGCATAAGTATACAGCTTGGAAAGGTGGCGATCGATATCGCAGCAGAGGACAATGAGTTTTTTAAGGTTTTCCGGGCTATCTTTCCAGGTCGTGCGGAAGGGGGTCAATTCCGGCCAATGGGGATCATTTCCTTCTCTGCCCCATTTATCCAAGTCCTCATTCCAGGCATCCCAGGAAGAGTACAGAGATTCCACATTCCAATGAAATTTTTTGTCGATCTGATTCCGCTCCTGGGTCTTATCGCCCGGCATCGCTGTCTGTGCTGTAATTGTCATATTTTACCTCGTTAAAAACCAGATTATGCGGTTTTACCTAACAAGTGTCAATCGTCCCTTCAGATAGCCCCTGCCACTTAAAAATATGTTAACTAAATTAATTACTTACCGTTTGTTTAGCAATCAATAAGCTTATTTGCCAATTTTCATTGTCTAAAAAATTCCAAGCTGGCTATACTTCGAGACAATAGATGCCCCCTTATCCGGGTATCTGAACAGAATCACTAATTTAGGAGATGTAGAAGATGGCACAACAAACAACTAAAAAACTGACACTCAAGCCTCTTGGCAATCGAGTCCTCGTTCAACGCACCTTGCAAGAAGAGACGTTGAAAGGCGGCATCATCCTCCCTGACTCTGCGAAGAAAAAACAAGAAACGGCAAAAGTCATCGCAATCGGTTCCGGCACAACCTCCGCTGATGGCAAACACATTCCTATCCCCGTTCAAATCGGCGATACTATCCTCATGGACAAGTATTCCGGACAGGAAGTGACCATCGATGACGAAGAGTTCGTGATCCTTCGTTCCGACGACATCATTGCAATCATAACTTAAGGCTAAAGGAGCAAATCAATATGGCAGCAAAAAATATCAAATTTAAAGAAGACGCACGCCAAAAGATCCTTAAAGGAGTGCAAGCTTTGGCATCCGCGGTTAAGGTTACTTTAGGTCCTAAAGGGCGCAATGTCGTTATCGACAAATCCTATGGCGCTCCCCAAATCACCAAAGACGGCGTCACTGTAGCTAAAGAGATCGAGCTTGAAGACAAGCACGAAAACATGGGCGCTCAGATGGTCAAAGAAGTCGCTAGCAAGACAGCTGATAAAGCAGGCGACGGAACGACAACAGCCACTGTCCTTGCTGAAGCGATCTACAGCGAAGGCCTTCGCAACGTCGCTGCCGGCGCAAATCCTATGGAAATCAAGCGCGGTATCGAAAAAGCTGTTAAAGAGATCACTTCCCATATCAAAACTCTCAGCAAACCTATTAAGGACCGCAAAGAGATCACGCAAGTTGCCACCATCTCTGCAAACGGCGACTCTGAGATCGGCGAAATCATCGCAAATGCGATGGAAAGAGTGGGTAAAGACGGCACGATCACCGTTGAAGAAGCGAAAGGTTTTGAAACAACTCTAGATGTTGTCGAGGGAATGAACTTTGACCGCGGCTACGTCTCCTCTTACTTCATGACTAACGCTGAAACACAAGAATGCATCCTCGAAGACGCTTTTGTTCTCCTCTACGAGAAAAAGATTGCTTCCGTCAAAGACTTTCTCCCGATCCTTCAAGCTGTTGCAGAAACGGGAAGACCGCTCCTCATCATCGCAGAAGATGTCGAAGGGGAAGCATTAGCTACTCTTGTCGTTAACCGCCTCCGCGCAGGACTAAAGGTCTGCGCAGTTAAAGCCCCTGGCTTTGGCGACAGACGCAAAGCGATCTTGCAAGACATTGCGACGCTCATCGGCGGAGAGCTTGTCAGTGAAGAGCTCGGCATCAAACTTGAGAACATCACCATCGACATGCTCGGTAAAGTGAAGAAAGCGGTTATCGGCAAAGAAGACACCACTCTTGTTGAAGGCGCCGGCGATAAGAAGAAGATCGCTGAAAGAATCGCTCTCATCCGCAGACAGATCGAAGAGTCGACATCCGACTACGATAAAGAAAAACTCCAAGAGCGCCTTGCTAAAATTGCAGGCGGCGTAGGGATCATCCGCGTTGGAGCTGCAACAGAAATGGAAATGAAAGAGATCAAAGACAGAGTCGATGATGCTGTTCATGCCACAAAAGCTGCCGTTGAAGAAGGAATTCTTCCAGGCGGCGGCGTTGCTTTCATCCGCTGCATCCCAGGGCTTGAAAAACTGGCAGCGTCGCTTTCTGGCGACGAAAAAGTCGGCGTTGAGATCATCATCAAAGCGATCAGCTGGCCGATCCGTCAGATTTCTCTCAATGCTGGCAAAGAAGGCTCGATCATCGTTCAAAAAGTCGCCTCTATGGAGACTTATGAAGGATGGGACGCTCTTAACGACAAGTTCGGCAACATGTTAGAGATGGGAATCGTGGACCCAACTAAGGTCACACGCCTCTCCATTGAGCTCGCAGCTTCTATCGCAGCCCTTCTGCTCACTACAGAAGCGATCATCACTGAAGAAGTAGAAGAGAAGTCTGCATCTCCTGCGATGTCCTCTGACTACTAAGCTTTTCAGCAAAAAGAATGTATTCAAAAAGGCGCTCATATCGAGCGCCTTTTTTTTGCTAGAAATACATCTAATATTATAACTACTTGATATGAAATTATTATTATAATAGCTTGAAATTTATACAGAACAAGGGTTGCCCATGAAAACGTTTCTCTCCACGATTGCAGGACTTGTGATTCTCGCGATCCTAGCTGCTGTCATTGTCGGCTTTGTTTTCTGGTCGCGGCTCCCTGACATCGTTGCGAGCAACCTTTCTAAAAAATTGATGGTTCCTGTTGAGATCGACAGCTTTGGTCTTGCCTGGGGCAAAATTGATGCTAAGAAAATCCAGATAGGAAACCCTCCCGGAACGACCCTTTCAAAAGCGTTTTCATGCGATGAGGTCGATGTCCTCGCACCTTTCACTAATTACTTAAGCAAAAATATCGTCATCGATGAAATCGATCTCAAAAACGTCTACGTGGGCCTAGAATTCGACTCGGCAAGCGGTACCACCGGTAACTGGACGAGGATCATGACAAACCTCAATCGATCGACGAATGCGCCTTCCGAAAAAAAAGGAAAAGGGAAAAAAAATAAAGAAACCTCGCCGTCTGGAGCTAAGCGCACCGTTCTTATCCACCGCATCGTCCTGACAAATATCGATGTCGATGTTTACTACAAAAAAGAGGGAGGCAAAGTCAAACGGCTCCCCCGCATTCCTCAGATCGTACTTACTGAAGTGAGCAGCGAAGGCGGCGATGTGATGGATCAAATCCTCAATTCCGCGCTCGGCGAAATGCTCAAACAAGTCTTCATCAAGGAAAACCTCAAGAATATGATGCAAGAACTGATGAACGCCCCAGGTCCGGTCCAGAAATACCTGGCGCCATTTAAAGGGTTCTTCAATGCAGTCCCTAAAGAAGAGTCCTTAGAGAGCCAAGCATCTTAAAAGAATGCCCGGCTCTCTGCTGTGACCTGCTTGAGGGTAAGCTGGGTGTCGATTTTTTCCTTCATCCTAATAAGACAGCGCGGAAACCCCGTCCTTTAGCGGGGTTTCCGCGCTGTCTTATTAGGATGAAAGACTACCAAAGGCTGGTCGATCAACTTATCGATTGGCATGTAGACTAAAGCCTCCTTATTCAAGTTCTCTTAAAATAAGAACAGCCTGCCGAGATCCGCAATTCAAGTGTCCTTAAATAACGATCAAATCTGAATGCCTAACTCTTCGAATTTGGGCATCTTGAGGAAGCTCTCCAATGTTTCCTTGCCAACAGGCATCATTTTATCAGCGATCGCATAGCAACCCTTATCTATGTAAATAAAATTTGAAAAATTTAAGACGGTCACTAGATCTTAAATCACTGGACATTAGTTGCTTGCACGAAAGCAATTCCCTGCAAAAAAAATCTAGAAATAAATATCAAATTAAAGTATGATAATTAACATAATTGAACTAAAAATGTTTAATTTAACGCATTTAATTTTAAAAAATAAGTTTACTGAGGTTTTATGAATAAACTAAGTTTAGATACACCTTTCATTAATCAAAATGCAATGCATCTTTTGTGCTCTAATGAAGACGTCACATCCACAATTTTATATTGTCTAGACCCAAAAACAAACATTCAAATTGCAATGCGGGTTTGCACAGCTTGGAATAAAGCAGCTAGCACCGTCGTTAAAATGCAATATATTACTCTCTGCATGGAAGAAACTCGCATAAAAATGGCACCCTACTGTGTTATTACAGAAAGGAACTTTGCAGATTGCTGCCCAATTTTTCAAGAATTGTACAGAGTTCAATCAACATATCCAGTAAAGACGATCTTCGATATCACAAATAACCTCACGGAAAAATACCATGGAGAAAGAGCAGGGACTACAATTGAGCGTAAATACGACCTGCCACCTACGTTCTATGCAGGTGGGAGAGAGATAATAGACCAACCGCTTACTAATTTCTATAATGTGGGAGATAACAGAGGAAATACTAATCCGATGTTGCACGTTTTTAATAAACGTCATTTCCCTATCCAATTATTCAACTTAAATTCTGAAATCATAGACGGTGAGCTGAAATTGGTTGGAAACGATAAAGGAAACTTTTGCTTCTGCTTAAATGGGAAATTAATAGAAATTATTATCATTCCTCAAAAAAAAAGAAGATGAAGAAACTCCGCAAAACTATTTAGGTGACATACGAGATGGGTGTTACACTTTGCCCAATCAAGTATACTTCCCTAAGCTAGATAGTGGTGATCCGATTACTTTAAAGAGTGTTGAGGATAAATTAGTGGTTAATGTAACCGATGAAAAAAGCCCCGTCAATAACAAACCATGTGCACTTTACACAATTGATGAGATTAATCTTTTAAATGCTCTTTTAAGAGGAGAAGAAGTTGATGTAAATGAGGATAGTCACAATAATTCTCCAAGCAATGAAGAAAAACCATCGAAAGGTTAAACCTAATAAGACTATACCCAAGTTGTCTCAAAATTTGGGTATAAATCAAAAAGATGTGCGCTTTTTTTAATTGCACTCTTCCGCAGACCCGCCGAAGCTGGGCCTGCTTCCTACCTTGAGGAGCCAAGCCCCTTATTCGAGTACCCTTAAATAACAATCTAAGCTGAAAACCTAACTCTTCGAATTTAAAGATCTTGGAGAAGGTCTGCGGTAGGGACGCGGAAAAAATATTACTTGGAAATTGGACCGGGCCAAAACCCCGCGGTTCGATTGGGTCCAAATCCAAGTTTGAAGCCGATTGCAGCATAGCAAGCCAATGAGGTTACGCAAGAGGTCTATTGATGATGCTCTTGGAAGAACTCCCTACTTGGGAGTTCCTACCATGCTTGGGCCGTGGATTAACTTTTTAAGATAAGGGATCAAAACAAAACCGATGATAGCTAGTGCAAGCGCCAGGGAGCCATAAATAAAAAATGCCTTGTCGTAGATCGCAAGTGCAGCCTGCGTGGTGGTTTTAGCAGGAACAGATGCAAGCGTTGCCAACCCTCCTCCAATTGCAAAGGCTGCTGCTTGAGTCAGAAACCAAACCCCCATCATCATGCCGACGAGATGCTTGGGACTGAGCGCTGTGATCATCGAGAGCCCAATCGGCGATAATAGAAGTTCTCCAATCGTTTGGAGCAAGTAGCTGCCCACTAGCCAATAGGAAGCTGTCTCTCCATTTTCTGCAAAATAAACTCCGCCAAATCCTAAGAAAAAGAAGCCCAGCGCCATAAAAAGCACGCCGAAAGCGAACTTTGAGGGCGTCGATGGATTGCTCTTCTTTTTATTAAGGGAGATCCATAAACGGCTTAAGATCGGACTGAACAAAATGATGAAAAAGGGATTGAAAAACTGGGTAAACTCCGCATCGATGGTAAAGCCCAAAAAATTCGGGTTCATATTGCGATCGGCATAGAGCATGAGCGATGTGAATGTCTGATTGTAGACCGCCCAAAAGCCCACAGAAATGAGGATCAGGATCAAACAGGCGATCATCTTATTGCGTTGCGCAGGTTTTTCTTTGAGCAAAAAGTAGAGAACGACAAGCAAAATGATCACAGAAGCAATTGCTAGCAGCAGATCTGTCTCTCCTGGAAAATGAAATAGGAACATCATGGCGCCGATCGCTGCGATCACTGTTACATAAAAGACAGTGTAGAAAGCAATCGCATCTTTTGGGCGGTGGAGCGGGCTCATTGCAGGGAGGGCTCCTGAGGAGCGTAAACGGGATTTGCCAAAAATGAAGGTGGCAAGTCCGATCGCCATACCGAAAGAGGCCACTAAAAAGCTGCTATGCCATCCGTAGTGGTTGACGAGATAACCTGTAAAAAGCGGCGGTAGCAGCGAGCCGATATTAATCCCCATATAAAATAGAGTAAAACCCCCGTCTCTTCGCGCATCGCCCGGGCGGTAGAGATCCCCTACAATACTAGAGACATTGGGCTTGAATAGGCCGTTGGCAACGATGATGATGCTAAGTCCCAAGAAGAAATAGTGAAGGCCCGGGATCGCACAGACCATATAACCGATCGTTAGCAGTGCACCGCCTATGATGATCGATCGCTGAAATCCAAGGTATTTATCCGCGATATATCCCCCTGCAACCGGCGTCAAATAAAGCATCGAGCTAAATGCTCCATAGAGCAGATACGCTTTATCATCCGTCATCAAAAGGGCTTTGGTCATGTAAAGAATAATGATGGTCTGAAGGGTGTAAAAGCCAAAGCGCTCCCAGAGCTCCGTGAAGAACAAAAGATATAATCCGCGCGGCTGCTTGTCTTGGCTCATACACACTCCAAATTAGATTCCCCTGTCTATACCGAAATTGTTTCAAAAATTGGGTCCCAGGCTGTGTGAAAGCTCCCGCGGTTGAGTTCCCGCAAGTGGATCCATATTTGAGAACATAGGATCCACTTGCGGGAATCTCAACCCCGGGGCTTTGACGCAGCCTGGGACCCAATTTTTGAAACAATTTCGGTATATATCCGTTTCATTGGATTTCTAGCAAAAAATATTTTCGCTCTCCTCATGAAACACGTTGACGACTTAATTCATTTAAACTAATAAGAAGATTGGAATATATAATAAAACATCATAATGACTTTCGTTTTATTAAAAAGAAAATGGATCTTAGGAAGTTTAATTCTTCTTTCTGGTTGTGTTTCCCTTCCCAAAGACCAGCAGGAGGAAAACATTCTTTATCCCCCTTCTGTCGAGGCTTCTGTGAATAGAAGCATGGAAAGTGGTTTTTTTGCGATCGGTGCTTGGCCGGAAGAAAACTGGTGGGAAGTTTTCCATTCTGAGGAATTAAACTCCCTTATCGCAACAGCTCTTGAGCAGAATCCAACGCTTCAAAGTATTGAAAGACGGGTAGAACATGCCAAACAGACGTCAAAAGTTGTGCGCGCAAAACTCTTTCCCCTGCTCTTTTTTGATGCCAATGAAACATGGGAGCATCTTAGCCATAACGGCCTTTATCGCGCGCTCAATCCTAAAATCCCTATCAACGACAATCTCATCGATCTGACGCTCTCTTTTACCTATGAATTCGACTTTTGGGGAAAGAACAGGAATCTCTTCAATGCAGCTCTTGGCGAAATGAAGGCAGCAGAGGCAGAGTCGGCAGATGTCAAGCTCATGGTGGCAACCTCTATTGCTACTTCCTATTTTGCCCTTAGGACAAACCTGGTTCGAAGGCAGCTTTTTGAAGAACTCTACAATGTGCGCTCCGAGATTTTCAACTTGCAAAACCTGCTTCAGGACAAAGCTCTGCTCTCTAGCTTAGAGCCTCTTTTATCCGAGGAAAATCTTTTAGAAACGGAAAAACTGGTCATCAGCATTAATGAAGAAGTGGAAATTGGCGAGCACCTCGTCAATATTTTGATGGGCAGAGGCCCGGATCACCCGCTTGAAATTTCCGCAGTTCTTCCAAACGAAATCGAGGAAATTTCTCTCCCTGAGAATATTTCCATCGATCTCCTGTCAAGGCGTCCTGATCTCATGGCCCAAATCTGGCGCGTCGAGTCGCTCGCCCATGAGGTCGGCGCTGCTAAAGCGGATTTCTATCCCAATATCAATCTCACCGCATTCGGCGGCCTCGAAAGCATCGCCTATCGCCTCCTTTTCAAATCGGACAGCATCATGGGCGGCTTGCAGCCTGCGATCCATCTGCCAATCTTCACTGCAGGCTCTATTCGCGCCAATATTCGGGCAAAAAAAGCACTCTTTGATCAAGCAGTCTTCGATTACAATCAATTATTGCTTAAGAGCGCGTCTGAAGTTGCAGATCTTCTCGTTTTGATCAAATCAGCCATGGAGCGTAAACAAGACCAGGATCTGATCGTAAAAGCCGCAGAGGCGCGATATGATCTCACAGCTCTTAAGCGTGCAAGCGGTCTTGACAACCTGCTTTCTCAATACTATATCCAAGAAGAGCTCCTCTTAAAACAGCTGGATAACGTCACTCTGTTATACACCGAGTATCTAGCTGCAATCAAATTGATCAAAGCCCTTGGCGGCGGTTACCAATCAGAGTATCAACTACCTCTCAGGAGTAAAGAATGACCACAGATCCTTCTACTCCACCAAATAAAAGAAAAAAAGTCGCATATATCTTTTTACTGGTTTGCCTGATCTTAGGAATAGCTTTCTTTATCTTCTGGCTGCTTGTTTTGCGCTTTATCGAATACACAGACGACGCCTACGTCGAAGGAAATCAAGTTTACATCACTCCCCTGCGCCCCGGATTTATCACAGCAATTCATTCCGATGATACCTACCTTATTAAAAAAGGAGAGCCTCTCATCGACTTGGACAAAACAGACTCTCTTATCGCCCTTAGCCATGCAGAAAAACACCTAGGTCAAACCGTGCGCGAGGTCTGTCAAATGTTCCACCAGGTTTTTGTCTACAAATCAGAAATCGAAGTTCGAAAAGCGGAATACGTCAAAACGGCGCAAGATTATCAACATCGTAAAGACGTCATTGAACAAGGCGGCGTATCGCTGGAAGATTTTGAACATGCGATCGCTTTTTTAAGCGGCAGTTTTTATTCTCTGCAAATGACAGAATTCCTCTATGAAAAGGCTTTGAGCCTTGTGCAAGGAACTTCGATCAAAACGCATCCCCTCGTCCTCGAAGCTGCGGACAAAGTGCGCGACGCTTGGGTGCAGCTCTATAGATGCCGCATTTACGCTCCTGTCGAAGGTCTTGTCGCCCAAAGAAAAATCCAGGTTGGAATGTGGGTCGATTCAGGCCAACCCTTAATGAGCGTCATTCCGCTTGATCAAATTTGGGTGAACGCCAATTACAAAGAGACACAGCTTAAAAAAATGAGGATCGGACAGAAAGTAAAAATCACCTCTGATCTTTATGGAAGAGACGTCCCTTTTCATGGAACCATTGCGGGACTTCCCGGCGCTGCTGGAAATGCATTTTCTCTGCTTCCTCCGCAAAATCTCTCAGGCAACTGGATCAAGATCGTCCAGCGCGTTCCTGTGAGAGTATCTCTTGATCCGGAAGAGCTCAAAAAACATCCGCTTAGAATTGGGCTCTCAATGGAAGCTATCTGCGATTTGCGCGATCAAGATGGGCTTCTTGTTCCCGTTTCAAGCGCAGGGTCCCCGAGCTATGAAACCCCCATCTATGATTGGGAAGAGATCGGCGACGAAGAGGCGATCACCTCCATCATCGAAAAAAATATCGATCCCACCCTTTCTACTTTTGCAGACTCCCCTTTGATCATCGAAGAGGCCCCCCGATGAAAACGGCAAGAGCCCCCCTTTTCATCGCTTTATTTTTCACCCTTTTTTCTACGATCTTCAACTACACTCTCAGCATCATGGCCTCGCCCTATATCGTAGCCGATCTAGGGGGAAGCAATGACATCGCCACCTACACAGTTTCTCTTTTTGCTCTTGGCAATGCTTTGGGAATCCCCCTTGGTAGAGCGCTTTTGCCCCGTATCGGAGCCACGCGTTTTCTAATCATCGCTATGCTTTTCTTTACTTTTTTTTCTTGGACCTGCGCGATTGCCCCGAACTATCCCTTCTTTAACGCTGCAAGATTTATGCAAGGCTTTGTATCCGGTCCTTTTTACGCTTTAGTATTTTATTTTTTCTCCAACCTTCAACCCGAAGAAAAAAAAGGACTCTTCACAGCGACCTCGCTCATGATCTTTACCGTAGGACCTGTCATTGGTGCCTGCTGGGGCGGGTGGATCGCCTATGAATTGAATTGGCGCATTGCTTTCTATTTTAACATTCCCCTTCTTCTTCTATTAGCCGGGGTGCTTTGGTATCAGCTCAGAGACTTCAAAGATCCTATACCCGAGCAGGCCCAAGAGTTCGATGGCGTAGGGTATTTTTCCTATTTCCTTGGAATCTTTTGCGTTGGAATGGCAATCATCACAGGACAAGAGCTCGACTGGCAACGCTCAAACCTCATCATCATCCTGGAGGCCATTGGGATTCCTTCTCTTTTATTCTTTATTGTTTGGGAGCTCAACCATCCCGATCCCCTCCTCGATTTAAAATTGCTAAAAAATCCCATCCTTTTTTTCGCACTTTTCAATCTGGCTGTCTTATTTTCAGCTTATTTTGGAATGGTGATTCTGCTGTCTCTTTGGCTTAAACTTTGGGTCAACTATACCCCGGACTGGATTGCAGCGCTTCTTAGCATCATGGCCCTCACAGGACTTTTTCCGATGTTCTTAATCGACAAGAGAATAGGGCGTATCGACAACCGTCTCTTTTTGGCAGCTTCGATCATCTTTCTGATTATCTCCTGTTTTCACACCATGATTTTTAACGTGGATATCGATTTTGGACGCATTGCCACTTCGAGATTGCTCGCCGGCCTTGGACTTGCATTATTTCTGGCCCCTGTCTTCAGACTCAGCATTCATGCTTTTCCCAAAGAACAAATGCTCCACATCCTCAGTCTTTTCCAAGTGACAAGGGCTCTTTCAAGCGGTCTTGGGGCTTCCGTCTATGACGTCATTTGGCAACGCAGACAAGTCTTCTTCCATGACAGGCTGGGAAGCAGTCTTACAAGCGTAGATCCCGAGACACAGCAATTCTTCTTAGCAGCAAAAAGCATCGGCCTACAAGGAGATCATGCGAGTGCCCAGCTCGAATATTACCTGCAGCGGCAAGCCACCGCCTTGGCACTCGACGACTGCTTCTACCTGATGGCCTGGATCCTGATAGGCCTGCTCCTCACCTTTCTTCTTACTTTCCTAGCAAAGCGCGGCTCTTTTGTCACTGAAGGCACTTAGAACTAACACTCCCCCAGCACCGCAATCCTCATGCTTCACAAAGTGGTCGACAATACAGTAGCAGTGGCTGCAAGTACAGTCGCCGCCAACAGCCAAAAAAGAAAAAACATTCACGTTACCGCTTGTCGAAGAACGCCCATAACTTCCTTTTTCAAACATGCAGATTTCATAATTTGAAACTTTCTGAGCAGAAATCAGGAATAAAAGATATTCAACAAGGGTTGGCCTTCGATCAAAACCAACTCTTTTCACTTGCAATTCCTGATCTATATCCAACTTGTTACGTGTCCGAGCAACTAGGGCGTTGCTCATCATTATCTGGTAGGTTTTCTCTACAGGGTCCGTATTTTGCCCTCCTAAAATGTGTTCATGATACAACACAACCTCTATTCCTACGCTTTCTGCAATAGCGATTAGCTCATTAACGGTGATCCCCTTGGGAACAGTCAGAAGCGTGAGGCCAGCATATTTTTCTACGCTGGGAGCAAGCTTTTTGAACCATTTAAGCATTGTGAATTTACCGATGCATGGTTCAACGTCCACTTTAAATCCCTGCTCTTCGGCATCCAAAATAGTCAACCCAAGTGGGCAAAGCTGTTTTAGGTCTTTTGCTTCCATAAGCTGATGCATACAGAGATAGCTATGCACATTCGTGCGACTCAAGGCGATGAAGCCTGTGACATCTCCACCTCCTAAACATCGCATAAAAATTGTCTGAACGATTTCGGTTGGAAGCCCGCAGATAGAAGAATGGTATTTCTCATCGAAATGAAGACGGGTAATGGGATCCACTAAAGCTTTTAAATTTTTACTCAAAGACGTTGGCGTCACTTAAACATTCCTGATAGTTATTATTTCAATAATGCGCCTGCAACTATACAATAAACATAATTTATACCGAAAATGATTCAAAAGTTGGCCGACAGGGAGATTGAAAGCTGCCGGCCAACTTTTGAGACAATTTGGGTATAACGCGTTTTAATAGACGTCTTGGCACCTGCCTTGAAAAATCCTTTCCATAGATCCTCTTTCCAAGTATACTAAGGGCATCTATGAACACACTAAACTCAATTCAGGAAGAGGTCGCCAAAAGGCGCACCTTTGCCATCATCAGCCACCCTGATGCCGGAAAAACCACGTTTACGGAAAAACTCCTCCTTTACTCGGGGATGATCCATACTGCAGGGATGGTCAAGGGAAGAAAAGGAAGAAAGTCCGCAGCTTCCGACTGGATGGCCATGGAGCAAGAAAGGGGGATCTCCATCACCTCTTCAGCGATGCAATTCACGTATAAAGACACGATCATCAACGTCCTCGACACCCCTGGCCACGAAGACTTTTCTGAAGACACCTACCGCACGCTGACCGCTGCCGATTGCGCGATCATGGTCATCGACGCTTCCAAAGGGGTTGAAAAACAAACCCGAAAGCTCTTCGAGGTCTGCCGTTTTCGAAAAATTCCTGTACTCACTTTCATCAATAAAATGGATATGCCGGGGCGCGATCCTTTGGACCTGATGAACGAAGTGGAAAATGTTCTGCAAATTAATTCTTTTGGAATGAACTGGCCGATTGGGTCGGGTAAACAATTTCAAGGCGTGGTCGATCGCCTGACAAATGAATGTGTCTTCTTTACCAAGGTATCAGCCGGAGGAGCTCAAAAGGCGGAGATCACCCGTATCCCGATGAATAGTCCTGAGGCTAAGGAGAAGATGGGACCGGAGCTACATGAACAGCTGAAGCAAGAGTTAGAGCTGCTCGAGATGGCTGGAAATGCCTTTGTTACAGAAGACTTTTTATCGGGCAAAGTCACGCCGGTATTTTTCGCATCTGCACTTACGAATTTTGGCGTTGAGCCATTTTTTGATGCGTTTATCCACTTGGCTCCTTGTCCTCATGCACGCCTGGCTAATAAATTAGATGGGACAGAAGTGGAAATCGACCCCATCACCACTCCTTTTAGCGGTTATGTCTTCAAGCTTCAAGCGAACATGGACAAACGCCACCGCGACAGCATGGCTTTCATTCGAATCTGTTCGGGTCGTTTTGAAAGAGACCTGATCGTAAAAAACCACCGGACAGGAAGAGAGATTAGGCTTTCTCGCCCTCATGGGATGGTTGCCGGCGAGAGAACAACAGTTGACGACGCCTATCCCGGCGATATCATCGGCGTGATCAACCCTTCCATTTTTGCGATCGGCGATACCCTCTCTACGACAGGTGGATTCAACTACAAGCCCCTGCCGCAATTCCAACCGGAAATTTTCGCACGTCTTTACCCCAAAGATGTCGGCAAGAGAAAATCTTTCGATAAAGGGGTCCAGCAGCTCAGCGACGAAGGTGCGATCCAGATTTTAAAATCGTACGATCGCGATTCTGATTTATTCTTCGCTGCCGTTGGACAGCTGCAATTTGAAGTGATGCAGTACCGCTTGAGAGATGAATATGGCGTAGAGACCGTCTTTTCGACTGTGCCTTTTAACTGCAGCGCATGGATATTGGGAGATATTAAGACCTTTGAAAAATCATCGAATTCAGCACTTGTCTTGGACAAATTCGGTCGCCCCATGGTGCTGTTCACCTCCCAATGGGAAAAACAGTACAGCATCAAACAAAATCCAAAACTCCAATTCGTCGACGTTCTAGTACCTAGTTGATAAAGTTTTTGGCATTTGGGCTACGTCAAAGCCCCGGGGTTGAGTTCCCGCAAGTGGGTCCATATTTGAGAACATAGGACCCACTTGCGGGAATCTCAACCGCGGGAGCTTTCACGTTAGCCCAAATGCCAAAAACTTTATCAACTAGGTACTAGTCTAAGCTCCGTCCACGAATATTAAGTTCGTGGACAGCAAGACTTTTTCTAGAAATCTACATTGAGACGAATTGTCAATCCCTGCAAAGAAATATTGGAATTGTTGATGAATGTCGGCTTTGCTTCCGTAGCTAGAGCAAACCCGGAACGGCGAATCTCCTGAAGATTTGTCCAAATGTTCATTTCATAACTGAATACAAGCTCAGTGCGCACGTTTTTAAACACCTTCTGCCAGGAAGGGCCGATCATCGCCTGTGCAGTATACGTTAGCCTATTGTCGTGAAAACGCGTGTCTCCAAATGGCCGGGAAGAATCTGCTCCGGGAATTGTGGCAGATGTCTTTTGATACGAGCTGTTTTTATACCAGCCGGAAAGGATCGCTGTGGAGAGTTGTCCTGTCATGAAAATATTCCATCCCATGAACCAGTCGACCTTTACCCCTGCACGGAAACCTACCCCTTCAAAACGCCAGCGGTTGTTTGCATGGGAATGCTGATCGTTGATATCTTCATAAGAGATCTTCATTTTCTGAAAAATGATCGCAGATGTAATACCGCCAGAAACACCGATCCTAAGATGTTCATTCGTATGAAACCGCCGAGTAAACATCAAATCGAGCACGTTGTATTTCAAACCGACATGGCAGCTGGCTTTATGCAAAGGAGCTGGCGGTGTTCCAGTACCCACATCCGGCTGTGTCCAGGTGCCATTGAGAAATTCGCCTGATTTTTTCGGTGCGTGGGCATGTCTTGACCCATTTGCAGGCACATAGGTGTATTGTGCAACCACATCCCAAAAATGAGGGGCATTAAAATGGCCGAAATTGACTCTAAATCCCGGGGCCCACTCATAATGCGCGTTTTCATAATTGCCAACGGCGTGAGTGCCTCGCGTACTCGACCAAGCGGGCTGGTCCATCTTCACAGCGTAATCCACAGCTCCCTCATTCACAAGCCAATAGAGGAATTCCGCATTCACAAAAAATACGCTTTTGTCTTTATTGAACAAATTACAGTCAAATGCCGGTTTGCTCCCATCGGTCGGAGAGCACCGCGAATCCGTGTATGTATCCGCATGCGCTGCACCAGTTGAGCACAAAATTCCAAAAACTAATTTAAGGATAGAGTGAGATTTCGCATTGAATCGTTGCATATGCCGTCCTGCTTGGTTGAGTTCAGAGGGGAAATATTTTCACCCCCTCTGGAGGACGCATCATGCCATAAGATTATTTTTAGGGCACAGAAAATAGTTCAAATCAGAGTGACTCTGATTTGAACTGTGGAAGAATGTTAGGAATGATCGCGAGCGTACTTAAGCGCAGGGCTGCAGCGATTGTAATCGTAGCCGCTATTTGCAATGTCCCAAGTGACACGGCCCTCTAGCACTTTGGGTTTGATTTCATTCACAGCTGCAAAAATCGCGCGCTTGCGGTTTTCTCCATAAGGATGTGTATAGGCAAATTCGAAATGTTTGTGCAAGAAATCGAACAATCCTCCGCCATCCTGGTTGAGCACTTCCTGAAGATATATGGCGCCAAGTGGATTGTACTTCGCTGAAGCTGCAAAATAAGCGCCTGTCACATCCGCTTCGTATTCATTTGTTCGCGAATTGAAAAGTCCGGTGTACTTGTCTATCTGCTCTTCTAACCAAGCAAAAAGATCATCTAATCTAGAATAAAATTCATCCTTCTCAGTTCGGTCTCCCTTGGAGCGTGAGAGCTCCTGATATTCTTTATCTGTAGTTTTAAGATAAGCAATTAAAGCAACACGTCCAACACTCAAGAGAACCTTGCGCATTAGAGATGCCATGATGGCCACAAAAGAGTGTCTTGAGGCGACGTGCGTCATTTCGTGGCCCATTAAAGCAGCTAGTGTATCTTCTAAAGTGACTCCGCTCAAATCGACGGTAGCTTTAGAACCGTCGGCAAATTCAATCGTTGCATTTCTAATTTGATGACTTTTAACGGCTGCATCAATTTCTTTAACGATCTGATCAAATACAACCATTCCACCAGCTGGAACTGCAAAGGCATTGACCTGTGTGGAATGAACTGTCATCGCCCTGTAATCAAACTTCGTCGTCTCTTCTTCTGGATTAAGAAGCGATTGATTGTTGTCCTTTATGCGGCCAAGAACCTCATTCACCTTATCTGCGATCCTTGTATTAGTTCCCGGTAAAAGCTCGTTGGTGCTTCTCTTTCCATAAGTTACCATAGGATAGATCACCCAATCTCCGAGCAATTTTTCAACGCTGCGTGAAATACCCACAAAATGGCGACGTCCATTGATCGGATTGATCGGCATAACTAAATCGGCAACGGGTCTAAATGCCCATCCAAGAGTAAAATCCCCTACGGCAGAAACACCTGTCGCCAAATACTGGATAGGAAGAGATGTGACATAGAGACCGTAACCTACCGCGCTCGCTGTATTATAGGCTTTCCCATAACACCACAACATCTGTCCTTTAAAGCCTTTTTGAGATGCGATGTAATCAGAAGTGTAACAAGGAAACAACTGAGACTGAAACACATCGGCTGCAGAGGATTGAGCCCTGTAAAGCGGATTGTTATTCAGATTTTGAAGCGCAACATTTTTGTTACTTTGGTCAGAAGTGCTTACTATAGAAGTCATTTGTTTCCCCGTTTTTTGTAAAAAGTTAATGAATTATAATAAAAGACACAAATTAAACCAAACAAAATCACTCAAAAAAATTTCATTGAAAAGTTTTTGCTTTAATCGTATAGTCTTAATAACTAAGGGGTTATTATGAAATATTTTAAGGCTTTTTCCCTATTTGCAACGTTCCTGTTTCTGCCCCTGCTAAACGCGGGCATCTACTTGGAAAAACCTGACAACTTCAACCCCAAGGCAGCTGTCGTCGGTTGCTGTTACCTGCACTTCCAGGATAAAATCCTACTTTTGCATCGCCAAGACGGCAAAGCCGAGGGAAACCGTTGGGGCATCCCCGGCGGCAAGCTGCGAGATGGAGAGCCGCTCATCGACGCTATAATACGGGAGGTGTTTGAAGAGACCGGATTCCATCTAAATAAAGAAAAAATCCACTACATTGGAAAGCTCTATATTAAAGTGCCGAACTTTGATTTTGAGTACCACATGATCGATTACCTCGAACCGATCAAAAATCCAGAAAGTGTAAAAATTAACTTCAAGGAACACAAAGGCTTCACATGGACAACGCCGAAAGATGCCCTAAAAATGGACCTCATGACCGATGAAGACACCTGCTTCGAGGTCGTATTTGGACTAGACAGATCGAGGTACTACGCCAACTAGTTTGAGAGAAGCGTCTAAACGAAGTGTCTGGGGAGTGATGGGAATCGGTTTGAAATCAAGAGCATCCCAATAGGAGTGATTGTCTCCATCATAGGAGACTAAAAGCTGCTCGCCGGGCTTAATTGTTTTGCCTGCGACATAAACAACCTCAATCGGCGCCGGATCCAAGCCATAAGAGTTGGAGGAGATCTTGAAGAATTCAGCAACGATGTTAGGCTTATGAGAATGGTTAATGTAACGGGTAAAGTTTCCTTTTTTTAACGCATCGACCTGCATCGAATAAAGGCGTCCGGGGTGGTATTTGCGCTTTGCATCAAACTGAAACTGTTCTTCTTTGCTCAAAAGAATATGGTCGAGGGGCTCAAAAGCGTAAAGTGCATCTTCAGGGAGATTTTGGGGAACCAGCGAAAGCTCGCCAGAGTAAGGGGCTATGATTTGGCCCTTTAAAATCGGCTTGGCCTTTGGGTGCAAAAAGATGCCGTATCCCAGCTTCCCCGGCAACTTCTTGAGGACCAGATTTTTTGGAATACCGGACTCTGAGATCTGCTTAGTCGCCTCAGCAATTTCTCTCAGTTGTTTTTTGCTTGCCCGCACGACGCCGATCTTCTGCTTATCTACCTCCCTGGAAAGGACCTTGCTCATTTCCTGATTAACTACTTGTCTTGGAAGTTTGAATTTCATTTGTTTATTCATTACTGAACAGATAGCAGATGTTGTCATTTTGCCCCACTTAAAAGGGAATCCCGATTCCAAAGATATCTAAATCGAGCAAAAAAACCTGGCGGTTCTATCACCGGTGCATCTTTCGCTAAAATTTCTCCGGCGGGAAACAACGGCCGAGGTGTAAAAGTTGCGACTAAAAACTGATGCGTTGCAAAGGCTGTCTCGGAAAGAACAGAGGGAATGAGCCATTTGGAATTGAACTTGGCAGCATCAGGATGAGTGCTTCCCGTGCCAAGCAGCGGCCCGGTTAAAGGAAGGGCTGCGAAAAAGTGCAATAATATCCGCTCAAATACCTCGCGAATGCGGTCCAAGGTTCCAAACTTATGGTCGCGCATATCGACCTGAGAATCATAAACCTTTACTGCTTTATCGCTATCGAGCTGAGCGTCGAGAAAAGCGACTGCAAAAGCTTCCTGCTGGAAGGAAACTGCAGTACAGTTAGAGCCTAGCATATGGTAGGGATGTTTGCCTTGCGCATTCTCAAACCGCCGCAGCATCGTCATCGCTTTTTCTTCACGGTCCATTCGCTTCATCTGCACTCCCAGCTCTCCTTTGCGGATCATCTGACGAATTTCCGTAAGACTAATCAAGATACGATCGAGTTCTGGTTCATTGCGCTCTAGGATCGCTTTATCGATCTGCTCCATTGTGATGGGCTCGAACTTCATTTTTTTTGCTTTGAGGGCTGCACATACAGCATCCCTATTTTGCACAAGTGAGAAAAGGCATGGGCTGATTGAGGTGTCTTCTTCGAAGACATATTGCTTGACGAGGGGGAAGAATTGCTTAGCCAAGATCCTGGAGACATTGGAGTCGTGATTGCGATAGATCCCGGGGATGGTTTTGAAAACCTGGAATCCAAAATCTGCGAGCTTTCTGGGGAAAAAACCAACCGAATAAACTTCAGCATCTTGCGTTCCCTTCTTGGGGAGGATAAGTTGGGTAAAACTATGCCCGCTCATTGCAAAATCAAGCGTGCTGGGAAGACCTCTGCCTACAGGACAAGTTGTCACAAATTGCAGAGCGTATTTACCTTCTGCATCCACAGTTTTTAGGGGAACAAAATGAGCGGACCTATCGGGATGCCCAATCGCCATACCCTTGTAGGTCACCCTAAAATTATCCAGGTTCATCTCTTTGATCTTCGACCAGGGCAGCCACTGATAAATGCCGGTGTTTTCCGATGCTTCCATCAGGAGACAAAGCTCATTTCCCCTCATCTCTACAGGAAGCTTGACAAAGGGGAAATAATGATGCCAGAACTTCTCCTTCGCAATCGACAAAAAATCAGGATGGCAAGACAAAAACTCACGAGAAACGCCTATCTTCACAAAAACTTCTACGAGATCGCGATTTTCCTTAGCGAGATAGACCGCTGGAGTCTGCTTGCCCAATTTTTTCTGGTAACTAAGATAGGTCCTCTCAAGCTTTGCTACTTCGCTCTTAAACTCGGGCCTGTCTTTGCACTCTTCCAAAAGCTCTACTGTTTTTTGGGTCAAAGGGATCGGTGCTATTCCCTCTGACCTTTTGATCAGCTGCTCAAAGCTAAGGCTCGAAGCTGTGAGCTCTTGCCGTGTCGCACGATCACACCACCACTGATAAAGAGTTCCTATAATAGGGATTTCAGATACCATAAACCTACATTGCTTCAAAAATTTAAATAACAATACAGGAGATAGTAACATTAATTCATGATAAAATCCAGACGAGAATTGTCTGTATTACAAATAGAATATAATAATATATTTAATTATATTGAGAGGTGAATGGAGGTCCATCTCACTATGAATCCAAACCTTTATTTCTTAAGCTTTTTCTTGCTGGCTGGCTTGATAGGAACAAGTTCATATCGAAATGGAGGCTTCACTTCGACAATCTTGCCGTCCCTTGCAAAAACAAGAGCTGTACCCGTACGAACTGCAGTCTCAAAGGCTGCTTGAAAACTTTGTTTATGCGCCTTGAGAATCATTTCAGTAAGGTTATCATTCATCTGCAATCTCCTCCATTTCTCTCCAGATATCTTTATCCAGGACCTCTAAAGAATTGTCTCCATTTTTCCTAGCGACTATTCTCTCCACAGATTCTTCGGAAGAATTATCCATAATAAGAACTCTGTCTGCAAGGGGAATGTAATATTTTATTAGATTCTTAAGTCCTAAGTGGTATCGTCTAAAGATTACCTGTTCAGGGACGTAATGTCCTCCTTGCTTGACTCTCTGAGCCACCCGTTTGACCGCCTGTTCAGGGTTGGCAAGCCATAGATAAGTAAGATTGATTTCATAACCCTTCGATTGGGCTAGCCTAAGATGTCTCAAATAATTCATGCCAGAAGCGGTCGTCTCAAATGCAAAGCTCTTGTTGGCATCCAGGAGTTCTTTAAGTCTATTAATCATTAACTTGCTGGCTGTTAACGCCATGCTTTCGGGATGGAGAGGGGCAAGGCTTTTAGCAATATCATCAGCATTAATAAACTCATAAAGCATTGAGCTATTAATAATTAACCTCTGGACCAGTGTAGTCTTGCCAGCCCCATTGGGACCCGCAACCATTAAGATTTTTTTTGACATGAGTCTAAACCAGAAATCTACATTTATTACCCCATCGTACAATATAAAGAGCTTGTCTAACAGCTCAAAATGCATCTGTATATAGCACATTTTTTTAATTCTATGTTGATACTCTGAAAATCTGCTACAATGAGGTTAATGAAACAAAACATGTACTCAAGCTCATTTGTTCTATCTGTTAGAACTCTTTCTTTGACCCTCACGACGACCGGCGTCCGCCGGTAAGCTATATCCTTTTTTTCCACATTTTTATCAAAATTTACTTCAAAAAAAAGGAGATTAGTCATGTTTCGTAAAATGCCATTTATTTTATTGGCGCTCATTATTTTTATTGGGGTGCTGCATCCCTGGATCCCCCTGAAAGCTCAATCACTGCTTTATGCAATGAGCTTGTCCATCAAGTCCCTCATCGTCTTTAGTTTGCCTCTGATCATTTTTGGCCTGCTGTTCAAGACAACTGTGGGATTTGCGAAAAACGCTTCCAAAATGATTTTAATCATTTTAGCCGCAATCTGCGCGTCCAATTTTCTATCGACAATGATCAGCTTTTTCTTAGGCCATGTTGCTTACAGCTTTGATCTGACAATGCCCTTTCCAACTGAGGGAGCGGAACTGCAGCCAACTTGGCAAATCCTATTGCCTAAGTTAATTGGCAATGGCACTGCAATGCTTGCAGGGCTTGGGACAGGAATTATTTTGGGCAGGTGGAAGCCCATGCTTGCAGCTAGAATGGCATCATGGTTAGATCGAGTCATAGCCCGTGTCTTGAAAGGTTTTTTATATTTGATCCCGCTGTTCATTGCCGGGTTCATCATAAAAATGTATCACGACAATATGATAGGCTATATCGTTCAGAATTATGGAATGATTTTTGGGATGATCGCTTGCTCCCTGCTTGCCTATATCGCCCTAATCTACTCTTTGGCAAACCGCGGAGGAAGTTCCTCATTTGTACAAAGCCTTAAGAATATGCTTCCTGCCGCAATCGCGGGTTTTGGAAGCATGTCGAGCGCTGCAGCGATGCCGCTTACCCTTCTCGGAACAGAAAAAAACTCTCAAAACCCAGATCTAGCACGCTCCATCATCCCCGTCACAGTCAATGTCCACTTGATTGGAGATTGCTTTGCTATCCCGATCTTTGCGTTTGCTGTGATGAAGAGCTTTGGCGTCAGAGAGCCCGCTTTTATGAGCTATCTGATCTTTGCGAGCTATTTTGTTCTGGCGAAATTTTCAGTCGCTGCAGTGCCTGGCGGTGGAATCCTCGTCATGCTTCCGATCCTGGAGCAATATTTAGGGTTTAACCCGTTGATGCTCTCTTTGATCACAGCCCTCTATATCCTCTTCGATCCGATCATTACATGCGCTAATGTGCTGGGCAATGGGGGATTTGCAATGGGGCTTAGCCGACTACCCCGGACCAGGAAAAAGGCCGCTTAAATAGCATTTCCAAAAAACGGCGATTGGACCAACCGCCGTTTTTTATGGGGCAGAGCTTTTTACAGCGCAGTATACCCCATTCGACGATCTCATCCAAATGATGAGAGCTATCTGTTGCTGGGCTAACTGGGAGGTTTCTCCTCTTCTACATGTATATAATATTTAATTTAATGCAAAGGGTAGAAGGTGTCTAAACCGTTGATTTACAGTGCCAATCTGATGATTTAAAAATATTATTAAATAAATGTCATTCGAACTAAATATTTAAATTTTTTAGTTGAAATATAATTGTAATTTTAACTATAATATAACTTTAAGTTAAAACAAACAATAAAAGGAGATATAAAATGTCCATTTTTCCAGCATTAAACCGTGATATAGATAGTCAGATAATCGGTCAGATAATTATTTGTAGGGATAATTACAGTTTGCTCAACTTGAGCGGAGTCAATAAGGCTGCAAATAAAGAACTGAGCAACGCCCTTTTCTTTAAAAAACTCTACATAATGCAGCATCCCCAGTTAGCAGAAATTAAAAATACGTTCCAAATTCTATGCGCAACCCACCCAAGCAATTGCTGGAAAGTTGTTTGCTGTGCGTTTTCCAAGGATTACCTCCAAGGGAACACAACTTTCAAGTTTAACGCAACTTTTCTTAGAGAAGCAGTCTCCATCATTTCCAATTATTTGAATTCAGAGAAATCGCAACTAGACAGTCAAATGAGGAATCTTTGCGGAGATTATTATGAAGATCCAAATTCCTCCCTCGACAAGGCCTGGAAAGCTTCTAAGAAAAACGAAGAGCAGCTCGCGATATGCAAGAGCAGCCATTTTGAACATGTCTCAAAACCTCTCCTACCGATCCATTCACCTGAAGAAGTCGAGACCATCATTCAGGTTTTATCTGGGATTGCAGTCATGATATCATCTACGGCTGTTGATGATGCTTTGGCAAGCGTACTTGATGAGATGGACAGCTGCTTAAAAAGTGAGTATCTTCCAGTTTACCAGCTAGTTATAGGCCTCATCCAAGAAAGGTATAGAGAAATGGATGCTATATCTCAGAGGGCACGCAAGTTTCAAAGAATCTTTGTGCGTCTGCTATTAGAGAAGGCCAAATGTGAGTTCCTCTTATCAGGTGTCAACCATAAACTAACCTTAATGGACCCAGCAGACCCCCGGTTTATTTCTGACCACACATCAGATTTAATAACGCTTGAATTTGCGAATGCAAAAATGATAAACGATCACTTGGTTGACTCGCCGAAGATAACAGAATGCATCAGGATGATAGACTCTGTGCTAATTGCAGAAGATGTTTCTCCTGAAGATTACGATCAAATTAAACACTTAATTAATTCTTCTGCTGAAGCGCATAAGACATACGTTTGGGGAGAATTGTATAGACTTCATGCAAATGGAGTTCAGGAAGATCAATGGTCTGAAAAGCATTTTCATGAATTCTTACCACAACTGAAACAGATTCTCTCAAGCGCCATGGAGCTGTGCCAAGAATTCATAGAAACGGCAAAACAGTCCGAAGGAGAGCGCACGCTCTTCTAAGAGCACCTCTCATCTACTGAACAATGCGTCCGTCTTCAAGGCGGACGATCCTATCTGCGAATTTCATGATGCGCACATCATAGCTGATGACAATCGGGGTCTTGCCATTTTTGGCGGTGATCGCGCCTAAAATCTCCATCACCTTCATCCCCTGTGTCCTTGTGCAAATGTGCCGGGCAATGGCGAATTTGCGATGGGACTCAGCCGGATACCCCGGACCAGGAAAAAGGCCGCTTAAATAGCATTTCCAAAAAACGGCGATGGGACCAATCGCCGTCACTTTAGTACTCAGTCAACAAAGTTTTTGGCATTTGGGCTGCAACACAAGCCCAAACGGTAAAGACTTTATCAACTAGGTACTAGAGTTTGGATATCCTATTGTTCTCTTTTTCAATGGAATAGAATCGCTTCGAAAACTCTGCTCCTCCACATGTCTGTGTGAGGGAAAAGACCAGAGTGGAATACTTATGGCTTAACCCTTTATCCAGATTCAAGGTAATGCAGTAGTTAAAAGGAACATCATCAGCAGTGATCTTAATGCCAATTTTCTCGGCGCTCTCTTCTAAAATTTTTGTGGGGACAGTTTCAGATAACTGAAAACGCAAGCCTCTGTCCAGAAAATCAATAGGAATTGAGAGAGCCTGAGTGATAGCTTGACGAACCGGCACAAGTAACGCATGGCCAAAAAGGGCTAATTTCTCTTTAGAAAGACGCAATGGATCTTTCTCTTTTATTTCTAGAAAAGGCGCTACCATTAATGTGGCAAGCTCAAACATAGATAACTCAGCGAGCTTTCCTGTCATTTCAAGCACCCTTTGTTCGACCCGCGCTTTCCCGTCGCTTCCCAAATTCGGCAAAATCTGATTGACGATAGCAAGACCGATCAGCTCGATCTGCCACGCATCTATTTTACTAATTTTATCTTGGAGTACAGAGTCTGTCTCCATGGATTTGAAAAACGTCCCGAGATGTGGAAAAAGTTGCCCAGAATGAACTGCATGTGTCATAAAATCTTCCTATTCGCTTTCAAATTAGTTCTTTTTTGGATTGGGAAGGGAATACGGTTTACCTTCTTTCATCAAAAGCCAAGTCTCCCAAGGGCATTTACGTTCCCAAGTTTTCCAATTTTCCCGATATTCCGGCCATTCCTCGGCTTCGACCACGTGGAGCGTCCCTTCACTCCCAACGCGATCGGGAAACCTTATGCCAAATAAATGATCGACCTCATGCTGAAAAATCCTCGCAGTGAACCCGGAAAGCTCTTCAGCAATGGGATTTCCCTCTCTGTCATATGCTGTGAATCTGATGGAGAGCGACCTAGAAACAATTCCCACCACATGGCTATCTACTGAATAGCACCCTTCTCTTTGCTCATCTTTTTCTTCAGAATGCCAAACGATTTCCGGGTTGATGAACGCTACGAGCTCACCAGGGTTTTCCCTGTCGTTCCCAACTCCAACGTCAACTAGAATAATTCGTTTAGCTATTCCAATTTGCGGCGCGGCTAAACCAATCATGAACCTTTTTTCGGTGCTCGATCTCTCCCCTCTTGCTACCTCGAACATCCGATCGATGATCGATTGCGTTTCCTCAGACAAAATTTCGTGAATAGGAACTTCAGAAGCTTCCACTTGCAAACAAGCTTCCCCGGGAGGTGTAAAAATTGGCATCGACATAAAATTTTCCTCAGCATTAAGTAGATGGGCTGATAAAAGCAACAACAGAACGAAAAAAGAACATCTCATAAACGAACCATCAAAAATACTGCGTAAGGTTAATTTACTTAGGGATTAGCGTCACTTTGAAAATATAGTTTGATGCATGCGTGTCGACATTTCCAAACTCGCTTTCTGTTTCTGCCATGGAACTTTGGATCCCTCCAACGATATATCCAAGTAAAATCGGGGACGATCCAAGTTGATCAAATGCGATCACCTGATTTGGATAATGAGGCAATTTGTCTACGGGGAAAAATGCTGCCCCGGCCCCGAATAAAAGCTCAGGTCCGGGAGTTGTTCCGAAAGTAGGCGTGATGACAGGATACGACGCGCTCATAAAATACTGATGGTAGCGGCCCGAAGAATCTATCCGGATAGTGGTGATATCATTTGTAAATCCGAGCTCGCTATCCGGAAAAAAGGATCCTCCTGGAGAATAAAATCCTCCATTTACGGAATAGAGGAAACTGATTCCACCGAAAAGCAGCGTATACATATCGTCTGTCTTATTGGAATACAACCCCACATGCGGGCACTGGTAGTTGTTCATTCCTTGGGCAAATCCATTTGGGTTTAACATTGAGGAAGAGCCATCCGGCGCAATTTCAATGGGGATCGTCCAAGCTCCGAAATCATTGCCCGGTGTAAAAACACCGCCTAAGACCACAAAAGATTGCTCTAGTCCCTTCCCTTTCTTTTTAATGATAGGAACGATGTTTAGATCCCTGCGCCTATATGTCGAAACCGGTACTGGCTGAGAGTAGGGCTGCACCAACAGTTTTTTTCCGGTGTCGATGATTTGAAAGGGGCGAATTTGGTGTGTGTAGACGCCATTTGAAGTTGTATCGACATAGCGTCCTGAAAAATTCTGTCCAAGCCCCAGAAGATAGGGCTGATGGGGATCTGATTGTCTTAAGACCCCACCGGTAACTTGCAAAATAGGGTCCGTCACTTGACGAATGCACTTAGCAACGCTTTTGGATTTTGGCTTGCGTTTGACCCATCTGATTAAATTGGGAACATCGATTGCGGTTAGGACCGATTTAGTGTCATAGCTGCCTGTTGCCGTGTTGATGCCATACCCACCGACGACGTAAAGGGTATTGCTTCCCTCCCCTTGGAAAAAAAGTGCGTTTGTCACAGATAACTGATCGATCTGCTCTTGCGTTAGTTTTGCTGATTTTGAAGTTAGCGACCTGGAAACAATAGACCCGGTCGTTAAATTCACAACATAGGCCTCTGTGTTTTGAGAAGATACAGGAAAGGTGTCCCCTAGAAAACCGTGAAGGCCATAAGTTCTACCGGCCAGTAAAAGCCACTCGTCTTTGTAGCGGCCCATCACGTAAGACTGAAGTCCGTTCGGCAGGGAAAAAGAGGCTTGCTCTACAGATAGGCGAAATGGCAATGAATCCTCTGGAAGAGGATATGTCACGTAAGACGTTTGGTTTTGCCCATAAACACAGCATGTGGCCAAAAGGCACAAAAGTAATTTCAGCATATGAACCTATCCCTGTAAAATGTTTCAATCAATTTTTGGGTTCTTTTGAACCGATTTTCGATCCAAATTCAGGGGTTAATATGCGCTGGTTGACATTAACCACTGAATTTTATCGAAAAGCAGCCAAAATAATCCCTGAAATCGACGAAAAATTTTCTGGGACAGGTTCTCTTCCTCCGCTTATAGGGCCAAGTAGGTTGGCAGAACAAAATCCGCAATAAAGACCTGAGATGTTCCATCTCCCCGTTTTGATGTCCATGTGATCTGCTTTCCGTCGGCACTAAAACTTGGAAGCCCCTCGAATGTAGAGCTATAGGTCAAACGACACTCGCGACCGGTTTCAATATCGATCAAGTAAATCTGGTAAGCTCTATGGCCATGTCTAGAGGTCGTATAAGCAATCACTCTGCCGTTTGGGTGCCAAAAAGGGGCCCAATTTACATAAGGATTACACGTTAGCTGCCTTTCTTCAGATCCATCCGGACGGATCAGATAGATTTGCAGCATATCTTCTTCTTGCCGATCAGCTCTAAAAACGATCCAATCACCGCTTGGAGAAAAGAACGGGCCGCCATTGTAACAATTGTTGTCCTTTGTCAATTGGCAAATATTTCTCCCATACGCATCGCAGATATATAGATTCATGCTCCCGCTTTCATTGCTAGCATAGACGATCGATCGACCATCGGGAGAGTAGGCGCATTCTGCATGGTAGGCAGGTCCTGATGTCAATTTCTTCAAACAGGAACCATCTATATTCGCCTCGTAGATGTTCATATAAGGTGTCAATTCCCAGTGGTAACGCGAGGGATCTTCCTTTTTTTCTAAGGGAGCATCAGGCGGTGCCTCATGACTTGAGGCAAAAAGAATTTTGCTCCCATCCGGTTTATAAAAACCGCACGTGCAGGCCCCTTTTCCATTGCTCACTCTCCGCACCTCAAACGTGGATAAATCCATTGTATAAATCTGATAGTACTTTTCTCCTCGTGCTACTCCCTGAAAAATGATCGATTCGCCATTTGGAGAAAAATAAGATTCCCCCGCTTTTTCGAACCCCATGGACGGAAATGTCACCTGTCTGATGTTGCGAAGACACTCTTCTTCATCTCCCCAAAGAGCCGTGCAAAAAACAAACGCCAACAACTGCATGATTATCATCCACATAAATAATCCGTTGACCAAGTAAAATGAATCTTTTATAAACACGAAGAAACAAAAATTGCAAACTTTTTCTTTGAGGAATTATGGCTAGAAACTTTCGATATTTGCTTTGCGTTCTCCCCTTTTTGGGTTGTCATATTGGCAATGCAGAAGAAATTTCCCCTCCCACCTGTCAAAAGTCATCTCCTCTATTTTATAAATCTTGCTGCCCCATTGAAATCGACCTCTCTTTGGGATTAGATGATTTTCGCGGCATTTACTCAGGAAGCTGGCAAAACTCCTTTGGGGCCTTGACAGCGCTCAACTTGACTGTTCCCATTGCCAGAACATTTTCAACGCAGCTAGCAGGCAGCTATGGCCTTTACGATTGGGCCGGAAGATCTTCTACGCCTTATAAAAATTCAAAAACACTTGAGCAGCAAGGTTTCATAACTGTAGCCGTCTCTTATCAAACCCCTAGATCATGTGGATGGAATGCCGGGGTTGCATACGATTGGATGTTGAACAAGAATTTTGGACTTTTTGCCGTGGATCCTTTCTTTGATCAGATCCGAGGCCAATTTGGTTATCTCTTCAAGGGAGGTAATGAGCTTGGAGTGTGGGGAACCTATGGGTTCCGATCCGTTCATGAACATGCGCAGCATATTCCTCTCAAATTTAAAGGGATCAGCCAAGTCAATTTATTTTGGAGCCATTATTTTAAAACGAACGGTTACGCGATGCTTTGGGTGGGAACACCCTATCAGAGAGGTCTGATATATACATCGGGAAGAACAGGCCGTTTTATCCTGGGAACCCAGTTCTCCATACCATTCACACATTCCCTCAGTTTTGAAGGGCATGCATCCTACATGTCGCCAAGAGGCGGATCTGGTGTTGTTCCGGCTAAGAACTACGGAGCAGATATCTATATTGGAATCACCTATTCCTTTGGCAAACGTCGGGTTGCAAAGAGCCCTTACATGACCTTAGCGAACAACAGCAATTTTATGGCCGATACGAACCAAAATTTCTAAGAACTTATTTGGTTGGCGCGTCACTGATCAGAGTATCCCAATAGCGTTGCATTTCTTTAGAAAGATACTTTTTTATGTGCTGAAGATGTTTTAACTTGAGCACTTCTCGAGGATCTTCGGTGTCGGTAAATGCAAATTTTCCCTGTTTGGTAAAAGGGACATTGTTGGTCAAAAAGATGGTGCCCTGCCCGCCATATCCATGTTTAAAAATGGTGTAAAGTTCATCCAAATACTCACGCGTTATGATTGTTTTCCACATGTGTTCTGTGACCTCCGGGCTTACAGGCTCCATGTCCGTCTCCATCAAAATGAGAGGTTGAGGGTTCAAACTACTTGAAAAAGGATAAACAGGAAGAACGTAGAGCCACTTGTCAGGAACGACAAAATGGGTGATATTCTCACGCTTAATAATTTTTCTTATTCCTTTAGCCCCATCGCATCGCCTTGCAAGCCATTGCCAATGAGGGATATCCTTTCGCTGTCTGGTTTCGGAATCAAGATACAACTTAAAAACATAGCCTGGGACTAGCTGATGACGCGCAACGGTCACAAAACTCAAGGCCATCGGTCCTGCAATAATGGAGAATCCTGCATCGATGAGTGTTCTCTCATTTTCAAGGACCCTTGATTTTGAAAAGATGGAATCAAGAACGGCCCTCATCGGATGATGGATGGGTAGGAGATGGGGGGCGATCCGAAACTGCATTTGATCATTGAGAAAAGGGTGATCTTTGCAGTTGGGATGATCAAGAGCTGCCTGGACCGCAAGCGGAGTTATAAAACCACCCAGACTTAAGGCGAAAAATATGATCTTATATTTTTTTCTGTTACCCACTTACATCTCCTTGAAGTTGATTGACTAGGGATTGTCCTTGATAAGGCGATCCCAATAACGCTGCATCTCTTTAGAAAGATACTTTTTCACATTTTTTAGCTCGAGCTCGGCTTTAGGACTTTCGGTATCTGTAAATGCGAATTTCCCCTGTTTTGTATAAGGGACATTAATTGACAGACATACTGTCCCCCTCCCGCCATAGCCATGCTTTAGAATAGAGTAAAGCTCATCTAGATGCTTACGTGTGACAACTGTTTGCCACATTTGTTTTGTCACTTCGTAACTCTCGAGGTCCATGTCCGTTTCCATCAGGATAATAGGTTCAGGGTTCAAAACGTTGGAAAAGGGATAAACAGGGAGAACATATAGCCATTTGTCCGGAACTGCGAAATGGCGGATTTTCTCTTTTTTAATGATTTTTCGTATTCCTTTGGCGCCATCACAGCGCCTTGCAAGTGACAGCCAATGGGGGATGTCTTTTCGGCTGCGGCTTTCTGAATCGAGATACATTTTAAAGACATAACCTGGGACCGATGGATGACGCGCGACAATCACAAAACTCACAGGCATCGGACCTGCAATAATGCTAAATCCAGCATCCAGGAGCGATCTTTCGTTTTCAATGACCCTTGAGCTTGAAAAAATGGCATCCAGCCTTGGTTTCATCGGATGGTCTAAGGGGAGAAGATACGGAGCAATCCGACACTGCATTTGGTCATTGAGATACGGATTGTCTTGACAATTGGGATAGTTAAGAGATGCCTGGGCAGTAGATGGAGTGATGAAATAACTCAGGCCGAACGCTAAAAAAATGAAGGCGTAATTCTTTTTTCTGCTCATGAATGCTACCCGCTGATTTTTGTGCCTAAGAAATTTGAGACGAGTCGGAGCATATCACCGTAGCTGAGCAGAATTCAAGGGCTTATACCGAAAATGATTCAAAAGTTGGCCTACGGCCGCGTCAAAGCCCGGGGTTCGATCGATCGCAAGTACCTTAGTATTAGAAATACAAAGGTACTTGCGATCGTCGGACCGCGGGAGCTTGCCTTGCAGCCGTAGGCCAACTTTTGAATCATTTTCGGTATAAATCCGCAATGAATCCTTGCTCTTTCAAATAGTCGAAATTGCGATGTACATACTTGGGGAAACTGCTGTCTATCGGCGAGGGGGGATATCTATCGATCAATGCATCAATTTCCGCATCTGAGGCATCCGCTTTTTTTTCATCCTCCCCTTCGATGATGCTCTTCATTTTCATCCGAATTTTATCCCTTCCTCCCATCCACGTAAAATGCCAGCCGGAATTAAGGACCCTCGGAAATTTCCATCTATAATCGCGAAAATGCTGAACTCCAAACTTTTGGACCATCTCGTAGGTTGTTGCCACTGTGCCAACCCATTCACCGCCTGTTAATCTGTTGAGCTGATACCAGTAGTAGGGCATTTGAAATCCCCTGGCGGCGTCCAGATAGAACATTTTTTCCTTCTTGTGCGGACCTTTTTTAGTGTGTTTTTTAAACCGCTTCCCTCTTCCTTCTTTTAACAACTTAGCGCTGCGTTCCCGAAGCGGCTCCACCATGGATGGAATCAATTCGGGACGAGGGATTTCATCCAGGTCTGAAATGAGAATGATATCGGAAGGTTTGCAGTTTTTAAGACCGCGAGCAATGCCCCTGCGTTGATAGTTTTCCCTCTCCCATAACTCCATCTCAGGATGCCTTTCCTCAAGCTTTACGTGAATAATTTTGGGGAGATATTTCTCGAATAAGGCGCGGTTTTCATCAAAAAAAAGAGGCTTTAGATCGCCTTTTTGCGTTTCTATAGACTCGACAAGGACAAAATGATCCACCACCTCGTCCAACTCTTCCAGCCGCATTTTGAGCAGTTCGATCTCATTGAAAAACATGAAGCAGTCATAGACTTTCGCCTGTAGATTGCAAGAGTAAAAAAACGCAAGCGCCGCAATGAGTTGGAGAACAATCCTCCTGTACCCTTGAGCGAAACAAGCCGTCATTTTTAAGATCATCGCATTCCCATTTTAATAAGGTAAAAAGTGGCTCTCCGGAAGTGTCTGTCCGCCATCGATCACAATCCCCTGACCTGTGATAAAATCCGATTCTTTTGATGCAAGGAAGAGCGCTAAATAAGCAACTTCCTCAGAACTTCCTAAACGCCCCCACGGAATCGCCTGTAGGTGCTGCTGAACATGTTCCTCTCCCAAGGCTAGCATTCCTTCAGAAACGATGTTACCCGGTTCGATACAGTTCACATTGATGTGGTATTTGGCAAGTTCCACTGCAGCTGTGCGCACAAGTCCAGCAACCCCACTTTTAGATGCCCCATAATGAGAAAAACCAGGCATAACGACGACAGGTCCCGTCACAGAAGAAGTAACGACTATCTTACCTCTTTTTTGCGTCTTCATCGCTGGAAGCACAGATTTTATCGACACAAACGCCCCCTTGAGATTCACATCAATCGTTTCCTGCCACTGCTCCATTGTCATTTCTTCCAGCTTCGCCTCGAGACAGATCCCTGCATTTGCGAGAAGAACATCGATTTTTCCCCATTTTTCAAGAGCTGCATCTGAGACCCTTGCCATTCCCACTTCGTCTCTCACATCAGCAACCACATAAATTGCACCGAGCTCAGAAGCAATCTCTTTTAGCGGCTCCTCATTTCTCGCTACTAAAACAAGCTTTGCACCTTCTCGTGAGAAGACCCTGGCCATCTCCTTGCCAATTCCCTTCGAAGCTCCAGTTATGACAACCACTTGGTCATTCATTCGTTTCATTTCATCTCCATGTCCATAACTTGCGGCACACAAAAGCAACAAAAACAAAAAAAACTTGTTCAACATTCTGCAGCCTCAAAAAAACTAATATTGGAAAAAGTTATAGGAAGAAGCAGATTGTGTCTAGAGATTCTTGAAGGAGCAAGAACTATGATGAGACTGCTTGCGAAGACACATTCTGTATCCATGAATGGATCTGTTTTAAAAAGAGTTGCGGACATTCCCAAGGCACGCGGTGACCGGCCTCTGGAGCAATCCAATAGGAAGAATAGGGATGCACAGCCGCCATCTGTTTTGCTATTTGGATGTATTTAAGATCTTTTTCTCCAGCTATCCAAAGAATTGGAATGGGCATTTTGGACAAAGGCTCTTCCAGGTCATCCTGCTTTCCCACGGACCACCCCTCGATAGCGCTAGCCAAATTGCTTCTTACATAATCTTCTTCTTTCCTATGGAATAAAGGCTTGTGTCCTTGAAAGGCAGGTTGACGATCCCAATCTTCAATCAATCCTTCCCAGGGATCCTTTAAAAACCTGTGAGCCCAATTGCTATCAATTTCTAAACGCGAAGCTCTTTGCTCTTTAACTTTGAGACCGGTACTCGCAGAAACAATAATAGCCCCTGCCCAGAGCTGGGGAGCATTGGCAAGAGCATGCATCGCAAGACGTCCGCCTTGAGAATAGCCGAGGAGTATGCGTTTATCTGCGGGCTGTTTCGCAACGTAGTCGTTTAGGGCATGGCCCCATTTATAGAGTCCATTGTTTGGATGGGACAAGGAAAACAGATCCAAAGCCTCGAACGGTTCGCTAACACATTGCCCTAATAGATCCCAGTCTGAAGGCAGCCCCAGAAAACCGTGTAACGCATAAATTTTGGTAGTCATATTTTTTTGAGAGATAAAATCCTTAGGTGACCCCAGATTGCCAAGATCGCTAAAGTCTACAGAGTGAATCTGATGTTTTCCAGGAATATTTGATGGCCGGAGAATCAACAAAAAAAACTAAGGCGAGGTTCATGAAGCAGCTAAAATCCCAACTCTTGAATGACATCCCGTATTAAATATTTCAGAAAAACACACTCATTGTTATACACATAGACAATCTAAAAAAATCGGTTTGGTCATTTTACCGCTATGAATAGGAAACAGTTGCGAAATGCGCTTCTCATTGGGAGAGTTCATTCCTTGGCATGGACACTGCCTCAATTGCTATCAAGAGCTGGGTTTTGTGTGGACGTCATCACTTCATCTCCGCTCATGAAAAGTTGTAAACATGTTAGAAATTGCGATGTAGTCCCCCACCATCAACTCCTAATACCTGCCATTAGCCATAGAATGAAAAAGGGCTATGATTGGATTATAGTGACCGATGATGGCACATTGACAGAGATCTCAGAGTCCTCTCTTTCCCTGGAAGACAAGCTCAAACTATTGCCCATCCGCAGGGAAGAAAACTTCTCTCATCTCTTTTCAAAAATCGGTCTTTCAAAAGCATTATCCTCGGGAGGAGTCAATACCCCTGCATTTTTTGTCGCTAATAACATCACCGAGGCTCTGTTGGGGGCTGATCAATTGGGCTACCCGGTATTTCTTAAAGTCGATTCCTCCGGAGGCGGGTATGGAGTTTTTGAATGCAATGCCCCCTCCGATCTTGCCCAGTTAAAGGCGGAACTCTTTGATAAACCCGTCCTGATCCAAAAAAAAATATCAGGGATCGAGCTGGACCTGTCAGCCTTATATTTGGGAGAAGACCTTGTTCATTTTAGTCATTCAAAAGTAGAAAAAGTGTGCTTGAACAAGTTCGGGCCTTCCCTTTTGAGGACCTATCGCCCTCTGAACTTTGTCGAACCACAGATATTTGATGAGCTGAGCCACATCGGCAAAGTTTTAGGTGCCCACGGCTTTACGAATATAAGTTGCATCCAATCCGAAGGACGCCGTTTTTACATCGAAGTCGATATGCGGCCGAATGTGTGGGTTCAAATACCAAAATACTTTGAAAAAGACCCAGCGATTAAAATTCAAAGATGGTTTTCCCATGGAGAAAAGTTAAATTATCCGGTTCTCCCCACACTTGATCAACCTTCTGAGATTCTCGTCCCCTATTTCTTGCGTCTTAAATGGTTTGAATTGTTGTTCAACCGGTATCAAGTTTGGAAATTTGTCTCTAAAGACGACCTGAGATTTTTTCTCAGATTGGTTATGGAACCCATGATTTCTTTTGCGGTCCTATTTCCGTTTAGAGTAAAGCACCATACAGTCACAACAATCAAACGGATCATCCCTCAAAAATACCATGATCGAATTCGACGGATAAAGCACCTCATGTTACGAGCATACCGAAACTGTTTCAAAAATTGGCCCTGGGCTGCATAAAAGCTACACATTGAACACCGATCATTTGGTCCCGGCAGTACTCGTGGCTAGCACAGGCTGCTAGGGAGCGCACTCTGAGAATATCTCTAGGCCCTTTCCCATGGAACAATTGACCGTATGCACAGGTCCTATTGGCTGGAAACTTTTCGGGTCATAAAAAGTCGTTCTAACGACAACAGAATCATCTGAATTGAGGGTAAATTTGACATATTCATAAGTTGGATTTCCCGAATGATCGGTAAATTGCAAAAAGGAAGTAGCAACGCGCTCTGAAGCTGTTTGCGTTGCAGGTAATAACATCATTGTCGTGGGAATCAAATATCCTATCGGCATGCTCGGATTTCCCGTGCATTCCTGAAGATCTAACAAAAATACAAAACGATTCCCCTCTCGCATTGCGGATGTCAATTCCTGGTAGGAATGTATTGGCGCCGCAAAGACATCCAAGCAGGCACTGGCCATGATGACAAAGCTATACCAAAATTGTCTCAAAATTTGGCCGCCAGGAGGGATTGAAAGCTGCCGAAAATCGATTTCCCTGAAGAGGGCTAGTATTGACTTATACGACCCTCTTCGGGGAAATCGATTTGCGGCGCTTTGAACCCGCCTGGCGGCCAAATTTTGAGACAACTTCGGTATAAACAAACATAATTTTTTCATGATGTTGTAATCCCTCCAAAAATAAAAAAGCACTTACAAAGTACTCCATAAGTGCCAATGAGTCAAGAACTCGGATGCACAATTATTTTCAGCTCATTCCAATAACTTCAATTGGCTCACAACCTTGAAAGTAATTGAGCCCGATAGACTTATGATTTCCTGCTTTTCAAAAAAAGTACAATATCCCACGCTGTAGTACAATAGAATTTAAGAAAATACCCAATGCCCTATCATTTTACTGTAACTAGAAAAAGCAGCCTACTGGGTACACGGCGGACGTTTTTCTGCACTCATCTCTTTGACAACTCCTCTAATCGCATCGATCACAGGTTGCCGATATCCTCCAAAATGCCATCTGGACCAATCTTATTTACGACGTAAAACCCCCGCTGCCCTACGCCAACATCAACATTCAAAAATGCCAGCATTCCAGCCAAAAAATAAATCTTAGTTTCTGCTTCGTCCTAAATTTTCCCTCGCGAGGTCGTTACTATCTGAAATAATAAAAACCTGAATTGACTTTCTATTAAGAAAATTTCAATCACAACTCATTAACAACCAATATGTTAAATTTTATTTTATAATGAAAATCCGAATTAAACTCTATTTGGGTACATTTTCAGCCAGAATTCCCATAAATAAAAGGAATTCTGGCTAAATTTAAGGTCAATTTTTACCAAAATTCCCATTTTAAATAGGAATTCTGGTAGAATGAAGAAAAAGCCCTAAATAACAGGAGGGGTATGAGCAATAGATTAAAACTCGTTGAGACACCCTATATTGACGCCCAAACACTTCTGCAGCTTTTGGCTGATTATAAGAAGCCTCGAGAGGCTATTTTGCGAATGGTGAAAAATGAAGAGTTAATCCGACTAAAAAATGGCTTCTATCTGATCAGTGAAAAAATTACACACGGATCTGCGAAAGTTATTCCCTTTGAGCAGGTAGCAAACTTACTCTACGGTCCTTCCTATGTAAGCATGGAATGGGCCTTATCCTTTTATGGAATGATCCCCGAACGAGTACATACAGTCACAAGCATGACGTTAGGGAGAAACAAAGAGTATCATACCCCTGTCGGAGATTTTGCATACCTCACTTTATCTTCGGAAAGTTATTCTATTGGGATCACACAAAAAAAATCTCCAGACTTTCCAGGAGGATTTTTAATAGCAAGTCCCGAAAAAGCATTGGCCGACACAGTCTTTAAAACATGTAAGCACTTAAATAAAGAGCAGCTTAAGGATGAATTGTTAGAATCCAAACGCATCGATCGTGAATGCTTCCATAAGCTAAACAAAGAGCTGTTAGAAAATATAGCCAAATCTTACCGCGCCAAGCACGTCCATTACCTCGCAGAATTGGTAGGTGTACTATGAGTTTCGATTCAAGCATTAAACAAATGCTGAACAGCTACCCGGATGCCATGCCTCAAATCGATAAATTGAGGGAAATTTTACAACAAACAGCCCTTCTAGGACTAGCTCGTCATCATTTTTTTCAACACGCAGCTTTTTACGGCGGAACCGCGCTGCGAATTTTATATGGATTAGATCGTTATAGCGAAGACCTCGATTTTTCCCTTCTGAAACCCGATCCAGATTTTGACTTTAATCCATTTCTGCAAGGAATGCACCAAGAGTTAAAGGCCATGGGGTTTGAACTTGATATTGATCTACGTAAAAAAAATACAGACACGGGAATTTGGTCTGCATTTTTGAAGGGAAATACCCTCTCAATGCTGCTCTCTATCCATGAAAAATCCAAAATAAAGGGAATTCATCCGGAACAAAAAATCCAGATCAAACTCGAGATTGATACCGACCCTCCTCTTTTGCACTTACCTCTTGAAAGCAAATTAGTCAAAAACCCAGTCCCCTTTTATGTTTCTACCTATGCCATCGTCGATCTTTTCGCAGGTAAAATGCATGCGGCACTTTGCCGAAACTGGCAAAAGCGGATTAAGGGTCGAGATTGGTATGATGTGATCTGGTACATACGAAGCGGCATACCGGTAAATTTAGTTCATCTAAGAGAGCGAATGAGGCAAACCAAGCATTTGCTTCCAGAGGAAAAATTCAGAGAAAGCGAGCTAGTAAAAAGATTGCACGCAAAAATAGATGAGATCGATTGGGAATTAGCAAAATCCGATATTGCCATGTTCATCCCGGATAAACAAAGCTTAAACCTTTGGTCCGCTCCATTTTTCCATGACCTTATCGGTCATTTAAGAGTCGTAGACGATGTAAAATAAATTATTTATTTCACTTCATTCTCGTAGTGATAAAGGCTCCCAAGAAAGGCAGATTGCTAAAGCAAAGAAGTATTTTTGAAACAATTTCGGTATAATAGTTAATATCGACAAAAAGACATACACACATTATAATAAGCGCTAACTTTTATCGGAGCTTTTATGTTCAAATTAATATGCTGTTTGATAGCCACTGTCTCGGCCTTTTCCGAGATTCGAACGATCCACTCTCTTGATGAAATTTCCACAGATGGATTTTCAGAGAAGACCCTCGTCATGTTCGATATCGACGATGTATTGATCTATCCAAAAGATGCTTTGATGCAAAATTGGCGCAGCGGATGGAAACCAGGTGGAATGAGGGCCTGGACACCTGAAGAAGACACTGTCGCTTGGGAAAACCTAAAATTCCAAATCCTCGATCCATCCGGGCCCAAATTTGTCGACGCGTTATATGAAAAAGGAATCCCAACAATAGGATTTACATCATTTGCGATGGACCAAGCCGGCATTGTTAAGTCGATCCCAGAGTGGCGCTCCCAGCACTTGAAAGAGTTAGGATTAAATTTTAAGGGAGAAAAAGAAGTCATCTTCCCCGTTCAAAGAGGATTTGTTCCCCCTTCGTTCGAAAAAGGAGTTCTTTACTGCGGTGATTTCCACAAAAAAGATAAAGACAACAAAGGGAAGATCCTTTCTCTCTACCTAGACTGGCTAGGTTGGACACCCGAACAAGTGGTTCTCATTGACGACGGTAAAAAGCATCTTGAAAGCGTCCAAGAAGAACTCGCTAGACGCGCTATCCCCTTCCTCGGATTCCTCTACGTTACAAAAGAGCTCGATCCCATCGATGAAAAAGTGGCCGAGCTGCAATATAAAACCATTATCGACCAAAAGCAGTGGCTCTCAGACGAAGAAGCGAAAAAGCTCCTTTCTCTTAATTTCTTCATGAAACGGGAAAAAGTTGCCCGAAATGCTGCGTGAATCGTTTTCTGCACTGCTCGCAGTGTCACGTAAACTTTAAATCTCCAGTTACAGGTTACGTTACGAACTTTTGACAGGAAGCTTTTCCTTTTGCTCTTTCAGCAAAAAACAAACCTCTAAATAATTAAAAAATTGATTCCAAAGAAACATCTAGGTATGGATGGATAAAAACCTAAATATACCTATGTCACAGCTGTCTACCTACACGCTTCTTTTTCTCGCTTGCTTTACCACTATTGCAACTTTCAGTGATGAAACTGCAAGAACCTGTCAGGATGGCAAAAAGCATTATCGCGTATCGGTTCGACATATCGAAGGTGGCGGCATAGGATATTCTCAAGGCTACACTACGCTTGAAGGATTTTTTGCACCGGACCCACAGGGCTTAATCTTAATGCCATTTCTAGATGTTCGCGGCCATGTATTTGATCATGGGAAAATGGCAGCCAATGCAGGCCTTGGGTTCAGGGGGTTCTTGGGATGCAGAACTTATGGACTCAATACCTACTATGACTACCGTAACACGAAGAAACTCCATTACAACCAGGTTGGGGTTGGACTTGAAACGCTAGGTACGTTCGTAGACCTCCGCATCAATGGCTATTTGCCGGTAGGGAAAAAAATTACATCGCCATACGGTATAAAATTCGACAAATTTTCAGGTCATAACGTGGTCCTGACCCAAAAGAAACAATTCGCCATGAAAGGCGCAGATGCAGAGATCGGTTTTCATTTCGGCAAATCTCACAATTTTGATTTTTATGCAGCAGCCGGCCCCTATTATTACATCGGGGAAATAGGTCATAACACCTGGGGCGGAAAAGCGCGATTAGCTGGAATGTACAAAGAATACATCACGCTTGAGCTGAGCAACTCGTACGACAGAATGTTTCGCAACAATTTCCAAGGGCAGGTGACATTCACTTTGCCTTTTGGAAGCAGATCGCGTGTTAAAAGAACAAATGGCTGCAATTCTTGCAAGAGCGCTGACGCAATCGTCTCAAGAATGGTCCAGCCCGTTGGAAGAGATGAAATCATCGTTGTTGGGAAAAAGAAACAAAATAGAATCGCGATCAATCCCGCAACAGGCCAGCCATTCTTCTTTGTATTTGTCGATAACACAAGCAGTTCCATGGGCACATACAAAAGTCCATATCCAAGCTTTGCCCAAGCACAAGAAAACTCCTCTCCGAATGACATCATCTATGTATTCCCCGGCGATGGCACAACCACAGGAATGGATTCAGGGATCACTCTAAAAGCGAACCAGAAACTCTGGGGCTCCAGCGTGAGCCATTTGATACAAACGACGAAAGGAAAAATCACCCTCCCCGCTCAAAGCAGCACCGCTCCGATTATTACAAACACCAATATCAATACAGAGGGCAATGCAATTACCTTGGCGACAAATAACGCCATCAGCGGGATTAACATCACATCTGCAATGAATGATGCGATCTATGGAGTTGATCCTCAAAGCCTGGAGATCTCTTATTGCACAATCGAAAATACCACCACTTATGCAGTAGAAGCATCCTTTTCAGGCGCAGCCTCCATCTCTTTAACGAACAATCAGTTTTTAAATAACGTCAACGGAGTCTTTTTAGATCTTAGCGGGACATCTGCCGTAGCCTGTTCGAATAACACGTTTAAAGGCCAAACTTCTATCTCTAGCGTTCCTTTAGAGATATCAGCTGATAGCAATGCCTTAAGCGTCCAGATTGAGAATAACGCCTTTAGCGACAATACAACAGGCAGTATCCGGTTTAACTTCAATAACGTCACGGATGCCGATATCGCCGTGCTTAGCAATACGATGATAAATAACGGAACCGGGTCTCAGTCAAGCCTGGGATCGAGCTTTGTTATCATCTCGAATGGAACTATTAATAACTGCGCAATCAAGTTGAAAGACAACACGTTCTCCGGCAACGGATCGAATGCCCTTTACTTACATACCTCAGGTGCATTTACTAACCTCGATATCACAGCATCTACAAATACCATGTCAAATAATGGAGGCTCCGCATTAGTTCTTGCGACCCCAGTTGATAATTTGATACTTGTTGCAACAAACAACACAATCGCAGACTGCAACGATAATGGAATCGCTGTGATAAGCTCTACGCTCACCTCTACCGGCAATATAACAATTAACGACAACGCCATTACAAATATTGCAAACGCATCCAATGGGATTGCGATCAACCAAGACTTCTCAGCCCTAAATCTAACAATAAAAAATAACAAAATTAATGGATGCGAAGGGACAGGAATTATCAGCTATGCCCCTACAGGCATCAATTCACTCACATTGGATATTTCTAATAATACAATCAGCAACTGCCAAAACTTATCATCTAATGCAGCAGCCGGCCTGGATATTGAGCAATTCACAAACCTCGCAGGCTCAGTTAAAGACAATATTCTATCAGACAATACAGCCTTAGGCGTACTCATAGGTTCGACCCTAACAGGCCCAACAGCCTGCCTGACTCTTTCTGGAAATAGCAGCAGCACCGATTATCTTCTGACAAATCCAGGTGATGGACTCTTCAACCTAAGCCCCTGCGATGCAAGCTCCGTAAACGTGGGCATGATCAACACCTCAGGAGTAATCACCCCCGTCCAATCCTGTCCTGATGCGACTGCCTGTCCGCCTTAGAACGTAATCCTTGCAATTTCATGCAGCAGGAAAGACTAAGACATTTGAATTTAGGTCATTTTTCGCATATTGAAACTTCGATTAGATCAATTCTTTTTTGGTGATAGTACCTGATTTGTCGTAGGTGATACGTACAGCGAAATACTCTTTTTTATTGAGAACAACCTCAATGGGAATACCAAAAGCTTCCCAGATACCGAAGGAAGAAATGTCAAGGATACCATGCATTACAGCTCGTGCAATCGATCCTTTTTCCTTTTGGATCTTGTACGTCTCGATGGTGTTTCCTTTGCTATCAGTTTCTGTATTTATGATAGTGGCAGCTCCTGTTGCTATGATCTGTCCTCGGGTGTTAGCGGCTTGAACTGTATTGATGCCTGTTCCGCTCTTATTCGATGCCATGATTACAGAGCAAGAGGAAAGGCTGACAAGAAGAACGCAAAAGAGTAAGGAACGTAGTGTTACAGCTTTTATTTTTTTCATTTTCAGATCCTTTTATTTTGGAAGACCGACAACAATAACTGATGTGCGCTAATTTGCAAAATTAAATGATTTTTTAATCCCAATTGAGCTTTTTTTTGCAAAAATCTTCATCAGTTGACGGCAATGCGCAAGTCATTCTAAGGTAGAAAGACAGGAGGAAAGTTATGATGAAATACATCTCCTGCATTTTTATCTTTTTCTGCATTGCCACCAGTCAATTTCTCCAAAAGCAAAAGTTTAAAACTTTTGGGAGCTATTGGGAATAGATCATTAGTCCGTTGTCCCCATTCATTCTAGTCGTTACTAATCAGCTATATATGAGAGGGCCTCCGCCCTAGATCTCACCTAAAATACTGAAATACAACGTATTACATGTTGAAACTAGTGATAAAAATCGACCCTCATCATCACCCCGCTCCTCCTTCAAAAAATTGCTCTAGCACGTATATTACCGAACGGGTATAATGAGGGTAAATGAGAAGCATAGAGCCTATGAAGACCGTGATATGGGTTGGGTCGAGCCTAAAAGACCTTAAAGAGTTCCCTTCCCCTGTGTGTAGCGCAATAGGCTATGCTCTCTTCTTTGCTGAGACTGGGAAAAAACATCCCCATATGAAAGTACTTTCCAACATGGGCGGAGCAGGAGTCATCGAAATACGAGAGAACGACCAAAGCGGAACATATAGGCTGGTTTACACCATTGAAATTGAAGAATACGTGTTCGTTTTACACGCATTCCAAAAGAAATCAAAAGCGGGGATATCCACGCCAAAAACAGAAATTGAAATGATAAAAAAGCGTCTTATGGAAGCTAGAGCTCTCTATCAAAAACTAGTGAAGAGGAAAAAATGAAAGCAAAAAAAACTAAAAAAAAGCGCTTAGACGATATTGAGTATACAGAGAGTTCAGGGAATGTATTTGCCGATCTCGGCATTCCTAATCCTGAAGAGGCAATGGCAAAAGCACAAATCGCTATGAAAATACATGACACCATCAAGAAAAAAAAATTAACTCAAGCAAAAGCTGCAAAAGTCCTCAAAATCAGCCAACCAAAAATCTCATTACTTCTTCGTGGATATTTAACAGACTTCTCATTGGAAAGACTACTACGCTTTTTGAATGATCTTGGGCAAAATGTTTACATCTCAATAACTCCTGCCTCCCACGGACATGGTAGCACGTGGGTTGGAGATTCCCCCTCAAAAGCGAGCATCGCTGCATTGGGAAGATAGTGCTTTGTAAATTTTGAAACGCTTCGACTCATAATGGGTTCTAAAGGCTCAGCATCTCTCAAAGGATTTGAAAAATGATTATGATAGAGAAAGTGGATGAGACTTCGAAAGATGAAATGGTGAACTTCTTAAAAACTCATGAAGAATACACGCTCTTTTTGCTCGGAAATCTAGAAGTATATGGGCTTCAAACTTGGGTGGGTTTGCAGGATTTTCCTCCAGTTCCCTCGGTAAACTACTTCCTTAGTTCTTGACTGTGTACTATTTCCGCATATTAAGGGCTACCAATGATGACTTGAAACTTTTGCTGAGTGTTAGCCTCGATTATTCTCTAAATAATACTCAGCATCTATTACATCTGTGAAAAATGGCTTTTTTTTGTAGCATTTGATTCTTATACTGAGCCCAGGTTTTGATATGATTTCGGTATGGCTGGAAGAGAAGTCCGATCCATTATAGTAGGTGTTACTAGAGTTTAAGTATCGATACGAATTAACCGCCCCGCTGGCCTGCCCATAAGTGCTTGAATGCAATGATGTTTCTGTCTGGTCTACTGATGAAATCACTGCAAAATATTTATAACCATTTTGAATCGTAAGTTCTGAAGCACGCCTTAAAGAATACTTCGTGACTCTTTCAGATGATGTATAGCCATTGCCACTGAAAGTTACGATGTAGCTATCAGAGCTTGTTATGATTTCAGAATAGCCACCATTAAAACCTCTTGCATGATAACCGATGGCACATCCAAAAAAAGAGAATTGCGGCAGCCACGCAAAATAATGTCCTAAGAGAAAGTAGAAATTTCTTCATATTAGTCAGCCTTGACAACCAGCTTAATAAATCACAATAAACTGACGATTTGATGTTGAGTACACTGCCCCATATTGATAGTGATGTTTTGTGTATGTAACCCCATATTGCGACCTAAGGTCCGGATCCACCACACCGGGAGGAGTCCTGTGACCGGGCCGCGTCAGGACCATACTCTAAAGCCAAATATTCGCCTCCAGCCCGCTTCAAAGCCTCCGCGGTCCTATTTTCGCAAATACCTCATCATTAACAATTTAGGACTTTTCTGCGAGACTCTAGAGGCCTGACCGCGCACTGATGTCCGAATTCCGAGACAACTTGGGTATCATGATTTCGCTTCCTATTATAATTTTAATTATTTTTATTTTAAAATATAATTTACTATTTAATTTAATTTTCTTTTTTTATACAATATACATATTAATTGATTTCATAGTAATAAATAATAATGGCAAATTTATGACAAATCCGATATCGAACATATTAAAAGAAGCTCAGGTATTCACAGAACAAACAATCGAACAACTGACTCCTTTTATGGAGGAATCTGAACTGATCCTCGCTTTGGAGGCGCTGGCTAGTAAAATTGTTCCCCTCTTTGAAAAGAGTCAATCCGACATAAACTGCTCGTCAAACACGCTCGCCGAGCGCTGCGTCATTTTGTTTAAAAGTAAAATCAAATACCATGAATATGCGCAAAAATGCGTGTTGGTCTGCCCAGACTTGTTGCCTTTTTTCAATCAATTCATCCGGGAATATGGGAAAAAGTGCGTATCAAATTGTCGTGACTTAATTGGGCATTCTTCTGAACTCTACCCTCAATTAAGCAGCTCCCTTGAGCGGATCATTGATCAACATCTGCATTCGTATGGCGATCCTATCCTCTCATACTATACGCAAACAGCCTTCATCTCTCTACACAACAAAATGCCAGAGACTGTAGCTGCCTTTGAGACGCTAGTCGGAAAAATAGAAAAGATATACAAGAATGAAAGTAACAATACAAAGCGCTCGATTTATATTAATTTATTAAAAGTATTTAAAAATGAAAATCAATTAATTGAATACTTCTGCAATGGAGCAAATGAAAGTGCCATTCTTTTGCTTACGTTTATCTCATCCAAACTCACGGAAGAGCATTTGCAAATCCCCCTAATTTGCTCTCTATTCTCTCGCTATGCAAAGGCCCAGGGACGAGGAGATCTGCCTCCCTGGTTTGAGTCACAAATAATAGAGATCAAGGATTCCAAGCATCAAAGAGAGGCGCTTTCCAAGTTCTTTGACTTTATAAATAGGAGCGGAAATATCTCCTTTGAACAATTTTCCTTATTTTTAAGAAATCCATTGGTTTGGGTCGTTCCGGAGAATTTGAGTTTTTCGATGACGATCGATTTAGATCGAATGATGACTGCCGTAGCAAAAAATGAGACAAACAAAAAAAAGGCCGAAGAGATATTTCAAACAATTAGGGAGAACTATCCTCTAAACGAGCTAATGCTTCTATCCGATAACACGAGGTTATGTTTACTTTTCCTTTCTTTAGCTCCCTTACTAGGCATTTCTAAAGATGTTTGCGATGCGCTATTGAAACAGATATCTCCTTTAGAAGAGAAAAATTCCCCTTTTGAAAAAGAGAGGCATTTAAAAATCATAGCCGATGTTCTTTTTCCCATTTTAGGAAGCAGTTTGCCAGACCCCCTGGACAAGGATTACCTGCTGGGCAGGATCCTTAATGAATCCTCCCCGATCCCCAGTCTGCGAATGATCCGGAATATCATACAGATGACTGGATTTACCCCTTTGTATAAATGCGAACTTGAAAAAAGCACTTTTACCGATATCCTTCGAAAAACTTGTTTGAAAGGGGGCGACTCTTTTTCTGCGATCATGGAATGTGACCTGGAAGCTGGACAAGAGGAAAATGAAAGGAATCCAGACACAGTAAAAATGACAGTTGAGATTTTGAATTCAGGTGGTTTTGTAAAAGAGGCCGCAAGAGATAGAAATTATGAACTTAGGAAAAATCAAACAATCGCTGAAGTTCAGGGTTGCACTGCCTTATGCGAACGAACTCTTCAATACGCCTCAGAAAAGCCCTTTCTTTTATCCCCTACATCCTTAAGAAATCTAGAGAATGTCAACAGCCTTACAATGCGTTTGAAAAGGCTCGGACACGCCTACAATCTGGCGGAATTCATTAAATTGCCGGACGGCACTCTGATGAATTTGGAGGGTTTTAATGAAACATTTGTAGTTCCGATGCTAAGAGCCATGTTTGATGAATTTACATCCCTTAGGAAAGATCTTATCAGCCAGGAGCTTAGTCACTTTGTCAAGGAGTCTCTCTCAAGAGCTGTCTGGCACGACAATGCTACAGATCCAAAAATAGATGAAATTCACAAGCTCATTCACGATCCCTCCTACCTTTATCCCGTGGTTGTCAGTTCGGGTTGGATATGGCATTCGACGCAAGTGATCTTTTTCAAGGACCATTTGTATTATTGTAATCGCGGCGATGATTGCGGCCTACATCCAGGGATTTCCGTTTTTAAAATTGGAAACAAGGAAAAAATCACTCCCGAATTTCTCAAACGGATCGCATCGAGATTGGATGTTGAAAAATCGCAATATACAAGCCTGGAAAAAATTAAAGAAGAACTGGAAGTTATGTATGTTGACGATATAACCATGAAAAAACAAAAAGTTGGAAATTGCGTCTACGTCAATTTAAAGGCGGCAATTTTTATGCTGATGTTGTTGGGGACTTTAGAAGAGAACCCGGCAGCAACAGCAAAACCGATCTACAAGGCTTTCAGTCAGTTTGATAAAGAAGCTGTTTTGAAAGATTTTCTGATTGATGTAGAGACGAATAAAACCTATTTGGAAGGTCTAGACACAGTCTCCGATGTATTTGAAAGATGGGCTCTATCGCACCTTGGTAAAAAGCAAAAAATCAGCACCGATCTATTGGTCAGAGCGCTCACTCTCATTTGCCAAAGAGATTGAGGTTTTACACTCAAGAAACCTAGAAATTTGCGTGTATATCCAAAAAACCTCGAAAGTTGGCCTCCAGGCGGCTTTCAATCCCTCCTGGAGGCCAACTTTCGAGGTTTTTTGGGTACATATTATATTTAATTAATAAAAATAAACAATGGATGTAAATATGAGTTTAAAAATTGAAGAAAAGTACAAACTTCCTAATCACCTAACTGAAAATAATAATAGCTTTCAAAATAGAAATAAAAGTTGGACAGCAAATAAATATGACAGTCGGACTCTAAACAATAATAACAGTTGGAGGAGGGAAAATCAGCAGTTCCCAAATTCGATAAATTCTCGGTCAAATCAAACCATTCAAGAAGCTCCCATGAATGAATGGATCTTCCAAGGCTCCCAGGATGAGTGCGCAGGAGACGTGTCTATAGAAAAGGTTCAGCTTATTGTACAAAAGCTCAACAGCTTTTCCCCTGAAGGGATTGTCTTCAATGAATTGAAGATAAAGGAGTTTGTTATGGGAGGTGTTTGCTCGGCAATGGCGTTTGAATTTGCCGATGAGTTTACTCAAATTAAAGAAAATCACGTTGAAACATTCCTAGAGCTGAAGGATCCCTTTTTAAAATGTATCCATAATTTGGAGAAGAAATTTGCAAAGAGCTCAGAGCAGTCCCGAATCCGCCAGGCTGCGTTTAATACGATTGAAGTGCAAGAAGCGATGGGAGGATGTGATGTTGGAAAGAATAAGATACAGGCTCTTGCCAACCTCCATGGATACAAAATTGGATACTGTTCTTCTGAAGTCAACGTCAAAAATCAAATAGTTGCAAGAAGAGATATTGAGAATGAGTTCTCAAAATTGCCGCTCGGACTTTATTTGCTCCGAACAATCGAACCGTCCACTAATGTAAAACAGGAAGAGCAGGGCCACTCAATGATCTATTTCAAAGGGCGGAACTATGGTTTCCTTTATGAACCTAATTACGGTGGGAAGTACATGAAAGATATTGACCAATCTATTGAGATTTACGACACCCTTCAAAAGTGCAACGAAGTGTATGGACCCTATATCGCTCGCTTCTACGAATTAACATTGTAGCGCCAGCGAAGAATAGAAATGTCCGCTCTGTGGCAATGAGGTTCTTATTATCAAAGAGCCTATGTACTCCAAGTTTTCTCAAAATTTGGGTATATTTTTAGATATACCCAAATTTCGAGACAATTTCGGTATAGAAACAGGTTACTCCAAGTGGAATCTGTACAAGTCCCCCGTTGACCAATGAACCTATAAGCCTCAATCGAAAAGAGTGGGCCTTCTTCAAAGCCTTAAGATCTGTCAAAGGCGGAATATCCACCCAGTCATGCGAAATGAGAAAAAAGAATAGAACAGATTGAATGAAGATAAACGATATAGTCATAGAAGAAACTCCGGGTGCATGATTCGAACATGCGACCAATGCATTAACAGTGCACTGCTCTACCGCTGAGCTAACCCGGAACAGAAGGAATGATCTTAATCTAGAAGCGAATTTTCAGCAAATGCTTTGTTGCTCTAAAGTTTTAACTTTTTAAATTTGTCAGAGGAAAGCTATGCTTCTCATTTACTGAAGGATCAGATGGAAGAGATTTACGGCTATATTGAAAATATTGTTTTCTCTGAGGGTGAGAATGGTTTTACTGTGGCCCGCCTGAAGGAGCCGAAAAAAAAAGACCTGACCTGCATCGTCGGGGTCATGCCCTCTATCCAGCCAGGAGAAACGATTCGCTGCAGAGGAGGCTGGAAAATCCACCCCGACTACGGCCAGCAATTCGAGGTCAAATCTTTCGAGCTTCAGGCCCCTTCGGACCTGGTGGGGATACAAAAATATCTTGAATCGGGAATGATCAAAGGGATCGGTCCCGTCTATGCAGAACGGATCGTCAAATCCTTCGGGCTCGACACCCTTAATGTGATCGACAACTCCCCTGATCGGCTTCTGGAAGTGAGCGGTATTGGGGCTAAGCGCGTAGAAAAGATCAAGGAGTGCTGGCTCCAGCAAAGGGCGATCCGGAATGTGATGATCTTTCTGAGAGGCCATGGCGTCAGCCCCTCTTATGCCCAAAAAATTTTCAAAAGATATGGCGACGGCAGCATAGAAGTGGTCAAAGCAAATCCCTACCAGCTCGCCAAAGATATCCGCGGCATCGGTTTCAAGTCAGCGGATGCCATTGCCCAGGGGCTTGGGATCCCGCTTGACTCCCCTGCCAGGATCGATGCCGGGATCGAGCATACTCTGTGGGAGCTCAGCAATGACGGCCATGTTTGTTACCCCCTCAAAGACTTGATCCCCGAGGTCGAGGCAATCCTGCAAATTCCCAAAGAGTCGATTGAAGGGAGAGTGCAAGCGCTCGTCACCTCCCAAGACCTCGTCAGAGAAGACGACAATGTGTGGGTCAGACAGCTTTATTTGACAGAGATCGGGATCGCAAGAGAGCTGGCCCGTTTGACCCAGGCTCCTTGCAATATCCGAGCTGTTCAGGTCGACAAAGCTCTCGAATGGGTACAGCAGCAGCTTAAAATCGAGCTCGCTCCGGAACAAAAAACGGCGGTAGGACTTGGGGTCCAGGAAAAGCTCCTCATCGTGACAGGGGGCCCGGGGACCGGAAAAAGCACGATTACGAAAGCCATCTTATCGATCACGGAAAAGGTCTCCTCGCGCATCATCCTGGCGGCACCGACAGGAAGAGCTGCTAAAAGGATGGCTGAGATCACGGGGAAAAAGGCTTTTACGATCCACAGCTTGCTGGAGATCGATTTTAAGACGGGCAAGTTCAAGCGCAACAAGGACAACCCCTTTGTTTGCGATCTGATCATCGTCGATGAAGCGAGTATGATCGATACGCAACTAATGAACCACCTGCTCAAAGCCATTCCTACTGAGGCCAGGACTATCTTCATTGGCGACATCGATCAGCTCCCCAGCGTAGGTCCCGGAAATGTTCTCAAAAACATGATCCAATCGGAAAGAGTCGGGGTCATCCAACTGAAAAAAATCTTCCGCCAGGCAGCGGGATCGATGATCGTGAGCAATGCTCATAAGATTAACCAGGGAGAGTTCCCCGACCTTTCCCATCATCCAGGTAGCGATTTTCAGTTTATTGAGGCAGAAAATCCTGAAGATGTCGTTAATGTCATCGTAGACCTCGTCTCCAATCGACTGCCCAAATCCCATCGTTTCCACCGATTTGACGATATCCAGGTGCTCTGTCCTATGAAACGAGGACTCATCGGGTCGGAAAACTTCAACACCGTTCTCCAACAGCAGCTCAACCCCTCCCCTGCCCCTCTTTTCCGTATGGGGCGATGCTTTCATATAGGCGACAAGGTGATGCAGATCCGCAACAACTATGAAAAGGAAGTCTACAACGGAGATGTCGGCAAGATCATTGAAATCGATCTGACCGAACAGACCCTGAAAGTGGGTTTTGATGGCAGGATCGTCCCCTACGACTTCATCGAGATGGACGAGCTCATCCTCGCCTATGCCGTCTCTATCCACAAGTACCAGGGAAGTGAATGTCCCTGCGTCATCATTCCCGTCCATACCTCTCATTTCAAGATGCTTTTCCGCAACCTGCTCTATACGGGGCTGACAAGGGGGAAAAAACGGGTCGTTTTCGTGGGAACGAAAAAGGCCTTAGCGATCGCCATCCACAATGAAGAGGTCCTGAAGCGGCATACAGGGCTCAAAGCGGCCATCTGCCAGTATTTACCTTCTAGAACATCTGCTTGTCCTGTTTGATTTCGGCATCTCATAGGGGACCCGAAAATGCCACTTTTTTAGCCCTCTATGGAGGTATAAAAATAATTTGATTTATTACCCAAAAACAGTATAATTAGGTTTATAAGGGTAGAAGAACTGCCTTTATTAAACCGAGGGCAAATCAGATGGGTCAACAATGGCAAAATCCAGAAAAAAAACAGAATCCACAGCAACATCCGGGTAAAAAACAACAACCACAGCAAAATCCACCACAACATCCTGCGCAAAATCCACCACAACACAATCCTGGTCGTAAAGAACATCAAAAATAATTAAGGCTCTTTTCCTTGGAGCCTCGGCTCCAAGGAAGAGAAACTTCCCATAGACATGATTAGTGCGTTGGCGGCGCCATAAATTCAGGTCCAACTGGCGATGAAATCGTCTCTTTTAGAATCTCATCAATCTCTTTGAAATCCTTAAGAGTTAATTTCCATCCCCAAATGGACGAAATGGCATCGAGCTGCTCAGGCTTGCGCGCTCCCCAAAGCGCCGCGCTAATTCCTTTGTCTAACGCCCAACGGACAGCTAACGATAATACGGACCGCTCATAGTGCTTTTTAGCCCACTCGTCTAAGCGCTTCACACACTCTAGATACTCATTATAGCGAGGATTTTGAAATTTCGGATCCTTCTTGCGTATATCATCCCCTTGAAATTGAGTGTCAGGACGCATCTTACCTGAAAGGAGGCCTCGGCAAAGAGCTCCATATCCAAGAGTTGCCAAATGCTTACTTTTACAGTACGCAAGGATCGTCCCTTCCGCCTCTTTTTCGAAGAGATTAAAAGGGGGTTGAGCTGAATGTAAAGGAGCCGTCTTTTGAAATGTCTCCATCTCTTCTACGCTGTAGTTGCTCACACCAATTGCGCGAATCTTACCTTCCTTAAGCAGCTCTCCAAGAATCTGAGCTGTCTCTGCAATCGGAGTTTTGGAATCGGGCCAATGCACTTGATACAAATCGATATAATCGACTTGTAGGCGCTTTAAGGAGTCTTCGATTTCCTTTTTGATTCTATCCCTACTACTGTCGCGAAAAACCTGCTGATCCTTCCAGTTGAGTCCAACTTTCGTTGCTATTACCACGCGGTCCCTATTTCCGTATTGCTTGAGTGCTTTGCCAACGATCTCTTCCGATTTCCCAAAACCATAGACCGGAGCTGTATCGATGATATTGATCCCCATGCCCAGTGCATGATGAATGGTGGAAATGGCATTTTTTTCATCTGTACCACCCCACATCCATCCCCCAATAGCCCATGTGCCTAATGCAATACGGGAAACTTCCGTTTTTAAATTGGGAATATGAGTGAATTCCATATGGGCTCCTTGTGCAAAAAGTCAAAAAACGCGAGCTTATAAATAAATCACATCATCTTACGTATTACTTTTCCTGTAAACGTTCATATTAACGCCACTCGATTCGACGCACTAGCCTTTTTCAAGGGATCCCTTGTAAAATTCCCATAACTTTGCTTTACTTATGAAATTATTTTCAATTTTGGAGCCCATTTAAATGCCTAAAAAAGATCAGCCCCGCAGCCATTTCCTACTTTACCAAACCGAAGACGGGCAGCAGCGCATCGAAGTGCGGCTGGAAAATGAAACAGTCTGGCTAACAATGAATGAAATGGCTGATCTCTTCCAAATTGACAAGTCCGGCATCAGTAAACACCTAAAGAACATCTTCGAAACCAATGAGTTGCAAGAAGATGCAACTGTTGCAAAAATTGCAACAGTTCGACGAGAAGGGACGCGGAACATTGGACGACAGTTGGAATATTATAACCTTGACGCAATCATTTCCGTAGGATACCGAGTTAACAGCTTACGGGGAACACATTTCCGTATCTGGGCAACAGCGCGGTTACGGGAGTACCTAATTAAAGGCTTCGCTCTGGATGATAAAAGGCTTAAAGAAGCTGGCGGAGGTAATTATTTTGATGAATTGCTCGCGCGCATCCGGGATATCCGCTCTTCAGAAAAAGTGTTCTGGCGCAAAGTTCTCGATATCTACGCTACTAGCATCGACTATGATCCCAAAACCGATCTATCGAAAGAGTTTTTCGCCGTCGTACAAAATAAAATGCATTGGGCAGCTCATGGACATACCGCCGCAGAGATCATCTATGGGCGCTCCGATGCCACAAAACCAAACATGGGTATGACGACTTGGGCTGGGGACGCGCCTCGAAAAACTGATACCTCTATCGCCAAAAACTACCTCAATGATGAGGAGCTTAATATTTTAAACCGGATCGTCACCATGTATCTTGAGTTTGCCGAATTGCAGGCCTTAAGCCGAAAACCCATGCATATGCATGACTGGATCGTCAAACTGGATGACTTTCTAAAATTGAGCGGTCGAGAAGTCTTAGCAAATGCAGGAAAAATCGATCATGAGAGCGCGCTAGCAAAAGCCCACATTGAATATGAGAGATATCGAAAAGAATTAATGAATACCCCATCCCTGGTAGAAAAACATTTTCTCGAAGCTGAGAGAGAGATAATGCAGTCATCAAATTGCATGCTGGCCAACAATTCGAAAATGGTTGATTAGCCAATGAGTCGCATAGCTACAAACTCATCGAGATCTAGCTTACCGAACAGACTCTAAAAAAGGGCTTTATATTATGAAAAAATCATTGATAACCTTAATTCTTCCTGCAATTGTAATTAATTTGAAATGTCATGGAGAAATGAACTCACAAAAAATCGATTCATCTGTGAGCAAAAAATACCCAAATCACATTTACTTGGGGCCAGAGGCGTTTGCGTTTAATTTGCACACGCATGTCAAAGATGTTAAGATTGGAGGCCTAAGATATTTCCTTGGAGCGAGGCTAAGATATGAATACCTTAAGCCTAAGGCTTTTTATGCAGGCGTAGATTTTCTTTGGTCCCGAGGGAACAAAGAGTTCAAACCAAAATCAACACATCCAGGGTATTATTTCCGCGGGAATGGAGCAGGAATTGGATTTGGCAATCTCGAACTTCGGATGGGATATACTTTCGCTCCAAAAAATGGTATGTTGACTCCCTTTTTGGGCATGGGATTTTATGGTTTTGGAAACACTAATTCAAATGATATACTGGTTTATGTCGCTGCTGGAATGCGCTCTTTATTCGAATTAAATCGTTGGTTCAGCCTTGGGTTAAACCTCAAAGCATTTTCTGCACCTGAGGCAGAATGGGAATTCAAATACCGAAATGGAGGGCACCTTGTAAGGCTTAGAGAATATAACAACATGTGGGGGGGCGAAATCGGAGTTCCCTTTGTGTGGTATCTCGGCTCAACCCGAAGATGGGAGATTCAACTTGAACCCTATTTTCTCAAGCTTGACTTCTCTGAGGTTCAAAATATTTATGGAACTCGCCTCCTCTTTGGCTATCGCTTTTAATTGGACGAATCCTGTTATGCGAGAGTCCAGCAGGCTCCTGGACCCTTGGAAGTCACTTTTGATTTCTGCTTCAACTAATTTTAAGGGGAAATTAGATCAAACATCAGCTAAAATGTGCAAGATGAAATTGAGGCAACTCTAGAGCAGCTCTGTACCGAGTTTGACTTTTGAAAATTCGTAGAACTCAGAACCTTCGGCAGTTACTGCAGTGAGAATCATGCCTTGGCTCTCTTGTCCCATTATAACCGCGGTCTTGAGATTGGCGACGATGATCACCTGCTTACCGATAAGCTTAGTGATATCTTCTATTTTTTCTCCGATCCCGGAAAGGATTGTTCTTTTTTCAAATCCCAAATCGACGACGAACTTGAGCATCTTTTTGCTTTTAGGGACGCGCTCAACGTGCAAGATTTTGGCGATACGGAGGTCGAGTTTGCGAAAATCGTCGATGGAGATCTGTTCTTTAAGAGGAACGAATGCAGCGGGAGCTTTCGCTGCAGACATCTGATTGAGCTTATTGATTTCTTTCTGGATCACTTCATCTTCCACTTTTGCAAAGAGAATAGCGGGCTCAGGGAGGACTTGGGCTACTTCGAGCGGAGAAGCGACAACCGTGTCCCATTTTTCGCGGGAAAGGTCTGTTTTAAAACCTAGCATTTTCCATACTTTTTCCGCGGTTTCCGGAATGATCGGAAAAGAGATGAGAGCAAGCGTTTTTAAACATTGGATGCAGCAGCCGATCGTATTCGCCATATCTTGATGGGTCACCGCGCTGCGGTTTGCAACCCAAGGCTTTTTAGAATCGAAATATACGTTGCCAAGCTGCGCTAGTTCCATCACAATGGCGCTCGCCTTGCGAAGGCGGAAGCTGGAATAGGCATCTTCGGCGTCTTTTGCTAGCTGTTTGACTTTATCGAGAAAATGCTGATCCTGCTCGTGCAGGTCCTTTATCTCGGGGATTTTTCTTTCACAGTTATTGTGCGCGAAAACAAGTGTGCGGTTGATGAGGTTTCCGTACTTCCCTAAGAGTTCGCTATTGCAGCGGGATTGAAAATCTTTCCATGTAAATTCAGAGTCTTGAGCTTCAGGGGCATTGGATGCAATTGCGTAGCGGATCTGATCGGCTGTGAACTGTTTGAAAAAGGAGTCTAGATCGATACTCCATCCGTCAGATTTGCTAAACTGACGTCCTTCGAGGTTGTAGAACTCGTTTGCTGGAAGCTCATCGACGAGTTTATAGGGAGTATTTTGTCCCATGATCATCGCAGGGAAAAAGACAGCGTGAAACGGGATGTTGTCTTTTCCGATGAATTGAACGTGATAGGTCTTCGGATCGAGCCAATAGTCTTTCCAGGCATCGGGTTTGTTTTTAAGCTGGGCCCATTCCTGCGTAGCAGAAATGTAGCCGATCGGCGCATCGAACCAAACGTACAGGACTTTTCCTTCTGCGCCTGGGATTGGAAGAGGGACTCCCCACTGCATATCGCGAGTGATGGCTCTTGGTTTGAGCTCATCGATATAGCCTTTAGCAAAATTAACGACGTTGGACTTCCAAGATTTTTTGCTTATCCAACTGTTCAATTTGTCTTTAAAAAGGTCGAAACGCAAAAACCAATGTTTGGTCGGAGTTCGAACAAGTGCAGACCCTGTCAGTTTTGACCTAGGATTGATTAAGTCAACTGCTTCATAGCTCGCGCCACATTTTTGACATTCATCGCCTCTAGCGTCAGGAAAAGAGCATTTGGGGCAGGTTCCTACAACGTAGCGGTCTGCGAGGAATTTTTTTTCGCTTTCCGAGTAGAGCTGATCTGTGATTTTTTCTTCGATGTAGCCATTGGCCAAAAGGTCCGTGAAAAACTGCTGGGTCGTTTTGACGTGCCCTGGCCATGTCGTGCGGGAAAAATGATCAAAGGAGAAGTTGAGCTGATGGAATAACTGTTTATTGACCTCATGGTACATGTTAACATGCTCTTGAGGAGTCCTTCCTGCCATTTCAGCGCTCAGAGTAATGGCTATCCCATATTCATCTGATCCGCAAATGTAGAGGACGTCGTTGCCTTTCAGCCTTTCAAAACGCGCAAAGCAATCGCCGGGTAGATAAGCACCTGCAATGTGCCCAAAATGCAGGGGTCCATTGGCATATGGGAGTGCTGATGTGATGAGTACTTTGCGAGGCAGCATGGAATTTACTCGTTATCGCCATGGGAATCATCATCTTCATCTTCCATTTTCTGGAGATCTTTGATGTATTGTTCACTTGGATTGCGCTTGAGCTCGCTAAGGAGCTTGCCTAGCGACACTTCATGACCGGATTTGATATAAAACTTGGCCAGACGGATAGCTTGGTTGGCTAATTCGAAGTTATTTTTAAATAACCCGCGGAGGCTTTGATTGGTGAGTTGGTCTCTCGATGTGTACTCTCTCATTAAGAATCTCCTTAGGTTGTTTGAAATAAATGCCTATTTTACTGAACTCGATGTTCTTCTGCAATGACAATACTGCGCAAAACGGCGTATGCCATATTCAAATTGTCATTGATGATGTGGTAATCGTAATTGGCGACCATCGACATCTCGGCTTTTGCCCAAGAAAGCCTCTTTTCGATCACTTCCATCTCTTCCGTTTTTCTTCTGACAAGCCTTTCCTTTAACTCTTCGTGCGAAGGAGGGCTTAAGAAAATATACACTGCGGAAAACTGCTTTTTCTTGAGTTGCAGCGCTCCCTGCGTATCGATCACCAGGAAGACGTGATTGCCCATTGCTTGCTGCTCGATTACCAGGGAATGGGAAGTGCCGTAATTATGCCCAAAAACTTCTGCATGTTCAAGAAAATCCCCCGACTGTTTCTTTTCTTCAAATTGCTCTTTAGTAAGAAAATAGTAATCCTTGCCATCAACCTCCCCCGGACGCGGCGGGCGGGTCGTGCAGGAGATACTTTCATGGACGCAAGTAAATTCTTGAGCCAGCATTCTGACAAGTGTCGTCTTCCCGGTTCCAGCCGGAGCACTGACGACAAAAACCAAACCTTTGGGGAGATTGCCTAAAAGCTTTTGCACCAGAACTCCTTACTCAATATTTTGAACTTGTTCCCGGATTTTATCCAATTCGCCCTTGATCTTTACGACATAAAGAGAAATTTCACTATCGGAAGATTTTGAACCTAGCGTATTAATCTCACGGTGCATCTCTTGAGTTAAAAAGTCAAGTGTTCTACCGATTGATCTCTCTTGGGACAGTAGGTGCACACGGAATTGCTCGATATGGGCACGGAGGCGAACAAGCTCTTCGGTGACGTCCATTTTCTCAGCGAGAAGGGCGATCTCGCGAACAACCCTCTCTTCCACCTCTATTTGCTCTAGGCCGATCTCTTTGAGCCTATCTGTCAGTTTTTTACGAAAATGCTCAAGAGGTCGATCTTTCTTCTGCTCAAGAATAGTAATGTTTTCTTCGATGATTTTGAGACGCTTTTCAATTTCAGCACTTAAGGCTTTTCCTTCCGTTTCTTTCATGCGCATGAGGTCTTGGAGAGCATTATCAATGGCGTTTTTGAGGGAAGATCGCACAGACTCTTCATCTTCTTTAGATTCCATAAGTGGAGCTGTTTGCATTTGATTCACAAGAAAGGGAAGGTCGATCATTTGTTTGGGGAAACCGAGTTCCAGACAGAGTTTTTCCCAATTTCCTTTCAAATTTTTAAGCTGGCCTAGAGTGCTTGAAAAGAGCTTATCTCCGCCCTCTTCGCTTTGCAGGCTGAGGCGCAAGGTGATTTGTCCGCGCTCAAGAGCCGCCCCTAGCCATTTGCGCACTTCAATGTCGAACCGGAGGAGATCTCTTGGCATATGGAGCGACATGTCTAGCATCTTTTTATTCACGGAGTGGATCTCAACAACCATGCTGCCGAGAAGGGATTTTGTGCTAAACCGGCTGTAGGCAGTCATGCTTTTAATCATCAGAGGTCCTGGAGTTGCGCTATGTGGCGTTGTTAACTAGAGGGCAAGGAAAGTTAAAATTTTTTAGAGATTTGATCGGCTCAAAGCTCCTTCGGTGAATCGGGCAAGGACCATATTTCTCGATGGCAAGTAGGTGCTGCTTGGTTCCGTAACCTTTATGAGCGTCAAAACCGTACCCGGGCCATTTTTTATGGTATCCTAACATCAAACGATCCCTGCTCTCTTTAGCGATAATGGAGGCAACAGCTATAGAGTGAGAGAGACTATCGCCCTTAACAATCGCACATCCCGGGATGTGGGTTTTTGGCATCCGGTTGCCATCGACAAGTAAGTAATCCGGTTGTTTTGAAAGGCATGAGATGGCGGCGATCATCGCCTGAAAAGTAGCCTGAAGGATATTGATTTGATCGATGATCAGTGCGTCGATGATGCCAATTCCATAATCGATCTCCGGCAGAGCTAAAACCTGCTGAAAAATCCTAAATCGCTCCGAGGGAAGCAGCTTTTTACTATCGTCAGCACCTTCGATAAAAAGGCCATCGGGAAGAACACACGCTGCTGCTACGACGGGACCGGCAAGCGGCCCTCTTCCCGCCTCGTCAACACCGGCGATGCATTGGAAACCACGCAGTTTTGCCTGGGACTCCCAATGCATCATCTCGCTTTCCCTTTGACGCCTTTGCATCTTTAGGTTGCCGGCTCAGCTTCTGCTCCGGCAGCATTACCACGAAGAGCAGTTCCTTTTCCTGGGCCAATTTGCTCGCGAACTTTAGAAGCTTTTCCAGAAGAGCCGCGAATGTAGTACAATTTGCTCTTGCGAACTTTACCAGCACGGACAACTTCAATTTTAGCAATTTTTGGGCTATGGAGCAAAAAGACTCTCTCAACGCCTGAGCCGTAAGAAAAGCGATAGAGAGAAAAAGTTTCAGAAAGTCCGCCGCCTTTGCGCGCAATGACGGTGCCTGCAAACTGCTGAATACGCTCTTTATTGCCTTCAACAATTCTCTGATGAACACAGATCGTGTCGCCGACTTTAAACTCAGTGACATTCTGCTTTAGGAAAACCGATTCAATTTCCTGAATCACTTGACATTGTTTCATGTTTCTATCCTTAGATTGATAATTTATAAAAGCTCGGGCCGGACGCGTCTGGTTTTTTCAAACCCTTCTTTCGCGCGCCATTTCTCAATTTCTCCATGATGACCACTTCTTAACACTTCAGGTACTAGATGCCCTTCAAACTCATCCGGCCGTGTATAAGAGGGTCCTTCAAATAAGCCTTGTTGGAACGACTCAAACTTTGTCGCTTCCTCGTGACCGAGTACGCCGGGGATAAACCTCACCGTCGCATCGACCAAGACAATGGATGCCAAACACCCATTGGTTAATACATAATCGCCGATACTGATCTCTTCGTCGACCTCGTTTGCGATCACTCTCTCATCTAGTCCTTCGTAATGACCACAGACGAGGATTAAGTGAGACATCGATGCCAACCTCTCGCAAGTAGCAGGGTTTAACTGCTTTCCTTGAGGAGAAAGGTAGACGACATGCGAACCTTCTCGCTTCACACTGCGGATCGCTTGAGTCACAGGGCCCGGCATAAGAACCATCCCCGCTCCCCCGCCATAGGGCCTGTCATCTACCTTCTTGTGTTTCCCTTCCCCAAAATCGCGAATGTTAGTAAGCCGGATAGCGATCAACCCCCTCTCAATTGCCCTTTTGAGCATACTGACCCTAAATGGACCATCAAAATACTCGGGAAAAAGGGAGAGGATGTCGATCTCCATAACTAAATTACTTCGCCGCCTTTTTAGCTGGAGCTTTCTTCTTTGGTGCAGCAGCTTCAGCTTTTGGAGCCGCAGCAGTAACAGCAGCAGAAGCTTTTTTGCCAGCTCTGCGCTTAGCAGCTTTCTTCGTACGGCTTGCATGTTCTTTTGCACGCATTTCTTTCATCACATCAGGAGCAATACGGGCGATCAAAGCCTGTGCGCTCGGAGTGATTTGAGCCCCTTGGCCAACCCAGAAATGGATACGTTCGACATTCACAACAGAATCCGTTGTATTGCTAAAGGGATTGTACCAGCCGATCATCTCGAGGTACTTGCCATCGCGCGGATTGCGAATGTCAGTGACAACCAGACGGTAAGTCTGACGATTTGCACGTCCTTGTTGTCGCAGTCGAATTTTTAGGGCCATATATACTTATCTCCTGTCTAAATTGTATTCTTTAATTATCCCAGGGCATTTTGAAGCCATTTGGCATTTTAAAGCCGCCTGGCATTTTGCCCTCAAAAGGATCCTTGCCGCCTTTTTTCATCATTTGATTTTTTAGGCTCGGCATCTCTTTACAAAATTGTTTAACTTTCTTAAATCCTTTGACCATGCGGTTCACGTCATCAATAGTGGTTCCGCTCCCTTTCGCGATGCGTCGCCGCCTACTGGGAAGAAGTTCTACTTTTTCTACTCTCTCCTGCATCGTCATTGAAGTGATCATCGCTTCGATCTTACCAAATTCCTTCTCGTCAAAATCGAGATCGCCAAGACCCGACATGCCCGGAAGCATTTTGAGTAAACTTTTAAAGGAGCCCATCCGCTTGACCATCGCCATTTGCTTCAAATAGTCGTCGTAGGTGAATGTGGCCTTAAGGATCTTTTTCTCTAACGCGCGGCTCTCGTCTTCGTCAAAATTCTCCTGGGCCTTTCGGACGAGGTTAATCACATCGCCCATGCCGAGAATGCGGTCTGCCATGGAATGGGGATTAAAGGGCTGTATATCGCCGACCTTCTCTCCGATTCCCTCAAATTTAAGCGGTCTATTCGTCACTTCACGGATCGAGATCGCAGCGCCGGCTCTCGCACTGCCGTCGAGCATCGTTAGGATCGTTCCTGTAATTTGAACGTGCTTATCAAATTCCACTGCAGTCTTCACTGCGTCCTGACCGGTGGCAGCGCTCGCTACAAAGAAAATTTCATGGGGCTCTAAAGCAGCTTTGATCTGTACAAGCTCGTCCATGAGATCTTCATCGATATGCAGACGACCTGCCGTATCGACGATTAAAACATCAAAACCTTCACTCCTCGCTTTCTGCAATGCTTCTTTAGCGATGCGAACGGGATTTTTTTCTCCATCGATAGAGAAGACCGGAACATCAATTTGGCTCCCCAGCTTCTTGAGTTGTTCAATCGCAGCAGGGCGCTGCAAATCACAGGCCGCAAGAAGGATGCGCTTACCGGGATGTTTTTTTTGTAAATGAGCTGCGAGTTTTGCGCAGTGAGTGGTTTTACCGGACCCTTGCAAACCACAGAGCAAGATAACGCTTGGAACTCCTTTAAGCTCAAGAGGAGATTCTTCAATTCCCATCAAAGCGACGAGCTCTTCGTGCACAAGCTTAATGAACTGCTGGCCTGGGGACACGGATTTGATCACCGCATCGCCGAGGGCTTTCTCTTTAACTTTTTTAACAAAATTGCTGGCAACAGTGTAGTTCACGTCTGCATCGAGGAGTGCAAGGCGCACCTCGCGCACAGCGTCGGAAATATTGTCTTCGGTCAGGGTCTTTTTTCCCGTCAATCCGGAGAACATCTGCTGAAATTTTTCTGTCAGTGAACCAAACATATATCCAAAAATTTACTTAACAAGAGGGCTGAAAAATCAAATGCTAATCTCTCGAAAAAATGTGACTTTAAAGCATAGAGAGAAACTTATTCAATTTCAAGGAAAAAGAAGCGGTCGTGTCCGGCCCAATCTTTTTCAACACGGGCGCTCTTCCAAACAGGTCCTGAGAAGAGCTCTAAAAGCGCATCCCCTTGATCCTTACCCAGCTCCAAAAATACTTTCGCACCAGGGTTCAAACAGCTAGGCAAAGCCTCTTTTAATTTTTTGTAATAGGCCAGTCCCTCATCTTCAGCAACGAGCGCGAGACGCGGCTCAAAGTCTCTAACCGAAGGATCGAGAGTGAAATATTCTTTTGAGGAAATGTAGGGAGGATTGCAAAAAACAAAATCTGCCCTGCGACCCGCAAAAGGGTTTAAAAAATCTCCAGAAATAAGTTCTACGAGAACCTCATTTTTCTCCGCATTCCTGCCAGCAACCGCTAGCGCAGCTTCAGAAATGTCGGACAAAATCATTGTAAGATCGGGGCAAGCCTTTTTCACTGCGATGCCAATGCAGCCGGAGCCGGTGCAAAGGTCCCATGCCGTCTTGCCCTTTTGATCCTGCAATTTGAGTTGTTTGCAGGCAAGATCGACGAGAATTTCCGTTTCTGGGCGAGGGATAAGGACGTCTGGAGTAATTTCTATCTCACATCCATAAAAAGAGACACTGCCCGTGATGTATTCAACAGGCTCTTTTTTTGCCGCTCTTTTGAGCAAACGGCGAAGCACTTCTAACTCTGCTTCTGCCATCGGCCTGTCGAATTGCATGTACAAATCGAGCCTTTTGAGCGTCAAAGCATGTCCAATCAGCTCTTCTGCAATGCGCCTTGATCTAGTGCATTTTTTTTCTTTTAAAAATTGGGATGTGATAGCAAGAACTTCGCCGAGGGTTTTCATAGCGCCCTATCGCCTACAGCGTCAAGTTTTTGCTGATGAAAGAAGGCGACAAGCGGCTCTGTGATCCCACCTAGATCCCCATCCATGACGAGATTGAGTTTATAAAGTGTTAAATCAATGCGGTGGTCGGTGACTCGGTTCTGCGGGAAGTTGTAAGTGCGGATACGCTCCGAACGATCTCCTGACCCCACCTGCGAGGAGCGCAGAGATGCCATTTCTTTTTCGGCCTTCAGCCGCTTTTCATCTGCTATTTTCGCAACAAGCAAGCGCATCGCCTTATCTTTGTTCTTATGCTGAGAGCGCTCTTCCTGACAATAAACGACGGTGCCCGTAGGAAGGTGAGTAATGCGAACGGCGGAATCGGTTGTGTTGACGTGCTGGCCACCTGCGCCAGAGGCCCTATAAGTGTCAATCTTGAGCTCTCTCTCATCGAGAACTATCTTTTCCTGCTCATCCGGCTCGAGCAGAACGGCAACAGTCACTGCTGACGTATGCACTCTGCCTTGAGCTTCCGTTTTCGGAACGCGCTGTACGCGGTGGGTTCCCGCTTCATATTGCATGAAGCGATAAGCATTATGGCCAGAAAAAACCATCACATACTCTTTAAAACCGCCCATCTCGGAAGGCGTACAGGAAAGCAGATCGTACTTCCACCCCATTTTATCCGCATATTGCTTATACATGCGCACGCAGTCTCCGACAAAAATAGCGGCTTCATCGCCGCCGGTCCCTGCCCGGATTTCTAAAATGAAGTTGCGGGAGTCGCGTGGATCTGGGGGAATAAGAAGGTTTTCAAGATTTTTTCGCGCAGCGCCCAGCTCAGATTGGATTTCAGAAATTTCTGAGCGGACAACTTCTAAAAACTCAGGATCTTTTTCAGTCCTTAGCAGTTGCTCGTTCTCTGTTAGGCTCTTCTCTAAGCGCTGAATGAGCTGCCAATGCTCCTTGATCTCTGTCAAATAAGCATGCTCTTGGGCAAGTTCGCGAAACTGCTTCTGGTCGGCGAGCAGATCCGCATGGCCTAATTGCTCTTCCGTCTTCTCGAGACGCTTGAGGAGCTGGCGAATCTGTTCATCCATCTGTACTCCAGGGACATTGCTATTTGGTATTATCTCGGGGCAGATGGTGCGTATAGAACGTTCAGCCCCGATTTTAGAGAGGTAGAGTTAAGACTTGGACTTCGGTTTTTTTCCGGCAGTTTTTTTTGCTGCTTTTTCAGCTTCTGCGTCTTCTTGCTCTTCTTTGTGTTGTTCCGCTTTCTTAGCGTAGCGCTTCACAAACTTATCTACTCTACCTTCAGAGTCGATGAAAGATGTGCTGCCAGTGAAGAATGGGTGGGAAGCAGAGGAAACAGGCACCTTGTAAACAGGGTACTCTTTACCTTCAAAAACTTCCTTTTCTTTTGGGCGCAAAGTGCTGCCGCAGACAAAACGAAAACCTGTAGAAGAATCTACAAACAAAATATCCTGGTATGGAGGATGCCCTTCCTTTTTCATAACTAGCTCCTATAAATTGATTGAAAGCACAGATTAGACATTAATTCCCTTTAAAAGACAAGTCCTTCTTAGGCGTTGGATTCTTTCACCTTGGCCAGGTAGGCCATGCGGGCGGTCAAGAGTCCTTCAAGCACCCCCTCTTCATACCGAAAAAGAGGATCGCGCTCTAACTGCGGGAAGTCATTGGGCTGGAGCAAATCATCTGTCGTCAGATGGGGAACAATCCTCCGGGCTAAATTCAAAAGTTTTATCCTTTGCCCTTCAACTAGCTCATCAAACAATTGCTCCATCGATCTTAGCCGCCCGTCTTTGTTTAAAAAAATTTCTCATAAGTTCGGCACATTCTTCTTTGAGGACCCCAGATGTGACAAGCGGCTGATGGATCGGATGGCCCGCATCGAGCAAGTTGACCCAGCTTCCATGGGCTCCGCATCTCAGATCGGGAGCACCCCATACCAACCTCTCAAGGCGCGAATGGATCATGGCCCCTGCACACATTGGGCAAGGCTCGAGCGTGCAATAAAGAGTGGCTCCCAGAAGCCGCCAATTTCCAAGCAGCTCCGCTCCTTTTTTTAAGACTAGCATTTCTGCATGCGCTGTCGCATCGCGCATGGATTCTACAAGATTATGGGCCTTAGCAATCACTTCTCCTTGATATACGAGAACAGCGCCCACAGGGACCTCGCCTCGCTTAAAAGCAATCTCCGCTTCTTCTAATGCGAGGCGCATGAATGCAACGTCAGACACTATTGGCTCAGCCTCTTATGCAATTGAGAGATTTGCTTTTTGAGACCTTCAACATCGAGTGCGTATTTGCGCATCACGCCTTGCATCTTTTTCTCATATTTATCTGTGAGCTTTGCAATTTCTTTCTCGTAATGCTCTTTGACAGCAGCAATAGATCCAAATTCCTGTTTTTGTTCCTGCAAAGGCGCGCGCGAGATCTCAGCAATCGCAAGTTCTCTCAATTTTTCAAGCTGCTCTTCCTTGAAAACAACTGCGTTCATGACGCAAAAAATATACGCTGCAGATGCGCCGAACTGACCAACGGAGGTATTTAGGAGCATGGAACTCGTCTCCGGCGTCAAACTCTCAATCTCATCGAATTTAGGATTGATCTTGCTAAGTTCGGTCGCAAAAAACTGATAGAGTTCAGCATTCTTCATCACCCAACGGGAAGCAACGGTTTCGCCAAGATCTTCATCCCCTTCTGCAATCTCTGCAAGGTATGCAGCTGCGAATTCCTCATGCGTCAATTTATCGAGAGCGCGTTTTGGAAAATACTTCTGCGCAAAAGATGGGGTTTTGAGCAAATGGTCATTCTTGAGATCTTTTTTTATCGTTTGGAAAATCGCACTATTCCATGGCTGGAGCTTTTCAAACTTAATTTTGTAAGAATCTTCTTTAATCATGTTACCCCTATAATAGTAGGAGGAAATTTAAGGTGATTCGAGCTAAATGTCAACTAGTACCTAGTTGATAAAGTTTTTACCGTTTCGGCTGCAACACAAGCCCCGGGGTTCGACTCTCGCAAACAGGTCCTATGTTGTTAATATGGACCTATTTGCGAGAGCCGAAATGGCAAAAACTTTATCAACTAGGTACTAGACAGTAGCCCATAAGGACATCTTTACAGGGAGTTTTTACTTAAATACCATTGCTTGAAACTTTTGTTAAGATGCGCAGCCTCAGGAGATGGGCAATTTTGGAGGGATTTTTTGAGCAAATTTAAAGGCTTCCAAAGCAGCGATTTCCCCTCTAAAAGATTCAGTTTTTTCTTTAATTTCTAGGGAAATCGCAAGAGAATCAAGGGATACGCGTTTTAATCATTGATCCTATTGGGACGTTAAGGTACAATAAAGTCAATGTTTTACAACTTAAAGTTTGTCTATCTGTTTTTAACTCTCACTACTACGGGAGATATTTTGAATGTCATTAGATAAAGGCACCAAGGAAGAAATTACCAAGAAGTTCCAACTTCATGAGAAGGACACCGGTTCAGCTGATGTTCAAATCGCTATCCTAACAGAACGGATTGCGGAACTTACAGAACATCTTAAGCTGGCACCAAAGGACCATGGCTCAAGGTTGGCACTCTTAAAGCTTGTCGGGCAACGCCGCAAGTTACTCGATTATCTCAATTCTACAGATACAAAGCGTTATCAAAATTTAATTACACGCCTAAATCTGCGAAAGTAAATTCTTACTTTGAAGATTCTAATCCGCCAAGCGAACATTTCACTTGGCGGATTTTTTTTATACATCAAAAGCGACGCGAAAACCCGTGTCTGATAGGCAAGCCTCGGGATCAAAGAGAGCTCGCGCCGCCACGAAGAGCTCAGAAAAGTGGCTATTATAAGAACCGCCCTTGGAAACCTTCTGATTATCCCCGCTATCCCCCATCCACTGTCGGACATTCCCACTCATATCAAAACAGCCGTAGGGGCTGCATGCTCTCCTACTTTGGTAACTTTTCCCACCCTTTGTAAAGACCGTCTCCCCATTGTAGAAACCCACCTGATAGGTGCGATTATCTTCATATTCACGAAGTTCATCCCGATAATTTGCCCACGAGGGGTCGATTTCGTCTTTCCCAAAACCAAAACGAAATTTGGTCAATGGCTCCCCCTCTTTTAGAATGGGCATCCCCGCAGCCTTTTCCCACTCCGCCTCTGTCGGCAGTCTAAGCTCATTTGACCTGCAATAAGCCATCGCGCCAAACCAACTGACCTGAACTACCGGATGGCGATGTGTTCCCTCAAGAGGTTTGAAAGCGACCTGTTCATCAACAACTTCCATTGTAATTTGGCTCGTGTGGGCTGCAGAGTGCGTCTTAAACAGCGATTGATTATCTCGGCTCCGGACCATGCCTTTCTTATCCACTTTAACACCTTCTTTTCCCACCACCTCATTCAACCAATCTGCATATTGTTCGTTTGTCACAGGGAACTCAGCGATAAGATACGCCTTTAATTCGACGATTTTGGGATGATTTACCCCATCCTTATAGTAGGGTCCATCAAAAATACAAGGCCCCTCTGGAATAAAAACCATTTCCTGTTTATGCCCGCCTCCGGTTCCTTGCACCCTTTCCTTGCCTGCTTGCTTCTGTTTTTTTGAACCGGCCTTTCCACTCTGGATCGTTTGGGACATCTCTTTTCTCTCAAAGGGATAAACCAACGCGACGTTAATAGGAGGAGTTAGCTCTTTCGCATGCAGCTTACCGTTTAAAACCTTAAGATCCGCTGCAGATTGGATGAGCAATGTCTGCTGCGCAAACGGCTTTGCCCCGGGTTTTATTTCCACCGGAAGCCCTGTAGAGGATTTCGGCGCTACTGCAAACTCCGGAGCTGCCTTGACCGCCCCCTTCTCTGAGGGAGAGGATGGGGAAGCGGCCGGAGCCGCCGATTTAAGATCTATCGACTTGGAGAGCGCTTCCAATTTTCCCTTAAGTTGGCCCTCAAGCTCCAAAATACTTCGCGCACTCTGATCTTTGAGAGCGAGAATTGCTTTTTGAGGATCTGCAGGAAGAGGCTCTTTTGCCATCTGCTTGAGATCTTGAGAAAGATTGCCGCGCGCATCCTTTTGTAAAACCGCTAATTGTTTTAAAACGGCATTGAGTTCAGCTCTCAGCTGCTTTTGCTGCTCCGCAGAAAGACCCTTCCCCTGTGCCATCCACTGCCCCATTTGAGCGGCCAATTTGATGCAGTCCTGTTCTAAAGATTTAAATCCTTTCACAAACTGGAAAAGTATGGAGGCCCGTGTGCCTCCTCCTTCAGCTCCTCGTTTCCCTTCTTTCTGATAAAGTTGAGAAGCTAAGACTACCTGCTGAGACAAAAGAAGGATCTTTCCTTCTGAAAATCCCTGTCCGCGAAACGGACCTTCCCCTTTACCTGTAAGAAGGGGAGGCTGAGTGGATTGCCCTTTAGGGGGCTCGAGACTGCCTCTTTGGCCAACTTGTGAAGGTAAAGAAGCCTTTTGAGGCTGGGAGCGAACGTCCTCGTGGGACTCCCCCTCTTGGGGAAGAGCTTCCGGCTCCACGCGGCTTTCTTGTTTTGGTTCGCTTGGAACTTCCTGAGGCTGCTGTGTACGCGTTTCCTGCTTCGTTTCCCTGGGAACTTCCTGGGCCTGCGCTCTAGGCTCCTCGATAGTTTTCGTCGTCTGGGTCAGTCGTTCCGTTAGCTGTTCAAAGCTTCGGTCCGGAACCGGTTTGCGCTCCGGAACTGTTCGTTGCGTCGCCTCCGGCGAACCGTACACAATCACCCATACACCCATTTTCTCGAATTGACGCAAAGCATAGTCACGAAGATCCATTTCATGCCTTCCAATTCGAATTACAGGTTCGCCTATAACTTTTACCTTGGAAATATCAACAAAACGCCCTTCGAAGCAAAAACCATGGATACTCATAAAAAATCTTTTAACCCTATTGCTCAGCACATCACGATCAAATACGCCATTTCCCCTTTGCATCGCAAACAAAAATTTCAGTTTTTGGGTATCCCTTAAGGACTTTTGCAATTCCCTCGTTGTCGTATTTACCTGCAACCTGTTATAGTCGCTTAATTACTTATATTGGAGTCAACTTACATGGAATTTAATCAAAAAAGCATCACGGTTTCCGTTGGAGGCCGCGACATCACATTTGAAACAGGCAAGATTGCGCGCCAAGCCGGAGGATCTGTCCTCGTTCGCTCTGGAGAGACAATAATACTCGGAACCGCATGCTCTGCTCCCCCTCCTTCTTTGGACACTGACTTCCTTCCATTAAGGGTCGATTATCAAGAGAAGTTCTCCTCAACAGGTAAAACCCTCGGAGGATTCATCAAGCGCGAAGGAAGGCCCAGTGAAAAAGAAATTCTCACAAGCCGCCTTATCGATCGCCCGATCCGCCCGATGTTCCCAGACGGCTATCACAACGAAGTGCAGCTACTCGCGTACGTCTACTCCTATGATGGCATACATTCCCCAGATGCTCTTGCGATCTGCGCAGCTTCTGCAGCTCTTGTCATCTCTGACATCCCTCTTGTCAAACCCATCGCAGCTGTCCGCGTAGGCCTTGTCGATGGCAACTATATCATCAACCCGACTGTCGACGAGCAAAAGCGCTCCCGTCTCGATTTAATGCTTGCAGGAACAGAAGAAGCTATCCTCATGATCGAGGGTTTTGCAGACTTCCTTTCCGAAGAACAAATCCTGGAAGCTGTGGAAGAAGGGCATCTTGCGATCCGAACCATTTGCCAAAAACTCAGCGACTGGCAAAAAGAGATCGGCAAACCTAAAAACCTCGAGCATCTGCGCCCGATCCCTGCAGAGCTTTCCAAAGAAATCCATGTTTTCGCTGCGGACCGCATCGAAAAAGCATTGCGCATCAAAGAGAAAAGCGTTCGGGAAGATGAGATCAAAGCGATCTCTACAGAGCTCGATGCTAAATATTTCCCTGAATCTGAAACTGCTCCGAAATTCAGAAAAAATGATGTCAAAGTCGCGTTCAAGAGCGTGCAATCCGACCTCATGCGCAAAATGATCCTCGATGAGAACAAGCGCAGCGATGGACGCACATGCGATCAAGTGCGCGCTATCGACATCGAGATGTCTCTGCTTCCCCGTACCCACGGAAGCGCCCTCTTCACGCGTGGAGAGACTCAGGCTCTTGCCGTTTGCACACTCGGCGGAGAGACCATGGGCCAGCGCGGAGAGAGCTTAGATGGCGAATTCAGCAGCCGTTTCTACCTGCAGTACACATTCCCACCTTTCTCCGTTGGAGAAGTTGGGCGTATGGGAACTCCGGGAAGAAGAGAAATCGGCCACGGCAAGCTCGCTGAGCGATCCCTTGCGATGATTATTCCTCAGATGGAACATTTCCCTTACGTGATCCGTCTTGAGTCCAACATCACTGAATCCAACGGATCTTCCTCTATGGCGTCAGTCTGCGGCGGATGCCTCGCTATGATGGATGCAGGGGTTCCTATCAAGCGCCCGATTGCCGGAATCGCGATGGGACTTATCCTCGAAGACCACAAATACGCAATCCTCTCCGACATTCTTGGCGTTGAAGACGCTCTCGGAGACATGGACTTTAAAATCGCCGGCGATACTCATGGGATCACTGCATTCCAAATGGATATCAAAGTCGAAGGGATCGACAAGAAGATCATGCAAGCAGCTCTGCAACAAGCTAAACAAGGGCGACTGCATATCTTGAGCAAGATGATCGAAGTTTGCCCGAAAGCAAAAGAGAGCCTCTCCAACTATGCACCTCGTATTGAAACGATCCAAGTCAAGCCTAGCAAGATCGGAATCGTCATTGGCCCCGGCGGCAAGCAGATCCGCGCGATCATCGAAGAGACCGGCGCTCAAATCGATATCGACGACAGCGGCAGGATCAGCATCGCCTCTAACAGCAGCCAGGCGAATGGAACGAGCAAAAGAGATCATCCACAACCTCACAGCAGATGTTGAAATCAGCAAAGTTTACACGGGCAAGGTCGTTTCGATCGTTGCATTCGGGTGCTTTGTTGAGATCTTTGGCAAGGAAGGGCTTTGCCACATCTCCGAGCTTTCCCATAGCAGAATTGCTAATGTCTCTGATGTTGTCAAAGAAGGTCAAATGCTCGAAGTTAAAGTTATCGACATTAATGACCGCGGACAGATCAAACTCAGCCACAAGGCGCTGCTCCCAGCTCCTCAAAGATAGGATAAGTTCACTCTCTTCCTAAAAAAAAAGATCCTCCCAGGGAAACCGGGAGGATCTTTTTTTTTAGGATTACTGCTGTTAAATGGATTTTAGCGCTCTGCTCCTACGAGATTTAGATAAGCCCGGTATCTGCCATTGAAGTCTCTTGCAGAAGACTGTAAGGACTCGACGAGGGGTCTCAAGCGGTTCTCCTTACTTTGCTGAAAACCGGCAATGTCTCTTTCAAATAGCCCCTTTGCAGCTTCGACCATCTGAGTTTTGACATTTTTCGCTTGGGTCCCTTCTGAATTCAATTGAATGAGTCTCGAAGATCTTCGCGAGTTGATCTGGTCGATTTGGCTGCGGACGATGGCATCTGCCGAGTCACAGGCTAACTGCTGCTCATTTCTCAATTGATTGTACCGGGCTTTATCTGCTTCAGAGAGCTTGGCATAGGGAATGCTGCCGCCATTTGTCAATACTGCGACCTCGCGATCAAAACGGGCCCTTGCTTCAGTTTTAGCTTGATTCTGCCGTTGCTGAACTGCCTGTCTTTCTTTTGTATAATGCAGCTCAAGTCCCTGGAGCTCTTTTACAGCATTATTGCTGTTATAAATCTGCTCCGCTCTAGCGCACTCAGCTTCATAGGCTTGCCTATTGGTCCTTGTATTGAGATGAAACTCGGTCTCGATTTGAGTGACACGCTGATCGTGCTGGTTTTTAATCGCAAGATAGTCGCGCTTCAAATTGTTAATGCAATTAAGCTCTCCCTGCTCGACGATTCTATATTTTTCAAGCTTGTCCAAGGGATATGTTTCGATGATTTGCTGAAATGTCTTGTTCGCAGTTTCTTCACGCCAACGTCTCGAAGATTCACTTGGGCGCGGAACCTGAAAGTCAAATTTAAGAGGCCGGGCTGAAGCGATACGTCCCAGTGTTTTTTCATAATAGTTAATGACATCGACCAAACTCTTGTCCTTCACAGCGGATCTGTACTTATCTGCAAAAGAATCAGGAGTGAGAATCCCCAACCGGAGCACGTCATTCCATCCGTAGGTCTGCATTACCTTTTCCAGGCTCATTTGTCTGGCCTGCTTGCGAAAATTCTCTAATTCTTCAGGATTTTCATAGTCGTTAAGCTGCAGGCTATACACGGTTGACCCTAAAGCAGCAAGTGCGCAGGGCAGCCCGATATAGAGACCAACTGGCCAGGCGACGACACTAAACGCTGAGAGCGAAATAGCGGTAAGGCTGCCTCCAGCTAAGCCAACGCTTATGAGCCTTGAGCAAAATCTGGTATATTCCGCATTTGACAATCCGCCGCTGGTATTGACCACTCTTCTCGGTTCCCAAAATTCGTTCTTCGCCCCCCTTCCATTATTGGTAGCCGCACTCTGATAGGCATCGAGATAGGGTTGTGTAGCAACAGATGGAATTGACATAATAAAACCTAATTCTTTAATAAAATTGATAGCATTATAAGGAATTAACAATATCAAAACAACTCATAATTAATAGTAATACAGATAACACAATCTATACAAAAACAAGCGACAAAGAAAATAAAATTATAATCTGATTGCAGAAAAATAGTTAATTTTAAAATTAAACATTTAATAGGCTCTAAGAAAGGGACTTATAACAAATATCAAAATTTTTCTATTTGGTGTAATATGGAGAAACTGGAGTGAGAGGGCTAACCTGAGCAGTGCGATCGCTGCTCAGGAACTTCTCAAGATTAGCCTTGTTGAGGGGTTGGACTATCGGGAAGTGAAGGCGTCTCAAGAACATGTTCCGGAGGTGGAGGGGGTTCTTTGCGCTGAAGATCTTTCGTCAATTTAAGGCGCTCGCGCTTCTTCTCGCTATCGAACTTGCCTGTCATGATTTCAAGGACATCGTCGCGGTCCAAAGATTCGAACTCCATGAGCAATTCTGTCATGAGTTCCATTTGAACGCGGTTTGCTTCAATGACCTCTTTAGCATAAAGATGGGCCTTATCGAGAAGCTCGCGAACTTGTTTATCGATCGCTTCTGCTGTTGACTCAGAGTAAGATTTTCCATGGAAGTTAGGCATGCCCAAATACTGTCCGCCTTCTGCGCGTTCATCATAAGCTACTGGCCCGAGTGCGTCTGTCATCCCCCATTCGCAAACCATGCTGCGAACAAGGCGCGTCGCTTGCGTGATATCCATTTGCGCGCCGCTGGAGATGTCTCCAACGAAGATCTCTTCTGCAACACGTCCGCCCATAAGTACGGCTAGTTGATCCAGGATTTCTGCTTTCCAGTAGCTTAAGCGGTTCTTCTTCGGCATAAAATGTGTTGCCCCGAGTGATTGTCCTCGAGGAATAATGGTCACTTTTTCAACAGGATCGGAATGCTTGACTCTCAAGGCGACAATCGCATGGCCAGCTTCATGGTAGGCTGTTGTGCGTTTTTCATTTTGATCAATCTCAAGACTTCGTCTCTCTTTTCCAAAGCGCACTTTATCACATGATTCGGCAGCATCAGATCCAGTGACTGCAGATCTGCCTTTACGAGCGGCGAGCAGCGCAGCTTCGTTAAGGATGTTGGCTAAATCAGCACCCGATGCCCCTGGGGTATTGCGAGCAATATCCATCAGTTCGACAGAGGGATCAAGTTTGATCTTGCGAGCATGGACCTTCAAGATCTCAAAACGGCCTTTCACATCAGGAAGATCGATGATGACGCGTCTATCAAAGCGGCCTGGACGGAGCAACGCTTTATCCAAAACATCTGGGCGGTTTGTCGCGGCAATCAGGATTACCCCTTCATTCGTATCAAATCCATCCATCTCTACGAGAAGCTGATTTAGGGTCTGCTCTCTTTCATCGTGGCCGCCGCCAACTCCGGATCCCCGGTGGCGTCCGACTGCGTCGATCTCATCGATAAAGATAATGCAAGGAGCATGTTTCTTAGCCTGGTCGAACAAGTCGCGAATACGGCTGGCGCCAACGCCTACGAACATCTCGACAAAATCAGAACCGGAGATGAAAAAGAAAGGACGGTCCGCTTCGCCTGCAATCGCTTTTGCAACGAGAGTTTTACCTGTTCCCGGAGCGCCTACCATCAATACCCCTTTAGGGATGCGGGCTCCAAGGGCTGTGAATTTCGATGGGTCTTTCAAGAAGTCGACAATCTCGGACAACTCTTCTTTCGCCTCTTCGCAACCGGCGACGTCTTTGAACGTGATCTTATTGCGCTCTTTAGTGAGCATTTTAGCCGGCGATTTGCCGAAATTCATCGCATTGTTAGCACCCCCCTTCATCTGGCGAGAGAAGACGAAGTAAAGAAGGAGTACTACGAGAACAACGGGAAGGATCGTGAGCAGATAACTGAAATAGTTAGGCGATGGCTCTTCACTCTTAAACGTTTTTTCCAAAACGGCGTTGCGGGGCTGATCCGGAGCTTTGAAAAAGGCGGACTTGTTAGAAGGGAAATTTTCCCACTCTTGTTTTGCCTGAGCAAACCAGTGTCCGTAGCTTTCAGAATCCTGTTTCTCTAAAGCACGGGTAGACAATTCTTGGTTGTTGAAGAACCAGGAGGCGTTTGCAACAGCTGATCTCGCTTTGTCAAGCTGCGCTTCGTTCTTCTCTAATTCATCGTCCACATAAGCGGACTGCTCGAGTTGGGCTTTATAATTGCGCACGCTCCTAAGCGGAAGGAGGCGGACATTCTGCTGCTCCTTATTAACCTCGGCAACGATTTCATCTAAAGAGGTCAGAGCGATGCGATAGACAGAGAGCTGTTCTTGAGCGGTTTTTTGCGATCCCATTGCAGAAACTTGCGCGACATCTTGCTCTAAGCTCTTAAGCTTTTGCTTGATCGATTCACTGCCGATGCCAAGGGCAGGGGATCTGAACCTTTCAATTAAAGTGAGGAGATCTTTGCCGTAGGCGTCTACAGCTGCCGGGTTTGCATCTTGAGAAATCGAAGGGAAGAGTTTTTCCAGGTCTGCAAGGCTAGTAGTGTCGCGATCAGCATGAGGAGCGACCACTATCGCATTGTCTGTAGTTGCAGTATTATAGATAGAGTCGACGACAAGGTATCCGCCTTTAGGGATAGGCTGGCCCGTCAGCCGAAGAAAGAGGTCGGAAGCTTCTTTGACGCTCAAACGAGAGGCTGCGAGCTCCTTATCGAGGTCATTTTTCTGAGCGCTTAAATCGTGATTTCTACTGAGTAATTCTAAGAATCGGTATCTGGATTTGGCGTCGTCGGATTGTTTGTCTTTAAATTTACCGCTAAAAGTGACGAGATTATCGTTGAGAGCAACTTTGCGAGAATCCTCTTTCTGAATCAAATCGAGATTGACAAGGTGCTCAAGCTGATAGCTAAATGCAACTTTGGCAGATTTCTCACTACTTAGGTTTTGAACAGTAAGGATAATCAGGACCGCTGCTAGCAGAAAGATAAAAAATCCGCCTGGGAAGCCTCGCTTATTTGATTCAGGTTTCATATTGTCATTGCTCATAAATTGATACACGTTTAAGCGGGATTTTCCTGTATACTGCGGTGCGTTGCTATTTTGTGTTTTTGAGCGCGCCAAAGCCCCGGGATTCGGATACCGCAAACGGGTCCATATTCGCAAACATAGGACCCGTTTGCAGTACTCGAATCGCGGGAGCTTTCGCGCGGCCCAAAACGCAAAATTTCAACGCACCGCAGCATGAACCGGAGCGCCCCAGATGATAATTAAACCACCCTACATCGATTAAAGTAAAGAACATTCCCCCTATATAGAGCCTGGTCCAAATCGGTTGCCCGAACTTGAATTAAGCTCAAGAAAAAGAGGATCGTTTTCCTGCGGGACTCTCGCCCCACAAATCGACGCCGGTTCCCTCATCATAACAAATCGGGAATAATCTGTCTTTTATTTATTGAAATAATTTTTTTTAATTAAGAAAAACTCTAAATAACATCTATAAGATTAAAATCTTCATTTCATTTGTTTATAAAATGAAATCAGACCGTTTCCAATCAAAAAGGACCCCTCATTTGATTGAAATTCCTTTCCCGGAGTTCTTTTAACAAGCGCGCTAACGATCCCTTCGATGATTTGACGGGAAAACGTCACACGCTCTCTGCCCATCCATTCCCGGAGAAGGTATTTTAGCTGAAGCATGGGAAGAGGGAGGAAGGGCCTCAAATCAAGAGAGCTGGATCCCGGTTCTTCGCGGATGGTTGCCAAAATGGCCCTGTTCAGCTCGCAAAAATAATCTTTAACCTCTCTAGACTCTTCTCCAATCCGGCAAAGATTGGAAGAAACCTCTTTGCCAAAGCTTTTTTGCAGTAAAGGGAGGAGCTCTTCGCGCATTCTTCCTCTTAAAAAACGATCGCTACTGTTAGTTGGGTCTAGAAAAAAGCTTATTTTTTTTTGGGAGAGCCAATCTACAACCTCTTTCTTATGCGCCATGAGCAAGGGACGCCATAACTGCATTCCTTCCAATTGTGATTCGGGGGTAATCCCCCCCATTGCAAAGAGAGAAGCTCCCTCAAAAACTCTCTTGAGCACGATCTCCGCCTGATCATCCGCATGATGGCCGAGAACTAATGCCTGACAACCTAACCGGTGATAAACTTGAGAGAAAAACCGATACCTGTAATCGCGCCCTTGCAACTCCAAATTTCCTGGCTTAAAATCCTTAGGTTCAAGCGTTTGCACGTAAGCAGGGAGTCCGAGCAGTTTTGCCTCCTCCTGGATTTGGAGCGCTTCATTTCTACTCTCTTCTCGCCAACCGTGATCAATATGAACTAGATGCAGATCAAGGGCAAAAAATCGGCGGCACTCAAGCAACAGATAGAGCAAAGCCTTCGAATCCGGCCCGCCGGAATAACCTAGCAAAACAGGCTTTCCCGGGACGATTCTTTTTTCTAAAAATTTTCTGACGTTTAGCAGTAAAAGATCTTTCATAGACGCCGATCATTTTACCTCTTCTTCTAATATTTTAAATCCATTAAAATCACATCCACTCACAAGCCATGGGGTTTTGCTACTGATGCCTATTGTCTGGCGCTATCTTTTGCGCAGCTACTTTCGCCCGCTTTTACTCTGCGTCAGCGCATTCATCAGCGTCCTCATAGTCATTCGTTTTCAAGAAATCGCGAGGTTCGCGACCTCGGGCGCACCCGCCCTCAAAGTAATGCTCTTCGCGATCCTGCAAGTCCCCTATATCCTCCCGATAGCTATCCCCGTCTCCTGCCTGATTGCCGCCATGCTACTCTTTCAGCGATTAAGCTATAGCCATGAACTCACAGCCCTTCGCACCTCCGGCCTTGGGCTCAAATCGATCACTCGCCCCATTATCTTTGCCTCTGTATTTCTAACGTTTGCCAACTTCACCCTGGCAAGCGAGATTTCCCCTTATTGCAGAGGGGTGTCCAAACAACTCATCTTTGAAATAGCAACCTCTAATCCCCTCTTCCTCTTTCAAAAAGAGAGCATGATCAAACTCAAGAACACCTACCTCGATATCGGAGTGCTCAAAGCTAATAAATATGCAGAAGATGTTCTGATCGTCGTCAAAAACACCTCCAGCGGAAGAATGACCGTTATGTCCGCAAAAGAGCTGAGCCTAAAGGGAGAGCTTCTTAAAGGGGAGAAAGTCACATTCATTTCCAGCGTCGATCCTAAAAAAGGATCGGGCTTCGATCACCTCGTCATTGAGAACCAGGCAGAAATGAACACCAAAGCTGCGAACTTGAGCCAGTTTCTGCAAACCATCGATTGGACAGCAAGCTATGACTACCTGCCGCTGAGAATGATCCTCGCCCACGAGCTTGCAGTGAAGAGCCCTCGGTTTATCAGTAAAGGGGCCCAAATTGAAATCTCACGCCGCGTCTCCATCTCGCTTGCAACCCTCACCTTCACTCTAATTGGGGTAGCTTTTGGGATGCAGATCAGCCGCAATCGCTCTAAAAAAGGGGTCCTTTGGGCAATTGGACTCGCTGCTTTTTTTCTCGTCTGTTTCATCGCCGCTAAATCGCTCCGCTACTCGCCCATGCTTTCCACTGCGATCTACATGCTGCCTCATCCCTTAATCATCCTTTTTTGCCTGAGATCACTAAAATCGATCCGCGAAGGAGTGGAATAATGCTAGGAACCATCTGGGAACGCTATCTTTTGCGCGAGCTCCTTAAAATCTTTTCCCTCTTCTTGGGATGCTTTTTTTTCCTCTATGCCCTTATCGACTATTCGATGCATGCGCAAGATTTCATCACGGACAAACACATCCAGATCTCGCATATTGCCACCTACTATATTTTCCAATTCATCAAACGCTCAGGCCTGCTAGTTCCCCTCGCCCTGCTCATCTCCACGCTAAAAGTTCTTCTAGCTCTCAATACCCACGGCGAGCTGGTTGCTCTGCAAGCCTGCGGCCTGCCGCTAAAAAAGATCTTCCGCCCTTTTTTCTTCCTCAGTCTGCTATGCGCTATTTTCAACCTGGCAAGCTCAGAATTCTTCCTCCCTTCCAGCCTAAATCACCTCGACAGCTTCCGCGCCCAGCACTTTAAGCACTCCCGTCGGGGCAAGCGCAAAGAGCCCGTTCACGTCCTCCCTCTTAAAGACCACTCGAAAATCATCTACCAAACAGAAGACAAAGAGAGAAAACTCTACCTCGACGTTTTCTGGATCCGCTCTGTCGATGAAATCTGGCGCATGAGCTCCCTTTCCACCGACCCGCAAAACCCCGTCGGGAACTTTGTCGACGCACTCAAACGGAACGCGGACGGTAATTTTGAGAAGAAAGAATCCTTCGATCAGTACCGATTTGATAAATTCCGATTGCAGCCCGACCCGACCGGTAAAGGCTATATCCCCCTCGAAAATAGAAAGTTGACCGAGCTAATGAAGATGATCCTGCATAAAACTAAAACGACAGCTTATGAGTACCCCCAGGTCCTCACCCATTTCCTATTTAAAATGGCGATGCCCTTCCTCTCGATCCTGGTAATTATTGCAGGAGCTCCCTTCTGCTGCCGCCACTCTAGAAACCTGCCCACTTTCTTCATTTATTCCATCGCAATATTTGGCTTTATCACTTTTTTTGCCATGATGGACGCAGCAGTCATTCTCGGAGAAAATCAGGTCCTCTCTCCATTTATGGCCATCCTGCTGCCCTTTGCCCTCTGCCTACTGGCATTTAGATATAACTACCGTAATCAATTAAAAGGATCTTAGATGAGCACCGCTGCTAACCTGCAAGAAAATTCCCTCTCTGCAAAAGGGACATGGAAACTAAAAACTCTGCTTCTCTGGCATATTATCGGGGCTCTACTCTTTGCCAGCCTCTTTTATCCGCTTACTAAAGGCTATTGGGAGGCAATAGATGTCGCGTTTTTTAAAATGATCAATTTTTCATTAAGAGACAGGCCCTCATGGCAGCTATTCTGGGCGCTTGCCAATCACAAACTTGCGGACTGGGTAGAAGACCTCTTCATCTTGGGCTTTTTCACTCTCTACGTAAAACAAGCCCACAAATCGCTGCGTCTTAGAAGAGTGTCAAACCTTGTCTTCTGCGTCTTCTATATTGGGGCCATCATCTACTTCATCAACAGACTGCTCTTTCGCGAAAATTTAGACATCCCTCGCGCTAGCCCAACTCTCATTGTCGAAGATAGCGTGCTTCTATCAAAAGAGATCACCTGGATGAAGATCAAGGACGGCTCTTCGAAATGTTTTCCCGGAGACCATGGCACAACAGCTCTGCTTTTCGCTGCCAGCTTTTCCTACCTTGCCGGCTGGAGGCTGGGACTACTGGCCAGTCTATATGCTGCTTTTCTCTGCATGCCGCGCCTGATCACCGGCGCCCATTGGCTCTCCGACGTCATTGTCGGCAGTGGGACGATCACCATCATTTTCTTAAGCTGGGCCTTTTGCTCCCCCCTCTTCACCAGGTTCACAAGCGGCTGCGAACGCTTTTTCAAGTGGATTGCCCGCCTCAAAAAATAGCAGTCCACTATTGTATTTTTTAATAAGCCCTTTCTTTATTGAAGGGGCTTTTTTATTTCATAAAAATGAAACTTTAAATCGATAATAGACAAATAAAAACCATTTACAATTAATTAATTTCGATGTAATATTAAGGAGCAATAAAACATCAGCGTATTAATATGACCATAAATACAGAACTGGCTATTTCAAAAAAAATTATAACTCAGGACAACCTTGTTTATCGTCCTTCCGATTGGAAACGCACTGCAAAAAAAATAACTATCACAGTCTTTCGCAGCTTCTTGAAAACACTGACGTTTATCAGCAATTTCATTATCCCCCCTATAGGCCTGGCCAAACTTTACAATTATTACTACAACCTGCCTCTCAATGAAGGGATTAATGGAAGGCAACTAGAAGCATATAGTACCGCGATGCATGGAAATCCCTTCCCCCCTATGCATAAAGCAATGAGTTCAATCACGGGCAGGGTCAAAATTCAAATAAACGAAGCTGATTGGATAAAAGGAGAAAGTTTAACCCATATCCCTGAGAAAAAAGTAAACAGTTTTTTTGCTAGATTCAAAAAAATTCTAACAAAAATTGCAAGAGGAGAATCCGATAAGAATATTAACGCAGAAAGCATTCGCCACTCCATTAACCATCTCGTGCAATCTACCGTTTTCCAAACATTGAAAACCACCACGAAAGAGCCCGCCATACAAATGCTAAAATCTCTAAGCTTTGCCGGCACTACTGCAGATGTGACTACAGTAGTCCAAACGTATGGCGACAAGGTTAAAGCAACCCAGCCTTCTGGAAAACAGACGATCAATAAACTAGCGAGCGACATCGATGAAATTAATTGGAATCCTTGGTGCTTTAGCAGGAACTATCCTCTCCAAAAATTATGGTGGGTAATCACGCATCCATCAACGACATGGCATTCGATTGTATCGAGCATCTGGCCCAAAGAATACAATTCCGATTACAGCAATCCCATCTTTCAGGCGCATGCCATTAGAATCCCCGGCAAGCCTGAAAAAACCACACCTTTGACCTTTGGCCCAACCCCCACCCAACCGATCTATTTCGATGCGCATCTCCCCCACCTCAAAGAAAACAACAAGTGCGAAGTCCGCGTTATTTTACAAGATACAAAAGGAAGCGAAGGGAAAAGGGTTGCAGAGTTTTACAAACGAACAGAAGCTTTCCGCGAAGACGGCACCTTAGCTCTTCTCACTCTCCCCTTCGATATGAAACCAATGAAGGATCCCTCATCACTCATGGACAAAAATTTCACCATAGATAGCTTCATGCTAAACTACGCCAAATTTATCCTGACAATGGATGGGCCTCAAAACGCAGCTACAAACATAGATCATATTACAGTACATCCTGACGCATGCAGGAATGAAAACTTTACAGATCAAAAAGTCGTCCGCCCCATTATCCCCGAAAATATCCTAAATGACACAGATCTTAAGAACTGCTTCAGCACTGCTAAGAGCATCTTCAATACAATACTTGAGAATGTCGACTTAAATCAAAAAACTCCTGAAGCAAAAAAACAAATCGCCACCACTATGCAGCTAGTTACACAAGCTCTCTTGATTTTCGCCGCCCTTGGCAAAATAGCCAATGGCACAAAAGAGATTGCGAGCCTCTGCATCCATTGCAAGCAGTGCGTCGATCGTGCGGTCGTTCTGATTATCGCCATGATTATGCTCGACTATATCCCAACAGCTAAAGAAGCGAGCTTAGAGGCAGACCTTCCTGAAAACCTCGTCAATTTAATCCACGGAATTGTCGTAGGAAGGCCCGAGCTCGTGGGTAGACGACTTGGCCTCACCAAACGCGTTCGCGTCCTCAGCGATTTTCTCCACGTCTTTGGAGATGCGAATTTTGCCAATTTGAAATCCACACTCTCCAATCTAAATAACCCCCGGCTCTCTGAGCTCATTCAGTGCATCCAATCAAATAGCAGCTACGAAGAGATCAAAAGCAAATTCTTTGAGCTTGATCGCAAAGACCAATGCCGGATTTTTGCAAAGATCTACGACGAATCAGGCACTCTATCAGAAGATCCCCGGTGGGGCGAGCACCACGTCTTCGACGACATGGACCGCTTCTGCCACGTTGTAACAAATCTGCTCAGCTAGTCAATTTACCTATAACTACCTGACGATCAATTACTTGCACTGCTAAAATCATTGCAGTTTCTTTAAACTCATAACTTAGCTCAACACATTATCATTAAAATCTTTACAAACTATTAATAATAAGTTAAAATGGAGTTAACATCAAATTGAGTTGGAGCATAAACATGCATGTAATCGGCATACCTCATTCTTCAGTCATTCACGAGCAGACCGAATTCTTTACTCCTGACTTTAAACAATCAGCGATCAAAGTAGGTATATTTGTTGCCAAAGTTTTCGCCAAGATCGCAGACTTTGTTACAAACATCTTCCCTCCTATCGGCCTCTGCAAACTCTACAACTATTGCTATAATAAATCTCTTAACGAAGAAATCAATCAGGCTCAGCTAAAGAGTTATCGAGAAGCTCTCACCAAATATGCAGAAAATAATCAATGCAATCTTATTGAACAAATTAACTCCAAATTGCTTTCGATTGATTCAACAAAAGAATTAATAATAAATGAAGAAATTCCAAAGGGCGAACTCAGAAAGGATGAATTCATTGAATTTAATTCAAAATTCACTGACATCCTGAAAAAAATTATCCTGAGTAACTACGAGGGCCTGGACATCCAGGCAGAAGATATCAGCAATGCTATCAAGGACATCGTAAAATCGCGTGTATACCAAGCATTTAAATGCGATCAAAAGAAACCTTCCATACAAATACTTAAACACCTCGGTTATGCCGGCACCACCGCTGATGGAACACAGGCAATCAAAAATTACGGCAAAAAAGTTAGAGAGGACGCAGCTGGCACCGATCAAGCAACAAATGAGTTTGCGAATCGTTCAAATGAAATGAATAGTAAATGGTTCTGTTTCAATCGAAATGGTCTTATATCAAAATTCTGGTACGCGCTCAATCATCCGCAAACGCTTGTGCATCTAGGAACCTCTAACTTCGCTCCTTTAGAGTTCGAAGCGGAAAAAGGCAATCTTCCCTTCCGCGCCGGCACGATTAATGTACCTGGGATTGAACGTCCCATCCCTCTAACCTTTGGCCCAACGCCAACAGACCCCACCTATTTCGATGCCCATCTTCGTTATCTCCAGGACAATAACAAGACTGAAGTGCGTTTTATTCTACAAAGTACAAATAAGAGCGAAGGTAAACGCGTTGCAGAGTTCTATAAAAAAACAGAAGAGTTTCGTAAAAGTGGAGCTCTTTCCCTCATCACACTTCCCTTCGATATTCAACCCATGAAAGATCCTATCGGTTTCATGAACAAAGATTTCTTCAATACCAGTTTTAGTATAGACGGTTTTATGAGCCAATACGCCAATTTTATTAAAGAAAAATGTAGAAAAGAAACTTTCGGAGAGGATGTCATCGTTCCCATCATACCAATAAACATTCTAAGCGATAAAGATCTTCAAAGTTGCTTTGACTTTACCAAACACGTCTTCAACAATATTATTGATGCCAGCCAAACAAAGAAATTTTCTAAGGAAAAGAAAATTGAGTTAATCAAATCCATGCAGCTATTTACCCAATCCATGATGGTAGTCACTGCATTGTCCAATATCAGCAATCAAACATTGTCCAATATCAGCAATCAAAAGAAGGAAATCTCAAGCTTAAGTATCGCCTGCAAGCAATGCGTCGATAGAGCCGTCGCATTAATTTCCGCAGTCGTTCTTCTTAACGAGATATCTTACCCGAGAGACCCAAATTCTCAATCAACTAGCTCTAATGATTCCATGACAGATTTTAAAAACCGAATTATAGGCGGGATCAATTCACCCCCTAACCTCTCTGGAGATACCAGCGACTTTATCCATGGAGTTGTTATGGGAAGGGCCCAAATTGTGGACCAAAGGCTCATCATGGCAAACCGCTTTAAAATACTCATGGATTTCATGCGCATTTTATTCAATGGCAAAAAAAAAATTCCTCCCATCAACGAGCGCGAAACTGATTCCAGAAGTTCATCCTATACCATAAATAACGAAATTTAGAAGGAGCCCGCTACCCGGGCCCCATGTTTGATCTTAAGCCTGACGGGTCAGGTAGTGGATCTTGATTTTTTTAGGGTGGAAATACCTCGTCACAACCTCTTTTGCAGTTTCAATTTCAAAAGGCTTGCACGAAAAAATGTCGATGTAAGCATCTCCGTTCTTATCGACAAAATGACCGGTGATAGAGCTCGTCTCAATGAGCTGAACGAGTGAGTATCCTGCCTTGTCTGCATCATGGGTCGCAAAGTGCTCTAAAACAGGCTCGCCATACGCCTTCATATCGATCTCTTCGACTAGCGTCTTGATGAAGGCCTTTAAATTGTCTCTAGAAGCGATTTCGCTTCTTACGCACCCTTGACAATCCAGGATCAAATGGTATCCCCAATAGCCTATCTTTTCACAGGCTGGAAGTTCTTGCACCACAGCGGTCTCATTCATGGAAGCCTCCTTTTTAAGATTTTCAGTCGAAATATTCTAGTATCACCTCAAATAAGATCCATTTGAAGTGTGACCAGTATATAAACAAAAAAGAATTCTCCTCACTAGAAGAATTTTCAGGCTGGTGTTAGAGTTGAGGAATTCAGACTAAATCTGCCCCGGAGTATCCCATGCCAGTTTCCCCCTACAACAAGTTGCACGCTCTGTCCAAAAACATGACGCTGATGAACTCGATCCATACCCTTCTCGATTGGGACCAGGAAACTTATATGCCCAAAGAGGCCATTTCGCTTCGCTCTCAGCAGATTGAAATCATGGCAAGCCTCGTCCACCGCCAAAGGACCAGTAAGGGCTTTGCGAAGGCCCTCTCTGCTCTCATTGACATTAACACCGGCGAAGTGGTGGATAGCAGCCTCACTGCTCCCCAGGTGGCAGCATTGCGCGAGTGGCGCAAAGACTATGTACGCGCGATCAAACTCCCAAATGCCTTTGTCAAACAATTCGCTAAAACTACTTCTGCAGCAAGTCACGCTTGGGTCTTAGCGAGGGAACACAACGACTTCAAAGCGTTTGCTCCCCATCTTGAAAAAGTCGTTCAACTCAGCAGAAAAAAGGCAGATATCTTAGGATTTACAGAACATCCTTACGACGCATTGCTCGATCTCTATGAGCCAGAGATGAAAACCTCATTTCTAACACCTCTTTTTAGCAAGCTGAAATTATCGCTCACTCAGCTGCTAAAAGACATCTCGGTCAAACCGGCATTTTCTGAAGACTTTCTCTACCGCCACTGCCCGCGTCATAATCAGCTGGAATTTGCGCACAAAATTTTGCACAAAATGGGTTTTAGCACGGCGACATCCCGCCTCGACACTTCAAACCACCCTTTTTGCAGCGGAATGCAGCCAAAAGACACGCGCATGACGACAAGAGTGCATCCCGATAACATCATGTCCAACATCGGCGCCGTCCTTCACGAAGGAGGCCACGGGCTCTACAACATGAATCTTCCGATGGAACAGTTTGGATCACCCCTTGGCGAACAGGTATCGCTCGGGATCGACGAGAGCCAATCCAGATGGTGGGAGACGCTGATCGGTCAGAGCTACTCCTTTTGGCAAGCGTTCTTTCCTCTGCTGCAAAAAGAGTTTCCAGAGCAATTCGGAGGTGTCGTCCTCGATGATTTTTACCATGCGATCAATAGCGTTAAACCGGGTTTTATCCGCATCGATGCCGATGAAGTAACGTATAATCTGCATATCGTAGTGCGCTTTGAGATCGAAAAGGCGCTCATCGAAGGAACGCTTAAGGTCAAAGAAATCCCGGATGCCTGGAATAGCAAGATGCGAGAGTATCTCGGGATAAGCCCTGAATTTGCAGCCCAAGGGTGCTTGCAGGACATCCACTGGTCACTTGGATATATCGGCTACTTCCCCACCTATACGCTCGGCAATCTCTATTCTGTGCAGTTTTTCGAGGTCTTTGAGAAGGCCCACCCCAACTGGAAAGAGCATGTCGCAGCCGGTGCGCTTGATTTCGTCCGCGACTGGCTAAAAGAGAATATCCACCAATATGGCCGGCAGTTCAGCCCGGGAGAGCTCTGCGAAAGAGTGACGGGTAAATCTCTTAGCCAGGAGCCCTACATCAACTATCTGACCAAGAAATACCGCAAATTATATAACCTTTAAAAGCTGTCCTATAAGGAGAAATCATGAGCTTCCAAATCACCACCCAAATAAATCCATTTAATTCAAATAATCACGCCGACATCCTTTTGGAAACTTTTTGCTACCTTGATCCAGAAGAAAATTTTCAAATAACTACAGCCTGCAAAATGTGGAATACATTCGCAACCGATGCGTTTAAACTGCATTTTATCTTGAAGGCAGAAAATGATCTAAATCAAAAAATGGAATATCTACTATCAGCAACAGGAAAAAAAGTTTCAGATTATTGTCCCGCTTTGGAAGAACTCCTCAAAAATCGGCAGACAATGTCTCTAAAGGAAATCTATGAACATTCCATCAATCTTACAGAGAAACATATCGTCCCTCTCAGCGGATTCGACGTTTTCCATATGGAGCCAAACTGCTATGATCCACTGCTAAAGCAAGGGATGGAATACTCGCAAAAGGAAAATCCCACCGAAGAACAAATCCAGTGCATAAACACAAACCTAGAGATGGTTAACCAAAGAAAAAATGATATTTATGGAAAGGGATTTCTTTCATTCAGGTGTGAAGAAAACGGAGGAATGAGTCCAATATTTTGTGATGGGAAGGTGGCTGCTTGCATGGTCACTGACATGAAGCGATGGAACTGGGAATGCGAAGGAATCTGCTATTTCCCCATAGAATTATTTAATGTCAAAATTCAAGGCGTCAATAAAGAGGTTTTCCGAATTGAAAAAGCAAAAGATTGTTGCATTTCCCTGAGAGGAAAATTAATTGAATTTATCGTCATAGATCAAGAGTGGTCATGGACAACTTATAGGCCCATTGATACCGACGATGGTCGTAAATACGAGTTCTCTCCAGTAACTACTCGCGACCCAACTCCCGAACAACTATTTCTTTCCCATTTCCCTAAGCGATTTTACATCCCACAATTAGATGCATGATGCCAACCCACAGGAAATCATGAGCTTCCAAGTAAATCCTCAACTCCGCTTTCAGCATCAGGAGCAGCTATAGCGCTCCAGGTCGAGTTGTGTGAATTTTGGCTGGCAGCGAGACGCTGCCAGCCAAAATTCACACAACTCGACCTGGAGCGGTATAGACAACTCGCCCTACAAGAAAAGCGCACTGCTCTGATGCTCAATCAAAAATCACCGTCCCTCTTCATCGAGAATGCCTTTTAACTTCAATACTTAACAGATCTCTGTAGAGACAAAATGAAGTAAAAAATGGAATGAAAAATCAGAATGTGAACAGATGAGATACCCCTTCTTGACGAAGGAGGTATCTCAGGAAAACTTGAAAATTAACGTTTGGAGAACTGGAAGCGTTTACGAGCACCGGCAAGACCGTATTTCTTACGCTCTCTCTTACGTGGATCGCGAGTGAGGAAGCCAACAGATTTTAGGCTTTGGCGGTTATCTTGGTCTTCTTGTACAAGAGCTCTAGAAATGCCGAGACGCGCTGCAATCATTTGGCCTTGGATTCCACCACCCTTAACGCGGATGAGGATATCGTATTTTCCAGGATTAGAAACTTTGTGCAAAGGAGCTAAAACAGCCTGACGCTGAAGCTCTAGGGGGAAATACACTTCAAATTTCTTGCCATTGACGAGGACGGACCCTTTTCCAGGGCGGAGGCGCACAGAAGCCACTGCTGTCTTTCTACGGCCTGTTCCAATTTGTTCTTTCATAGTTCCTTCAAAATTCGCTTAAATGTTTAGATGTTCGCAGACATAGGGGCTTGCGCTTGCATATCGTGCTTGTCACCTGCGTAAATACGCAGTTTCTTCATTTGCGCTTCTGTCAAACGCGTCTTCGGCATCATCCCCTTAACGGCGTGACGGATGATATAATCGGGTTTACGGCCTTTCATAATGCGATAAGGGACCTCGCGCATTCCACTCATGGCACCTGTATGGTAGCGATAAACTTTCTGAGCTTCTTTAGCACCGGTAACAACGATCTTTTCTGCATTGATAATGACAATGCCATCGCCGCAATCAACAGAAGGTGTGAAGCCCGGCTTGTGCTTGCCTCTTAGGATTTTGGCTACCTCTGCAGCAAATCTACCGAGAGTCTTTCCGGATGCGTCCAGCAAGAACCACTTGCGGTTAGAGCTCGCTTCTTCTTTCGTCAGAAGAACGGTCGTGTTTTTCTTCTTCGTCGTCATGGTTTAAGGCCTTAAAAAAAAGGTTCAATGATGTTTTGTAAGAATGGCCAGTCTACTTTTCCTTTCATTTTTTTTCCAGAACTATTCGATTTTCTGTCTAAAATACTTCGGATGGGCTCGGTTCAAGTTGCCAAAAGATCTTTTTTAGGATAAACTCTTCCCTAATTAAGAATCATCCAAACTATTAATTTTAAACGACTATGCGACCCCTTTGTACTGGACAAAAAATAGTTTCATGCAGCGCAAGTCCTTGGTTGTGAACACATAAAACACGACAACAACCGCCTAAATTCTCTCAGACCCATATCCCCAAAAATTGCCCTTCGTATCCAGTTCAGCCCCTCTCGGAATAAACTCCGGGCCTTTCTTCCGTGGGCCTTGACCTCTATGGGGGCCTCCTGAGCTTTGATATCTCCAGTTCGGTAAGCCCAACAAAACCCGATCACCAATACAAACAACAGTTTTTCGATTTTATCTGCGTCTACCATGTGGGTGTCTTCCATGCGAAATCCCCGGCCCTTTAGACACCCGAACAAGGTTTCTATTTCCCAACGCCTTCGATACAACGCCAATGGATTCACGAACTCGACATTGGAGACAACGATCATCTGCTCCTTGGCACCTCTTCTTCGTTCAACAGAAACATAGAGAGAATGACCCCACAGAATGGTGGGGTAGTTGATAACCTTTTTTCTCCCGAGATATTTGCGCAACATCCCTGCCGCGATTGTGTGTCCTTCCTTGGTTTTCAGATGGGAATTTTTTTTGATTCTGATCACAAAGGGGATCTTGTTTGCGATCAGGAATTCGAACCATTCTGTCCCAATAAATTCTCGGTCAGCAAGAAGGACTGCGATTTTTTCGACTCCCAGTTGCTGAATGGCCCGTTTCAAAATTGCAACTCGATCCTCAACGCAAGAAGTTCCCTCGAGGTCCAGCACGACCCAAAAGATGGGAATGCTGATGCCTAAGTAGGCTACTGAGAGTACCAGGATATTGATGGGGTATTTCCCCCACTTCCAATTCGTGCGATCGAGGATTAAGGTGTATTTGTCTCCAAGGGGAAATAGGCGAAGAACCAATAGAACGATGGTGCTTATGTCGAATGAGAATCCGGTGAAAAATCGACAGACTCTACGATAAGAAGACTCCTCCTTTACAGAAGTCTTGAAGGCCGCGGCAATCTGAGTAAGATTGACTGTTCTAACGGCGAAAAGGGCTTGGAGAATCTGCACTAGGCAGTTAAGACGAGACTTGTGCCAATCAAAGAAATTGGATAAAGTTGCTTGCAACTCGCTGATGTGTTTCATTGTACCTCGATGCTTGAATAACAACGAGATATGATCGCTCTTCAGCGAGCCTTTGTCATCAACTTATTTTTTTGTCCAGTACAGAGATGCGACCCTTAAAAACTTTTTTTATTCGCACCTACGGCTGCCAAATGAACGAGCTCGACACCGAAATCATGGTCGGCCAGCTTGAAAAACGGGGGCTAATCCGCACAGATGATGAGACAAATGCCGACCTCATGATCTTCAATACATGCTCAATCAGAGACCTGGCAGAGCGCAAGGTCATGGGAAAAATCGGACAATTGGGAAGGGCTCGTCAAAAACGCGCTATCATCGGGGTCACAGGCTGCATGGCCATGGCCAAAAAAGAGACCCTTTTCCGCAAGCTCCCCCATATCGACTTCGTCGTAGGCACAAATAACATCAGTGAATTGGGAGAGGTCCTCGACGAGGTGGTCCAGACGGGAAAGCAAACGATCCGCACAGATGACCAATTCGAAGAAAACCTTGACTATCTTGTTGCCAAAAGGGACGACCCTGTGAAAGCGTTTGTCTCTATTATCCGCGGCTGCGATAAATTCTGCACCTATTGCGTCGTCCCCTATACCCGCGGTCAAGAGGTCTCCCGCCCCCCTGAGAGCATTATTGAAGAGTGCACCCGTCTTGTTCAAAGTGGCTATAAAGAGATCACCCTGCTCGGACAGAACGTCAACAGCTACGGAAAAGACAAACCGGAATGGAACTGCCTGTTCCACGATCTCCTTTACCGCCTGGATAAGATCCCAGGCCTCGAAAGGGTCAGGTTCATGACATCGCACCCGGTCGACATCACAGCCGATCTGATGTATGCTATTCGGGACCTTCCCTCTGTCTGCGAGTTTGTCCACTTCCCCATTCAGGCGGGATCCAACCGGATCCTAAAAAAAATGCACAGGGTCTACACGGTCGAAAAATACCTGGAAAAAGTTGACCTCTTGCGCTCTATAGTTCCGGATGTCTCCCTTGGGACCGATATCATCGTCGGCTTTCCCACGGAGACAGAAGAGGATTTCGAAATGACCTATGACATCTTCAAACAGATCCGCTATTCCGTTGCCTTCATTTTTGCCTACAGCGCTCGCAAGGGAACGCCTGCATTCCGCTGGAAAGACGATATCTCTGAAGAGATCAAGCAGGAAAGGCTCCAAAGGCTACTTGCTCTGCATAACGAGATCTGCACCGAGGACCGCAAAGCTTTGCTTGGTACGGAAGTCGAAGTTTTAGTGGAAAAGCAAGGCAGAGGAGAGAAGCATCTTAAAGGCCGCACGCGGTGCTGGAAAAGCGTGTTATTTGCCGGCGATGAGAACATGATCGGCTCCCTCCAAAATGTCAAAGTGACAGGATTTAACCATCAGACCCTTTTGGGGGATTCTTGCAAAGTGTCCGAAAAATCTAGGTTGGTGATGATTTAGAAAAGTTCAGATACCCGCTGTATAAGCGGGTATCTGAGCAAAATTTATGATTTCTTGAGAACTTTTGCGATGCAGAGTCCAGCCAAGAACCAGCCAATGACCAGGTCGATGATGCCGACAATCACGAAAGAAAGCGGGAATCCCCACCAGATCCATGAGGGAAGCTCACCAAGGATGCCAACGGCAAGCCCAAACATGGTCACAAAAGCGACCTTTCTTCTGAAAGACAATGCTTTTGTGCACAGCAACATCCAAACCACAATCAATGCGCCTACAATTTGACAGACAAGCGAAAGAGCGAATGGAGCAAGTGTCATTTTGCCCATACCATTAGGGTGGACAACTGCCATCATGTAAGGCCCCTTCTGCATCATCTCTTCACTTTTTGCGATTTCTTTCTGAGATGTGCTATCATTATAGCCGAAAGTATTTGGCAAGATATAGACCCCATTCTCACAACTGTTTTCCGAGATAGCGCTTGCTACTCTTGATTCATTTGAAAATTTCTTAAAACAGTGCTGATGCCATGGGAAAACCATCCAGGAAAAGATTCCCCAGATAAAAACGATCAAGCCGCCAAGCACCGCAGCTTTAAGATGATTATTGTTCATACGACTCCTCTTGTTAGTTCTCTAATCAGCTAAACTTCGGAAATCCCTCGCCAGCCAATCCTATTTATCAATATTTGACATATAATTTTTTTTATATTACTTTTCAAATATTTTTTTTAATTAGATCTTAAAAGCTTTTCAAAATCGTGTTCTGAGATCACTTTAACCTTAAGCTCTTTTGCTTTATCAAGCTTAGAGCCCGGATCCTCGCCTGCGAGAACAAAGTCCGTCTTTGCACTGACAGATCCCGTGACCTTGCCGCCGCACTCTTTGATAAGCGCCGACGCCTCATCGCGGGTATAATTTTGCAAAGCGCCTGTCAGGACAATCGTTTTTCCTGAGAAGGCGTGGTCCTTGCGCCGAACAACTTTTACGCCATGGGGTTTGACCCCCATCATTAGCAGAAGATGGACTTCTTTGACATTCTCAGGGTCCTTAAAATACTCGGCTACCGAGTGGGCAATTTTGCCGCCAACCCCCTCGAGCTCTTTTAACTCTTCCACACTCATTAAAGACAATTTTTCAATGCTTCCGCAATTTTCTGCTAGCACCTCAGCTGTGCCCTCGCCTACGTATTTAATCCCGAGCGCCAAGATGAAGCGTTCTAAAGAGACGGTGCGGGATTTGTCGATACTCTCGAGCAGGTTCTGAATGGATTTTTCCTTAAATCCTTCCAGCTTGGAGAGGTCATCTGCAGTCAGTGCGTAGATATCGGAAGGGCGCCTTACTAGTTTTTTAGTGAAGAGCTGCTCGACCACCTTTTCTCCGAGATGCTCGATGTCCATTGCGCTCTTGGATGCGAAATAGGCGATACGCCGCATCTGTTGTTCGGGACAATCTTTGGAATTGGGACAACGGACCGCAACTTCTTCTTCACTAACAATAACCCTAGTCCCGCAGCTGGGACAGGTCTTGGGCATTTTCCAAGAATGGGTCGTGTGCGGACGGCGTTTCTTATCAACTTCTACGACCTTGGGGATGACATCCCCTCCTTTTTCAATAACGACCCAATCGTGGACCCGTATGTCCTTGCGTTCAACTTCTTCCTGGTTATGAAGAGTGGCCCTTGAAATGGTGCTTCCAGCTAAAAACACAGGTTCGAGCTCTGCTACAGGAGTCAGAACGCCGGTTCTGCCGACTTGGACGGTGATGTCATGGATCCGGGTTAACGCTTTTTCCGGAGCAAATTTATAAGCAACAGCCCAGCGCGGCGACTTGCCGGTAACGCCGAGCTCATCATGATATTTAAACGCATCTAGTTTGATGACGATTCCATCGATATCAAAAGGGAGCCCGTGCCGTTTCTCTTCGATTGTGTCTGCAAATTTAAGAATATCGTCCACATCGCTGCAACGCTTGCGAAAGTGCTCATCGAAAACAGGCAATCCAATCTTTTTCAAATATTTATGACATTCAAACTGCGTATCAACGGGTGGATTGATCTCATCAGCGACTCCGTAAAAAACCGCACTTAAATGCCTTTTCGCAACTTCTTTAGAATCGAGTAATTTTAATGACCCTGCAGCGGCGTTGCGCGGATTGGCATATAACTCGAGGCCAGCTTCCCTCTTTTCATCGTTAAGAGCTTCGAACACCTTGTGAGGCATAAAGACCTCGCCTCGCACTTCTAAAAAATCGGGAATATGGGATCCCGCAAGCTTCATGGGAACTGATCGGACCGTCTTCATATTTTCAGTGATGTCATCCCCTTTACGTCCATCGCCTCGCGTCAGAGCCTGAGAAAAAACGCCTCCTTCATAACGCACTGTCACAGCAACGCCATCCATTTTAAGCTCTGCGCAAAAAACGCTATGAGAGCGCCCGAGCAGTTTTTCAATGCGTTTGACAAAATCTTCAAGCTCTTCCCGAGAGTAGGTATTGGAAAGAGAGAGCATGGGAATCGTATGGGCACACTGTTTGAATCCTTTAGAAACCCCCTCGTTTACGCGCTGTGTAGGGGAAGATCTGCTCACCCACTCCGGGTGCTGTTTTTCAATTTCTTCAAGTTTTTTAACAAGTTGATCATATTCGTAATCAGAAATGACAGGTTTCGCTTCCATATAATAATGGATATCGTGCTTTAATACTTCAGCGATGAGCTCGCGATATTTCTCTTTAGATGACAAATTGCACCTCAAAACATAGCGTCGAGAGAGGAGCGAGCTGCAGGCTCACTCCAGTCCTCTTACCGTGAGAATCTTGAATAATCTCGACCGCAGTGTTAATTTTGCCAGAACCCCCATATTCTTCTCTATCCGTATTAAACACCTCATGGATCGATTCTGCATTTTGCAACGAAACGAAATAGTTTGGTTCAAAATTGGGGGAGAAGTTATGGACGATGAGCAAATAACGGCCCGTTGCTTTTCGCAAGTAGCTGATGACAGAATTTTGTTTGTCAGAAAAATCGATCCATTCAAAGCCTCTGTGGTCATAATCAAATTCCCAAAGGGCTGGATTTTCATGGTAAAAATGATTGATCTCTTTAAAAAAGCGCTGCAGTTTCACATGACGCTCATAGGCTAGCAAGTCCCAAGAGAGCTCTCTGCTTGCATTCCATTCATCCCACTGGCCGATTTCCGCTCCCATAAAAAGCAGTTTTTTCCCGCTACTACAAATTTGGTAGCTGTAGAGCAATCTCAGATTGGCAAATTTTTGCCAATCGTCTCCCGGCATTTTTGCAAGCAATGCTCCTTTGCCGTGAACAACCTCATCGTGCGATAGGGGAAGGGTAAATTTTTCAGAAAATGCATAAAGAAGGACAAACGTCAGATCGTTCTGATGATACGAGCGAAAAATAGGGTCTTTATGGAAAAAGCGAAGCGTATCATTCATCCATCCCATATTCCATTTCATATTGAATCCCAACCCGCCCTTCTCCAAAGGATGCGTCACACCTGTAAAGGAGGTGGATTCTTCTGCGATCATATCCACGTGAGGAAAACGCTCATGGATAACAGAGTTGAGATGTTTGATAAATTCGATCGCCTCCAGGTTTTCATGTCCCCCATATCGATTGGGGATCCACTCCCCCGCAACTCTTCCATAATCGAGATAGAGCATCGATGCAACAGCATCCACTCTTAAACCGTCAATATGCATTTTATCGAGCCAAAATAGAGCGCTTGCAATCAAAAAATTACTCACTTCATATCTGCCGTAATTAAAGATGTAAGTGTTCCAATGAGGATGAAAGCCTTGACGCGGATCCGCGTATTCGTAAAGATAGGATCCATCAAATTGCGCCAATGAATGCGCATCTGTTGGAAAATGCGCCGGCACCCAATCGAGGATCACTCCAATCCCTTGGGCATGCAGATGATCGACAAAGAACTGAAAATCCTCCGGGGTTCCGTAGCGCGATGTCGCTGCAAAAAAGCCCGTCACCTGATAACCCCAGGATTCATCCAAAGGATGTTCAGTAATCGGCATCAGCTCAACATGGGAAAATCCCATTTTTTTGCAATAGCTGGCAAGCTCTTCTCCTAGCTGACGATAATTGAGGAAACGATCTCCGTTTTTTTTCCATGACCCAAGATGCACTTCATAAATGTTCATTGGGAAAGCGTCTTTGCTGCGCTGCGATCTCTTTTGCATCCACTCCTGATCTTTCCAGGAATATTGATCCACATCGAAAGTAATCGATGCCGTAGCGGGCCTATACTCATAAAATAGGGCATAAGGGTCTGATTTAATCCTCAGGTGGCCGCCTTTGGATAATATCTCAAACTTGTACTTCTCAGTGCTCCCAAGCCCCGGGACAAAAAGTTCCCAGACCCCGGAAGTGCCGAGCTGTCTCATCGGATTCAAACGTCCATCCCAATAATTGAAATCTCCCACTAGCGCTACAGCCTGCGCATTCGGCGCCCATAGAGCAAATTTGACCCCTTGAACTCCCTGATGCGCACATACCCTCCCTCCCATCGCCTCATAGAGCTGATAGTGCACACCTTGGTTGAAAAGGTGCGCATCCACCTCTCCAAAAGTGGGCAAAAAAGCATAGGGGTCATGCTGCAAAGATCCATTTTGAAAATAGACGCGGTAATCGGCAAAGGTGGTAGTCCCCGGGACCTCGATCTCAAAAAGCCCCTCCTCGCCAACCCTTGCCATGACAACTATTTTATTGAAAAGCTCAAGGTGCATGTGGGGTGCCCCAGGGCGCCACAGACGGATCCATTTGGTGCCATTTTGACCCACGTGCAGGCCCAATAAGCGATGAGGATCGTGCTTAAGTATATTAAAATCAATAACTTGAGCATTACTTAGCATAGCACCCTCAGATAGATCTAAAAATTTGACTATAACTATCTTTAAGATGAATTGCAATACCCCCTCGATTCGTTGTTAAGTTTTTTATTTTAATAACTATAAAGAAATAAGTTAATTTGACTAGTATATTAAATATTAGTATAATTGATAATGAAAACTTAATTAACTCAACATTAAAAGGTGATAATATGATGTCAACAGATCCGATAGTTTCAAAAAGGAAAAATTCAGTGGTGACCCTAACAGAACCCGCATTAGCTATTGCAGACACATCAAAAGTGGCATCGACAGCCGGTAAACTTCTAACACAAGAGGTCCAACTACTCTCAAGGGAAAAAAAATCTCAGAATTCAGCCGAAGCTCAACATGTTGCTCAAACATATTTTCAACAGGCTGCATCCTACAGCAAGTTCATTGAGTTTATTGAGATCTTGATGAAAAATCCCAATTGCGATGTTTCAGAGATTTTTAACAGTAGAAATAGCCAAGCTGATGGCAATATTGAATATGAGATTGGAGCTCTCTATCAGGCAATAGAACAAAATCTTAGTATGTTTGACAATGATGACAGTTCACCCCATGTCCTCCAAATCAAAGATGGAAACGGAAAAAACATATTAGAGCAATTCCGAAATCACCTTGTTAAAAAACTGCTACAAGAACGCGAGATTGGAAACCTATTTTATATTGAATACTTGATTGGAGAAAAGAAACCCATTGATCAAGTTTTTAACCAGTTGGGCGAGAAGACAAAAGCCATTATCATTAAATCTCTTCAAAAATCCATTCCTGAATCGAAGGAAGACATTTTAAAGGCAATCGCTAAAAATCCCGCACTACTCTCTCAAAACTTCCGCAAATTTAGCGCTCTGGAGACAGCCCAAAAAAAACTAAGCGATAAGTTTTCTCGCCGCTTTAAATTTTCAGGGGCCTATCTATCCACTTTTGCTCCACACAATATCTACGAGAAAACTTTACGGGACACTCAGAAAATAGAACAGTTGCAAAACTTCCATTTTCAATTAACAAGTACACCATCCGGGATTAATAAAAAGGCAGTCCTTGAGCAATTTGACAAGCTCGATAGAGATTTGAAAGACGCGTTGAGCTGGATCGTCTATATCGCTGAATTCAAACCAATCGATGTTTCTCAATCGTTCGGTGAAGAAAAAATCAGGGAGAATCCCTTTTTCCTTTTAACATGCAAAAACAGTGAGGGAAAAGATGTCATTCTTCAATTGATCGAACACTACCAGACTGTCATCGCAATGAGAGAGCAGAACCAGAACCCAGACATGGACTGCAATATCTTTGATGGCATTCGAAAATACGACCAAGAAATGACACTGCCGGAGAGTCCAATACCTTGTGATTCTACAGAGCTGCTCCGCCATCCCAAACTGTTAAATGCACTTCCTCAAAATCTGCGTGTTGCCATGGTCGTTGCGGAACTGACCGGGGTCGTCAGTACAGGCGGACTCGCTGCTGCCGTTGAAGGGATGTCGCTTGCGCTTGGCAAGGATAAAACCCGGATCATCCTACCCAAATACGATGTCATCAATTCCAAGATCATCCTGGTGGAAAAACCGAAATATCAAATCACACTCAATGGTCATTCTCACAAAGTTTTCAAGGGAACGACGGAAAAAGGACTCAAATGCTACTTCATTGAAGATAGCGTTTTTAACGTCGGAAAAGACGAAAACGGGAAACCAAACAGCATCTACAGCTATAGTGGAGACGATGGTCATACAAGAGCAATCAATGAAAGGCGCAGATGGGCCCATTTTTCCAGCCACGCGGCAGACCTTGTCTATAAGCTCAGCCAGAAGGAAAAAAAACCTGTTCAGCTCGTCAATGCCCACGATGCCCAAGCAGCCATGGTTGCAGGCATTTTAGCAGAAAGACATCCCGATGAGTGGAAAGCAGGAAAAACACCCGCTACCTGTTTGATAGAACACAATGTGCTCATTCCTCTTCAATACGATTGGAAAGACGCTCAGGAAATCCTCAAAGAAATTGGACTCTTTGGCACTCCATTAACAGCTCTTCGCGATGGCCTAAAACGCAGCGACATGTGCTGGACCGTGTCGAATACCTATGCCAAAGAACTCCAGACAGAGACGTTTGGAAATGGAATGCACAGAGACTTTAAAATCGAGGCATTCAAGGGCAAACAGATCGGCATTGTCAATGGAAACGGGTTCAATCCCCAAAGTAGTCCTAATAATCTAAAAAAATGGAAAAAAGTTGAATCGGGACAAATCGTCGATCTCTCCTACGGCCCAGATGACAGCGATCTTCCAGGAAAAATCATGCATATTCGCCATGAACTTTCCGTGTATATGCGAGAGCATCAACTTGGGTACATCGATCCCCAAAAACCGATCTTCTTCTATGTCGGACGTTACGACTCTGCCCAAAAAGGGATCGGCAAATTAAAGGTGATCATGGAAGAGGCCATAAAGTGTGAGGCCCAATTCATCTGCATCGGCCCTGACCTCGACCCGGTCCATGAAAAAGAATCCAACGACGTACTCATTGAATTGGAAAGATTTGCAAAAGTCCATAGGTTTTGTGGAATTTCCGTTATCCGCGATTACAAACGCTCAGATGGGCGTTTCCACTGGCAACTCGGCAACACTGAAAAGGGGGATACAGAAGCTGACAAAACCGGCGTACAGGGATTTGGAACACTCCTGCGCGCAGCTGCAGACGTAGGCTTTTTCCCTTCTTCTTATGAACCCTGCGGACTTGTCCAGGGAGAAATGCACCAGATGGGCGTATTTAGCGCAGCGACAAAAACCGGCGGTTTTGCCGATACGATCTACACAGAAGGGAACAAGAAAAACGGCTATCTGTTTGAAAGATGTGCTGATTGGAATTCTGAGCAGCAAGACGAAGCAATCCGAATGACCGTTCGGACAGCTGCCAAAGAGTCAAAAGAGAACGTAAACAATCTTTATAGCAAAAACTATAAGAAAGAGCATCTGGCCGTTCACCAAAAAAGAGAAATCATGCGCAGAGCAGCGCGCCTCAGCTGGACAAGTACTCCAGATAACACGCATTCCCCTATCGACTTCTACACACTAGCCTATGCCAAGGCTTTCGAAAATAGAGGAAAGCGAGGTGTCAACCTTGCTGATCTGCACCTTCAAAAACTTTAACAAATGGGAGAAGAAAATGATTACAACAATAAATAATTCCATAAGACTTAGTCCCGAAAACATTTTGGACCTGGATCAACAGTGGAAAACAATCGTATCGCCACAAGTTTGTCTTAAATGGGCTGATTTCATAAATGAGACGGAACAGTCCAAAGCCAAAAAAGAAGTCTACAAATTTGGCGAGACGATTGCAAAAATCCAGAGCTTTCAATCTCAGGGAAAGTCAATATGCCTTTTTATGGGAAGAACTCCACTTGAAAAACTCCCCCCAGACCATGGGGAAGCAAAAGAAAATGAAATTTGGATATCCAGCGATATTGCATGGATATCTCCTGAGGGCTACGAGGAATTAAAAAACACTCCTGATGTCGAGGAGAGGCTCCACCTTTGGGTTAATTTTAATCATCAGGAAAGTCTTTATCTGATCAAGGGATTGTTTGATAAAATTGTTATCGATCAGTCCACGACAAAAGCGCTTAAAAATGATTTTGCTCGCCGATTTGCCATCCTGCTCCGCAATTCTGAAAGTAAAATGATTTTCGAAAACCCTGTGCGCGCGTTTCATTGTTTCACACCACTTCCTGACGACTTCGAATTTGATTGTTCAAATTATTCAATTACGACGCCGATGGATGACGCATTTATTGATAAGGAAGAAAAAATACAATCCGACTGTTACAAGGAATACAGGGAAAGCACATCTAAAGAAGATATCCAAAGGGACTTAAATGACTATCTGGAAAGCTCAGGCCGCATGGTCACCGACCCAGACTTTGAAGATTATTTTGCGAACTACATTATGAAAAGATCTGGGAAGAATCTGTTATCATGCTTGAAGAAAATAGGAATTGACCTTTTTAAAGAGCATTTGGAAAGAATTTACAATTCAGTTGAGCAGCACCAAAACACAAATTACCCTTACACAACTAACTACAGCGAAAAAAACAATGACGACCATTATTTCCTATTGAGTAATCCTAAAATTTAATATACCCAAGAAACCTTTAGGAAGGAGATGATTGCGACAAGTTTTTCGAAACACTAAGTAAGGGAAATGAAAAAAACCAGAGTGTATACCGAAATTGTTTCAAAAATTGGTTCCCAGGCTGCAACACAAGCCCCGGGGTTGAGATTCCCGCAAGTGGGTCCTATGTTCTTAAATATGGACCCACTTGTGGGAACTCAACAGTCCTCCAAGGCGGGCACGTTCCAGTAATTTATCAAAAAAATAAATGAACAATAATAGAGGGAGTTGAACCAAATTCCTTGCGGACCTCCCACTTATCGACAGATCCTTAGTGTTCAAATCGATCGAGCTGCACGGTCCTGCCGGCTTCCAAAGGCAAGGCCGCTCTTCCCTCGGAATCCACATCCACAGTTCTTGCGCTCCCTTTACCGGCAAACCGGAAAGAGCGTATTCCCTTAGGCAATCTCAAACGCATTTGTGTGTTAGATCCAGGCTCGATCTCAACCCTTCTTAGATCCTTTTTCGTCCATTCAAAACTCAAACAGGCCCCAGGTGAGGTTTGTACCCCGATCATGCGGCCGGCGTGGAACTGGGAAGGCAAGCAAGGCAGGACCGAAACTTCCCCCTGGTTTTCCTGAATAAACAAAGAACGGATCAACCGTCCGCCTTCTACAAGAAGCGGGATGGGGGATAGGTTTGACTCGCCTCGAGATTTTGTAACTTCGATACCCTGGTACTCTGAATCATATAAACGAGGAACCAAAACTCCTTCAAAGGCTGCGAGGAAGAGGTTTTCAAATGCATCTAACACACCTACCCTATCCCTCTGCTCTATTTTCTCTTCACAGCTTTTAAGTAAAGAGAAGTTCCCCCCTGTAACTTGAGAATCCTTGCTTAAGGGAGATATCCCTGCCAAAGCAAGCCAGTGAGGAAAGATCTCCTTGCAGTCAAGACGCCGACGGACAAGGTCCCAATCTTGGGCCTTATGCATTCCAAGCGACAGCCTCTCCCCTGTTTTAGCTAGAGAACTCTCGGTTTTCAAAAGAAGATAGGACTCCCCTTTTTGCAGTGAAAATTCTTCAGATAATCTATGGCAAGCGACGCTGTCCAAAGGAGTTTTTTCCATATCCAGGAAAATGCCGTTATCCCGAAAGGCTATCTGGTAGCGCATGTACCCCTGGCGGGTCTTTCCGAAGACAGAAAGGGATCCCTGCTCAAGATTGAGCTCTGCTGTAAACTCTTTGATTGGACCTGCAAAATCAAGGTCGAAATAAAAAGATTCCTCTTTTCCTTCAAGATCGGAAAAATAAAGGCGGGTGGGGAAAACCTGAACGCTCCAGGATGTTTTTGGCAAAAGAAATTTTGTGCCCATCCCATGAGAAAAAGGGTGCAAGCGCTCAGCAATCGTGATTTTCATAAAATAATTTTCCCTAGAGATGGATCCTATCCAAATGCCAAATAAGCTATCACAACCCCTAGGTAGAATTCAATCCGGAAACAACAAAGAGGGAATTGCAAAACGTCTATACCCAAGAAACCTCAAAAATTGGCCTCCAGGCGGATTCAAAGCGCCGAAAATCCCGCCTGGAGGCCAATTTTTGAGGTTTCTTGGGTACAAGCGATTAAAATTTTAATTTTTTGTGATTTTGAGTTCGAAACTGGGCTGTCTCACTTTTTTGGCTTCAGGCTCAATAACGTCTTTGTCTTATTAGGAGTACGACTTATGATGTCTCGGACTGGACTTTGGCCATTGGAGGGTGCTAATTTCACGAGATATTGGCCTCCAATGGCCAAAGCTCAGTCGGAATTGAATATCTTAAAGTGAGGAGCTTATATGTCCAAACCCGTCGGAAAATCCCAGACAGTACCCCCTAATCTTAACTCCTTAAAGGTCTCTGAACCTGACAAGAAAGTGGTCAACGCCTTCGAGGTACTGATGAGTTCTTCCAAACCCAAGAAATCGACCACTTGTACGTTGGATGGCTGCTCCACTCTCGTTAGTCTCGCCTTTAAAGATTCGACATGTGTCAAGTGCCACAAAGCGTTTTGCAAGGTGCACGTCGCTGCAGAGGTTCATGCTTGTATGGAAGGCTTTAATAAGATTTAAACTTTGAGAAGTGAGTTTGAAAGCATCTTGCAGTCGAAGACGATGGTGCTATGTGCTGGCAAACCCATTTTAAATCCTTGCGGCGCTCCTTCTTCGCTGCGGAGGATCTCTGCTTTTTTTATTTCATCAAACTCCCCTGTTCCTCCAAAGCGCTTTTCATCTGTATTGAAAACAACTTTCATTTTTTTGAGATGCTTAGAGCTCTCAGGATAATCAAAATAGAAGCGATATTTCTTAAATGCCTTGCGAGAGAAATTATGGACGATCATGAGCCGTTTTCCCTCAGCATCCCATCTGTTGTAACTTAAGGTGTAGTTTTTGTGATGAATACTTACCCACTCGAAGCGGCTTAAAGCATAGCCAGAGCTCCAAAGAGGCGGACTTTTCAAATAGAGGCTATTAATTGCACGCGACATTTCCCAAACTCCTAAATGTCCGGGGTTTGTTAAATGCTGCCAACTTAGCTCTTTTTCATAGTCCCACTCGTGGCTTTGTGCAAACTCATTCCCCATAAAGCTCAAAACACCATCTGCCGGATAGAGGATTTGCATGGATTGGTGCAATCTCACCTGTGCCAATTTTTCTTCCGGGGATCCTTTAGCTCTTTCATATAACGATCCTTTGCAGTGGACCACTTCATCGTGTGATACGCTCGAAATGTGCTTTAACTGCCAATCGAAACCAAATGTTGCGATGAACTGATCGAACTCCCATGACCTCAGCTCCACATTTGCGCCGAGCAAGCTTAAGGCTCCATGCATCCAATGCATATCCCATCTGCCATCAAATCCAAGCCCATCCTTTTCTACGGGATCAGTGTCAATTTTGCTCATTTGGAGGCCGCGAGAATTTTCTGCATGCATCAAAGTTCCTGGAAACTGGGTATGGGCCATGGTGGTAAGAGAGCGCATGAACTCAATCCCTCCCAAGTTCCAATGAGTTCCCTCTTTGTTCGGGGTCCAGGCCCGGTTCCCTGTGTACCACTGAAGGGACACTAGGAGCGAAACCGCATCAATGCGGAATCCATCGATGTGGTTTACTAAGAAAAAATGTGCGCTCGACAGAAGAAAATTGCGAACATCTTCTCTTTCCAGGTCGAAGACCCTGGTCCCCCATCCGGGAGATTCTCCGTTGTGAGGATCGCCGCTTTCAAAAAACCTCTCGCCTCCAAATTCTCGAAGCCCCCATTCATTCGGAGCAAAGTGATAGGGGACGAAGTCGATGATGAGTCCTATTTCCTGGGTATGGAGATGATTCACAAGATATTGGAAATCTTCCATGGTCCCATGTCTCGACGTCGGTGCAAAATATCCGGAGACCTGATATCCCCAGGAAGAGTCGGAGGGGTGTTCCAGCAGCCCTAGCAATTCGACATGCGTGTAGTTCATTTCCTTGCAATACGCGCCTAGCTCATGGGCGAGTTCGCGGTAATTTTTCAAGGTGCCATCTGAATTCTGGCGCCATGAAGCCATGTGTACCTCATAGATGTTGAGCGGCTGCTCCTGATCTGCCCTCTTTGCCCGAGCGCTCATCCAAGCCTCATCGCTAAAGCAGAATTGCTCGTAGTCTGCAACGACAGAACGATGTTTGGGTCGCACTTCGGATGCGAAAGCAAAAGGGTCTGCTTTTCGCACGATTCTCCCTTTGGCATCTGTAATCTCATACTCGTAAACGGTCCCTTTACCCGCTCCATTGAGAAATATTTCCCAAGACCCATCTCCCAAAAAATTCATGGGATAGAGCGCGTCAAGGACCACTAAATTCACAGAAGTTGCACCGGGAACCATCACGCGGAACCTCACTCCATTCTCTGCGATGTGGGCCCCAAAGGTCTCATAAAGCTTTTCCCGGCGCCCTTTTCCGAAGTAATGGTCTCTAGATACAGCTCTTGGTTCATCAAGTCCTATTAAATCAATGGGCCGGGTGCCCCGACTTATTTTCGCATTCTGGATCGCTGCGGAAAAAACTCTTTCATATTGCTCTATAGGAGTAAGGCTTTTAGAAGAAGAGGTCCAGCTAGAGAGCTTTGCCTCTTTCATGACCTTCTGCATTAGAATTTGTTTTTGTGATTCATCCAGCGAGCGGAAATAATCAATTGCCGATAGCGTCGTTTGATAAATGAGATCGTTTTGCTCACTTGAATCCCAGTGGCCCAGCCTCTCAAAAGTAAATCCATTGAATTCTGAGCTGCACGGATCAGAATAGATAGTATCAGCAAGGCCGCCTGTAGCTGTTGCGATCACGAGAGCACCAAAGAGCCACGCCTCAAATTGAACGAGGCCGCAAGGCTCGAAATTTGAAGGCGCCACGCAATAGATTGCAGCAGCACGAAATAAGGGACCGAGTCCTGGAATCTTTTTTTCCTCGTCGCCCAGTTGCATTTTAATGCTAAACCCATCCTCTTTTCCACGAGTGATCCAGGCATTTCCAAGCTCCCCTGCTTCGATTTCAAGCCTGTCTAAAAGCTCTGATGCAAGAAGGTCCTCTCCAATTCCAAGCGTAACAAATGCTGCCCCTTTAACATGTGCTGCGCGCATGATGTGGATCATTTTTTCAATCCCCTTTTGCGAGGAATCGTACCTTCCCACATAGAGGATCAAATCGCAATCTCTCACATTCAGGCGGTATTTAGTGACGGCGTCAGGGTAATAGATCTCGATTGCTTTTTGCAGTTGCTCCTTGATGAGCGCTTTCTTATGCGACAAATTGTCATCTGCAGAACTGTAAACCAAAGGAATATGCTCTTTAGTGATGGGGTCCACCCAATTCATCAGTATCTTATTTTCGGAAGGGTCCCAAATGTCTGGGTTGCTCCCATTGGGAATGCCTGAAAGCTTGCCCTGATGAGCGACACGCCTCATCCAGGACTCAATTCCGGCCCCTAAATGAGATCCTTGGGCCTCTAAAGCAAAGGATGGCGATACAATGACCACCTCATCTGCCACTGCCATCGCATCTAACATGACATTGATTCCCGGTCTCCAGTCGCCGAACATGGGCAGGATTTGAGCCGCTTTTCCATCGTAAATGCCTTGGCACCCATAACTGTTATTGTGGATCACAAAGATAGACGCGGGCATCTTGCCACAGCTCCACGCATCGAAATAACGGCTTGCAATTCTATTGATCGCATAGGCAGAGTGCCAATCATGCAGCACCACGATATCGAGCTGGTCTTTATGCCCCACGACAAATTCAGCGGCTGCATTTGAAAAATAGGCCATACGCCTCTTCAGTCCGAACCATTTCTCATCCGGATCTGCTAAAATACCATCTTCGTAAATTTGCTTAGGACCGGGAATGCTGTAATGATCGAGATCGCTTTCGTCACTTTGCGTATCTTCTAGATATCTTAAATGCATTCCCTGGTCTTCATATCCCAAAACGCGGTCTTTTTTTATCTTTCCAAGGTAGGGATGGAAAACCTCTTCGATCAGCTGCTGCCGGCTTGCAACGCCACCTGCTAATTGATCAAACTTCGGAAGTAAAATGGTCACTTCGTGCCCTTTGTCTGCAAGCCCTTTCGCTTCTCCGTAGACGGCCTCTCCAAGCCCCCCAAACTTAAGGCCATAGACAGCGCATTCATAGGCTACCATGAGCACTCGCAATTTTTTAGCAGCGAGCAGGTTCGGAAATCGCTCCGCTAACACCTGTTCTTTTGAAACGGATTTCACAGGTGTTGGATCTAAGATCACTGACCCAAATATCGGACTATGCGCGCGTTCCATTCTCCAACGCATGGCATGAAGGCTATAGTCCCGTTTTACCACATGCAGCATTCCAATCAAACGGTCCAAAAGACATATATTCGACTCCTGATTTTTTACATAAAGCAGCCTGTGGCAAAACTCTGATAACTTAACGTCTTCAGAAGCCCCTTTCATCCGTTCTTCGATACCTTCCAGGATCTGCGTCAAAGCCTTTTTGAGGGGAGCAAATACCTCTTTCCCATCCACGATCCCTACTAGTTGGCAGCTTAGCTCCCTGAAACTCTTTTCACAGGGATCCTTCCGTGTAAGAGTTGCTTTGAGTCCACATAATATCTCTATTCCCTCTTGGAGCTGAAAACGGGTATCGATCTGCCTTAAAATATTCACACCTGTGCTATTCGAAAGGCCGCCTAAAATCTCCGGCTGCTCTAAGATCCTCTTCCATCCATATCCCTCGCCTTCGTAGCTCTTAAGCGCCTCTCCAACGACAAAGGCTAAAAAATGCTGAAGCTTCAGATCGAGAGATAAAAAATGCTTCACTCTTTCTTGAGCGCTTCCTTGAGAATCCGCCAAGCTCGCTATCAATTGATGAAAAGCATGCCTTTGCTCTGGCATATCCAAACTCTTTTCCTGCACTTCGACAAGCGCATTTTCAGCAGCTATTCGAAAAATAGGAAGCTGTTCTCCCGCCATATCTCGGACTTTTTGCAACTGGGCGATGACGCACTCCTCAAAAGAAAGACAAACATCGGATGACATTCCGACAGGATCCTCATCAAGAAGATAAAGCTCTTCATTTACAAGCGTCATGTTGCCAAAATGCGCGCTGTATCCCGTCTTGAGGATCAACCTGCACAAATGTTCTGCATAAAGCCGCTGCTTGTCGCAGGAAATCTTTTGGATCTGAAAGATCACTTCTTCACAGTTTAACAGGGGCAGCTTCTGCTGTGCTAAGATGTAGCGCTCTTCTAAATTATCCGTCTCCACGCCAGAATCGATCCGATGAATTTCCGGAAAACAGAAAGATAAATTCTCTTGGGCGGCTGCTTCCTTTAAAACTTTTAAGCGTCCGGAGATTCCTATATGGCCATTGCTTTTTAAAATCCATCCCGGTAAATCGGGATGCTCGATGATTTTGTAATCTAAAACGGAAAAGTTTTTTTTCTTAAGAGATTCTCTAGCTGCCGATTCCAGCTCCGAATCTGAGATCCATGTTTGTGATGGAAAATATCTTTGTCTTAAGTAATCCCAGGAATAGTTCAAATAGATGGCAATATTGCGATCAATCACCTCTCTGACCTTGGGAACCAGGTTCTCAGAGGGAAAAAAGGGACTCTTTGTCATGGATCTAGGAGCTTCTAACATTTCATCGATGACATGATCTATAGCTCGTTTGGCCCCGGGGCCCGTTCCTACTTTATCAAGCAGATGAAGCGCTGATTTGACAATTGTTATTCTTCCAAATTCATCTTTAATGGGACCGTTTGCTGCCTTCCATACCCAAAACATCGAACGGTACTGCCACTTCCTATCCAGCTTACTAAATAATTTAAGCCAGGACTCTTGATTACCTCTTTGCATTTCAAGGAGGCAAGCCAATTCAAGTGCAATCGCCACTTGGGCCCAAGAAGGATGCGCAGTCTGAACCTTCATCGGCGCTATGTCATCTGCATCCCCCATTTCATAACAGTGGCTATAGCTATGACAAAGAGCATTATCCACCTCATCGAGGTCTACAGTCTCAACCTCCGAATCATCGCACCGTTTCCACTGTCCCTTATCATTGATGTAAGAAATGTAGTGAATCCCGCTATGAACTAAAAATGAGCGCAGCACAAGACGTCTATCTTCTGCATTCGGAACAGAAGAAACAGGCAGCTCTAGCACTCTTGGAACCTGGACCGGAGTGCGGTCTTTAATCGATGCTCTAGGGAGCGTACTCAAAAGATTTCGCTGTTTGGGCTGCGTGAAAGCTCCCGCGGCCCGGTCCCCGCAAGTGGGTCCATATTTTGAAACATAGGACCCACTTGTGGGGATCTCAACCCCGGGGCTTTGACGCAGCCCAAACAGCGAACTCTTTTGAGTACGCTCCCTAGTTTCAACATCATATTTAAAACGGCGCAAGGTCACCACAAGAAGAGAGGGCATCTTCTCATAAACAATGCGCGATCCCACCGGCAAATACTCATAGAGCATCTCAGGATCCTCGCCTAAAAACCAACCAGGATCATCTTTAGAAACATTACTATTTTCAAAAGCATGGGATAACATTTCTTCAAAATTTGCCCTAGAAAGGTCTACTTTTCCAAACTCATCGCAAACAGACGGAATTTCTAGAAAAAGATGGGGATCGGGAGGACAGTGCCTTAATGTGCAAAGTCCTATATTTAATTTGGAATTTTCTACACTGCTTCCAACGGGCTTAGTTCTACCCGTCGGAGTATATTGCTTGATTTCGCAGCAAGTTGGAAATAGTTCTCTGGAGAGTGAAATGGGGACACGGCCTAGCATGAGATTCAGAGCTTCTACGGCATCTTCCATCGTGGGGCCCTGGCCAATCTGTGCACCCGGATGCTCCATGCAAAGCATCAAACGGATCTCTTGGGTATTCGGGACATTTTCTTCAATCCGGAAATACTCTTTGCAGAGAACTCTTAAAGCTTCATATTCAGGAACTCCAAGAATGGCCTTTCGAAGAGGTTCCGAATGGAAAATGAGTTGAAGGATAGAATTGATCCAACAATTATTCTTTCCGCCATTATTGAGTCCTCGAACACAAGGCTCAATGAATGGAAGTTTCTCAGAAACATCCCCACCTTTAATGCTGGAAGACAAAGAAAATGCGTTGTTGCTAATGCAGTTTACTACAATCGCTTTTTCAGCAAATTGAGGCAGCAAAGAGTTTGATCGCTCCGCAAGTCCTGTCTGCGGCCCAATCTGGGTAGGATCAAGGGTGCTCCCTAATCCGTTGCTAAGATCAACTGCTGCCCCGCCAACCAAACTGTAATTTTTTACTGATGGTAATTTGTTCAATTGGGCGAGTGTGGGTTATAAATAGATTAACTATTCAAATAGATAAGTGTGCTAACTAGCTCCTCGAAGTTGTTCGGTGTTTACTGGAAGCAGATTTCTTTTTTTGTCTTGGAGCCTTCAATCTCATTTGAACTAGTTTATTCAACTCTTCCTCAATTTCTTGAACAGTTGGAAGCTTACCTGCCAACCTCTTAGGCAACACCTCTACGATCTTTGTTTCATATCCAACAACTCCCATAGGCTTTCGAACATCTTGCAGTGCGTATTCAACGATATAGTCATTCTTTTTTTTGCAGATGATGAGGCCTATTGTCGGATCTTTTAGCGATTGTTTTGCAAGGTGAGACTGTGCTGCAGGTAGATGCGAGTCAAAGTTTGTGATAGCCTTTCCATAACGCTTGTACCATTTTCGTTCTTCAATCGTCATGTGCGCATACCAGAGACGTTCTTCCCTAGAAGAAAGCTTCTCCAGTAATATGATATTATGAGACCAAGAAATGCCTCCAAGAACTACTGGAAGGCCATTTTCCGCTAATTCTGCCACAGCCCGTGGCAGAATTGACTCTCCCAATTCGTATGCCTTGAAAAAAGCCCTCATTCTCCAGATGTTCCTAGCAGAAAAACCCTCTACACCAGGAAATTCATTCTGCAGGTCTTTGGCTGCTTTTTCGATTACGTTGGTTCCCCATCCATTTTTTTCCTGACGTTCAACAATATTCATGCCAATTTCCCAATAGAGCTGAATCATTTCCCTATTCACGGACATAGTGGCTTTCAGTTGAGACGAGAGCACCTTCTCTTTAATGCCAGTAATGAACTTTGCGTAACTAGATGCTGATATTGCGCGGACTTTGGCCTTTTTGACCGATTTTACCAACTTCTTAGGCATTTATTAGCTCCAAGCTTTCATCTCTCATCAATAACGTCCGACTTTAACGACAGGAAAGCACCCCAATTCGCGCAGGGAGATAAAGCGATCCTTGCAGACGATGAGATGATCGTCGAAACCAATCGACATCACTCGGCCTGCTTCGATTAAAACACGTGTTAATTCAAAATCGGATCTGGAAGGAGTTGGGTCTCCGCTCGGATGGTTATGAGCGATGATTAAGCTATGCGCCTTATAGCGCACTGCCGGGTAAAAGACCTCTCGCGGATGGGCGAGCACTTGAGACAGGGTGCCCATCGATACGCGCTCTAAATGGAGGAGATTGCCGCGGACATCTCGCAGGATCACAAGCAACACTTCTTGTTCCGCATGGGCTATTTCCGGCTGTACCAATTCATAGACTGTTTGAGCAGAAGTGATCTCATATTTGCCTGAATAGCGGGGCTTTCTGCACTTGAGCACAAGACCAAACACCGCTTTTAGCTGGATCGCCTTAGCTCTGCCAATCCCTTTAACTTGCATCAGCTCGGGCACTGTAGCCTCTAAAAGCTGCTGCAGTCCCCCAAATCTCTCAAGGATCTCACGAGAAAGTTTCAAGACCGATTTCCCCTGTGTCCCACTTCCGAGCACAATTGCAATGAGCTCTGCATGGGAAAGAGCGTCGATTCCATCTCTGAGCAGCCTTTCGCGGGGACGTTCATCTTCCGGAAGGGACTTGAGTCCGGAAAAAGGGATCGGGAGCCGTATGAAGGCTCCACTTTTTACACCGCTATTGCGAACACGTTGAAGTGCTGTCATCTCGTCCTCCTAAGAGTCTATCATTGAACTGAGGTTCAGTGATAGACTTTAATGCACCAGAAACTGCTGTACCTTGTATTCTAGCCGTCCTGGGATTTCCAGTTTGATCAAAATATCGTTCTCTTCATATTCACAACTGATCACCCTTCCCTCTCGCATGAGTTCCGCTACAAGAGGATAATGACTTTGCGGGATCCGGCAGTTGACCACTTTGCGCAAAAGAGAAATCTCCTGCACCATCATTTCCATGAGGTCCGCAAAACCCTCTAAATGCAATGCTGAAATGGCAACAGTTTTGGGGTATTTGACTCGGAATTTGGCGATGATATTGGGATTGTCGCAAGCGTCGATTTTATTCAGCACAGTGATCATCGGATGATCTTCGGCGCCAAGTTCTTTAAGAACAGCCATCGTCGATTCCGCCTGTTCTTCTGCCTTCGGGTGGCTGACATCGATCAAATGCAAGAGAATATCTGCATGCACCGCTTCTTCTAGCGTACTTTTAAAAGCTGTCACCAAGGTATGAGGAATCTTGCGGATGAATCCGACCGTGTCGATAAGCAGAATTTCCTGCCGATTGGGAAGAGTGAATTTGCGCGTTGTCGTATCGAGCGTTGCAAATAGCTTATCTTCCACTAATACATCTGCATGGGTGAGCGCTTTGAGCAGAGTCGACTTACCGGAGTTGGTGTATCCAACAATTGCAAATGTGGGAATGCCCGTACGCACGCGCAAGCTTCGCTGCGTCACGCGTTGCTCCGCGACATGCTCGATCTCGTCTTTTAAGCGCTCCATCTGATGACGCAACAATCTGCGATCGATCTCAATCTGCTTCTCCCCTTCTCCTTTGAGATAGGCGCCGCCGCCTCCTCCTCCGCCGCCGGCAGTTCCGCTTTGGCGGGAAAGATGTGTCCACATCCTTCTTAATCTAGGAAACTGATATTTGACCTTAGCTAGAGCGATCTGCAGCTTAGCCTCCTTCGTTTGGGCATGTTTGGCAAAAACCTCGATGATAAGCTCTGTTCGGTCGATCACAGGCCGCTTAAAAATTTTCTCCAGATTGCGTTGCTGATTGGGCGTGATCTCATCATCGAAAATGATGACATCAGTTTTTAGATCATCAGCTAAAATTTTGAGCTCATCCAACTTTCCTGTGCCAAGATAGGTACCGGCCTCGAGTTTTTTAATCGGACAGGAAATCTTTCCGACAGCTGTCAAACCATAAGTCTCGCACAAACGCTCAAGCTCATTCAAATAGTCATCGCAAATCTCCTTTTCGCTTCCCGAACGATAAATGCCGATGAGAACAGCATTGGTGAGGGCGCCTAGCTCAAAGGATTGCATTTGTGGTACAGGTATTTTGTCTTCTTTCATCGAGCGTCCTTGCCTAAAATTTCAATAGGAATTTCCAGTCCATCATAGCTCATGCGCACATCAGGAGGAAGCAGGGCTTCTGTTGCACTATGTTCGAGGTGATGGGAAATATGAGTGAGATAAGTTTTTTTAGCAAAAGTGCGTCTGGAAAAAGCGATCGCCTCTTCAATGCTAAAATGCATTCGGGTGGGAGTGCTTCTAAGAGCGCTTAAGATCAAAGTGTCTACCCCTTTAAGCTCTTCGATCACCTGCTGCGGGTATTCGCGGATGTCGGATACATATGCCAAATTGCCAAAGCGGAATCCCGTCACCTTCATCCCGAGTTGAGAATAGGAAAAATATCTGAAAGGGATTCCTTCCGCTTCAAAATCCCCAAAATCATCGCTCAAGATCTGAAAGTCGATTTGGGCAGAAAGGGATTTCGTGGGGGAGATTGGCTGCAGCATATAGTGATAGCGCACCTTGACCTCATCAAAAGTTTCCTGCGAGAGAACGCAGGTGAGCTTCTTCTTCTCCATGAAATAATAAGCTCTCAAATCATCAATGCCTGCGATATGATCGGCATGCGCGTGAGTGAGCAAAGCGCAGCTCAAATGGTCAATATGATTATTTAAAGCTTGGGCTCTAAAATCGGGGCCAACATCAATTAAGATTTTCTTATCCCCGATCTGAACAAGCCCAGAAGACCTAAGCCGTTTATTATAAGGAGAGGCTGATTTGCACACATCGCAGGCGCACCCGATCATGGGAACACCCGCCGACCCGCCGGTCCCCAGGAATAGAAACTTCCCCTTCATCAATCCTCCTCGCCCCTCAGCTGAAAAATCAATATATTAATGCTTTAGGCGGTTAATGGAAAGGGTTGTTAATGATATATAAAATCTTTGCGTCTTCGCGACATGGATTGGATATAGAGGGAATTGCAAAACTCCACTCGGGCCCAAACGCGAAGCGAGTTCTGCAAATCCCTCTATAATCTAAGTCAGTGCTAGAGATATTTTCAATGCTTTGTCGATCAATTTCATTGTATCGGAATCAAAAGATAGAATTCTGCCAGATAAGCGTTGCTTGTCTACTGAGCGCACTTGGTCGAGAAGCACTTTACCTTTTCGCTAAGAATCGATTTGCCGCGCTTAGAACCCGTCTCGAGGCTAATTTTTAAGGTTTGGGCATAACAGGCTAAATGCAATCATTGGACAGCTATGATCTGTAAGAATCGCACTAGCGACGAGCCTTCCAAGCAAAGCGTGATAGAGCAGACCTCTTGATCCCATTGCCGTGAGGACAAAGAGGCCATTTTTTATTTTGCTGACAATGGGAAAGTAATGGCCCTTCCGGATCACTCTTAAAGACGCTTTGCAATCCGTTACTTCCATCTGGTCTATTTCTGGAAAAAAAGAAGCCGTTTTCGGAAAAAGAAGGCTTTTAGCGAGAGCCAGATTTGGGTCCTCATCTATTAAGCCTCTTTCATAAGTTGAGCCAATGTAGCAAACTTCTTTCTCACTGGATAGAGCTATATAGCTTTTGCTGATCGAGCTTTTCTCGGGCAGCTTCAGATCTCCTTGCGCTCTGCAAGTGAGTACTTGGCCTTTAAGAAGAGAAAACTTCAAAGAGCTGAGTTCAGGGAACTTGGCAATCCCGGGCCCTGCGGCTACGATCACCTGATCAAATCCTTTCAGATCCTCAAGCCGCGAGACCTCTTCCTGGACGAGGATACCCCCTTTGGCCGAGATCATCTGCCATAGCCCGTTTAAATAGCGCGGGCAGTCGATCGTCATCCCCGACTCAATCAAGAAAGAGCGATCACCCTGAGGTTTCACATCACCAAAGTTATTGCAGTGCGCTAAATAAACCAGGTTTTGCTCCTCGCTGACAACGTAGCGAAGGATCCCATCCCGCCTCGAAACGCTCTCGCCTAAAAATGCTTCCACCGCATCGATCATCTCGATTGAGGCTTCCAATCCTTCAGAGGCTAAAAAGCTCCGCCGCCCTTCTTCTCCGACATAAGGGTGCATGAGCCCGGCCGCCATACCCGATGCGCCTTTTCCGATCCCTCTGGGATCAAAAAGAACAACTTCGCAAGCTGCATTTAAATTCAAGAGATGCCATGCAGCACTAAGCCCCGCAAAACCTGTTCCTAGGATGGCTATTCGCACTCTACCTCTTTCATTTTTTTCACCATGAGGACATGCGCTTCTGCGCTAAAATTGAAAAAGAAGATCACAGCAGGAGCAAGCAATGCGCTAAAAGGGAGCATAATAAAAAACCACTCCGCACTCATTGCAAAAGAATTTTCAGCCACGAGGTAACTCCTCCCCGTCACAATGGCAGAACCGATCAAAAATCCCGATACCAAAAGAAGCGGAATATGGCCAAGTAGCATTAATGCAAGATTTGAAAAGGGACTAAATTGAAGACGTTTCAACACTCCCCGTAAAATCTCGAGACTAGCCGACGACTTGAAAGAAACAGAAGGAGTCACAAAAAATAATATCACGAGATTTAACATGCCCAAAAGGTAAGACCCGAGCAACAGCAAAAAAGGGCCGAAAGAGAGGATAATTCCCAGAGCATCCCCGATGACGGGAATCTCTTTGAGGAGATAAAAAATCCCGAGGACCGTCCACAAAAGAAGATAACTGAGGACCATTGGGACTGCAAAATAGGCTACCTCGACCATCAGAGATTTCGATGCTTTGAGAGTCTCTCTGTAACTAACGGGAAGCCCTTTGACTTCATGGTGGTAAATGCGGGTCAAAAAGATACCGCCTGCAACAAGTACTGCAGAGCATAAGAAAATGGGCATGAAGGCCATATTGATCGACAGCCAATCATTAACCCCTCTCCCAAAAGCGCGGAAGCAGACAATGATAAGCCCACAGAAAATCAGGATGGGAACCGTAAATAGCAGCTTCCTTCGAGAAAAAGTAAATTTGAGCGCGCGGTTGAAACTATGCTCCACTTCTTTCCAAGTCATATAACCCCCTTCAACTTTCAGAGGAGTCTACCAGATTGGAAAAGAAATGTCCTCCAAGAACCTATCCCAGTAATAATTTTCGTCGATTTTCGGAATTATTTTGGCCGCCTTTCGATTTTTTTTTCGGGGGTAATATTCGCCATCTGATATTACCCCCAAAAAAAAAATCGAAAAGCGGCTCAAAAGAATCCGAAAATCGACTGAAACTTATTACTGGGATAGGTTCAGAAGTCGAAGCGGACCCCCATCGTCAGACCCTGGAAGGTCAAATCATCATTTCGAATGTGCAGCGAGCCTGGGCCATTACCTATAAAATTAAATAATTGGCTCTGATCGAAGAACATGTCAAACTCCCAGCCAAACTTCATTCCAAAATGACAACGATCTTTTGAAAACATATAGTCCCACTGCAAGCCAATTGCCAAATCCGCTGCAACGACCACGTTTTCAATATCTCTTTCGACATTCAAAACGCTGGTATCAGAGTTTTTTTCACGCTCATGGACATCAAAATTTCCAGAGAGGAGGGACGCGGAGCCGTTTCCATAGAGGCTAAATCCCAGTCCTAGGCCCCAAAGAGAGTTGCCCCCCATGCGGATGCCAACACCCCAGAAATCTGTATCCATATGGATCTTATCCTCGCCAGACGGGGCAACCGTTCCCCCTTTATAGGCCACATGATAATCCTGATCGATGACAAGCCCCCGAACACCCATAAAGGGGCGGATGGTCAGCCACTGGCTCACGCGGCAGGTCCTTCCCAGCTCTATATCGCCCATATTTAAATTCATGTTCCAGTGCGCTTTTGCTGCATTTGCAAAGAATGGGTTTTGCCCACTGAAATTACTTGCCCAAGTTGGGAACACAACTTTATCCGATCCCCTAGCATGACCGTGAGCGCTTGCCTGGACATAGGTGTAATTCAAAAAGAGGTCCCATTTATCATGGGGAAGCTTATACCCAAGCCCAAGCCTTACTCCCCAGTCCCAATTAAAGTCGGGATGTTTAACTCTGCCATCGCTGATGTGCGTTTCGCTTTTGCTCGTCGTCCCATAGTCTAAAGATCCCACATTGGACTGCCACAAAAGGACCTCGCCATCGATCCAAAGATCATAACTGTTTTTCAAAGAATTCGGCTCAAACATGCGCCACTTGTCATTACTGACCGGCTCTGTTCTGCTCGTCTGTGGAGATGGGGTTGAAGAATCTGCCAGCTCAACATTCGCAGCCTCAATTCTAAACCCTGAATCCTCGCAGATGGTAGCTGCTCGCTCTAAAGTCATCGCGAAGGCCGAACAACCCAAAGATGACGCTACAGAAAAGGCAATCAGAGAGAGAGCCTGCCTATTAATTATCTTCATAAAAACCAATTATTAATTAAAATAACTGCAAGTTAGTTACTAACACCGCATTATCTTAAAAATAATTTGAAATTAATTCATTGTCAACAGAATTATCTGAAAATAGAGGGCGAAGATCCTCTATTCACGCGACTTGAAGAGATATTTGGGACGGACGATGGGAGTGCCCTTTCCATCTCTGGCCTCGCACCTCTCATAGACGATTTGGATGGCGATGCCGACGGCACGCGATAGTCCGAACAAGACCGTGTAGTATTCGGGATAATTAAATCCGGAAGCTGTCAGCACCGTTCCTGAAATCGCATCGACATTGGGGTGAGGATCAGTAATTTTTGGATTCTCGCTTAAAACTTTGGATCCTTCTGTGCGCAGATGAAGCGCTATTTTAACAAGAGGGTGATCGGGATAGTGCTTTTTGACAAAATCGTATTGAACCGTTGCCCTGGGGTCCTCGACGCGGAGTACAGCGTGGCCAAAACCAAAAACGAGCTTGTTATTTTCAAGACGGCTTCGAATCAAAGCCTCGACCTCGTCCGCCGTTGCATTCTCTCCAACTTCTCCCAGCACCTCAAGAACAAACTCCAAACAATCCTGGTTGGCCTTTCCATGGCGAGGGCCTGCAAGCGCGCACATCGCAGAACAGATCGAGCCGAACATATCTTCGAGCCCGGAAGCCACCGCTTTTCCCACAAACGTCGAAAGATTGCCCCCTCCATGGTCATAGTGCAAAATGTTGAACAGTTTAAATGCCCGCGTCAGCTCGGCAAGATCTGCGCCTGGAACATTTAACATCTGGGCAAAATTCTCCATATAACCCGCGCCAAGTTCCGGCTCGGGAGTCTGTCCCCAACCGGCATGATGGTTGATCACTGCTGCTGCCAAATGAGGGATCTTTGCAATGAGGTTCAAACAATCTTCCCGATAATCGCCAGTAGACTCAAACATCCCAAGAACAAGAAGTGCTGCGCAAAAGAGCTTCATCGGATGTCCTTCGCGAGGCAGTCTTTCGATTGCCTGGATCACCTCTTTTTTGCATGCGGCCCGCTGGCTCAAATGCTTCCCAAACGTCTCAACCTCGGAAGGCTTTCCCTCTTTTCCATGATAAAGAAGGTAGATCACCTGGATCGGGTCCCAATAAGCCAATTCCAAAACGGGCCGGTCGATATAAAAAAGGCCCTTTTTAGGATCGACATAAGAGGTAGTGCAATAGCCGACCGGAAATCCGCGCATCCCTGTTTCCAGCTTATCTTTGGTGATCTCAAACAGCACTTCTTCCGACATGAATTAACCTCTTTCCAGCATGGGCGCGATTTGTTCTCTTTCGTCTAACAACTCTTTCTCCGACAGCCCGATTTTCGCTTTTAGAAATGGATCCCAAACGACATTTTTCACAATCTCAATCTGGCCATCTCCTTTCGATCTGCAAGGAAAAGAAAAAACCAAGTCCCCTTTTATCCCATAACTGTTGCCGCCCGAATGCAGTCCCACGCTGAACCAATCCCCCTCCGGCGTAGGCAAAATCAAAGAGCGGATCGAATCGATCGCAGCATTGGCGGCGGAAGCTGCAGAGGATTTCCCTCTTGCTGCAATCACTTTGGCTCCCCTTTGCTGGATCATCGGAACAAACTCCTCTTCACACCACTTGCGATCTTTAATCACATCTAGCACAGGGACCTTCCCGATTTTCGCATTTACAAAATCGGGAACCTGAGTTGAAGAGTGATTGCCCCAAATAGCCATCCGGCTCACTTCGCTCACGTCCACGCCGGCTTTTGCTGCAAGCGCAGCCTTCGAGCGGTTCTCATCAAGGCGCATCATTGCGAAAAATCTGTTTTTAGGAATTTTGGGCGCGTGGTGCATGGCGATCAAACAGTTGGTATTGCAAGGATTGCCGACGACAAAAACAAGCACATCTGCAGCAGCCGAATTATTTAGAGCAGCCCCTTGCTGGATAAAAATCTTCCCGTTGTCCTTAAGCAGGTCTTTTCTCTCCATCCCAGGCCCCCTCGGCTTGGCTCCGATGAGTATGGCATAGTTGACATCTTCAAAGACTTTGAGAGGATCAGAACCTGCATGAATTTCTTTTAGTAATGGAAAAGCGCAGTCCTCAAGCTCCATAACAACTCCTTTAAGAGCAGCTAGACCTTCGGGGACTTCCAACAAATGCAAAGCAACGGGCTGGTCTTTCCCCAGCATCTCGCCGGACGCGATACGGAAAAGGATGCTGTAGGCGATCTGCCCCCCTGCACCGGTAACGGCTATTCGCTTGATAGGCAGCGGCATGACACCCTCGTTAGACATTTATAATTTTAATTTGATTGTACTGGCGAGTGGAAATATTGCGCAAGCAAGTGTTTCCAGATTGAACCAATCTCTGTAAAAGTGGTATCATAGCCGCAATTAAAATTTAAGGTGCGCAAGAGCTATGTCAATACCCATTGTTATCTTCATGTATGCCGTTTGGTCCAGCGTCTTTTCTCTAGGGAAAATGACATTGCAATACTGCCCTCCTCTCTTTTTAACAGGAGCGCGGATGTTTCTAGCGGGTGTCTTACTCCTCGCATTCCTCGCGATTTTCAAAAGGTCTACATTTAAGCTTAACCGGATACAACTCCTTTCCGTCGGAATCCTCGCCTTCTTCAGCATCTATCTGACAAACATCCTGGAATTCTGGGGACTGCAATACCTCTCTGCAGCCAAAACCTGTTTCATCTATAGCCTATCCCCCTTCTTTGCTGCCCTCTTCTCCTACTTGCATTTCAAAGAAAAAATGAACGGGCGCAAGTGGATAGGACTTGGCATTGGATTTCTCGGCTTCATCCCTGTTCTGTTAACGCAGACAGGCTCGGAAGATCTCCTGAGCGCATTTAGCTTTTTTTCATGGCCTACCTTAGCGATCATGGGAGCTGCCCTATGTTCTGTCTACGGCTGGGTAATCCTTCGCCTCGTCGTCAAAGACCACTCTATCTCCCCCCTCATGGCAAATGGCGCCAGCATGCTGCTCGGCGGACTCCTCGCTTTCGGACATTCTTTCTTCGTCGAAGACTGGAACCCTATTCCGGTCCTTCCTCAAAACATGGCCCCCTTCCTCAAAGGAACGCTTTTGATGACCCTGCTTTTCAACATCATTTGCTACAACCTCTATGGGGTACTTCTCAAACGCTTCACAGCAACCTTCCTCTCTTTCATGGGTCTGCTTAGTCCCATTTTCGCCTCGCTCAATGGCCTGATTTTCTTGGGAGAGCCGATCTCCTGGACGATCATCCTCTCCACAGGAGTTGTCTCCCTTGGACTCTGGATCGTCTACCGCGCCGAGCTCAAACAAGGCTACATCGTCACCTCAAAGCCAGCTCCCGCGCCCGAGATTTCCACTTAAAACTTAAGAGGGGTTTTAAAGCCCCTCAAGTCTTGTGAATCCTCTCTGAAGAATTTACTTTTGAATGACATTGATTCAGTAACAGCTTGCCCCAAAAAATGTAATTATGTTTTCATATTTCAGTTCGAATATATTCTGGGCTAAGCAACTATCTCCCGTACAAGAGCTTGGCCAGGCCATCCAAACAACCTTCAGAGCAGCGCAGACAAACTCGACGCAAAACAATCAAGAAAGCTCCAAAATTTCAGAACTTTGCAGGACACTTTCCAAAATTAAAAAAGCGGGATTATCAGAGAAAGGATTCAGAGGGCAAGTCGAAATGGCAAAAGCCATGAACATGAAAGAGCACATCGAGCATGAAAAAAGCTTGCTATCTCTATCAGCACATAGCTTTGAAATATTGAAAAACATTGCAGACGCCAAAATCCTATCTGAAAATACATCCTTTGATCAATCGCTTGAATTTGTCAGACACAACTTCGATCTCATCACCCAAGCTCAAACGCTTTCCATTGAGAATATCCAAGCTTACAATGAAGATCTAAATTCCCTTAGAAAAAATATTGGTCAAGACGTCGCAAACTCAGTCAATGCCTTTGTCCTATTAAACTTGAAAGAAATCAAAAAAGAGACGCTGGATCCCGATTACTATAAAACAGTCGAGGACCTGGCAAAAGAATTCGTCATGATCAACACAGATCCCTATTTCTAAGATTGACCGCCTTAGGATCGCGCTATACTCCGCCCACCCAAAAAATGTGAATTTGGATAGGCTGAGGAGCTCGTGTTGCTGTCCGGGGCCAATATTTAAATCATTATCGGCCCCTGGGATTTACTTTCTCTCTGGCTCATCAAAATGACATTGGTTCAATGCCTGTTCAAGCACAGGCTCTAAATCTGTTAGCCTATTATTTGTGATCCCGAGATCTTGTTTTATTTGATGAAGCACATGCCGCACATTTGATCCCAGAATCCCATTTGATCCCGGCATCTTCTGGCCGGCAAAATGAGTGGCCATCTTTTCGATAATCAATTTGCCAGACACGCTCGAGCGGTTTTCAGCTGCAATCGAAGGGTTACGCTCAAGCATGAAAACAATGGCATCTCTAGGGAGGAAGCGAACCACTTTTGTGCAATCGGCCTTATAAAGACCAACTAGACCCGACCTCAGCTCGCCCGAATAAACCTCTGGTTTATACCCAAAAGTCCCCTTGCATCCAGTAGAACAAAGGGCACCTAGATCGATGCTTTTGGGGCCTGCATCCAACATCCCAGATTTATTCATGGGAGGTTGCTGTGAGGTGTTAGAAAAATTTAGTGGAGCCGAGTTGATTTTGGCATCTTTAAACTTTGCATCCACCCGATCGCTCACAAGAGAATAGTCCGCTCTAGCTTGCACCGATCCTACTTTGGATTGCTCGTGTTCTTGTATCGCTTTCTTCAAAAGGCTCGACGTTTCTTCTGCACGGGTGTAGATAGCATGACAACTGGCGCCGTTTTGCTTCATCGCAACAATGTCATTAATCGAACGAAGGGCCATGTCTGCCATCGCTGTCAATTTCGGTTCGCTGCAGCTCATAAAAGCTAATTTTCCGCTCAAAGCATGAAGCTTATATTCAGCCTCTTTCGCATCGTTCTTTGTGGTTGTGATCTCATTCCAGCCTTTGGCTACAAGTGCCGGGTCGTATGAAAATTCATCAAGATAAATGGACATATCCTTTTCCTTTTTTAAGATATAGTGAAAGCCCTAACAGTGAAATCTATTAAAAATGATCCCTAGTAGGCGAGGTCTGATAACATCACCATGCGCGCAATATCCCTTGCCAGATCATCTTTGCTCTTTTCTTCAGGAGATTGTGTTATAACGGGTCTTTGATTACCTTGTGAAGATTCTAGCGGCTCGTGAACATTACGAGCGCACTTTCCAAATGCATCATACATAGAGGCCAGTGAATCGAGATTCTCTAGACGGTGTGGTGGGACACGGGCCAAATCGCCCTTTTCTCGAATTTCACCCACTTTCCTCAGCACTTTATCTTTCATATCCAATCCCACCATCTCCTTACCGGCAAGGGCGCCAGCTACTGTATCGACAACCTTTGTGTCACTGAGGTAGGGGTTATTTCCTTCAAGGGAGATTGCACTTTTCTTAATACAGGAAACAAGCTCGTTCTTGGGAGGAAAAATCAATCTGGTTTCATTAATTCCCGGCCCATTCCAAGGCGCATATTTTTCATCGGACCCGCGGGAAAAATCCAGCGGCTTCGAGTTGCTTTTGGCATTTCCAAGCTTAGCATCGAACTGCCCACTGATACGGGAATAATCCGTCGCTTTCTGCTCATTCTCAGCTTTGGAATTTTCATACTCTGTGATACGGGCTCTCAATTTACTTTCAGATTCTTCAGCATGCTTGTAAATCTCATAAGGTGAAAAATTCAAAGACATCTTCATTTCAGCATAGAATATCGCTGATTCCGCATAGAGTTTAATGCTAGCAACACGAGGGTCGGAGCCATCCAAAAGCATTGCACTACTCCCCGTACAGTAAAGCTTGCTCAAAGCCTCTTTTTTTTTGCGCTCAAGGGCGGGCAAATCAATAGACGAAGGAGCCGTATACGGTTGGCTGTAAATTTCTGCGAGATCCATACTCATGTCTTTTCCTCGGTTTTGAAGTTCGTAGGTTCGAAGGTTTTGAAAATGCCAAACACTCTAACAGATGCACGTTTTTTTCAGCGTGTTTTTCGTGCACGCTATACAAATTTTTCAGGATCATTTCAGTTGTAAATTAATGACGTCAGTTTGTAACATTTTGCGCAAAATAATTTAGAGGGGAAAAAAATGACGAATAGAATACACCACGCGCAACAAACATACATTGCAACAACAACAACGACAACACCTGTCAATAACGCACCTCGTCTTTTAGCAACACTATCGGAAGAAAAAAAAATCCCCCGCATCTTCGACTGTCAGGAAGTAATAGACAACATTTCTGACATCATGTGGGACTACAAGGACTGGAAAGATCCCCTCTCCAAAGATATGAGCAGGTGGGGCGTCGACTTATTTAAGCTCAGAAACGTGCCGGAAAAGGAGCTCCTCGATGCAGCGCTCACTATGATCGACACTCTCCGGAAAAAAATCCTGGTCAATCCTCTCGATTACGTGAATCACTCTCCACTGGAGGAACCCGTGCTGGAGCGTCAGTGGACATGGGAAGAAAGTTGGTTTGAGAAATGGCCGCTCGTTGATGGCTCAGGGCTTTCTCCTTTTGATCATTTACCCATGGAGGCCACGAAACCCCATTTTTTTGCTATAAAAATGCTAAATTTGCTGTATAGCTTGCCGCTAAGCTTTAACAAGAAGCCTCTTGTCATTGCGAGCAACCCTACGGAGGATGGCAAGGCAGTGGCGCTGGTTTCTGCTACGACTGCTCTGATCCCCACAATCCTCGATCCCAGCACTAAAGTGGTCTTGTCTTTTCTCGTCAGAAAAGCTGCGACAACCTACGCCACCGTCGCAAATGTAAGAGATACGCGCTACGATATGATCAAAACATCTGAGCTTGCAGAAAAATTAACAGAGCAGACAAAGCAGAGGATTGCCGAGGAAACCGAGCAACTTAAACAAGATATGAAGGCCCACGAGAAGCGGCTTGATGAGCGCATCGAAAATATCGAGCTCAACCACGATGGCACAGTCAAAGTTTTAGATGGCCAAATCAAAGATGGCCTTGCAAAACTTGTCGTCCTCAAAAAAGAAAAAGAAGAAATCAAAGAAAAGGCCGACTCCCTTGAACAGGAAAATATAGGCATGCGAGGAACCATCGCAAATTTGCAAGCACAGGTCAACTCCTTGAGCAACCAGGACAGCGGCGGAGGATTCTGCATCATCTCTTAAAAGTGAAAAGAGCCCGCATGTACCCTATGCGGTTAGGCCTTAGATCCTAACCGCATCTTAGGGTTTTGCGAGCTTCCCCACTACTTTTTTGTATTGTACTATTTCTAAATAAAAAGCTTAATTTTTCAAACCCAAAAAGGATCCAAAATGTCAGTACATGCAATTACTACGACAACAACCCAAGCTTTCACTGAGCCTTCGCCCATTGACACCACTCCACCAAATGAATCCCCAGACTCCAGGCTTGAGATTTTGTCCCATGTAGAATCGATGAACAATCTGGTCCAAAATGAAACCAACCTTACCCTGCAAACTTTCATGGTGGCACTTTCCAAAATGCAAAAAACTCTTGAGGCTCAGATTCAAGAGAATCAATCCCTGCAAAATAGGATCATTCAGCTCGAAACCGCAAACACTGAAAATATCCGGCTTCACACAGCAGAAATGAGAACCAACACGCAAACCATTACTACACTTTCTGAAGCCCTTGATTTACTCACAAAGGATCTCAGGTTATTGGAAGCTACGGCAACCCAAAGGAAGGACTTTGAAGCTCTTGCGAGGAATTATAACGCACACGGTCATGCGGTTGGCTACTTTCGTGCAGGCGGTATGGGTCAAATGACAAGTGCAAACTCAGGTGGACCTTCGACCCCTTACCAAATCTGAAACTACTGAACAAAAAAAGCCTTAGACCAATTTTTCAAACTCAGAAAGGACCCAAAATGTCTATACGACCTACTACAACTCAAGCCCTAACTGTGCCCTCTCCCGCCCTTAACACAGCTCCAGACCAATTTTCCAATCTGGCAATGGAGGCTTTGACTCAGACAGAACAGATGAACAATCAAGCCATTGCTGAATTCAATAGCACCATGCAAATGTTCAAGAAAACGCTGACAGATGTGCAAAAAACCCTCGAAGTTACGCTGCAAGAAAATCAATTGCTGAAAAAGGAAATCATTCAGCTAAACACCACAATCAAGGAAAATGAAAAGCTGCACACAGTGGAAATAAAAAAAAACACGCGAACCATTACCACACTTTCTGAAGCCCTCAACTCTCTTACTATTGACCTCAGGTCGACAAACTTTAAAGTGAGCGCACAGGAAGGAAAGTTTGATACTTTGGTTGGCAATTTCAATACACATACACATTCAACAGACATACATGTTTATGGTAATAATGGCCACGGTCATGGTACATGCGGCTCATCTAAGCCTTCACCCCTCTACAACCCTGAAAAAAAATAACAATTAAACCCATTTTTCAAACCCAAAAAGGACCCAAAATGTCTATTCGAGCCATTACCGCGACAACAACTCAGCCCCTCGCTAACGCAGCTCCGGATCAATTCTCCAATCTGGCAATGGAGGCTTTATCTCAAACGGAACAGATGAACAATCAGCTCATTGCCGAATTGAATAGCACCATGCAGATGTTCAAGAAAATGTTGGTAGATGTGCAAACGACCCTTGATGCCACACTTAAAAAAAATGAACTATTAGAAAAAGAAGTGATTCAACTGAACGCCACGATCAAGGAAAACGAAAAGCTGCACACAGCGGAAATGAAAAAAAACACACAAGTCATTGCCACGCTTTCACAGACGGTTGACACTCATACTACAGATATTAGGTCGACAAACTTTAAAGTGCGCGCACAGGAAGAAAAGTTTGATACTTTGGTTGGCAATTTCAATAAACATACACATCCAACGGGCAACAGATATGGTTCGTACATTGAGCCTACAGGAACATCAGGCGTCCCCTTAACCCCTTACCAGATTGAAAAGAAATAGCATCTAAACCCATTTTTCAAACCCAAAAAGGACCCAAAATGTCTATTCGAGCCATTACCGCGACAACAACTCAGCCCTCCGCTAACACAGCTCCGGATCAATTCTCCAATCTGGCAATGGAGGCTTTGTCTCAAACGGAACAGATGAACAATCAGCTCAATGCCGAACTGAATAGCACCATGCAGATGTTCAAGAAAATGTTGGTAGATGTGCAAATGACCCTTGATGCCGCACTTAAAAAAAATGAACTATTAGAAAAAGAAGTGATTCAACTGAACACCACAATCAAAGAAAATGAAACCCTGCATGCTGCAGAAATGAGGGAGAAGACAGAGACCATTTCCACACTTGTTGAATCGGTTAACCAACTTAAAAACGATCACAGATTGACAACTGCTTCCCTAACCGAACAGAAGAAAAATTTTGAAGCTTTAGCAAGTTGTTATAACTCTCATAGCCATGGATTTTACAGACGATGCGCGTTCGATTTAAGCATATCCGTCCCAACAACTCGCTACACCCCTGAAAAAAAATAACAATTCAACCTACCTTTCAAGCAAAAATGGAAACATAATGTCCACACAAACTGTTACTACGATAACAACTCAGCCCTTGATGCTACCCATATCCACCGTCAACATTGAACAAGAGCCACCCCCTACCCTAAACCTCGAAGTTCTGACCTATGTTGAATCGATGAACAATCAGGTACAAAGCGAAACCAACCTTAACATGCAAACTTTCATTTTGGCACTGGCAAAAATGCAAAAAACACTTGAAGCTACCATTCAAGAAAACCTGGCATTTAAAAATCGCATCATTCAGCTGGAAACAATAAACGATGAAAATACCCGGCTTCACACTGCAGAAGTGAAAAAACACACAGAAATGATCGCTACATTTTCAAAAACAGTTAATCAACTCACAAATGATCTCAGGACGGCAACAGCGGAGCTAGCTGAACAGAAGAAAAATTTCCAAGCTTTAACAGAAAATTATAACGCACATAACCATTCAACAAATTTGAACAGCTGCGGTACCGGTTACTGGTATCTTCAAGCCTCAACCGGACCCTCAACGCCCTATAAACCTGAAAAAAAATAACAATTAAACCAACCGAGAGGATCCGCAATGTCTACACAAACAACTTCTATAACAACTCCTCAGCCCCTCGCACCATTTCAACCGGCGTTTAATATAGGACTAGACGAGTCAGGCAATCTACCCATCGGGATTTTTTCCCAAATAGAATTCATGAAAATCGCTACCGCTTGTACTCCTCAGCCCATAGCCCCTATGCATGCGCAAATTTGCGTCGCGCTTTTTGGGTGTTCTATGGAACGCATGTTCAGCTAACCAAAGCAAAAAAAGGAATCGTTATGTCAGTACATACCAAAGCCTATGGGTCAGGAACCTCTACAATAACGCAAAATCCGGCGGGGCCTACCCACCTGATGCTGCAGCTAAATGCGACAATCAAAGAAAAAACCATCATTCCCAAAGAAGAGGTCATTAAGCTTCTTAAGTTGATGGACAATCCCGGATTGTTTTCCCCTTCCGCGCTGGAAATAATGCAGAGATGGGTTGAGGAGTCCCTGAATGTCTACTTTGATGATCTAAGCTCCGATGCAGCAAAAGAAGAAGCTTCCAAGGTGCTCTGCTACCTTCTGATCGATGTCATTGAGCCCATGTTTAACAAGCAAACTCCAGGCGATATCCTGGACCAAATGCTCGATATCCGGGATGAGTTTGTCAAAGTCCTGAAAATGATTCTGCCAAAGCATCTTGATGCCGAAAAGTTCATTGCATTAAGGAAGATAAACCATCAAAAAATCCAAATTTATGTCAAAAAGATATTCATCGAAAACTCTTGCAACCAATCATCCGAGCAGAAACTCTATAGCGCAGGCCATGAGATGAACCAAAAAAACACGGAAAACTTTGAGGCTCTTAAAGGAGGGCTCGAAAAATTTAAGACGAAAAGAGACATCAATGTCGCCATGGCGAAAGAGGCGCTGGCAGCAAACGATCAAATGCTCCATCAAACAACAGATCATCTACTGAATAACCTCGAAACGGCCAAAACAACCAGCCTGCAGATGCAGGCGGCCGTAAACACTTTTGAAAGGCAGCGCCAAGAATGCCTAAACAATGCCAGAACGGTGGTTAAATTATGATCCGCCTTCCTGTAGCAGATAGATTACGACTTGAAGGGATGATCGAGCAGGGGGTTGACCTGGGACAGCTGGAAGCTCTAAGGGTGGACCAAAACCTCCAGGGATTCCAGGAAAATGCCCAAAGGGTAAACGGAATGGTTTTGGAGCGGCTGGACGAGGCTGAAGGCGTGATCGAAGATCTCGACGGGGATTTGGAAGCGATGCCCTTTCTTGATGCGGAGCAGCTTGAGTGCGATGCTCTCATGAGGGCCATTCTTCCCCTCGAAGAAATGCAAGATGAATTGTACCAAAAGCTCGAAGACGGCGAAAAGGAACTTCAGATCCTTCAAGAAAACAATCGAATACTTATAGCTACCGTCCAAAAGCTCAATCAATCCTTACAGAAAGCTAAAGGCAGATATTCTTTTGAAAGCCCTTTTTACAACGCGGGGTCCATGTTATGCATGGGCTCTGCAAAACCAATCAACAAGTGAATCCCTATGGCACAACCCGCTCGCAATAACGGTATCCTCGTCCACCAGAACCCAGATCTCGCCGATGGTAATCTGCGCAGAGAGATCCGGGGATTTCTCGCCACGCTTGATTTGTCGCTGGGTCAAAAAAGCGACCCCGTCTCCGCTTCCATTAGAGAGTGGCGCAATCGATTCTCCGAGAAGATCAACCAACCGGGAGATCTTTTGGAGGCGCAAAACGAATTTATCCCCGAGCTCCAGGAAATCCTGCTTGACCCCCTCGAACGAAGAGACCGGGGTGCGAGGACCACTATTGAGACACCGTTTCTTGGATCTGATGGCGTTACCTATGGGCTCAAGTCGCTGCGCATCGCTTTGCACCAGCTTCCGGAGCCCCTTCAGTGCAAATCTCCCATCAACCTCGAAGATGAGGCTATTTTCATCGCAGAGCCTCATCTCACAGTGCAGCACGCAGTCCAGTGGCTCCGGGACAAAGGAGCCCTCATTGTTTCACCCGGGCTGGATGCTGACTACGAGCGCTTGCTTGCGCTCGGCGAGCTTCCTGAAATTCCCACAAGGGACGACCCAAGGGTCATCCAGCTTTTAGAGAGACAGGCTATGAGGAACCAGCGATTGGCCCGCGAGAGGGAGCTGATTGCACGCCAGGCCCTTGAAGAGCAAATACAACAGCCGCCGGTGGATGCGAATGTAGTCGCACGCAACAACAACCCCGACGTCCTCATAGGAGCTTTGCGACGAGAGACCAGTGGATTTCTTGCCAGCCTGGGCAGACTATTAAACAGATCAGAGTTCCAAGACCCCGTTACGACACAAATCAGAAATTGGCACCGCCTTTTCTCCGAGAGGATTGGCGAACATGCAGACGTGCAAAATGCACGGAACGAATTTATTCAATCTCTCCAACAAATTCTGTTAGATCCCATTGAGTACCTCAGAGATCCCAATGCGAGGACTACCCTCGATGCCCCCCTTCTTGGCTCTGACAGAGAGACCTATGGGACCAAATCCCTATCCATCTGCCTGTCTCTTCTTCCCGAAGACTTCCGGAGAAGGTCTCCCATCCACTTTCAAGATGAGGCCGTCTTTACCACACAGCCCCATCCCATCGCAGAATACATGGTCCGCTGGCTCCAGGAAATAAACGCCCACATCCCTTCTATTGTAGTGGATGCCGAATTCCAGCGGCTCATCGACGAGAATCGGCTCCCTGTTATTCCTACCGAGGAGATCATCGCTCGGGAAGAGCGGGCCCGCATCAGAAATGAGAGGATCCAGATCCTAATGCAGCAACAGGTTGAGCAGAACGCACATGAACCCGAAGAATTAGCCCGGTTTGAGGCAGAAGTATTAGCGCGTCAGGCCCAAGTGATCCAGGAAAATCTGGTTCAACCCATGCATGAAAGGATCCAGGAGTTTGCCGACAGACAATTTGCCCGATTGGATGCACTCGAGCAAAACGACCGGCAGCGCGTCGAGCGTTTGCAGCAAAGGATTGTGCAATTTCGCAACAACATCGAAGAGCTGCAAGAGCAAAATGTCGAGTTGAGAGCTCAGCTTGCAAGACTCGAAGGAAACATCCATCAAGTACAGCGCGAAGCCGTCCAGCTCCAAATAAACATCAACGAGACAAAAAGAGCGATTGAAGAGCGCAAGTCCGGATGGTTCGAATCCCTTTGCATGGGTGCCCTTGCCGTTGGAGTCTGCGTCTTTGCAACTTGGGCCATTGGCGCAACATTGCCCGCAGGCGCATCGGGAGCCGTGATGCCCCAGGTAGGCGGAGCCAAAATAGGCTTTGTCGTCGCATTTTAACCCCGCTCACAAAAAAGGAAAAAAAATGATCCCTCTTGAAGAATATCCAATCCAACCTGACATAACCCAAAAAACATCCCCAGAGACCGATGCCCAAGGTGCTGTGAAGAAACTCTATGGCCCCCAGCAAAAATTCGGTTTTATGAACGAAACAGATCCCCTATGCATGCAAATCACAACGCATGCCGGGTCCATGATCGATCGACTTAATGCCATGCCGCCCATTGGCACGTCTCCACAGGACATCTACATCCACGCAGTCCAATCGCAGAGTCAAACAAACAAAAACATGGAATTGCTCAAACTGTCCACTACAGAATATAAACAAAAAACGACCCTGTCCCTTGTGAACAACCAATTTGATGCAAAGCTCAAATCTGCCTCCATCAGCTCAACTCCACTTAACTTCTCCACCGCACCCACTCCTAAAACACCCCTGGAGCGCTTCGATGCAAATCCCCTTTGGCTCTACCAGGAAGAGAGGAGAAACCAAAACGAAGCCATGGGTCAGGCGGGAAAAGCCATCGGCACGTTCGTCAAGGAGGCTGTCTGCGGAATGGTTGAAGAGACGATGGCCAATATTGAACGCTACAAACAAAAAGCTTTCGATCCGACAGACCCTCGCTCTCTATTTCACCTTAAGGAAAAAAAATGATCCCTATTGAAGAATATCTCTACAAACCTGTCGACACCAAGGAGATAATCGAAGATCCCCAGCTGCAAGATGCCGTAAAGAAACCCTACGGCAGCTACCAAAAGTTCGGTTTTATGAGCGAAAAAGATCCCAGGTGTACCCAATTAACATCAAGCGCTCAGTCCCTGATCCATCAGGCAGTAACAATGCAGCTCAATCTCACGTCCCCGGATGCTATCTATATGTACGCAGTCAATTCCCAGTGCCTTCTCAATAAGGACCTGGAATTGCTCAAACTCTCCACTACCGAGGTAGATCAAAAAAAATTGACCCTTTCCCTGACAAGCAATCAGTTTGAAGCAAAGCTTAAAAATGCCTCGATCAACTCAGCCCCGCTCAATTTTTCCTCTGCCAGAGCTCCAAAAACAGCTTTGGAGCATCTCAGTGAAGACCCCCTATGGGGCTATAAGGTGGACAAGGTCCATCAAAATATGGCTATGGCCCAGATGGGAAATGCCATTGATGAAGTGATAAGCGCGTGGCTCCAGGAAGTTAAAAAAAGCGTTGAGCAACATGTGCAGATGTTTGACTCAGGTCCCTTCAAACGCAAACAGAACCCCCGTGTTGCTGAGATGGGAAAGGCCATCTACTCTTACATCGCAGAAAATTGCAGGGAGCTTTATGACAAAACACCCATCCCTGAGTTGATCGAGAAGGCCCACGCTCTGTATTTGCGCTCTCAAGACGGTCACGCCATGGCAAACGAGCTGGAGCGGCAATTTGACATTCCCCAGGAACTTGGCCTCGAATATGAGAAGAATTTTAGCGGAGTGCTTCATAACTTCGTTCCTTACGGCACACTTGGCATAGTGGCATCATCCTCCTTTAAAGCTGTCAGACCTTTGGCCAAACAAATGGTTGAAGGGGCTAGGACATCACTTGGAAGGGCAACTCTCAGCGAAGCGGAACATATTGTCTCGCCCATAATCCAGGGCCCCAAGACTCCTCTTAGCGGTCCATCTCCAGGATTTCAAGTTTTTGTACAGGCTGAAAACAACATTCAAGAAAAACTATCGCAGCCTTATCGCAATTTCAAAGTCAGCATCACTGCAAATCGCCATCCCAAGGTTCTCTATTCGGAAGTTCCAAGACATCCAGATGTCTATTTTCATGCGACATCTTTTGAGAGAGCCTGCGGAATATTAAAATCCAGCTCCATAAAAAGATTCGATAGAAGTTATTTTCTTGGAGCGTTTGTTTCCACCAGGCCGGAGTTTTCATTGGGCGATATCGTACTCGCATTCAATCGTAGTATTGAGAAAGTCGGGGAAGTGCTGAATAGTGATTTTGTTTCCGGACGTTATTGGGTAGGTTTTTCAAAATCGATTCCGGTTACTAGCGAAAGCTTAGAATATATCGCAGTCAAAGCGGACCTCCTAGCGCATGAACCCATTGAATCCTTAGCAAAACAACTATCCGCAGCTGCCGGCAGAGAAATTCCTGTATTCCCTCTTGAACCAATCATTGAGATAGTCGAAAAAAGGGCAATTCAGGAAGGGATTTTTGTCCCTGACGAATGGCCCGTTTTTAAGCGGGTCACACACTAAATTGAACGCTACAAACAAAAAGCTTTCGATCCGACAGACCCTCGCTCTCTATTTCACCTTAAGGAAAAAAAATGATCCCTCTTGAAGAATATCTCTCCAAACCTGTCGACACCAAGGAAACAATCGAAGAGCCCCAGCTGCAAGATGCCGTAAAGAAACCCTACGGCAGCTACCAAAAGTTCGGTTTTATAAGCGAAAAAGATCCCAGGTGTACCCAATTAACATCAAGCGCTCAGTCCCTGATCCATCAGACAGAAACAATGCAGCTCAATCTCACGTCCCCGGATGCTATCTATATGTACGCAGTCAATTCCCAGTGCCTTCTCAATAAGGACCTGGAATTGCTCAAACTCTCCACTACCGAGGTGGATCAAAAAAAATTGACCCTTTCCCTGACAAGCAATCAGTTTGAAGCAAAGCTTAAAAATGCTTCGATCAACTCAGCCTCGCTCAACTTCTCCTCTGCCAGAGCACCCAAAACAGCACTGGAACACTTGAACGAGGATCCTCTTTGGGCCTATAAGCTGGACAAGGTGCATCAAAATATGGCTATTGCCCAGATGGGAAATGCCGTCATCACTGTCATCGAAGAGAGTATTGGCGCGTGGCTTAAAGAAATTAAAACCAACCTTGAAAGGCAGGGACAAAAGATTTTAAGCAAAAAACCAATCTTACGCAAACGCTGTGAACAAGTTGCCGAACTGGGAAAAGCTATCGTCGCCTACATCGCAGAAAATGGCAAAGAGCTGCTTGGCAAAACATCGATTCCCGAATTGATCCAAAAAGCCCATGCCCATCTTTTACGCACTAAGAACAATCATTCCCTAGCAGACGAGCTGCAGCGGCAATTTGACATTCCGCGAGAGCTCGGTCAGCAATATGAAAAAAATTGCAATGGACTCCTTCCCTATTTCATTCCCTTCGCTACACTCGGTAAAGTCGGCATGCTTCCCTTTACCGCGATAGCAGGAACGATGCGAAAAGAGGGCTCTTCCAGTGCGATGATAGGCATCGTTAAGGATATCTATCATTCAGTGAAAAACCATCCTGAGGTGCCTTTGAACATTCAGATCGACTATGCCGCAGGTGATATCGTCAAAATCCTTCCTCGTTTCGAGAACTCTACTGCAAGCAACGTAGACGTCTGGTTAAAGGCAATCCACGATGACGGGGCTCCCCTAAATCCAATGCCGTCGGTCCATTACTTTAGAGGGGAAACGAGCTATCAAGTCGCCAAGCTAACCGAAGGATCCTCTTCCTTTGTCATCAAGGACGGGGCCTACCACAGAAGTGAAATCATCAATGAGTTGATCAGCCTCGATTTTCTTCACGGGTTGAAACTGGGCCATTTGCATCTTCCCGAAGTCATCTCCATCGGCACATATAATAGTGGAAGGCACACCTTCCTGGTAAAAAGCTATCTTCCGGGCAAAGCATTTAGCGAACTTTTCAAGGATATCGGCGGTTCCCTGGTTTCAAGTGAAGAGCGCAAACTCCTTTTTAACGGACTCTGCGATGCAAGTCTGTCCTTAGGTCGCGCAGCAGGGGAATTGCATAACAAAAGCACCCACTACCGCGCTATCCCCACCCAATTCCACATTATTGATGCTGTAGAAATGTTCCAGCAGCGCATCGCTGATGCAACGGGCGAGCTTAAACTCATCAACAAATCGCTAAACCTCGGAAATCCTGAGCGCTTTGGCCCCACCATTGAAGCATTCCTTCGCGACCCGGGATCTGCCTCCTTTTGCTTTTCTGATATCAGCGGAGGACAGTTTGTCTGGAATTCCCTTGAGCGTAAAATAGGGTATGTGGATGCGGAATCCGTTTCTTTAAGTTTTACAACAACCGGCATACCCATTAAATCGACTCCTCAAGAACTTTACGCCTTTATGCATTGCTTGGAATCCGAGGGGCTTACCGCCGGCCTGCTCCCTGCTGAAACTAACGGTTTAAAAAAGGCTTTCTCACAAGGCTACGCCGCAGAGTACACGGGACCAAAATCAGCTGCCGCCGATCGATTTTTCGACGTGTTCAGTTCCATTGACACCCTCGCGAGTGTCGCAGAAAACCTGGTGAACGGCGCCTCTCCGCACGTAAATGAATTGATGATCCGCAGGCTGATGCGCGATCTCGATCAAAAACTCTAACAGCAACCCACACAGGAAATCATGAGCATCCCACAAACCACCCCCTCAAATCCCCATCACGGCCTTGCCTACCAGGAAAGGCCCTCGGTTCAGATTAACCAGAGCCTAACAGGCATTCAACAGTTGGCACTATATAACCGTCAGCAAAATGCTAGACAAACACAACTGGCCCTGCAAGAAGAGCGCACCATGGCTATGTTGGGTCAAACGTTTGGTATCATGGAGGAGCAAAACAATGCTGTTCAAACGGAGTATGCAACTGCACTTAGACAGGCCCAGGATACCCTCTTAAACCTGCAAAATGCTCAGCAGGCTTTACTCCTGGAAAACGCCCAGTTGAGAGCGCAGGCCACTGTCCTGCAAAGTCAAAACAATCAAATGACCACTGCACACCAAACAGACATGAATGGGGCTAATCAACGCATTGCAACGCTTGAACAACAGCTCAGAGAAAAAAAAGGTGAAATACTAGAGAAGGATGCATTCCTTGCAATCCATAAAGAAGGACTTGCTGCTGTTAAGAAGGCCTCAGACGAGCTCAGTACGCAATTGTCTACTCATTCTGATCAAATATACGTTTATGTTCGTTATGGTTTATATTCGCAATTCCAGCAAAACATTTCGGCTCAAATTGTTAAGATGGATACAAAAACTCAAGAATTGACCAAATTTTTAGATCGAGATCCAAACAATTTATCCTATGCAGTCCTCACTGGAGTTTCATTGGAGTATTGTTTGGCCGTATCCAAAGGGGCCTTATGACTATTAATACCGGTACATTCCCCTACTCACCCTGTTCATATGACAATGGTATTATTGTTCAACGTGCTGCTGATTTTTTGGAATCGCGCGAGATAGAAAACTGCGCACTTGTATGCAAACTTTGGAATGTTTTTTGCAACAGCGGGGAGGTTTGGTCTCGCTTTTTTATAGAACACGGCATTCCCTTCGTGGAAGGCCATGACCCTAGCATGCTCAGAAAAGATTTTAACTTTCTGTATCCGAGATGCGTAAGCGGAGCTAGGATCAGCCGGCTTTTGGGAGAAGTCGTCGGAAGACCAGAGCCCATCTGCCAAGCTATTTTTAATAAAGCATTATACGATTCTGATCCCTTTGAGGATGGAAAATTAATGAAAGAAACTTTTGTGTTTGTTGTAGAGCCTTATCTGATCAGGAGAATTGCAGGTGATGGGGCGCAGCTGGATTTAAACCAGGCGCATAATCTGATAGAACTACCCGCTGATAAGGCGCAGAGCGAAAAAGAACTCATGATCCCCTGCACGTTCAGAAATCTTAGAGTGCTGTGTTCCCTTCCACTAGAAGGGAAGGAAAACATGCCTGTTTTCTGTTATTATTCCGACGATGAAGTTTTCAACCAATGCAGTGCCAGCTCAAATAAGGTCAATGTGTATTTCATGAGGAGATGCGTTGCAGAAAAGAGTAGAGGCATAACTTATGCAGCCCAGAAAAATTATTTACAAGAAAGAGGATTTGAGCCGTCTCCTGTACGCATAAGAGCGCTCTTTGATGCTGTGGAGATACTTGAATCCGGGACATGCCCTGATAGCCACGAGCCGCAGTGGACCTGTATACGTTGTGCTGAGACCGTTACTTTGGATTTTGATGGTAAGGTTTATCAAGCGAGTGTAGGAGCCTTCTCCGCTGATACCGGTTTAATCGTCGGCACGGACTACGAAGATGACGACCTTGGCGTCGTCCCGTGTGTTCCGGCGGGAATTTCATAACCATCGAAATTTGAGGCCTCCCCGGCGATTAACACAAAACTTTGATGTTTTTTAAGAGCCACCAATCAGACGAAACTAATAAACAACCACTAGGGAGAAATCATGAGCATCCAACGAACATCCCATACGAATCACTACCCCGGCCATCAGTTCCAAAATGAACGGCCAGACGAATTAACAATGGTTTCCATTCCGGAAAAACTGACTGTGACGCGACCGCATCGACTGGTAGAGATCTTAAATGTACCCGTTGAAGTTTTTTTTCGGGAAAATCCCCCCACACTTAACCAAGACTTAATAGATCAGGCGACAGAAAACTACATGCGCATGCCTCGTCAGCAGCGAGGGCGTTTCCTATTTGAGCAGATTTTTACATACAGTTTTCTCTTCTCGAAAGCTGTGGCTGAGCTCATAAGCAAGCAGTCAAATACGGAAGCCACACAGCTCGGCCCACAGGAAGAATCGCCCACCCGAATTGAACAGGTCATAGCAACCACAACAACAAATCAAATCCTCGATAACACAGCAGAGAACCAATCCTCTAATTTGGCAGTCCAGGCCCTAACTCAAACAGAAGAAATGAACAATCTGCTCATTGCAGAATTGAATGATACCCTGCAAACTTTCAAGACAACGTTGACAGATGTGCAAAAAAACCTTGATGCCGCACTTAAGAAAAATCAATTGCTGGAAAAAGAAATTATTCAGCTAAACGCCACAATCAGGGAAAATGGAAGGCTTCACACAGCAGAAATGAGAGAGAACACACAAACCATTTCTACACTTGTACAATCAGTGAATACTCTTATGAGCGATCTTAGATCGACAAATTCCATAGTCAATGGACAAAAGACGAACTTTGAATTGCTGGCAAAGAATTATAACGAACATAACCATTCAACAAATTTGAACAGCTGCGGTACCGGTCACTGGTATCTTCAAGCCTCAACCGGACCCTCAACCCCTTATATGGACCCAAATGAACTTTTGCTCAAAAAGCACCGAGAGCAAAACCCTGGAACAACAAAAGGGGAAGGTTGCTGTGTCCAATAGGCCATTCACAAATTCTATCAAATTGTAAAAAAACTACGAAACTTTTCCCAAGGAGAAATTATGAGCTACCAAATAACCACCCAAGTGAATCCCCACCTAACAGGCATGAACCCTTTGGCAATACAGAGCGGCCAGCAAAATGCTGAAACACAAGTTACCCCCCAGCAAGACCGCACCATCGCAATGTTAGATCAAACGTTTGAAATCATAGAAGAGCAAAACAATGCTGTTAAGGCAGAATATACCCTCGCACTTGAGCAGGCTCAAAATACCATCGCCAATCTGCAATCTTCCCAACAAGCATTGCTCAGGCAAAACGCCCTACAAGCATCGCAGATCACTATTCTGCAAAGTCAAAATAATCAGATGAGCACTACACACCAGGCAGACATGAAAGCAGCTCAAGAGCGCATAGGCTTACTTCAGAAAGAAAATGACCGCCTTAAAAAAACAGTTGAGATCTATAAAAAAGGATTTTCCAATGTGGAAACTGCCTATAACCAATATAAAATAGAAGTAGAGAATGGCGACCTAGGGACGTTGATAATAGAGTCTCTCTCTGCAACGCCAATTAGTCGCCAATTTGTCCAAACCAAACAAGAACTACTCAACCTCTCTATGGGAAAACTATGAGCATTTGCGGGAGCTTGTCTTGCAGCCCAGGGCCAACTTTTGAAACAATTTAAGTAAACATTTGAGGGCAATTTAAATTGAACAAATGGGATTTTCAGGAGTAATTCCCAGAAGAAATTCTTCCATGGGAATGATGGGTATTCCACGATAGCTTTCTTTTCTTGCCCCCGGAATAACGAAAAGACAAGTAGCTTCTGGATATTCTTCTTTAAAAGCGAAAAGAGCCCGCGCATCATCGGGACCGAGGTTGGCGCTGCGCTTGACTTCAATGGCCCAAAATCCTCTTGGTCCATAAATAATGAAATCAACCTCCAATTTTGTTTGCGTGCGCCAAAAGGAAAGAGAGTGAGGCTGATTTTGAGCTAGAACCCAGCTGCGAAGATGCTGAGCTACTAGCCCTTCTAATGCCATCCCTTCGATTTCCTGAGAGCTATCCAGAATCCCCTGGGGGCGCAAAATGCGATAGACACCCGCATCAAAAAAATAGAACTTTCGATGAGCTACCAATTTCCGTTTTGATCTCCTGCTAAATACCGGCAGGGTAAATGCTAACAGTAGGTCTTCAAGAATCTGGAGATAGTTATCAACAGTGGCTCGTTTTACACTAGATTCACGACTGATATCCGTCGATGTCCAAATAGAAGAATGTGAAAAACTGGATACTTCAAGAAAACGGGAAAAGTCGCCAATCTGACGAACTAGACCCTCTGCCTGAACCTCTTCTCTTAAATAAAGGTGGAGGTAGTCGAGAAGGCGTTGTTGCGGATCGGTAGATTCCCAGATCAATGGGATAAGGCCTGTTTTCAAAGCCTTTTCCAAAGAGAAAGCCTCATTGAGCTCCGAAGCGAGGAAAGGCCCCATTTGCCTTAAAAGAGCTCTTCCCCCCAAAAGATCGCTGACGGCCCTTCGCAACTTCCGAGAGCTGCTTCCTGTCATGATGTATTGAATTCCTTTTTTTTGTTCGATCAAAAAGTGGATCTCAGGAAGAAGCCTTGGAACTCGCTGAATCTCGTCCAAAATGAGGGCTGAAGCTGGTTCTTTGAAATGTATCTAAATCTATCTAATAATATCCATTATGGATAGATACATTGCAATTTCAGATTTTAAACCATGACCAAAAAGCAGATCTAGAGAGACAAAAAAAAGTTTTAGAATTATATTGTTCCAGACAAGGAATGCGAAGATACCACTTTTGAGACAACTTGGGTATATTTTCGGCGCGGCTTTATGGAAGTCGAAGCCGAAAGAATCAGAAATTACTAGATGGCGTAAAGCGAGCAGTAGAAGAGGCAGCGGAATGTTGACGGCACATCGCATAGCTTTAGATCCCAACGATGAACAATCCACCTATTTTGCCAAATCATGTGGAGTAGCCCGTTTTGCATATAACTGGGCTCTTGCAGAATGGAACAGGCAATATGAAGAATGCAAAATAGACCCTGTCAAACAAAAACCCTCCGAAGCCTCATTACGTCGTCTTCTTAACTCCATCAAACGTGAACAATTCCCCTGGATGCTCGAAGTGACAAAAAATGCTCCCCAGATGGCGATCATCCAATTGGGAAAAGCATTTAAGAATTTTTTTGCAAAACGTGCAAAATACCCACAGTTCCGAAAAAAAGGAATGAATGACCGTTTTACTCTGACGAGCGATCAATTTGAGATCGCAGGCACTCAAATACGTATACCCAACCTCGGATGGGTGCGTATGCGTGAATCATTCAGGTTCACAGGAAAAATTCTATCCGCTGTGATCTCACGTGTTGCAGACCGTTGGTTTGTGAGCGTGACAGTAGAAACTCCTGATATTCCACTGACCAAAAAACCGGATACTCTTGTGGTCGGGGTAGATTTGGGGATTTCCGCTATGGCAACTCTCTCAACGGCTGAAAAAATTGTCGGGCCAAAGCCACACCAGGCTTTGCTCCGCCGTTTAAGATATTTATCGAAAGCATTGAGTCGGAAAACTAAAGGATCGAGAAACCGCGAAAAAGCGAAAATCAAGCTGGCGCGTCTTCATGCTCGAATCTCTAATATCCGCCTTGATGCGATCCATAAGTTTACCACGGGATTGGTAAACAATTTTAGTACGATCTGTATTGAGAACTTGGATGTTCGCGGCATGGTAAAAAACCGTCGCCTTGCACGTTCGATCTCTGATATGGGTTTTAGGGAAATTAGTCGTCAGCTGGAATATAAAGCGGCAAGAAATGGCACAAAACTTGTCGTAGCAGACCGTTTTTTTCCAAGCAGTAAAACCTGCTCTAATTGTGGAAACGTGCTTATAGAACTACCGCTTTCGACAAGACAATGGGATTGCCAAATTTGCGGCATGAACCATGATCGAGATATAAACGCAGCGAAAAATCTCGCTGCGCTTGCCGTGAGTTCCACGGTAAAAGCCTATGGAGGAAGCAGCTCTGGCCACTCGAATGTTTCGTGTGGTGAAACTGCTCCTGTGAAGTAGGAAATCAACATCAATATCTACCTATGGGTAGATTTGAATAAGTTTGATGGAACGGTGGCACCTTCAGGCATAGTCGCTGCAACATCCCGAATTCTTTCGGGATATGCGCTAAAGCGCCGCTCTTCTTCTCCCAGCAATAAATCAATGCGCGTAGCCTTGGGGTATTGCTTGAGAAGCCAGGTTGATTTTCCCGTTCCCCTCGGCCCCAGCAGGAAATAACTTCCTTCAGGGGGATTGACGATTCTTGGGATGTAATGTGAATGTGCTACCATAAATTGCATGATACATTGAAAAATGCTATTTGTGATAGCATTTTTCATGTTATCGCCTTAATTAATTCATTATTAGCATGTTACGCATCGTGATCGCTAAAGATTGACCCTTTGAACACCATCATACCTCGCCTAGAAATAAGGAAAGTAATAGTATTTGGCTTCCAAACAGTTCTTTGACATGGCAAAAAATGACGAAGGGATCAGGACAGGGTATGGGAAACCACTTCGAACTGGTACGACAAGGTGGTCGGCGCCAAAGGGCCTTACTATTATCAATTCGATCGAAGAATGGCGCTAAGAAAAAAAAGCACCGGAAAAACCGCAGCTGCCAAGAGTTTTCCCAATATTATGACCTTAGTACCCAGTTGATAAAGTTTTTACCATTTCGGCTGCAACACAAGCCCCGGGGTTCGACTCTCGCAAACAGGTCCTATGTTGTTAATATGGACCTGTTTGCGAGAGCCGAACCGCGGGAGCTTTTACGCAGCAGAAATGGCAAAAACTTTATCAACTAGGTACTAGCAGTTAGAAACCTTTAAAAGGAGGTATTAAATGATACCGCAATCCATCTGTTCCCATTCGCAAATAACCACTCAGTTCTTTTCATCTGAATCTACCCAATCAGCGTGTCCACAAGACGTGTTGAGGAAAATTTTTTACTTATTAACAACCATAAAGGATTTCAAATCTTTTGCCGGCGCTTCTAAATATTTAAACAGCATTTCCATGAGTATCCCCATACAGACAGTTGCTTCTTCATCTGTACGGGCTTACTTGTACAGCAAAGCTTTATATCATCACCCAAAGTTTAACGAGGTCTCGGAAAAAATCTTCCAACTCTACCTCGAACGAACAAAAGCTGAGGAAGAGTTGATGTTAGTTCTGAGAGACTATGGCAAAGAACTCCACATCGACCCAAACAGTTCTGATGTTATGCACTTTTACAATGCTGCTTCTAAAGACATCTGCAAGTTTTTTCAATCACAAGTGACACCTGTCCAATCGGAAATGAAGGCAATCCTCGACAGCGTTTTTGAGAATTGCAACTATGCCATGATTACAACGTATGCAAACCAACCGGCAGAAGCAATCACAATGGAAAGTTATAGAAACAAATCGCAAGAACTGCGCCATGTTTTTCACAAAAAAAATGCTGTGGCTGTTGAGGCTACGCTCCGCCAAGCTCTCAAGGCCAGGCACAAAGAGGCCTTCCTAAGGCGGAGTGATGAATGCTTGAGTCCGGACGCTAAAATTACAATACTCCCTCTTATTCAGGAGCAGTTGCGTATTGAAATTGAAACCATGAAAGCAGATTTTGAAAACGAGATTGCTGCACTTCTCCGATCCATAGACGAAGCTGCCCTCCAAATGAATGAAGCCGAGCGGCAATTCCAAATTGAGGAATTAGATTATAAAAAAAATTGCGGCCAAAAGTCGAGAACATCTTGGGGAAATTCCTTTTCAGAGAAACTGGTCTATTATCAAACCATTGCATCGAAAGATGATGATGCATCAGCACAGACTAGGCTTATTCAACTTCTACAGCAAGCGATGAGTGCACAGGAACAAAAAAATGAATTCCAAAATAAATTAAATAAACTTGCAAAATACGACATCAATGGCAATCTCATCAGCGGCAAGCTCACCTCTCTTTTAACATCTCTAGAACCCTTATGCCTCGAAGACGCTGCTAAAAGAAAGCTGAAAAGAATGGGCTTGTTCTACTTTGAATTAGCTCAAACCATCAATGAAAAGAATCAGTATCAGCGCTATAGAATTCTCCACGGGAAAAACATTTTAGGATCCAAACGAAAAGAGCAGGAAATGATTTTCAAGAAGTAATACTTGCGGAAATCTCAACCTCGGGGCTTGTGTTGCAGCCTGGGATTCATTTATTGAAACAATTTTGGTATAAGTTTGGTTGTCGTGAAATAGTATGGAGATAAAAAAAACCTCAGCCGTCTTGCGACGACTGAGGCGAAAATAAAAGCTTGGCAGCGACCTACTCTCCCATACTCTTGAGTACAGTACCATTGGCGATGAAAGGCTTGACTTCTGAGTTCGGGATGGGATCAGGTATTCCCCCTTCTCTATAGCCACCAAGCACAAAGTCTTGACAAATCGAAAGAGTCAGTCGAAAAACAATCTCACTAACGAAAATTGACGCTTGATTTCTGTTTTAAGATTCCATTGACGCTATTTGCAGCGTCCTCAATGACCCAAATCTTAACTTAAGATATGTGCCATCGAAGAAAAATAAAGTGATCAAGCCAATGGACTTATTAGTATTGGTTAGCTCAACACATCGCTGTGCTTACACATCCAACCTATCAACCCGGTAATCTTCCGGGGGTCTCATTGGGATATCTTATCTTGAAGGAGGCTTGGCGTTTAGATGCTTTCAACGCTTATCCTTTCCGAACATAGCTACCTGGCTATGCACTTGGCAGTACAACCAGCACACCATTGGTTCGTCCACTTCGGTCCTCTCGTACTAGAAGCAGCTCTTCTCAAATATCCTACGCCCACAACAGATAGGGACCAAACTGTCTCACGACGTTTTGAACCCAACTCGCGTACCGCTTTAATTGGCGAACAGCCAAACCCTTGGGACCTTCTCCAGCCCCAGGATGCGATGAGTCGACATCGAGGTGCCAAACCGCCACGTCGATATGAACTCTTGGTGGCGATAAGCCTGTTATCCCCGGAGTACCTTTTATCCGTTAAGCGACGGCGATTCCACTTTCTACCGCCGGATCACTAAGCCCTACTTTCGTATCTGCTTGACTTGTTGGTCTCGCAGTTAACCTATCTTATACCTTTACGCTCTACTCGTGATTGCCAACCACGATGAGATAAGCTTTGGACTCCTCCGTTACTTTTTGGGAGGATACCGCCCCAGTCAAACTGCCCGTCTGACATTGTCCGTTTTCCAGTTTCATGAAATAACGTTAGATTTCCGACTCTCCAAGACTGGTATTTCAACGGTGACTCCACGGACCCTAACGAGCCCGCTTCATAGTCTCCCAGTTATCCTACACATGGAAAGTCAGAAGCCAATATCAGAGTACAGTAAAGGTTCACGGGGTCTTTCCGTCTTGTTGCGGGTAAACGGCATCTTCACCGCTACTACAATTTCACCGAGTCTCCCGTTGAGACAGTGCCCAGATCGTTAGGCCATTCGTGCAGGTCGGAACTTACCCGACAAGGAATTTCGCTACCTTAGGACCGTTATAGTTACGGCCGCCATTCACCAGGGCTTGAATTCAATGCTTTGCTCTTGCGAACTAACATCTCCTTTTGACCTTTTGGCATTGGGCAGGCTTCACACCATATACGTCGTCTTAGACGACTTTGCATAGTGCTGTGTTTTTGTTAAACAGTCGCCTGGGCCATTTCTCTTCGGCCGGATCTCGCTTCCACCGCGAAGGTAGTCACGTTTTCCGGCCCCCCTTCTCCCGAAGTTACGGGGGTAATTTGCAGAGTTCCTTAACGAGAGTTATCTCGCGCGCCTGAGAATATTCATCACACCCACCTGTGTCGGTTTTGGTACGGTCACCTTCGACAACTAGAGACTATTTCTTGGAAGCTTTGCGCTACGCCATCGGTTCCCCCGAGGGTTCCCCTTGTCTCATACCTGGCTTTGCGCCTGCGGATTTTCCTACAGGCCGGCCTCATACAAGAACGGACATTTCCAATCGTCCGCACGCTTAACGTACTCCGTCATCTCATCGTTATAGTCTACGGTGGCGCAGGAATGTTTAACCTGCTATCCATCATCTACGCTTTTCAGCCTCGACTTAGGGTCCGGCTAACCCAGGGAAGACGAACTTTACCCTGGAAACCTTAGGTATTCGGCGAGGAAGATTTTCACTTCCTTAATCGTTTACTCATGCCATGCATCCTCACTTGTATGCGCTCCAACACTCCTTACGGTATATCTTCACCGCACATACAACGCTCTCCTACCGCGTGCATTACTGCACACCCGTGATTTCGGCTCTATGCTTTAGTCCCGTCTATTATCGGCGCAAAGTCTCTCGATTGGTGAGCTGTTACGCACTCTTTAAATGGTGGCTGCCTCTAAGCCAACATCCCAACTGTCTTTGAAACTTTACTTCCTTACTCACTTAGCATAGAATTTGGGGCCTTAATCGACGATCTGGGCTGTTCCCCTTTTGACTATGAAGCTTATCCCCCACAGTCTATCTCCCAGCATACTTCCCGGTATTCGGAGTTTGGTTCCCTTCGGTAAGGCGGTAGCCTCCCTTGTGGATCCAGTGCTCTACCCCCGAGTTGATTTTGCTGAGGTTAACCCTAAAGTTATTTCGGAGAGAACAAGATATCTCCAAGTTTGATTGGCCTTTCACCCCTATCCACAACTCATCCAAGGCTTTTTCAACAGACACTAGTTCGGACCTCCACACGGTGTTACCCGTGCTTCATCCTGGTCATGGATAGATCACTTGGTTTCGTGTCTAAGCCATATGACTAAACGCGCTATTCACACTCGCTTTCGCTTTGGCTCCGGAACGTATGTCCCTTAACCTTGCCATATAGCTTAACTCGCTGGCTCATCATGCAAAAGGCACGCCGTCAGCCATTCCCCTAAAAGGGGCATAGGCCTCCGACCGTTTGTAAGCTGCTGGTTTCAGGTTCTATTTCACTCCCCTAACAGGGGTTCTTTTCGCCTTTCCCTCGCGGTACTGGTTCACTATCGGTTATCGATGAGTATTTAGCCTTGGAGGGTGGTCCCCCCAGATTCAGACCGGATTTCACGTGGCCGGTCCTACTCAGGTACCAATCTCGCTAACGCTTTCCTTTCGCATACGGGGCTCTCACCCTGTGTCGCTGGCCTTCCCATGCCATTTTACTAGGTCTACGTTAACTTTATGACTGGCCCTACAACCCCAGTAATAAAATTACTGGTTTGGGCTCTTCCCACTTCGCTCGCCGCTACTATGGGAATCTCTTATAGATTTCTTTTCCTCTGCTTACTGAGATGTGTCACTTCAGCAGGTCTAGCCTCGTTAACCTATGTATTCAGTTAACGATAGTGAAATATTACTCTCACTGGATTTCTCCATTCGGACATCTCCGGGTCAACGCCTTTTCCGGCTCTCCGAAGCTTTTCGCAGGTTTACACGTCCTTCATCGCCTATCGATACCAAGGCATCCACCAACAGCCCTTAACAGCTTGATCACAAAAACTTTTTAGCTGCTAACTTGCACTCTTAAGATATGTTGCCATTCTTAAGATACTTACTTTGATTTTTCGCCAATGTTCACTTAAAACATTTTTCATGGACTGCAGTTGTACCTAAACAACTGCAGCCCTACTTATTCTCAAGCGCCAATTTTCATCAGTGAATTGTTGCGATCAGTAGTTTTACCTACTGATTTTACCACTTTTAATTGGTCGCTTTTCAGGCCTCGTTTTTCCTTTTTGCAATTGTCTTCAGCAAGCTGAAAACTTTTGCTCAAAGGGAAACGAGGCCTATTTTTATTTTTGAGATTTTTCTTTCTGACTCTATTCGATTTTCAAGATAGCTATTTTTCCTTCACAAGGACGGATATGCGGTTACCTGGACTTGAACCGGGGACCTCGACATTATCAGTGTCGCGCTCTAACCAACTGAGCTATAACCGCTTTGTATTCGATGGAGGTTAGGAGACTCGAACTCCTGACCCTCTGAATGCAAATCAGATGCTCTACCAACTGAGCTAAACCCCCGGTTCGTTCTAGTTCTTTCTTAACAGCAGAAGAGAAGTGATGTGGGCACAATAAAGCTTGTCTCAACCTTAAGGACTACTGTGAGTAGTTTGTCCTTTAAAGGAGGTGATCCAGCCCCACCTTCCGATAGGGCTACCTTGTTACGACTTCATCCCAGTCGTCAGCCTTACCTTAGGCGACTCTATCCTTGCGGTTAAGTCATCGACTTCGGGTAAAACCAACTCCCATGATGTGACGGGCGGTGTGTACAAGGCCCGGGAACGTATTCACGACGTTGTAGCTGACACGTCATTACTAGCAATTCCAACTTCATGTAGTCGAGTTGCAGACTACAATCTGAACTGAGATCGGCTTTACGGATTTGCTCCACCTTGCGGTCTTGCTGCCTTCTGTACCGACCATTGTAGCACGTGTGTAGCCCCAGACATAAAGGCCATGCGGACTTGACGTCATCCTCACCTTCCTCCTGGTTAACCCAGGCAGTCTCACTAGAGTCCCCACCTTTCGTGTTGGCAACTAATGATAAGGGTTGCGCTCGTTGCTGGACTTAACCAAACACCTCACGGCACGAGCTGACGACAGCCATGCAGCACCTATATAACGGTCCTTGCGGAAAATATCGTTTCTGATATCGTCCATTACATTTCGAGCCTGGGTAAGGTTCTTCGCGTTGCATCGAATTAAACCACATGCTCCACTGCTTGTGCGGGCCCCCGTCAATTCTTTTGAGTTTCACCCTTGCGAGCGTACTCCCCAGGCGGTATACTTATCGCGTTAGCTTCGACACAATCAGGGTTGAGCCCAATTACATCAAGTATACATCGTTTACGGCAAGGACTACCAGGGTATCTAATCCTGTTTGCTCCCCTTGCTCTCGCGCCTCAGCGTCAGGTAAAAACTAGAAAACCGCTTTCGCCACTGGTGTTCTTCCACATATCTACGCATTTCACCGCTACACGTGGAATTCCGTTTTCTCCGTCAATCCTCTAGGTCAATAGTTTCAAATGCAGCTCCGAAGTTGAGCTTCGGAATTTCACATCTGACTTACTGTCCCGCCTACGCGCCCTTTACGCCCAATAATTCCGATTAATGCTTGTGCTCTCCGTATTACCGCAGCTGCTGGCACGGAGTTAGCCGGCACTTCTTTACGCAGTACCCTCAAGTTGAAATGTTATTCACATTTCTTCCTTGTTCTTGCGCGAAAGAGCTTTACGACCCGAAGGCCTTCATCGCTCACGCAGCGTCGCTTCGTCAGGCTTGCGCCCATTGCGAAAGATCCTCGACTGCAGCCTCCCGTAGGAGTCTGGGCAGTATCTCAGTCCCAATGTTGGCGGTCAATCTCTCAATCCGCCTAGACGTCTTAGCCTTGGTGCGCCTTTACCACACCAACTAGCTGATATCCCATGAACCTCTCTTCTACCGCAAGGCCCCTTTCAGAGTCCCCTACTTTGATAGACCAGTGTTTCCACCAGCCACCTCATTCGGTATTAGCGGTCGTTTCCAACCGTTATCCCCAGGTAAAAGGCAAGTTATTCATGTATTACTAACCCTTCCGCCACTAAGCTCCAGGTTGCCCTAAAGCTTCGTTCGACTTGCATGCCTCATCCACGCTGCCAGCATTCAATCTGAACCAAGATCAAATTCTCAAAGAAAAATTCTTCGACAATTTGCCTTAAAATAAATAAAACAAAAAAATTTTAGGCAAATAAGTTAAGCTTTTACACTCACTTATCCGCTACAAGCTCTATTGTGCTTGCACATCACTTCACTTCTGATGTTAAGAGAAACTTGAGCCAATCTCGTTGACTCTCTTCCTCTTGAGTTATCGTGAAGATATTCTCAAAAGGAAGCAATAACATACATAATTCGCTGAATTTTCTGCAAACAGATTTCCAAAAAATCTCATTTTCCCTATGAGAAATTGATTTTTTCAGAAATCGATGGGGGTAGCTTTTCTCAAATTCCCCACCTCTTCCATGCCTCATATTCACCAAGGTCTCCATCTTTGAAATGAGTTATGCCTGTCATTTCAATTGCTCTAAACCCGACGTCAAAAGAGTTGCATCTAGAGATTTAATTAAATACTTAACAAATCGCTGCATCATCCTTCGTCATGGAGATCATGGAAAATACCCTATAGGTCAGACTGTCAACCCGAACTTAAGAGTTCAAAAAGGACAGAAAATTATCTCTAAAGCGATGAAACCCGAAGATCCAAGATTAGCCGATCTTCTTATCCCACGCTCCATACCTCTCTGAAATCCTCCCTTTGAAAAAGGCGAGTACGATCACAATCGCCCCTGCTGTCAGGTTATTCACAGCCGCAGGAGCTCTTGCGTCTGAGAATAAGAGAGGCATAAAAACGGGCGTTATCAAAAAAAATATTTACAATCCGAACAGTCCTAAATATCTCTGCAAAGGCAATTGACCTCTTGCATAACCTCTTAAACGTGCCCTTGCCCGTGGAGGTCTACTTAACCCTCATGCTTTCAAGACCTCTCGGGCGTCTGAGCTTATTCTCGTCATACCACATGACAGGATCTCTCTTAAGTTCTTCAACCCATTTTGGAATAGTCTTATCGACGCGATTTTTGGGCTGCCATCCCAGGACATTTCTCGCTTTTGTGATGTCGAGCTCAAAATGGTCATCGGCCCGATCGATCATCCATGGCTTGATAAAACCTGATTTTACAAAGGGTAAATGATCGAGGATCCATGCGCCAAATTTTGCAATCGGTTTGGGGATGCTCCATGTCTTCCATTCTCTATTAAAAATCAGCCGTTGCATCATCCTCTGGAGCGCGTCATAGCTAAAAGTGACATCTTCCCCAATCAGTAAAGTCAGCTCCGGAGGCAATGTCTTGCGCTTTGCCACACAAAGGGATAAGGCCTCGATCAAATCGTCCATATGCACAAAGCTCGCGCCATGGGAAACATCTCCTGCAAAAACATGGGACTCGAGCTGATTCTCGAAAATGCGCTGAAGTTGATTGGATAGAGGAATGGAGTGGCAGTGATCGTCATAGACACCTGCAATGCGAAGATTAACAGTGGAGATCTCCCCTCTTTCTTTGTGAATCAACTCTTCTGTCTGGACCTTCGATAAGGGATATCCCCATGAGGGATCCAGTGGGCTCGCTTCCGTGATTTTGACACCCGGGGAAGTGGGTTTATGGACGAGCATCGTCGAAGAAAAGATGAATTGGTCAACTTCAAATTGCGATAGGTTTTTTAATAGTCTTTCCGTTCCTTTGACCGTAATTTTTTGATAATTGGGGCTATTTGCTGATGCGAAGCTATAATAGGCTGCAAGATGGATGACGGATGCAATTTTGTTTCCATAATTTTTTCGAATATGTTCAAAGCCTTCTTTAACACTCTCATCTGATGCTATATCAACAACGACAAATTCAACACCTGGCAAATGCCCTGATAAAAACACGTCGAGTCCGACGATTTGATATTGATCAGAAAAATGTTCGGCAGACTTAAATCCAATTCGTCCGCTGGCTCCGGTAATTATTATAACCTCGCGCTCTCTAGACATAGCAACATTCCTATCTTAAAATTTTCACTTTATATCATTTGGGAAATTTTGCAAGATCTCAAAATAGAGAAAAAGAATACCCGAACATCAACTTAAGAGATTGTTATGAAAAAAACTTATATGGCAGTTATTGGGATCCTGGCGACCGCAGCAAGCCCTCTTTGCGCTGATGGATTCAGCGAAAGCGATAGAGATTTGATCGCAGGAAATGAAGTTTTTTCCCAAGAACAAGCAACGATGGCGGATTTACCTCAAACAGAGATAACAGATGGCTCAAATGACAGCATGTCTCTTACGGTTCAAAAATTGAATGATCGAGAAGAAATAAATGTTCAGCCTGAGACGCATGCGAACATTCCACTCGGCGGGAAAGATGTTCCCTCAGAAGAATCGGACAAATGAGCGATTCAGGGCGCCTTTTTTTCGGAGCGCAGATTACAGCTCCATGGCCGGATAACTATCCCGAGGCGAGAATGATCTCTGAAGAGGGGCGTCATATGACCTTGGCATTTCTTGGCTCGTGTTCTATTACAGAACTTCAAAAGATTCTAACTTCTATCCCAAGTCCTGAATTCAAGATCGGCCCTACAGGAATCGCAAAAAAGCTGGTTTTTCTTCCTCCAGATAACAGCAGGGTTGCGGCCCTCATCGTCGAGTGGCTAGATGCGCCATCTCCCCTCGAGGTATGGGAAAAAAAACTTGCTCTCTGGCTAAAAAATAACGGTTACCCAGTGGATGAAAGGCCCTTTTTTCCTCATGTCACTATTGGTAGAGCGCCCTTTGAAAAAAAAGCATGGAAAGAACATTTCACTCCTTTGCCGCTATTTGTTAAGGCCGTCCATCTCTATCAAAGCATAGGAAATCTCGAATACAAATCACTTTGGGAGATGCCATTTTTGGCTCCATTTGAGGAATTCGAACATACCGCAGATATTGCCTTTCATATCAGAGGAAGCTCTCCAAAAGAAATTCACCAAAACGCGCAGATCGCCCTAGCCTTCCACTACCCCCGCTTGATCGATTATTTCAATGCATCTTTGCAAGACAGCCTGAATGAAATCATCATCTCTTTAAATGAGATGGTGGGCAAGGCGGACAGTGAATACGGATGTCCCTTTAAAGCGGTCAGCTTCCATGGAAAAATCAGAGCAGATCCACAAAACATCTTACATTGGGAAATGATCGTCGATGTCTAATCTAAAAAAAATAGGTCCTGCAACTTGGCTAATTCCCAAAGAGGGAGAAATGAAGGTGCCTGGACTCATCATCGCAAGCGATGTATTGGTTCAAGACCTAGATATCGAAAAACCTCTGGGGCAGGTGCGTAACGTCGCTTGCCTTCCCGGAATCGTAGGTTATTCTATCGCGATGCCGGACATTCATTGGGGATACGGTTTTCCCATTGGCGGGGTTGCTGCGATGGATGCTGAAAATGGAGTCATCAGTCCCGGAGGAGTAGGCTATGACATCAATTGCGGGGTAAGGCTTGCCATTGTTCCTGAAGCCTTTTCCAAACTCAGCGATCACATCAAAAAAGAATTGATCAAGCGCGTCTATGAATTTGTGCCATCCGGCGTTGGCAGAGGACACAAGCACGCGAAGGGTTTGAGTGAAAAAGATTATGCGGAGCTATTAAAGAAAGGGGCCCGTTGGTCCATTGAACATGGATTCGGGTTTGCATCGGACCTAGAACACATGGAGAGTAATGGGCAGATCGAGGATGCCAATCCAGCTCTTGTTTCAATGGATGCTAAATTGCGGGGCAAGGACCAACTTGGCAGCATCGGTTCGGGAAATCATTTTGTCGAAATCGGGGAAGTGGAGAAGATATTCCTCCCAGAGATTGCAAGTTCCTGGGGTGTCGAACAAGGACTAACTTATATTCTGATCCACTCAGGATCTCGCGGTTTTGGACATCAGGTGTGCCAAGATGCTTTGAATGCTTTCATTAGGCAAGGCTATGACGAAGGGCTTCCCGACCGTCAGCTTGTCGCTGCTCCGATCAAATCTCAAGCTGGACAAGATTACTTCGGCGCGATGGCAGCAGCTGCGAATTTTGCCTTCAACAACCGTCAGCAGATCCTTCACGAAGTGAGGTCTGCCTTCCATGAAGTGTTGGGAATCGCTCCAGAGAAAATCCGCCTTATCTACGATGTTTGCCATAATATCGCCAAATTCGAGACCCACAATGTCGACGGAAAACCAAAACGTCTATGCGTCCATCGTAAAGGCGCTACCAGGGCGTATGGGCCAGGGAGCGAAGAGCTCTCCCCTCTTTTTCGCAAAACAGGGCAGCCCGTCCTGGTTCCTGGCGATATGGGCCGGGCGAGTCATTTGATGGTAGGTCTCGGAAATACACTTACCTGGTGCAGTTCTTGTCATGGTGCGGGCAGGGCACGTAGTAGAGTCAAGTCGATGGCTTCCTGGAAAGGAAGAGATACGGTCAAATACATGGCAGATCAAGGGGTCACTGTGCTGGCTACATCGCATCGGACGATCTCAGAAGAGATGCCCGATGCTTACAAAGACGTGGACGCCGTCGTTGCTGCTGTTCAAGAAGCCGGCTGCGCGGGCATGGTCGCTCGTCTAAAACCCCACCTAGTTATCAAAGGTTAAATTATGAAAATGTTTTTAAAGTTTATCGGATTTTTTCCATTTGCTATGGCTTGCTCTTCCCCTATACCCAATTCAGAAGAGGCCCTGAAACTGCTTGTTGAGGGTAATGAACATTTCGTCAATGGGGCAGTTGTTCACAAGGATCACTATAAAGAGGCAAAGGACAAACTGCTTGAGAAGCAAACTCCTTTTGCTGCAATTGTCGGCTGTTCTGATTCCAGAGTTCCTCCGGAAATCATTTTTGACAGGGGACTTGGCGAATTATTCGTCGTAAGAGATGCAGGCAATGTGGTTGGCCCGATCGAAATGGACAGCGTTGAGTTTGCGGTTGCATCGCTCAAAGTGCCACTTGTCGTCGTCATGGGCCATCAAAATTGCGGCGCCGTCAAGGCAACGCTTGCTGGACAGGGCAATGTTCCAGAACTCGAGAATATCTTTCCTCTCATTGATGGCGCTTTAAAAAATTGCAACACCGCCTCGGAAGACCGCCTGGTCAATGCGATCAAATGCAATGTCAGAAAAGGAGTACAGACGCTCAAGGAGTCCCCCACAATCGCTCCCATCCTTAAAGAAAAGAGGGTAAAGATTATTGGCGCCTACTATGAGATTGAATCGGGAAAAGTGATCGTGATTGCAGACTAAGCGATTGAGGAATTCTGAAAGTTCTCAATCGCGTATTCATTTTGTTAGATATCAGCCAACTGGGTGGTTGCAGTGGTTGGCTCGCCAGCCGTCATTTTCTTAAACTGCTTGCCTAACGAAACCACACAAAAGATCCATGCGAGAAGTATCGCAAAGAGTATCCCTGCGATGTAAGGAGTTGATAGAGCGACACTGCCGAGCACGATGATAAATCCCTGATAAGTCAGCGATGAGCCAGACTTGCCAATGCCAGACCCCAGGCCGTCTATGGCCGCCTTCCCTTTTAACTTGGACTCGTCGTCGAGAGGAAGAAATGCCAGTTCTTTGGTTGCGTCAAATACAGAGTACTTGCTGGCCTTGCTTAAACAGTTTTGGATCGATCCGCAATAGACCGTCATCGCAAAAGGGGTCAAACCGAAGAGTGCAGATGAAATGGCCATCATGGCATCTCCGCAAAACATAAAGGCGAAAAATCCCACACCGAGAACTGTCATCACTAGCGGTGTGATAATCGCAGTGAATGTCCAACCAAGCCTTGTGATCATGAGTGAGAAGAAAATACCTCCAATTGTTGCCAGGATTCCTATCCCTACGGTGATCTTATTCATATGCTGGAGCATTTCATTGGGATCGGTAAAGAAGCGTTTGAGCTGCGCTTTCCAAAGGATATCTGTAAAATTGATGCTAATGTTGTACCCGAGAACGATGACAGCTAGAGGAACCAGATAGGGGGATCTGAGAATGTAGCGGACGCTCTCTCGCAAAGAGAGGCGATGTTTTTTAGACGGAACGGTCTCATTGCCCGCGATAGCAGCAGTCTCCCTATTTTGTTCCTGCTGATCAATGATGTTGCGATTGATCCAATAATAAAGCGCCATCGAAGCAACGCCTATAATCGAAATCAAAATAATTAATTGACAAATGGTGTGGTTCCAATGATCTGAGATCGAAGTGAGGAAAGGGATCGAAACGGAGCTGCTGAAAGTTAAGGCTAAAGTGCCTCCCATGATGGGTGCGATATTCGACCCAATATTGAGAATTCCATAGGTGCGCTTTGCCTCGCCAACTCCTGTGAAATCATTTGCAAATCCCCAAAAAAGAACCGATAGGACGACAACTGCCCAGAGCTCAGAAATCACGTAAAAGGAAGTAAATGTCCAGTTGCGAATAAGAGCGATGAACCCCTGGAACCCTTTTGGCAAAACAGAGCTTAGCCAATTGCCGAATTTTTCCAGATGGAGCTGCTCGCTATTGGGGTAAAGATAGAAGGCGAAAAGGAGGAAATAAAGGATGAAACCAGAAAGAATGATATAGAAAACATTTTCTTTTTTAAAATAGCGTCTGAGCCTGGTATAAACCCAAGTTGCCAGAAAAACCCCAGGCAGCATTCCCCAAACTTTGATGAACGGAATAACCTCGGCGCCTGAATTCTTCGCCGTCAAAATAATTGTATCTTTAAGATTGCGCAACACGCCGTAACTCACGCAGAGGAGAAACAGCAAAAGTAACATGGAAAGGACTTTTTTGACCTCGGAACGGTGAACAGGCCAGAAGATGGATCGGAGCAGGCCAAACTGACCCTTATTTTCTTTATTCATTGCTACGCATTTAAAGACTCGGAATTACTGAGGACGTCCCAAGAGCAACACTTGCCCATCAATACGACCTCAAATCCTCCATCATATAGATGGTAGCATTTTACTCCAATGAATTTTTCAGATTCACAGCGCCTATTCAGCCTCCTGGATTAAAATATATTCTAACTGCCTAAAAAATTTTCAGCGGATGCATGAAATCCCTAGCCAAAAAAGGTTTAATTTTCTATCTCAATACAGATGAAGAAATATAAACACTCTTTTCCTGAGTGAGGAGAAAACAAATGAGCGCCCAAGCTTCAGGTTCTGGAAAAATGCTGCAATGCCTAAAGCGCATTCTGGGACCTCTGCTAGTACTCACAATCTGCCCCCCTCTCGTGATGTTAGTATGGTATACTAATGTCTCTCTGGACGGCTCTGTGGAGAAACTTTGGTCGCTCTTTGTCCAAGAGGGTATTTTCTCCACCATCTACAACATCTGGAGTCCCGTATTTTTTGGAACGGCAAAGGCCTGGAAAATTTTAGCAACTTTTACCGCCGTTGAATTATTCCTGATGAAAGCTCTTCCGGGAAGAAAAATATCCGGCCCCGTCACTCCAAGCGGCAATGTTCCGATTTACAAAGCAAACGGTATCTCTTCTTTCCTTTGCACGCTTGCGCTGTTTTATTTAGGAGCCTTTCAATTCCATTTATTTTCACCAGGAATCATTTACAATAATTTTGGCGGACTCCTCGGCGCCTTAAATCTGTTTAGTCTAGTTTTCTGTTTCTTTCTGTATTTGAAGGGTAGGTATCGACCTTCTACTTCAGATTCAGGAAGTACCGGCAGCGCCGTTGTCGATTACTTTTGGGGAACAGAGCTATATCCCAAAGTCTTTGGATGGGACATTAAAATGTTCACCAACTGCAGATTTGGAATGATGGGCTGGGGATTGATCATCATCTCCTTCGCTTGCAAACAAAAGGAGCTGCATGGAATTTCCGATTCGATGCTGGTCGCCGTCACCCTACAACTTCTTTACATCGCCAAATTTTTCTGGTGGGAAACAGGTTACTTAAGATTGATCGACATCATGTACGATAGAGCGGGTTTTTGCATTTGCTGGGGCTCCATGGTCTGGCTTCCTGCGATCTATACTTCTCCGACACTTTTTCTTGTCGGCCATCCCAACCATTTAGGAACAGTTGCCTCCGTCGCAATTCTCATCGCCGGAATCACTTGCATTTTCATCAATTACTTAGCAGACAGACAGCGCCAATATGTGCGCAATAAAAATGGGGAATGCACGATCTGGAAGAAAAAACCCGATCTGATCTTTGCCAATTACAAGACAGAATGGGGCGTCGAAAAGCAGAGCTTGCTTCTCGCCTCCGGCTGGTGGGGAATTTCCCGCCACTTCCATTACCTTCCAGAGTTCCTGGGCGCCCTTTGCTGGTGCATGCCTGCCATGTTCAACCACTACCTGCCCTATTTTTATCTCACGTTCCTTTTTATTCTTTTGCTAGACCGCTCTTACAGACAGGAAAAGAGGTGCGCGCTGAAATATGGAGCAGATTGGGATGCGTATTGTCAAAGAGTGCCGTTTCGCCTCATCCCTTTCGTCTACTAAAAAAAGTCCATTTCTCAAAGAGAAATGGACTTTTTCAAATGACCGAAAAAGTCGTTCCGAACATCTGATTTTCGAATTTTACAAAGGAATCAGTCCCACAAGCCGCATCGCAGCTTCCGCTCCAACCACAACCTTAATGGGGAGAGCTAGAGCAAATGCTCCCACAGTTGGCATCTTGGAAAGATTCGCGACATTCTCGATGATATATTTTCCGGCTCCCAAGATCACTTCATGGACGGGGAATTTGGGATGCGAGCCATCAGGAGAGAGCGTGTCAATCCCAATTCCTGCAATCCTCCTCTCGAGGAGCATCTCAGCAGTCTTTGCATGAAAGCCGGGAAAGTGCATTTTTCCGGATGCATCGGCATTTCTGTACCGTTCAGATTCCTTCCAATACTTTTCCCAACCGGTATAGGCTAACACGAGACTATTATTCCCAATCTTTCCCCATTTCTGCTCATACTCCAAGATATCTTCCGGCATAACAAAAAGATCGGGATCCATTTTGGAGGAGAGATCGAGCACGCACAGCGGCACGATCAATTGGTCCAGCGGAATTTCAGCGATCGTTTTTCCATTTGGGTAAAAATGCGAAGGAGCGTCCATGTGTGTCCCTACTCCTGAGTGGCACTTGTAGCTGAGTACGCGAACTCCCTGGTCGTAGTCCATCTTCACTTCGTAACTAAAGCCGCAGCTGCCAGTCCACGTCGGGACCAAATGGTCCAAAGGATGGGTGAGATCGATAGCCTCAAATTTTTCCAAAACACGCATGCGATTTTTCCTTTGTAAATGGAGATCTTAAATCTTATTTTCAGAAAAAGTCAAATTTGAGACAAAAAAAAGATTTGCCAAAACAAAAAAAACGAATTTTCTAGCAGATATTGTCCATGGGACGTAAAATTCCAAGGTTTGCCCCACGCTTATAATTACTGACCGGTAACCTTATGTCTGACTCACTTTTTGCATCTTCGCCCACTGTCTTTGCACCTCTAGTCCTTATTATCTTAGGCCCTCCCGGAGCCGGCAAAGGAACCCAGGCAAAAATGCTCGAAGACAAATTAGATCTCCCCCATATCTCCACCGGAGATCTGCTGCGCGACCATATCCGCAAAGGAACGGATCTTGGCAAAGAAGCTCAGGGACATATGGACCAGGGGCACCTCGTCCCCGATCTACTCATTCTGAATATGCTCTTTGAAAGAGTTTCTAAAAAGGACTGTGTCAGAGGCTATATTTTAGATGGCTTTCCAAGGACAATTCCTCAGGCAGAAGCGTTGCAGAAGCGATTAAGCGGACAAGGCGCTCCCACCGTCATCAACCTCGCCCTATCGGACCAAAAAATCCTCGAGCGCCTCACAAAGAGGGTAGTCTGTGAAAGCTGCGGCACCTCCTACCACCTCATCTATTCTCCTCCTAAAGTAAAGGAAGTCTGCGACAAGTGCGGCGGCATGCTGATCCAGCGCCCGGATGACACGGAAGCTGTCATCAAAAAACGCTTGATGGTCTATAGCCAGCAGACGGAGCCTTTAATCGCCTTTTACTCGAAGCAAAAACTTCTTCATACAATCGATTGCTCTGCAGACAAAGCTAAAGTGTTCACCGAGATCCTCGCCATCATTAAAGATCCTGGATAAGGTTTGCTACGAGGGCGCTCCACCCGGTCTGGTGCGAGGCGCCAAGTCCCCTACCGGTATCTCCGTGATAATGCTCGAAGAATTGGATAAGCTCTTTCCAATGGGGGTCTTCAAAACCTTGTGTATCTCGAAAAATAGGCCTTCCCTTCGCCTGATCCATGCGGAAAAGATCGATAAGGCGCTGGCGCAACCCAACGATCATCTCATTCAATGTCACAGGTTTTCCCTTAACATCGATTGCATAGTCCCCCCCCACTGTATCTGCTAGCCTTTTGAGCCCCCGCAGAAAAAGATAGTTGGTCGGAAACCAAATCGGCCCGCGCCAATTCGAATTGCCCCCTTTAATTTTTTCAAGCGACTCCCCAGGCTCATATCCTACGGTATTTCCGTGGAAGGCAAAGGGAGATTTCTCATGAAATTTGGACAGGCTGCGCAAACCATAGGGTGAAAGGAACTCATCGGGATCCCACACTTTTCCCAGCACTCTTTTGATTTGCTCAAGACTTAGGAGCGAGAAAAAGTACCTTTTCTTTCCCTTCACAGTGTACTCCGTAAGACATCTGCCGACAAGCTTGTGGAAATGCTGGATATACAGTTGAAAATGCCTATAAAAATGGGGAAACTGGCCCATCTCCTCTTCTTCAAAAAAATCCATCCCAAAAAAAGGGATAAGACCTACAAAAGAGCGCACTTTTAGGCGTACATGCTTGCCATCGGGAAAACACAGGGTGTCATAAAGAAAACCATCCTCTTCATCCCACATGTCAGTAGGACGAGCATGCGTTCCTTGGATCGCCCCGGCGATCCCGATAAAATGTTCGAGATAAACCATGGCAAGTCTTTCGAAAAGCGGTTTCACCTTGGCAAGCTCGAGAGCCATCTTCATTAAAATCAAAGCAAAGAAACCCATCCAACCCGTCCCGTCGGACTCTTCAAAAAAACCACCGCTTGGCAAAGCTTTGCTCCTGTCAATGATAGAGATATTGTCAAGTCCAAGGAAACCACCCTCGAAGACATTATTGCCGAATCGATCGACTTTATTGGCCCACCAATTAAAATTCTCCATCAACTTGAGAAAACTCAGCTCAAGAAAATCAATATCGCCTGTCCTCTTATCCTGTTTTTCTTTTTGGTAGATCGTCCATACCGCCCAAGCCTGCACAGGGGGATTTGCTTCAGAAAAGCCCCATTCGTAAGCGGGAATCTGTCCATTGGGATGTTGGTACTGATGCTCCAAAAATAAACCGATGAGATGCTTGGCGTATGGAATGTCCACAAGTGAAAGAGCGACCGCGTGGAAAGAGCAGTCCCAAGATGCAAACCATGGGTATTCCCATTTATCCGGCATCACAATCAAGTTATGGCAATGAAGATGAAGCCAATGGCTGTTCCGAATATAATAACGGGATTCTGGAGGCGGAAGCGAAGGATTATCCCCCTCCAGCCAAGTCTTCACATTGTAAAAGTAAAACTGCGTGCTCCAAAGCAGACCTGCCAAGGCTTGCCTCTGAATTGCTTTTTCCTCTGTTGTTAATTTCTTTTGCTGTAATGCATCATAAAAGGCATCTGCTTCCTTTTTTCGTGCAAGAACGACAGCTTCGACATCATCAAGCGGCTGCTTTGTTAATTCCTGACAGAGCCTAAATCTTAAGACGCGCGAGCTGTTTGCGGGTATCTGGAGCTCTCTGTAATGAAAACAGGCTTTGCTCCCCTTTTTCTCTGGATTGACACAATCTTCATTCTGAATGACATGGCGGTGGAAGGCATCTTTGACATGCGGAGTGGAACTCTTCGATCCATAGACACATTCTGCATGTGTTTCATTATTTGTGAATAGAAGCTCACTTGCAGAATCTCCCACCAAATAATAGGGAGAAAAGGGATAAACTCCGGAGAGCCAATCGGAAGGAGGCATCTCTTTAGGGTCTGCATAGAGGCTTTGGAATTTTGAAGAATAGGGGCCTTCATGAATTTCTGGAACCGTTGCCCATTTCTTCTCTTCCCAAGCCCATCGATTGCGGAAGAAAAGTTGAGGCAGAACGGAAATTGTTGCATCGGTATTCGCGCGATTGAAGATCTCAATTCGGATACATGTGTCTTCGGGGCCAGCTTTAGCATATTCCACAACGACATCAAAAAATTCAGAATTTGCAAAAATCCCCGTGTCGATCAGCTCAAACTCTCTGTCTTTGACAGTGCGCTTTTTATTTTCTTCGATAAGTTGTTCATAAGGATAGGCATTTTGGGGATAGCGATAAAGGAACTTCATGTAAGAATGCGTTGGAGTCGCATCGAGGTAGTAATAATATTCCTTCACATCCTCGCCGTGATTTCCCTCATAGGGATTGAGTCCAAAAAGGCGCTCTTTGAGGATAGGATCCTTTCCATTCCATAAGGCCAAAGAAAAAACCAAAGTCTGATGGAAATCGCACCATCCGCAAAGGCCATCTTCTCCCCACCGGTAAGCCTTGGACCTCGCCATATCATGAGGCAAATAATTCCATGCGTCTCCATTTGCGCTGTAATCCTCCCTGACAGTTCCCCATGCCCGCTCCGAGACATATGCTCCCCACTTGCGCCATGGAGGGACCTTTTGGTCCAGGGAATCCTGGGTCCGATCCAATTCTTTATTACTTACCATGTTCTACTCCCACACGCGTCACGCTTCTTTTTATTCATCTTCTGTATAGCTGGATCATTCCCCCTAAGATCACGAGAGAGGCTCCAATGTAGGAGAGCCCATTTGGCAATTCATTAAAAATCGCCCAGTCAAAAAATGCGGCAAAAATCAAAGAGACATAAAGAAAGGGAGCAAAGGAGGTCGCCCTTCCATGTTGGTAGGCCTTGCCGCGAAAGTATTGATTGAATATGCTCACAACTCCAAGAGCTACGATGTTTGCCCAATTGAACAAAGTATTCTGTTTTGCAAAGCCGCTTTCTGCGAAAGATTCAGAAGAAAGCAGATAAACAATAGCCGTACCAAGTGTTGTGAAAAAATAAAGATAAAAAAGGGTCGATTTGGGATTTTCTCTTCCCGATTGATGCGCAAATAAAATTTGCGATCCGGCCTGACTTAAAGGAGTGATAAGCACGACAATACTCAAACTCTCAAAAATCCCTTGATCGGGCTGCAAGATACAGAGAACACCTGCAAAACAAATGAAAATGCTGAAAATCTCCCTTTTGTTGAAATGGTGCTTGAAGAAGATCTTTTCCAAAATGGGAAGAAAAAGCGGGTATGTGTTTTGCAGCACAGTCACGTTCAGCAAAGAGGAATGCATCAAATAGTAAAATACGGAATACTGATAGACGAGCATACAGAGGGATCGCAAAATCTGGAGCTTCACGCTTTGAGTCTTAAAGAGCTCACTAAAAGAGCTGGTCCATAGTAAATAAGGAAGCATGATCACAAGGGGAACTAAGAACCTTAAAAAAGTGAGCAGAAAAAGCGGAGTGTTGCTAGTTGCGAATTTTCCAAATAGGGAAAAAAGCGCAAGCAGCAGCGAAGAAAGGAGCATGTAATACATACCCCTTCGGAACTTGTCGCTCGAGCCTGTTAAATCAGAAAGAAACTTCACTAATGCAACCCCTGCTTATACCCCCTATAGCTCCTTCAGGGGTTATGACGCAAAGAATTATTTTGAAACATCCTCCTCCTCTGAAGCAATAAGCTGAGTATGCGGCGTTCCAAAAAAGCGATCGCCGAAATCCCCAAGCCCGGGAACGATATACTTATTTTCATTGAGTTTTTCATCAAGGGTGGTCATCACAACTTTAATTTTTGGAAATTTGTTACTTAGATAAATCAACCCTTCAGGAGCGACACAAACGGATGCAATGATGATATTCTCCTCCTTAACGCCTTTTTCCTTAAGAATGGAAATCACCATCTCTAAACTTCCCCCTGTCGCTATCATCGGCTCTGTGATCACAACATAATTGCCGGATGCCAGATCCGGAGAAATTTTCATGTATTTAAAATGGGCCTCGGCTGTCTTCTCATCGCGCTGGACCAAAATTTTGCTGATATTAGAACCTGGGAAATGTCTGATAAAAGTATCTAGCAGAGCATCACCGGAGCGCATGATAGAAACAAGCTCAACACCTGCAGCTAAAACTTCTCCATGGCATTTGGTGACGGGAGTGTCTATCTCGACTGTTTTGGAAGGAAGACACTCGATGACCTTGTTCACAAGCAACTCGCCGATTTTTTCTGAAACAAGACGAAACTGCGTCGTCGACGTCTCACTACTTCGCAGCTGAGAGATCAAAATCTGTTCATACTTACTTGGCCTAAAAGAGCAGTGGACAATGGGAAGAAGTTTAGCCAATGCCTTGTGATTTTCCCTGTTTTGCTGAACCTTTTGCAGAACCTCTGAGAGGTAGCTTTTTTCTTCTTTTTCGGAAGCAGCCGAGATTGTCGCAAACCCTAAAATCATAACAGCGATACCAGTTCTAAGACTGGATGCGATTCGAATTTTCATAAAAAAATCCCTTTTGAAATTAATTATTCGTGGCTGCGGTAAACTTTAGACGAATTTAAAGACAACCACAAGAAAGTTTTTCAAAAAAAAAGGAAAGTTGACGAATTTGCACTCAAAACTGTACCCTTCCCTGATATTTTAATTACTAGAGGGAACCAGAAAAACTCGCTTCGCGGTCAAAACGCGATGATTTTGACGCCGATTTAGTTTTTCGCGGGACCACATAACCTGCTCAGGCCTTAGGGGTCCCGCGAAAAACTAAATCGGCGTCAAAAGGGCGCGTTTGGGTCCGAATGGAGTTTTGCTGGTTCCCTCACTACCCAAGAGATGTCATGTCCAAAGTTCAAACACGCCCTCACAAGAACAAAAAAAGGTTTTTCGTTTCAACACATGCGTGGATCATCTGGCTGTTAAGCGCCCTCTTCATGTTCTACAAATACGCTCTCGAGGTCTCTCCAAGCGTAATGACCACAACGCTCATGAGTGAATTCAACATTAATGGCGCAGCTCTTGGGAACCTGGCAGCTTGCTATTTTTACGCATACCTTCTTTTGCAAATTCCAGCCGGCCTTCTTCTCGATAAAATCGGCCCCAGAAAGGTGACAACTCTTGCAATCGCCCTTTGCGCTCTCGGCAGCCTGCTTTTTGCCAAAGCAGACAGTTTATTTCTCGCAGGAACTGGTAGATTTTTAACAGGTGCAGGAGCTGCATTTGCCGCCGTCAACTGCTTAAAGCTTGTCGCCAACTGGTTCCCACAAAAGCAATTTGCATTCATGACAGGCCTTATGATGACAGTCGCGATGCTCGGCGCCGTCGGAGGTCAAGCCCCTCTTGCCGCCTTTATCGACGCGATGAATTGGCGCTATGCGATGGAGTTCATAGGATTTGTCGGTTTGGTGCTCGCTGTCATTTTTTGGTTAATTGTCCGAGACATTTCTCCCGAGCATAAAAAAGAAAAACACATCGTCTCTCAAAAACTCTCTCTTGGAGATAGTTTAAAACGAGTTCTGAAGAGCAGTCAAGGTTGGTGGCTTTCCATCTATAGCGGTTTTGCGTTTGCGCCAGTCATGATCTTCGGAGGACTCTGGGGTGTTGCCTTCACTTCAAAAGCGTTTGGCCTAACATCCAACACAGCTGCACAAACGGTTTCCCTGATCTTCATCGGTTTTGGCGTTGGAGCTCCCTTCTTCGGATGGTTTTCAGATTGGCTCGGAAGAAGAGTTGTCGTCATGTTCTGGGGAACCTTTGTAGCGCTCATTTCTATTTCTGCAGTGATCTATGCACCCGGCCTTACCAATTCCACTCTGACATTACTACTTTTCCTCTTTGGTTTCTCGATCAGCAGCTTCCTGCTTTGCTTTACGATGATTAGAGAGATCAGCCTACCGATATTAGCCGCTACCGCAATCGGCTTTATGAACGCCTTTGATGCCCTGTTTGGCGCTGTTTCCGATCCTCTCACAGGAGCGTTTCTCGATATGGGATGGGATGGGACGATGGAAGGAGGAGCAATGATCTTTTCCGTTTCTGCCTACAAAGCCGCATTTTTGACCATTCCCGTATTCCTGGTCATCTCGCTGCTGACTCTATCCCGCATTAAGGAGACTTTTTGCAAGCCTGCAATCCCATCTGCTCTGCCTTAAGGGATATCCACTATACAGAGGGAATTGCAAAATTCCCTCTATATACCCAAGTTGTCTCAAAAGATGTGCGTAGGCTGGCTCTAACCTTGCAACTTTAACTCCTCGAGCTCTTTGCTTACAGTTAAAAACTGCGCGTAGTGCGCCTCAAGCTCCTTGTCTCTTTTGCCAATGGATTCGAGAAGGCGCTGGATTTTCTGATTTTCACCAGCTTGGGTAGATTCGATCAAAAGCTGGTTTTCTTTTTTCTGCAGCTCTTCCTTATCGCTGATCTGTTTTTCGATTTTGCGGAGCTCATTTTCAAGCGGCCGGATCTTAGCTCGCGCAACCATCAATTCTTCATGTTTTTTCTTGCGCTCATCCTTACCTGATGTCTCACGCTCCGCCTTTTCTTGAGCGCCCTCTTCTTCCCAGCCCACTTTCTCGAGGAACTCTTCATAATGGCCATCAAATGGAACCTGTCTACCCACATGGCAGACCACGATCTTATTCAAAGAGAGCCGTTTTAAAATGAGCTCGGTGTGAGTGACGATGACAACCGCCCCCTTGAAATCTTCAAGCGCATCGATCAAAGCCTCGATCGATTCGACATCGAGGTGATGCGTCGGTTCATCCAAAAGAAGCAAATTGCAAGGCCTAGCTAAGATTTTCCCCAGAAGCACACGACTCTTTTCTCCACCTGAGAGAACGGAAATTTTCTTTTTGGCGATATCTTTGGCAAACATCATCTGCCCGCAAATCTGCTTGACCTGTGTTAGGTTCAAAGCGGTATTTGCAGATCCAATCTCCTCTTCGATCGTAGCGTCGCTTTTCAGCCGCTGAATATTCGTCTGCCCAAAATAACCGATATGCGTCTGATCAGAAATGCGCACTTCCCCCTTCTGAGGAGACAGTTCTCCCGAAATCAAGCGGAGCAAGGTCGATTTTCCATAACCGTTCTTACCGATAATTGCGATCCGATCCCCTTTTTCAATGACAAGCGAGAGATCGTGGATAATGGGAGTATCTTCCTCATAAGAAAAGGCGATCTCTTTTGCTTCCATCATTTTCTTCCCATTGAACTCGCGTTCTTGGAAGTTAAAATCCAAATCGTAAAGCGCTTTCAATTTTTCAAGAGCTGGAATTCGATTGAGCTGCTTTTGTCTAGCCTGCGCTTGAGCAGCTTTTGAGGCCTTTGCTCCGAAGCGATCAATAAAGGATTGAAGGTGCTCCTTTTTTTTCTCCAAATTACTACGGGTACGCTCATAAATCTCTTCTTGCTGAACGATCTGCTCAAAAAATGTCGTCGTTCCGCCTTTGTATTTATGCACCCTCTTCCTATGAACGCCGAGAATATGCGTCGTGACAGAATCCATAAACTCGCGATCATGGGAAATCAAAATGAGCTCCCCTTTCCACTGCTGTAAAAACCTGGTCAAAAAACGGATCGAAAGAATATCCAAATAATTCGTCGGTTCATCGAGCAGCAAGCAATCAGGCTCAGAAAGAAGCACTTTCGTCAAATGCAGCCTGAGCTGATATCCCCCGGACATTTGACTAGGAGGAAGGTCCATGTCCTCTTCTTTGAACCCAAGTCCAAAAAGAATGGCTTCCGCTCTATAAGTCTCATCGCGATCTTCAGGTCTTAAACCCTGGCATGCCTCTTCGATGACGGTCGGCATGGTAAAGCGAATGTGCTGATCGAGATATCCCAGTTTATAGCCTTTAGAAAAAGAAATCGTCCCTTTATCAGGTTGTTCTTGACCGACAAGCAGTCGCATCAAGCTGGTTTTTCCAGATCCGTTCCGACCAATGAGACCACAACGCTCTTTCGGTCCTACCGTAAAGGAAACCTCTTCAAAAACAGGCTCGCCACTGTAAACAAGTTTAAGATCTTCTACCTGGATCATCGTTTCCATCCCTCTTCAAGCAAAGGAAAAGCAAATTTATAAAAGGACTCAAAATCCGTGTAAGTTGTAGTTAACATGAGCTGACGCTTTTCAAGAAGAGCAGGATTGCCCTTAAACAAAAATCCCATCAGCTGCTTCATTTTATTGATTTTAAGCCGCTCTGCAGTCCCTGCAGGAATTTCAGAGATGTAAACTTCCAAATAAGTCTTCAGATCTTCCCACTTAGGCTGATATGTTGTTTTTGCAAAGTGGGAACGGATTTGATGAAAAATAAAGGGATTGATCACACTCCCCCGTCCAATCATCAACGCATCGCATCCTGTCATTTTGAGCATATTCACAGCATCTTCCACTGTTAGAATATCACCATTGCCAACTAGAGGCACTTTTAAAAACGACTTCGCCTCAGCGATTAAATCCCATCTTGCGGGAGGGCCATAACCATCGACTTTAGTTCTCGGATGCAATGTAATGTATTTAACACCGCTTTCCTCTGCTGCCAAAAGATTTTCCTTAAATAACGAAATATCTTCATACCCCGAGCGCATTTTAATCGTCACGGGAATCTTCACAGCATCCACCATTGCTTTGGCCACGCTATGCAATAAATCGGGATCTTTGAGAAGACTTGAACCAGCGCCTCTTCCAGTGACCGTATTCGATGGGCACCCACAGTTAAGATCGATCCTGGGAGCTCCCCTCTTTTCGATCTCTTTGGCCATCGCAGCCATCAGTTCGAGATCCGATCCCATAAGTTGAGCCGCGAGTGGAATCGGATAAGTCTCATTAGCCTGATAAGCATTCGCAAGACTTTGCACGTGCGCATTCGTCGGCACTCTTAAAAAATCAGTGACCGCTTCATCAAATCCACCGACAGACGCCATCGCTCGCCGAAAGCAGCGATCGCCGACGCCCTCCATCGGAGCTAAAAAAAGGTAAGGACAGCCGCTTGCATCTTTTGGGAGAGTTTCCATAGGGGAAACAGCTTATACGGCGAGGCATTAAAAGTTAATAAAAAAGTTCACTCAACCATCCCTGAATTAAACTAATTTTAATGCAGAAGAGAACTCAAAAATAAGCGGGAAGGAGATCTAAAATCGCGCCCTTCGGACGCCATTCTGCAAGGCCGGCGCTGCCGGCCCCAAGGGGAACAAAAAAATCAATGGCCTTCCCCAAGTCCCAATGGTTCAAGTGCCAAGTCCCGGAGAACTTCCGCCGGCACACCCGGGACGACGCCGATGCGGCCGTGGTTGAAGTCGCCGGAGTTGAAGACGTCCGCGCCGGAGCGAGGGGCGAAGCCCCCAATGCAAGCATGATATTCATCGCTACCAAAACAAACGATGTCGGAACAACGTGCAATAGTGTACCGTGGTTTTTCGCTATCCGGACATGTCCCGGATTCAAGTATCTCCACAGCGTCAAAAAGAGCCCTTACGCGTAGAGGCGTAATGTTAAACCCTCTTTCTGTTACAAGTATTTCCTGATTAGCATAAGTCATATTCCTACTCTCATCTGCAACACATCTCCTCATGAAGTACACGCTCACTTTATTTGAGCTGGCACCGCATCGGTTGAAAACCGTATCGCTGGAGTAATGAATGAAAACAGGCATGTTTTGCTTGCCTTCCAGGGGATGGCAACAAAGCATCCTAAAATTTTTTAATGAATGAGGAATCAGAAGCTCTTTTCCGTTCTGCACCTGATCAGCAGGAAGCTCTATGAGATTTCCCTGTGCGTCCAAATCTAGCGGCGTCCCAACGCCGGCAGTTCTCTTGATCAGATGAGGATCCACAACAAACACAAAACTGTCTTTACATAATTTTCCTTCTTCGAAAGGATCCGGAGTGTTCAATATGCTGAAAAACACCTCGCTGATACAAGGGATCTGTCCAACCATTTCTCCTAAAAGCCGGCTTATCCTCTTTCCGCTGATAGTCATCGGATAGAGAACTTGAAAGTCCGCTCTGCGATCGCGATCCTGGCCTTCTACGAATGGAATGCCTTCTCTTACAGTCACTCCAAGCCAAATCTCCTGATTTTTGCAGGCCCCATTCCAAAGTTTGCAGACCAGCTCGCAGCGGCCTATGTCGCGCGCTTCTAAAAAGTCAGCAGCACGTTGAACGACTACCCCTTCACAGGAACTTAATCTGGAAGGCAACACACCAATATTATTAATCGTCATAAACACTCCATTTTTATAATTATTTTCTATCTGTAATTGGTTGGCTTCGCCGACTTTAAAAAACTAACAACCTTCATAAGATTCAGCAAAACACATGCCTTATAAATCAGCGCCCTTCGGGCGCCATTCTGCAAGGCCGGCGGTGCCGGCCCCAAGGGGAACCAAAAAATCAATGGCCTTCCCCAAGTCCCAATGGTTCAACTGCCAAGTCCCGGAGAACTTCCGCCGACACACACGGGACGACGCCGAAGTTATCGCCGTCGCAGGCGTCGTTGAAGACGTCCGCGCCGGAGCGAGGGGCGAAGCCCCCAATGCAAGCATGATATTCATCGCCACCAAAACAAACGATATCGGAACAACGTGCAATAGTGTACCGTGGTTTTTCGCTATCCGGACATGTCCCGGATTCAAGTATCTCCACAGCGTCAAAAAGAGCCCTTACGCGTAGAGGCGTAATGTTAAACCCTCTTTCTGTTACAAGTATTTCCTGATTAGCATAAGTCATATTCCTACTCTCATCTGCAACACATCTCCTCATGAAGTACACGCTCACTTTATTTGAGCTGGCACCGCATCGGTTGAAAACCGCATTGGTGGAGTAAGTATTGAAAACAGGCATGTTTTCGTTGTCTTTCAAGGGATGGGAACAAAGCATCCTAAGATTTTTTAACGAAGTGGGAATCGTAAGCTCTTTTCCGTTTTGCACCTGATCAGCAGGAAGCTCTATGAGATTTCCCTGTTCGTCCAAATCCAGCGGCGTCCCATCTCCGGCAGTTCTCTTGATCAGATGAGGATCCACAACAAACACAAAACTGTCTTTACATAATTTTCCTTCTTCGAAAGGATCCGGAGTGTTCAATATGCTGAAAAACACTTCGCTGATACAAGGGATCTGTCCAACCATTTCTCCTAAAAACCGGCTTATCCTCTTTCCGCTGATAGTCATCGGATAGAGAACTTGAAAGTCCGCTCTGCGATCGCGACCCTTGCCTTCCACAAATGGAATGCCTTCTCTTAAAGTCACTCCAAGCCAAATCTCCTGATTTTTGCAGGCCCCATTCCAAAGTTTGCAGACCAGCTCGCAGCGGCCTATGTCTCGCGCTTCTAAAAAGTCAGCAGCACGTTGAACGACTACCCCTTCACAGGAACTTAATCTGGAAGGCAACACACCAATATTATTAATCGTCATAAACACTCCATTTTTATAATTATTTTCTACTTGTAAATAAGATTTTATCAAATAAATGATTATTAATAAAGGTTTTTTATAAGTATTGAAAATTACGGAATTGAAATGAAACATATTGATACTCTGACACTTACGAGCAGATGAATTTGAGATGTTTTTGGGGAGGTTTTTTCAGGAAAAACTATTCGATTGTTTGAGAGTTTTCCTTAACAGATTGGAAGAGAGCTGGTTATGATCATAAAGGCAATAAGTGGCGACGGGCCTCAGGGATAGGCCCCAATAGATGAATTCACTGCCCTTGCCACAGTCATCCTCATTCCAGGACGCAGCCGCTCTTACTCGCATTTCTTCTGCCAAACAGCGGAAGGCCCTTTTCCTTTTGCAATGAGCAACCCTTTTTTCTTTAACTGGGCCAAAGCATAATGAAGCATTCTTTCTGAAATATTGAGAGAGAGTTTATCAAAAATCTCTCTAAAGGAGCGTGTTTGCCCCTTCTTAAAGAAATTAAGGATAATTTTCTCTCGATCTGATAAATCATGAGCTTGCTGCTCTGGCAATCGCTTATCGACCGTTTTAAGATGGGGACTGAAAGAAACTTTTATAGAAGTTCCCTGCTCTATCCATTCAGGTTCTGGATAATTATTTATTCGGCACTCCTCTATGACCCTTTTATAGCCGCTTCCCCACTCTTCCATTAGCTTTAGTTCATGAAATACTTTAGCGATGACCCGGTTGCGAACCCTACTCACACCCGCCTTCAGATCTTCCATGGTAAATCCAAAAGGGAGCATACCCGGATTTTGCACTTCAAGCCGATCATCAAAAATGGCGATCTGGATTGTTGATCCTGGAATGGAATAATCAGCATGTGCAAGTGCATTAATTAGAATTTCGCGAATAGCAATTTCAGGATATTCAGGGATGTCCTTTCGGCGTATTTTTTGGATTTGAGCTGTAAGACGGGTATTTCGGGCAATGAATTTGGGAACTTCGTCGACAGCATCTAAAATTGTGCCTTCAACTTGATATTGGTCAATGAGGTGAGTTTTGTCATTTCCTCGAAAACGTGCACACCTCACCCTTGCATCAGGAACATGACGATTTCGCGCCTCACTACTTCCAAAAAGAATGAGTCCCCCAATCGATGGAACGTATTTGTTGTTGAACGGAACTAACACTCCAAGAGACTGTAATTTTTTATCGTTGACTTCCTTACCCACAAAACGGAATGCTTTTTTTACTTTCTCACCCTCAAGTGCTGAACTGGATAACTGGGCTATCCCCTGCTGATCATAGGAGACATTAGTAACTGATCGTTGCAACTCCGCAATCATATCTGACCCTGCAGGTCGGCTTGTCGAACCCAAGCGAATATAGACTCCGTTCGGAATCCCTTCTTTTTTAATGTAAAATGGCGCCCTCCAATGGGACACCTTGACAATCAAAAGCGCTTTATCATGTACTGTTGTAATTTCAATCTCCGGCAAAATTGTCGGACTAATACTATCCGCAATCGCATTGGCCAGCGCTTCTTCAGTTTTGAAAACATCATTAACGCCAATAACATGCCGATCTGCTGTAAGGCCTATAATTAATATCCCTCCAGCAGTATTCGCAAAAGCTACAATCGTCTTTAGAATGGGGCCTAGAGAGGAGATGTCCCTCTTAAACTCCAAAACTTTAGATTCAGGTTGAGCGATCAATTCAGCTATATCTACCATGTTTATATCCTGCAATATCCTGCAATATCCTGCAATATCCTGCAATATCCTGCAATGGATTAAAATCTATCTCACTGACTCTAAGCACCTTAAAAGCGCACCTCTGACTCATTATTGCCACTGTGCGAATTCTTTAGCGTAATAAGTAATGATGAAATCAGCTCCTGCCCTGCGGATCCCCCTTAAAATCTCGAGGACCGCTTTTTTCTCATCAAGCCACCCCTTTTCAGCAGCGGCTTTGATCATGCAGAATTCTCCGCTTGTGTGATAAGCGCCGAGAGGGATATTGGGATGCGCCTGTTTGACACGGTAGATGACATCCAGATAAGCGTGGGCAGGTTTGACCATGAGCATATCGGCGCCCTCCAGAACATCCAGATCCGCCTCGCGCAGGGCTTCCTTAGCGTTTGCAGTATCCATTTGATGGGTGCTTCGATCACCAAAGCTTGGAGTCCCTTCCGAAGCAGCTCTAAACGGTCCATAAAGGCAACTCTGATATTTAACGGAATAACTCAAAATAGGAACATGCTTATAACCCGCAATATCCAATCCCCTGCGGATCGCATACACCATGCCATCGATCATCCCGCTAGGCGCTACGATATCTGCTCCCGCCTGCGCATGAGATACCGCTTGCTTCACTAAAAGCTCCAAGGTTTGATCGTTATCCAGATCAAACTTGCCATCCTTCTCGGTTATAATCCCACAATGGCCGTGATCGGTATATTCGCAAAAACAAACATCCGACACAATCAGCATCTTTGGCGCTGTTTTTCGGATCACTTGTATCGCCTCTTGAATGATCCCCTGATCAGAGTAGGAATCCATTCCCAGCGGATCTTTGTGAGGTGGGATACCAAACAATAAAACTGAAGAAATTCCCAGCTTACAAAGCTCTTCAATTTCTTGCGGCAGCCTCTGAATGGGAATCTGAAAAAGCCCCGGCATGGTGTTAATCGGCTGTTTCTCCCCCTCTCTTCCCTTGATAAAAAGAGGAAAAATCAAATCTTTGAGCGCAATATCTGTCTCACGGATCAAATCGCGAAGCACAGGATGTTGTCTTAGCCGCCTCAGTCGCAAAAGTGGAAATGCCGTTGTCATGAATTCCTCCCAGAGTCAATTTAAGAATACTAAACGGAATAGAACTCAAAGCGCAAGGTCATTCAGATTCGAAGGCTATCCCCTCTCGCTAAGAAGTCTACGAGTCCAATCTTCAACGAATCAAAAATTGGAAAGAGCCAGGCCGCGCTTTCAACAATTGCTCAACTAGCTTAGGAAAAGCCTGAGTCCTACGAGTTAAATCCTCTTTCGTCCAGGGATAAATCCCAAGATCAGTCAGGAATTGAAAACCGGAAAGGATGAATTCTGCGCATTCCAGAGGAGAATCTGTTTGAAAGATCCCCTCTTCACATCCCTGCTGAATCAGCTCCCCATACAATGGAGCTTGTTTTACAAGAGTAGCCGCGAGAAGGCGGATATGCATGCCTTCATTACCTCGCAAGTGGAGTTGGTCCAATATCTCTTTATTGTCTTCTGCCATGTTGCCAGCTTCTACCAACATTCGCATTTTCTTCAGAGCATTCCCCTTGGTTTTTTTTAGTAAAGTCTGCATCTTTTCGAGATTTTCATCCACGATGTCTTCAATGACTGCCTCTAGGAGCTCTTCTTTGGATTTGAAATAATGATAAATGGTTCCTTTGGCAATGCCTAAAGCGTCCATCACATCTTGCATCGTCGTTCTATCATAATTTTTCTTCTGAAATAGGTGACGAGCTGCATTCACAATTTCCGATTTCCGCTCTGAAGATTTCTTCACAATTCTAGCCATATTAGACCTTCTTTTTCCCAACAATGATCCATGACACTAACATTAGATGTCTATTTTCGTGAAGATCAGTAGCTAATTCGTGAGAAGGCGGCTATTATAGACTCATTTAAGACAGAATTTATCAATTTCGAATTTTAAAGTAACACCCTGAAGCTCCCCCATTTGAGTGCCAACTTATCTTTATAGATTGACCGACGGTCGGTCTGTATGGTAAGCTAAAGCTTTCAAAACCTAAAAAAGGGCTGTGTATGAGTTTTTTCAATGCAATTTACACTTTAGGCGACTGCAGAACAACGCAGCCGGTTCAAGAAGCTTCTAAAATCACCTCAGAGCCTGATAGCCAAGAAACCTTAGATTATACTCTGAGATGGGCAAAATGGATAGTAACCTGGCCCATTCAATTTGCCCATGGATTTTATCCCCTGGACGCGAGAAAAAAGAATTAACAACACTGCCGGGATATGGCTTTCCTAAGGTAGAGTCAGTAGATTTTACTTTGCGGATAAGTTCAGGATGCCGGTTCTAACAAACTAAAAAAAACAGAGTAAGTACAATGCAATCTATCTATAGTTATAAGCCGATTCAGTTTTTTCTCATCACTATTCTCGGAACCTGGATTCCCTTGTTTATCGCAGCCTATTTAAGCCATCAAAAAGGCAAAGAAAAGCTGCAACTCCTATTTGGGTTTTCAGGTTTGTTGGTGCCTTGTGTTGTCGCGCTTATCATGATTTATGCCTCAAAGAACAGTGAGTTTATTAAAGATTTTTGGGACAGGTTATTTATCTATAAGATTAAGCCTAGTTCGTTGGTTATGCTGCTTGTGGTCGTGCCGGCTGTGTTTTTCCTGGCGACAGCGCTCTCCTTGCTTTTTGGAAAATCACCCGAGCAATTTTCAATTGCCAAAGAGTTCAGCGTCATAAAAGGGTGGAGTATTTTGGGAATACTGATCCCCTTTCTGCTCGCACCCGCGTTAGAAGAGATCGGCTGGCGAGGATATGGCGTCGACAGTTTAAGGGCCCACTTTAATCTCTTTTCCACTTCGATGCTCTTTGCTCTTCTTTGGGGACTGTGGCACCTGCCTTTATTTTTCATTAAGGGTTACTACAATCATGAATTGTGGAATCTCAATATCGTGTATGTGATCAATTATTTTGTCAGCATCATCCCTATCGCGATCATAATCAATTGGATATACTACAATAATAGCCGCAGCATCCTCATTGCTATTTTGGTTCATTCATTGGTTAACGTTCTCTCGATTATTTTTAAAACAGAGCAATTCACCAAATGCATCTTCACGATTTTTCTATGTGGCGTTTCAGCCCTCGTTGTCATCAAAGACAGGGATTTTTTCTTTAAGCCGACCTTGAATCACCAATTAAAAGCCAAGCTTGACGAGCTACGCAGCAAATACGGTTTTCCCGGCGCCACTTGCGCCTACGTGCTGCCAGATGGCAGAGAAGGCGGAGTTGCCACCGGATTACGTGATCTTGAAGATAAAACAGCGATGACGCCTCATTCCAGGATGTTAGCAGCAAGCATTGGCAAGAGTTTTGTCGCCGCGACAGTTCTTCAGCTTTCCAAAGAGGGACGGCTAAATCTGGATGATCCGATCTCCAAATGGCTAGGTGACAGAGCTTGGTTTTCACGTTTGCCCAATCATGAGACGATTACCCTTCGTCATCTACTCACGCACAGCTCAGGCCTGCCAGACCACGTTCACATGAATAGCTTTCTTTCTTCCTACTCTCAAAGTTGGCACGATCCCGGCAATCCATTTCAGCCAGAATCCCTCGTCGCTTTTGTCTTAGATCAGCCGCCCCTATTCGAGGCCGGCAAAGGTTGGATGTATACAGACACCGGATACATTCTTCTCGGTCTTGTCATTGAATCCGCCACCAAAAACAGCTACTACAACGAGGTGAAAGAGCGATTCTTAAAGCCTCTCCACCTGGATGAGACTTCCCCGTCAGATCGACCCGCACTTCCGCACCTCGCAGCCGGGTATACCAAGAAGGACAACCCGTTTGGCCTACCCGCAAAAGGACTCTCGAAATCAGGTTTGATGGCGTGGAACCCTGCAATGGAATTCACCGGAGGCGGATTAGTGAGCACTTCCCGCGACCTTGCCAGATGGAGCAAGCTCTTGTTCGAGGGCCATGCGATGAAAGAGAAATATTTGGATGAGTTATTACGACCTACCACTGCCAAAGAAGAATCTGGTCTTTTCTATGGCGCAGGCGTAGTGATTTCCGAGAAAGATCCCCTTGGCCTATCTTTTGGCCATATGGGTGTCATTCCCGGATACACCTCCAGCATTCGCTACTATCCCAAATACCATGTGGCATTCGCTTTCCAGGTGAATACAGATGTGGGCGTTTATAATCGTTCGACGGAGCTTTTCAGTGAAATGGAGCGGGGCCTAGCGGAGCTTATTATCGAGCATGTGAAAGCGTAACATGCTGGGATCTTTTTATCAAAATTTGCGCCCTGTTGGGAGCTTCCTTCTTGCCCTTGGCCGGTCTTGGACTCCTCGCTTAGCCAAGACCACAAAAAACCAATTCGAACACCAAAGGTTCAAAAACCCAACCACCAAGCTAGAACTTCCGCAAACCCCCAGCGCCGACGTCCTTATCGCTACAACCAAAGTCGCTGTAGACGTTGAGGCGGGCCAGGTCGGACTCACCAACAACCAAGGGGAAACCCTGAACGTGTGTTAAGGAACGCCCGTAAGTCAAAGGGTTCTTTCCAAAAAGGCAGAGGGATTGATTAGAAATCTTACTTATTAAGACAATTTGTATGATGTACTGTTCCACTGTCGGCAGCCCACATCCATGCCCTCTCACAAGCACACACTGATCCTCGTAACCCTTGCAACGACTGTCTATAAAAACGTTGTTGGCCAGCATACAGGGGAACGCCTGCTGGATGGCAAGACCGCCTATCGTTGGTAAAATTTGATCCCAGGAAATAGAAACTCCTATCTTTTGATCTTCTGCAATTTCTACGATCTTCCCGAAGGTGAGGTCTTCTGGTAGGGTAAAGTCGAAGTAGGTCAAGACAGGATTGCCCTGTACATTGCCTTCTACGTGCGGAGCCATCTCTTGATAAGCTTTAATCAACTTAAGTTTTGGGAAAATGGATGCAGGCTGAGCCGGGAATCCGTATGTTTTACCCTCTTCTGCGCTTACAGTTTGGAGCAAAGGACAGAGCTGCTTTAGATCTAGTTTTCCTACAATTGCCGTTATATTTGTGTAAAAATGCTTATTCGCGCATGCCAGAGCCTGAATGCCTGTGACGTTATTAAGTAGGGAGTATTTAACGATTTCAGAAATGATGTCCTCGGAAATCAACTTTATATAACACTTCTTATAAAGCTCCATTGTTTTTTCGGGAGTAATGTGAAAAATACTCCAAAGGTTGGACAATATAGAAGGGTTTTCTTTTTCAACTGATCGCCCGAAACTGAACTCGTCCCGAGGTCTGTTTTTTTGAATAGATTGACAGAAACTTAAGAATGCGGGTGCTTGATATAGACCTTCCAAAGTGGTCTTATTTGTAATTGATGTCATATTCATCTCATTTATTATGATTTAATAATTTTGATTAAATCTTAGTATTAATAATTATTTTGCAATGCTCATACACTCAACTCTAACAGTCTTTTTTTATTAGGTCAGTTTTTTATTACAATTTTTTCCCTGCCGGATGCTTCCTTCATGCCCTTGGCCGGTCTTGGGCTTCTCGCTTGGCCAAGAACCAAAAAAACCAATTTTTTCGTACACCAATGTTCCAAGGACGGGTGGCCTACTTCCGCTGACCCCCGACGCCGACGAACCTGTCGTAGCACCAGCGGCTGCAGAAGACGTCGAGGTGGGCCGAGGAGGAGTCCCCAACAACCAAGAGGAAGTCCCGAACGCGTGTTGAGGAGTATCCGTAAGTCAAAGGGTTCCGCCCAAAGAGGCAGAGGGATTGGTTAGAAATCTTACTTATTAAGACAATTTGTACGATGTACTGTTCCACTGTCGGCAGCTCACATCCATGCCCTCTCACAAGCACACACTGCTCATCGTAATTCTTCTTGCGGCTGTCTTTAAAAACGTTATTGGCCAGCATACAGGGGAACGCTTGCTTGATGGCAACATCGCCTATGTCTTGTAAAATATTATCCAAGCCAATAATAACTTCCATCCCTTGGCCTTTTACAATTTCCACGATCTTCCTGAAGGTCAGGCCTTCAGATAGGGTAAAGTTGAAGTACGTCACGCCGGCATTGCCTTCTACGTGAGGAACCATCTCTTCGTAGGCTTTAATCATCTTAAGTTTTGGGAAAATGGGTGCGGGCTGAGCCGGGAACTCGTATGTTTTAGCCTGTTCTGCGCTTACAATTTGCAGCAGAGGGCAGAGCTGCTTTAGATCTAATGTCCCCGCAATCTTCGTTATGTTTGTGTAGAAACACTTGTTCGTACACGCCAGCGCCTGGATGCCCGCAATGTCGTTATTGGAGAAACGTTGCAGAAAGATTTGGTGGATGATGTCTTCAGGAATGCCTGTCATGATGAAGACGGATCTTTCATTCAACTCTTGAATCTGAAGTGTGTAACCTGCGCTCTGCGGCACAATACTGTCTTTGCCGTATTCTCCTCGCAGCTGCATGAGACACTGTCCCAACTGGTTTTGTCCCGTGCTATTAAAGCCATCGCTCCAGAGGGGATCATAACCTTGGCAGGCAATGTAGAGATTCTCAGTAGAGAGTAACTGCTCTTTGAGTTTGGAGTTTTGTCCAAATTTTTCCCTTTGTACGTGCATCATGACATCGTATTTATTGACGTGCTGCGCATCGGGATTTTCCCAGGAGAGCTTGCGCTCATCCGTCATAGGACATGTGCTGCTTAAGAATAGAGCTTCTTCTGCTGTTTCGCACTCAGTAAGAAGTTCCATAATGCGAGGCTGGTCGGTGTACTTTTGCGCTAAAAAGCAGGCGGTTGCATTTTGGTAGTGTTTTCCACCAAACTCAATCTTGCAAGGGTAGGCATTTGCAAATGCGCATGTGGGGTTCTCTTTGAAGCTCACAAAATCCAGCTTGTTCTGGCAGATGGTTTCGGTTCTTCCTACGAGGGAGGTACAATCCGCTGAGGAACTCCCTGCCTGTAAACCAATGGCCAACGTTGCAGGGCAGCTTGTTGTAACGCCTGTTGTCATTGTTGTTCTCGCGACATCTGTCGTACTTACTGTACTTGTCGTATTTGCAACTATTGGATTTGACATTTTTTATTCCTTTTTTATCTCTATTTATTCAATTTTACTTATGTTTTCACAGCTTAAAGCTGGGATCTTTTTATCAAAATTTTGCGCCCTCACGGGCGCTCTCCCAGTGCCCTTAGCCGGTCTTGGACCCCTCGCAAGCCCAAGACCCAAAAAAACCAATTTTTTCGTACACCAATGTTCCAAAGACGGGTGGCCTACTTCCGCCGACCCCCAGCACCGACGGCCTCGTGGCCCCAGATGCGGGCGTTGACGTCGAGGCACCCCGGGGCGGAGCCCCCAACAACCAAGGGGAGACCCTGAACATCATGTGTTGAGGAGCTTCCGTAAGTCCGAGGTTTCTCTCCAAAAAGGCAGAGGGATTGATTAGAAATCTTACTTATTAAGACAATTTGTACAATGTACTGTTCCACTGTAGGCAGCTCACATCCATGCCCTCTCACAAGTACACACAGCTCATCGTAATTCTTCTTGCGGCTGTTTTTAAAAACGTTGTTGGCCAACATACAGGGGAACGCTTGCTTGATAGCAACATCGCCTATGTCTTGTAAAATTTGATCCCAGTAAATCTCAACTTCTATCCCTTGGCCGTTTGCAATTTTCACGATCTGCCTGAAGGTCAGGCCTTCAGATAGGGTAAAGTTGAAGTACGTCACGCCAGCATTGCCTTCTACGTGGGGGGCCATCTCTTGGTAAGCTTCAATCAGCTTTAGTTTTGGGAAGATGAGTGCGGACTGAGCCTGGAACCCATATCTATGAGCCTGTTCTGCGCTTACAATTTGCAGCAGAGGGCAGAGCTGAGCTAGATCTAATGTCTCCACAATCATCGTTATGTTTGTGTAGAAACACTTGTTCGTACACGCCAGCGCCTGGATGCCCGTAATGTCGTTATTGGAGAAGCATTGCAAAAAGATTTGGTGGATGATGTCTTCAGGAATGCCTGTCATGATAAGGATACATCTCTCATCTAAAGCTTGGATCCGGAGTGTGTAATCTGTGCTTTGCGGCATAATACTGCCTTTGCCGTATTCTTTTCGCAGCTGCATGAGACACTGTCCCAGCTGGTTTTGTCCCATGCTATTAAAGCCATCGCTCCAGAGGGGATCATAGCCTTGGCAGGCAATGTAGAGATTCTCAGTAGAGCGTAACTGCTCTTTGAGGTTGAGGTTTTGCCCAAATTTTGCCCTTTGTACGTGCATCATGACATCGTATTTATTGGCATGCCTTGCGTCGGGGCTTTCCCAGGAGAGCTTACGCGCATCCGTCATAGGACATGTACTACTTAAGAATAGAGCTTCTTCTGCTGTTTCGCACTCAGTAAGAAGTTCCATAATGAGGGGCTGGTCGGTGTACTTTTGCGCTAAAAAACAGGCGGTTGCATTTTGGTAGTGTTTTCCACCAAACTCAATTTTGCAAGGGTAGGCGTTTGCAAATTCACATGTGGGGTTCTCTGTGAAGCTCACAAAATCCAGCTTGTTTTGAGAGATGGTTTCGGTTCTTCCAACGAGAGAGGTACAATCTGCTGAGGGAGTCCCTGCCTGTAAACCAATGGCCAACGTTGCAGGGCAGCTTGTTGTGACGCCTGTTGTCATTGTTGTTCTTGCGACATCTGTCGTACTTACTGTACTTGTCGTATTTGTAACTGTTGGATTTGACATTTTTTATTCCTTTTTTATTTTTATTTATTCAATTTTATTTATGTTTTCACAGCTTAAAGCTGGGATCTTTTTATCAAAATTTTGCGCCCTCACGGGCGCTCTCCTAATGCCCTTAGCCGGTCTTGGACCCCTCCGCAGGCCCAACACCCAAAAAACCCAATTTTTTCGTGCACCAATGTTCCAAAGACGACTGACCTACTTCCGCCGACCCCCAGCGCCGCTAGTCCCGCGGCCCCAGCCGAAGTCTAAGACGCCGAGGCGCCCCGGGGCGGAGCCCCCAACAACCAAGAGGAAGCCCTGAACATGTGTTGAGGAGCGTCCGTAAGTCAAAGGGTATTCACCAAAAAGGCAGAGGGATTGGTTAGAAATCTTCTGAATTAAGACAATTTGTATGATGTACTGTTCTACTGTCGGCAGCTCACATCCATGCCCTCTCACAAGCACACACTGCTCATCGTAATTCTTGTTGCGGCTGTCTTTAAAAACGTTGTTGGCCAGCATACAGGGGAACGCTTGTTTGATGGCAACATCGCCTATGTCTTGTAAAATTCTACTCCAGTGAATCTCAACTTCTATCCCTTGGCCTTTTGCAATTTTCACGATCTGCCTAAGGGTGAGGTCTTCGGGCAGGGTAAAGTTGAAGTAGGTCACGCCGGCATTGCCTTCTACGTGCGGAGCCATCTCTTGGTAAGCTTTAATCTGCTTTAGTTTTGGGAAAATGAGTGCGGACTGAGCCGTGAACCCGTATTTTTGAGCCTCTTCCGCGCTTACAATTTTGAGGAGTGGGCAGAGCTGCGCTAGATCCAGTTTCTCTATAATCATCGTTAAGTTTGTGTAGAAATGCTTGTTCGTGCAAGAGAGCGCCTGGATGCCTGTAATGTCGTTATTGGAGAAGCATTGCAAAAAGATTTGGTGGGTGATGTCACCCGGAATGCCTGTCATGATGAGGATACATCTCTCATCTAAAGCTTGGATCCGGAGTGTGTAATCTGTGCTTTGCGGCACAATACTGTTTTTGCCGTATTCTCCTCGCAGCTGCATGAGACACTGTCCCAGCTGGTTTTTTCCTGTGCTATTAAAGCCATCGCTCCAGAGGGGATCATAACCTTGGCAGGCAATGTAGAGATCCTCAGTAGAGAGTAACTGGTCTTTGAGGTTGGGGTTTTGTCCAAACTTGGCCCTTTGCACATGCATCATGACGTCATATTTATTAACGTGCTGTGCATCGGGATTTTCCCAGGAGAGATTGCGCGCATCCGTCATGGGACATGTGCTGCTTAAGAATAGGGCTTCTTCTGCTGTTTCGCACCGAGTAAGAAGTTCCATAATGTGGGGCTGGTCGGTGTACTTTTGCGCTAAAAAGCAGGCAGTTGCATTTTGGTAAAGTTTTCCACCAAACTCAATCTTGCAAGGGTAGGCGTTTGCAAATGCGCATGTCGGGGTCTCTGTGAAGCTCACAAAATCCAGCTTGTTCTGGGAGATGGTTTCGGTTCTTCCCACGAGAGAGGTACAATCCGCTGAGGAAGTCCCCGCCTGTAAACCAATGGCCAACGTTGCAGGGCAGCTTGTTGTGACGCCTGTTGTCATTGTTGTTCTCGCGACATCTGTCGTACTTACTGTACTTGTCGTATTTGTAACTATTGGATTTGACATTTTCACCTCTTTAATTTCAAAATACTTTTAATTTGTATAATTAATTTTAACAATTAACGTACATAAAGTCAATTGTTTATTAATACTACATGCGCTTTTAAACATGCTTTAATTAGATGCTTAAATAATTGATATTGCGTTACTTATGCAGTAAAATAATATTTACTAATAAACCCCGCGAAAAGATTAAAATTTTGTTTTTACACAGGGCTGCTCGGTATCTTTCTTCAAAAGTTCTAAGGGACGAGCCTTCTGAAAGAGGCTTCGAATTTCCAAAAAATACGGCCGATAAGAATCAAAGGATAAAATTTTAAGAGGCGAGGTTGAGCCCATTCCCCTTAGGGCAAGGTCTCAATTTCCTATCCTTTAGAGACTCTTTTTCATAGATCTGATAGACTGGCCCTATGACACTATTTCTCAATTGCCAGAACTTAAACAAATCCTTTGGAAACCGCACCCTTTTCGAAGATTTGTCCTTTAGTATTTTCTCAGGAGACCGGGTCGGATTGATCGGCCCCAACGGTTCTGGAAAATCCACTCTGCTTAAAATTTTGGCGGGAATTGAAAGGCAAAATTCAGGGACGATCTCGACGAGGCGCGGAATCAAGATCGGATACGTGCCCCAAACTTGCGAATTTCCCAATGAAAAACCGATCGACATCTTGCTTGCCTCTTTCGCCGCAGATGACGAGAGGCCCGATTACGAAAGAGAACTTCTGGCTGAAACCTGGCTGAGCAAGCTTGGATTCACCGGCGAGGAAACGTCGGCAGAGCGCCTCTCCGGCGGCTGGAAGAAGCGTCTGATGCTGGCGAAAGAACTCATGGCGGCTCCTGATTTGCTGCTTCTAGATGAGCCTACAAACCATTTGGACTTGGAAGGCATCATGTGGCTGGAAAAATTCCTGCCGAGAGAAGCTCCTTCTTATCTGTTAGTTAGCCACGACAGATTTTTCCTCCAGAACATGATCAATCGCACGATCGAGATCAACCCCATCTATCCTACCGGTCTTTTTGCAATCGATGGAACTTATAGCGAGTTTTTAGAGTTAAAAGAGGGATTCATCAAGGGACAGATAGAGCAAGAGCGCTCCATTGCGTCAAAAGCGAGAAAAGAGCTCGATTGGCTAAGACAATCTCCAAAAGCCAGGACATCAAAATCAAAATCCCGAGTTGAGGACGCTCACGAGCTCCTCAAGGACCTCTCCGACATCAAAGGAAGAAATCGTCAGAAAAAAGCGGGAATTGATTTTGCTGCAAGCGAGAGAGAAACCAAAAAATTGCTCGCTGCAAAAAATCTCTCCAAAGAGATCAATGGGCGCACTCTTTTCAAAAACCTGGACTTCACCCTCTCTCCCGGCACAAGAATTGGCCTGATGGGCCCTAACGGCTCTGGTAAGACAACGTTACTTAAGATGCTCTCCGGCGAAGTTCTTCCCGATGTCGGTACGATCAAAAAAGCCGATCAACTGCAGATTGTTTATTTCGATCAGCACCGCATGCAGCTTCCCGATCACATCACCTTGCGCGAAGCTCTTTCTCCAAATGGAGATTTTGTGACATTCCGAGGTCAAAAGATCCACGTCAACGGTTGGTGCAAACGGTTCCTCTTTTCTTCAGAGATCCTCGATATGCCGCTCGATAAATTATCCGGCGGAGAACGCGCGCGGATTGCGATTGCGCACCTCATGCTGCAGCCGGCTGATCTTCTTCTTCTCGATGAGCCTACAAATGATCTCGATATTCCGACACTTGAAACTCTTGAAGATAGCTTGATGGATTTTCCGGGAGCGGTTGTTCTCATCACGCATGACAGGTGTATGCTAGATCGGATTTGCAACACGCTTCTTGCCTTGGGCGATCCGGAGCAAAATCAACTCTTTGTCGATTTTTCTCAGTGGGAAGCCTCATTAAAAAGTACTGCTGCTCCACAAAAGACCAAAGAGAAAAAGCCGGAAACTTCCGCTTCCAAAGCAAAACTCTCCTACGCAGAAAAAAAAGAGTACGAGCAAATGGAAGGAAAGATCCAAGAACTGGAAGCAATTGTTCAAAAGCTCAATCACTCTTTGGAAGATCCAGTAATCGCTCAAAATCCTCAGAGCCTGCAAGAAATTTGCTCTAAAGTTGCTTTGGAAGAAAACCGCATTGAACAGCTTTATTTGCGCTGGGAAGAGCTTGAGAAGAAGCTACGAGGAGAATAAAAAAAGGCGCTTAAAGTGAGGTCACTTAAGCGCCTTTTAGAAAGACAACTGTCGTTGTTTACTTGATGTGTTTGCTCAAGCATCCGGCGAGTTTCAACATATCAACCGGTTTTTTACCGATAACTTCTGATAGTTTTTTATCTGGATTGATCATCCTTCTGTTCTTCGCATCTTGGCATTTGTGCGCTTTGATATATACCCAGAGTTTTTTGACAACTTGAGGACGTGTCATTGATTTGCCGCCGCAGATTTCTTGAAGCTCAGGAGATAATGTGTAAGACTTCTGAACTAGTCCAGATTTTCTTTTTGCACCTGTTTTCTTCTTCTTAGCAGCTGGTTTTCTCTTAACTGCAGTTTTTCTCTTCGCAGCTGGTCTTTTCTTAGCTGCTGCTTTTCTTTTTTTGGCCATGATTACTACCCTTGTTCAATTTGAGGTTCGGAGGAAATCGCGATCATGCAATTCCTATCTCTTCTACTTAAGGGATGTAAGATCTTTTACAAATTCATGCAAGTTTTTTTTTCGTTTTCTTCAAAATTTGATAAAAAAGGAGAATATTCCTCTAGTTTTTCATCGATGTAAGACAACACTTGCGGATAATTTTTTTGGGTACAACGGTAAAAATTGTGCGTCAAAATGCGAATATGTTCATCAATAATTTCATGTGCAAACCACAGATCTCTTGAGAAGTTTTGGTCTATCAATTATACAAAAATTTTATTCTCTGCGAAGAAAAAATAATGAATCGTGAAGGAATCACCGTCGGTTGTGATCACAAACAAGAGTGGCTTCTGCCCTGGTGGTGGAAGCATTACTCTTCGCACAACACCTATCCTGTCGCATTTGCAGATTTTGGAATGTCGCCAAAGGCGCTTGCCTGGTGTGCGGACAAAGGCATATGCATTGAGGTGCCGCAGGCCACGACCAACAATAATAACATCCCTGCACAAAAAAAAGAGTCCTGGGAAAGGCGCTTTGGTAATGGCATCTGGTTTTGCAGATCTTCTTGGTTTAAAAAACCACTCGCTCTTCAAAACTCCCCTTTTGAAGTAGGGATATGGCTCGATCTCGATTGTCAGGTCAACGGGACCCTAGAGCCTCTTTTCAACTCTCTTGCCTTCGGTGCAGAGATGGGTTTGGTAGAGGAGCCTCCTTTCATCCAACGCAAAAATCAAGAAGAGAATTCCCTTCTACCGGGAGAAGTGAGTTATAATTCGGGCGTCATCGTCTTTCGCAATGATGCAAAAATCTTAAAAAAATGGGCAGAAGAGGCCATCCATAACAGTAGAGAGCACATAGGAGACCAGCAAGCCCTCAACCGAGCCATTTTCAATCACAGCCCCTCTCTTGTCCATCTTCCTACTCATTACAATTGGAGCAGAGCCTTAGGCCCAAATCCGGACTCCCTCATTTATCATTTCGCAGGAGGAGATGGCAAACTTGAGCTGCTAAAAATTGTAGACCCCAGTCTTATTCCACTCATTGAAAGTTTAGAGAAAAAAATTTAAGAGGATGTTATTTATGAAAATTTTAGGGATTTTGATAGCAATTGCAGGTATTGCTGCACTTTTGTTTTCCAATTACATTGACGATCAGGTCCTCCAGGGAAAAACAAAAATTGCCCAGGGGGAACGAGCAGTTAAGAAGGGAAATCAACTGTTCTCCGGCAACCCCGTTTCAGAACAAATCGGCAAAGGTCTCACTAGTGGGGCTAACAAAAAGATTGCGAAAGGAAAAGAAGAAATAGCCTACTACGAAGATTTGTCCTCTAAATTAAAAACCGGCGGAACGGTAGCTATTATAGTAGGCGCCGGAATCTTCATTTTCAGCTTCTTCCGCAAAAAAAAACGACGCTAGGACCTATACCCAAGTTGTCTCAAAATTTGGGTATAAGGGGCTCAAAAATTCTTTTTTTGCGCCCCTCTTAACAAGTTTTTTTCCCAAGAAGCTATAGATAATATATACAGAGCAATGTAAAATTGGTTTCTTTGGGAAAATTATGACGATTTCTAATGACCGGTTATTATCATTATTAGAGCAGAAGTTTGGCTTTAAATCATTCCGTCCTGGGCAATTAGAAGCGATCCAAACCCTGATTCAAAATAATCGTTTACTTTGCATCCAGCCAACAGGGCATGGCAAATCCCTCTTATATCAGCTCCCCTCTTGCCTTTTCGAAGGGATTACCCTGGTCATCTCTCCCCTGCTTGCTCTTATGCGCGATCAGATCGAGCATCTCAATAACCGATTCCAGATTCCTGCGGCGTCGATCAATAGCGACCAGTCAGAAGAGGAGAACGCGCTTGGGAAAGTAAAAGCTGCAAGCGGCGAAATTAAAGTGCTTTTTATCTCCCCTGAGCAACTGGACCACATCGACAGATTTGATTTCTTACTGAGTTTGAACATCTCTCTCATTGTGATCGATGAAGCGCATTGCATCTCGACGTGGGGGCATGATTTTAGGCCCAGCTACCGCCAGATTCTACATTTTATTCAAGCGACTGAAGAAAAAAATCCGGAGATCAAAATTCTCGGGTTAACGGCTACTGCAGATAGCAGGGTGGAAAAAGACATCGAGAAACAGCTCTCCTCCGCTCATAAAAAGGTTCATATCCTGCGGGAAAACATGGACAGGCCAAATATTGAGCTCTCTAGCTCAAGCGTAGATGGGATCGCAGCAAAACTTCTATTAACGAAAGAGCTTCTATCCACGCTGGACGGCTGCGGGCTCATCTACTGTTCTACGAGAGAAAATACAGAGCTTGTCGCAGAGTACTTATTGCAAGAGGGAATCTCCATCACTGCGTATCACGCAGGACTAGAATCTGAAGAGAAGCGCAAAATTCAGACCGCATTTTCTAAAGACGAATTCAAGATCGTCTCTGCAACAACAGCTTTGGGAATGGGGATTGATAAAGCCAATTTAAGGTTCATCATCCATTTTGATATTCCGGGATCGATTACAGCCTACTATCAAGAAGTGGGAAGATGCGGAAGAGATGGGCTCAAGGCAAAAGGAATTCTGCTCTACGATAGAGCAGATAGAAAAGTTCAGGAGTATTTCATTGACTCCTCCCTGCCCTCTTTAGAAGATTTTGAAAAAGTGATCGAGGTTGTAAGCTCCTCTGAAGAGCCTCCCAATCTAGCAAAAATCAAACGCGCAACGGGACTGCATCCGACACGCGTGCTGATCGTCGTTGCTGAATTGATGGAGCAGCACCAACTCAAAAAGATGAGCATCAAAGGCTCTCAAGTCTATCAGATAGACCAAAAAGAGGCTCCTCTCGATCTAAGCAGGTACTCTACCCAATACCTCGTAAAGACCGAAGAACTTGAGAAAATTATCGCCTATGCAGAGCAAAGCACCAAATGCCGCATGAGCATCTTAAGAAACGCGTTGGGAGATGAAAGTCCAAACGCCTGCTCCCATTGCGATATTTGCCTTAAAGCTGTGAGTAGACCTCAGCTGGATGCCCACTTGCTCTCCCGAATCCAAGCGTGGCTGCAAGCGCGTCCGGTGCCTATTGCAGAAACGAGAACCCACCGCATTTCCTCAGGAGTAAGTCTTTTGGACGGCAAACTGCGCACCTCTCTTTTCGTCCAATTCATGAAACAAAGAGCTGAAGCGGAAGACGTCGACCCAGAGCTTTTAAATCTTCTCAAAATACAAGCCTCTATTCTCGCATCTAAGCATAACATTCAAGCCGTAGCGCTTCTTCCTTCCAATACCTGGAAGGCAAGTCAGAGTGTTGCTAGCTCTTTGGCAGAGTACCTCAAAGTGCCCCTCGTAAACGATTTGCTTCAGTGGAAAAATCCCCCGGACAAACGCCAGGGAGAACTTCTCAATAATGACCAGCGCCATTTTAATGTGCATGAAAACATGCAAATAAATAGTGACGCTAAAGTTCCTCCGGGAGCATTACTGCTCCTGGATGATTACATCGGCTCCGGCTCTACGATGAAAGAAGCTGCAAGGGCCTTGCGCAAAATGATCGATAACCCCCTCGTCCCCATGACAATTGCTAACGTCAAATGGCGCCTAGGAAAGACAGGATTTGTTTAAAATGAACAGAAAAAAAGAATTTAAATACTTATTTCTCATCATTGTCGTGTTTATTGCTGCGTGCATTGAAACAGACATTTACTTGCCGGCCTTCCCGGATATGATGAAATGGTTCTCCGCTTCTGAAGGAGCGATCCAGGGCCTTCTCACATGGAATTTTGTCGGAATTTGCGTCTCAGGCCCCTTATACGGTCCTTTATCTGACGCCTTTGGCAGAAAAAAACCTCTGATAGCAGCGCTCGGACTCTTTTTAGCGGGGAGCCTTATCACCCTTTTTGCACAATCCATGGACCAAATGCTTGTGGGACGCATCTTGCAAGGCTTTGGCAGCGGCGGATGCTTCACCTTGGGAGCAGCGATCATTTTCGATGCCTTCCAGAAAGACAGGGCCATCTCTGCGTTAAACAGCCTCAACACCATCATTCCTCTCATCATGGCAGGAGCCCCGATGCTCGGAGGCTTCCTCAACCAGGCCTATGGATTTCGATCTAACTTCCTCGTGATCGCCCTCTTTGTCCTCGTGAGCTTGGCTGTTTGCCTCTTCTTTTTCGATGAGACGCTGGCTGTGGAAAAAAGAACGCAGTTCAAAATGAAATCGATCCTGGGAGATTTTAAACAGGCATTTTGCTGTCTGCCCTTTTGGCAGCTCACAATAGGGACCAGCGTCCTCTTTGCAGGCTACATTGCCTTCCTTTCGGGAACATCGGTGCTCTTTGTCGTGGAATTTGGCTTAAGTAAGGCCATCTTTCCCTTCATCCAGGCGGCAATCCTTGGAGGCTGGGTAGCAGGGAGCCTTCTTCTCAACCGCGTAATCGCGAAATGGGGAGGTCCCAAGATCAAAAGAGCGGGAATTATCTTAAGTATCGTCGGAGGAGTCCTCTTGGCGCTGGCTACTTGGATGGCACCTAGAGACCCTTATTTTCTCACGGTCGGAATGGTCATTTATGCGCTCGGGGCCAACTGGATCATCGGGCTTTATTTCCCTGAAAGCATGGAAATCCTGCCTAACATCAAAGGGGTAACTGCCAGCCTTTACACCAGCTTCCGTTTGCTTATTGCAGCGTTAGTTGTTGGAATGACAAGCTCTCTTTATGACGGAACAGTCTATCCGCTGACAGCAGTTGTCGTTGGAACGCTCGTCATTCTTCTGCCAACTCTCATCCTGTATGAAAAAAAGCAGGGCAAAGCTTCCGGCGAGACTGTTAAATCTTATGATGGAGTGATCCACTGAAAATAAAAAAACCCCGGTTAATACCGGGGTTTTTTATATCATCTTAGATTAATTTCTGTTCTTGCTGCTAACAACGAGCTTTTAAAGATTCAAACGAATTTATTCCAATCTTTAGATAATTTATCCAATCCAGGATACCATTCGATGTGGAGAAGTAAGGCTCCCATAAAATACATGGATTCAATCCCTCCAAACAAAGCAACCCGTTCAGCATAATGAGGTCTGTGCGTCCCTGTCCGTCTATCCAGGGATGGGCCCATTCCAGTTCCGCGTAAAGTTGTGCAATTAGCGGAATGACGCTTTCCTGATATTCCCTCTTCACATCCTTGGTTGAAGCTCCCGTTTGGATCTTCTCATAGGCGATCTTCTGCAGGTTCTCCAAATTGAGGTTAAATTCTGAGATTAATTTTTTTGTAATTTCCTCAAAATTCAAAGAGGAGTCAGATTTTTCATACTCGATAGAAACGGTTCGATCGCTTTGAAAAAAACACTCAATAAAAGGTGCTTGAAGACCTAAGCGTTTTGCTACTTGCTTAAAGTGCTCATTCAATCCTTGAACGTGCTCCTTTCCAATTTTCTTCAAAGAATCGATGGTTTCAATCTCCTTTGTGCGGAGAATTTTGGAAATTTTCCCGGGGTCATTTTCAACGCACACTTCCCCAAATTGCTCTGGAAAAAGGTTTTTACACTTATCAATAGCTTCATCCAACTCTTTCCTTTTGGTTTCAGCATCCTTGATAACCGCATCCATTCCAAAATGTTTTTTATAAAATTCTGCCCGTTTCAACTCTTCTTCATCTGTCCGTTCAAATGCTTCAATTGCAGAATCCAGTTTATATTTAACATCCCGAATTAAATTTAATTTTTCCCCCAATGCCTCAAAATCTGCAGCGCCGACTTGCGCAGAACTAGCCTTTTCGTATGCAGTTCTAAAAAGGTCAATTTCATAGCGACCACAAACAATCCCATTGCCTTCATTTTGGCTAAAATGCGCACAAGCAACGTGATGAGTCCATTTATAAAGTTCGATGCTAAACCCTTTATCCATATTATCGACAAAATAATGACAGGCATTCTCTACGCCCTTCAAATAGCCGGGTTCAATATGACCGCCATGGAGTCCTTTATCGAATACCATAGATCCATATTTTTGGTGCTTACCGTCGATGATTTGCCGCCACCAATTATCCCCCAAAGACCAAAATGTCGCCTGAGCTTCTTCCAAGGTAGGAAGCACTCCCTTCTCGATTAAAAAAACCCTGATCTCACCAGGCGTTGGAGCAAAAGCTCCATTATTTAAAACAGAAAAACTATTATTAGTTGAAATTGACGGAATCATATTATACCCATAATAAAATAATTATCACTCTTTTCTTGCAAGATACTAAATTGACTTACTTTTTTATTTCGAACTCAACTAATCCACCCTTCAGATAATTCACCCAATCCTGAATAGTATTCGATGTGGAAAAATAAGGTTCGCGCAACACACAAGGAGTTAGCCCTTCACGGCAGAGCAATCCGTTTAACATAACGAGGTCTGTGCGTCCCTGTCCATCTATCCAGGGATGGGCCCATTCGAGCTCCGCGTAAGCTTGAGCAATCAGCGAAATGACACTTTCCAGATATTCCCTTTTCACATCCTTGGTTGAAACTCCCGTTTGGATCTTCTCATAGGCATTCTTCTGCAAGTTCTCCAAATTGAGGTTAAATTCTGAGATTAATTTTTTTGTAATTTCCTCAAAATTCAAAGAGGGGTCAGATTTTTCATACTCAATAGAAACGGTTCCATCGCTTTGAAAAAAACACTCAATAAAGGGTGCTTGAAGACCCAAGCGTTTTGCTACTTGCTTAAAGTGCTCATTCAATTCTTGTACTCTCTCCTCTCCGATTTTATTTCTCAATTTGAGAAGTTCGATCCTTTTTTCGCGAAGAATACAAGAAATTTTCTCGGGGTCATTTTCAACGCACTCTTCCCCAAATTGCTCAAATAACACACTTTTGGCCTTATCAATAGCCTCATCCAATTCTTTCCTTTTGGTTTCAGCATCTTTGATAATTATCTCATAATTCCATCCTTTAAAAAATTTTGCATCTTCCAATGCCTCTTCATCGGTTTGTAATAATTCTTCAATCTCCAGTCTATAATTGATACTATAAACATCAATAAATTCGTATTTTTCGTTTAATACCACAAAATCTTCTGAGCCGACTTTAGCCCCGGCACACCTTTCGTTAAACGTTCTGAAATGGTCAATTTCAAATCCACAACAAACAATCCCATTGCCTTTCTCCTTGGTAAAATGCGCACAAGCGATAGAATGGGTCTCTTTATAGAGTTCGATACTAAATCCTTTATCCATATTATTTACAAAATAATGACAGGCATTCTCTACGCCCTTCAAATAGCCGGGTTCAATATGACCTCCATGGAGTCCTTGATCGAATACCATTGGTCCATAATGCTGAAACTTTCCATCGATGATTTGCCGCCACCAATTATCCCCCAAAGACCAAAATGTCGCCTTGGCTTCTTCCGAGGTAGGGAGCACTCCCTTCTCGATTAATAATGCCCTGACTTCATCTGGCGTTGGAGTAAAAGCTCCATTATTTGAAATAGAAAAACTATTATTAGTTGAAATTGGCGGAATCATATTATACTCCTTGCTCTTTTTTAGTGACTTCCAACCCTTCTTTTCTCATTTGCAAAACCATGCCATCCTCTTTGCCTAGGCAATGCAAAACACCTACTGCAATGCCAATGGGTCCTGAGTCTGATGTCATGTTAGATCTGAAACTGAAGAAACTGGGCATAAGAAACCCGAAGGAATTTTTCGTAGAGCTCGGCGTTGTTGCGGCAGGTTTAAGGCGATTGATAAGGTTGGGCTTTCCTCTTAACCATTCGTTATTACGATCAGTGAGCATGCTTTTCCGAGCTTCTTTAGAGGTGCACTCCCCAATTAATGCAACCTCTTTGCTATCGCCTCTTTGATAGGCATCAAATAACTCAAGCTTTAGATGCTTCTCAGAATGCTTACAGCGAGCTAACACATAGGGATCAGAAGTTGTCACTTGCTTAACGGATGGGCTCCTCAATGATTTAACGAGATCGTTCTGGAAATCCCAAGCCTCTAATGCCTCTATAGGAATGCCGCACTCAAAAGCTGTGCGTACCAATTCACAATCTACCGCATAGCGCATAGGAGACAGAGTGGTCCATTTTTTTATCGTTCCCCCCAACTTCAATTTATCAGGATCTGTTTCTACAATAAGACGACAACATTTTTTGACAGTGTTAAGAAGGATCGGATCATTTGCCATAGCACTATTTGCCTCATGGATAGTGCCAATAAGATATCCAGTAACCTTTCCTTGCCACTTAATTTCATAAATGAATCTTCTTGATAGAGGATTCGTAGGGATGGAAGCGCCCATATCGCAAATCACACGGTCGATAAACACCTTCTTGATCCCGGTGTGGACAAAGGATGCCTCGACAAGAGAGCTAAATCGCAAATCTGGAATCTGTTTGGTCTCCTTTATCACCCTTTCTATTGCTTCGCTTTGAGCTCCTAAAACCGGCAAGCGAGGTTTGAGAGGCGCCATTTCTAGAATTTTGCATCCGACAGTAGCTACTAGGCAGCCCACTCCAGCACATCCCAATCTGTAAAACAAAGAACCCTCTGCCAGATAACCTGTTAAAGCGGGCACAAGCCACTTTGAGGCGATACTTCCCACCATTTGAACGCGTTCATCTGAACATACGGTGACGAGTTTGTTGTTAACATCTGTAGCGACAACCGTGAATGTGTGTAGCCAGGGATGTGCTTCTTGGCACTTCTCATCAAATTTTCGGACGAATACTTCAGCTTGAGAGGCAGCCTCCTCAATTGTTCGAGGTGGGTTGCGTTCGATAGTATTGCTATTTCCTAAGGATGGAAAAAAATAATTGAATATCGCAGACACACAAATCTCCTTTTATCATAAAATACGTTAATTTAATATTACTTACTATTTAATGAATTTATTAATTATAATAGCAAAAAGATTTAATTAAATCAATTACAGCCGAGTTTATTTTATAACTAAAATAATTTATTTATGAAGGACTCAATGCGATTTGCCTATGGCAATTCATTTCTCGTTCGAAGATTTGCGTAAGTCATTAATAATTAATTATCTATATGAAACATGACTTGATTTATGGTTCAGCACCAGGCTTTGGCAAGGAAAGGGAGGCACACTTTGTTAAAGGAATTCCTTTGCGCTCGTGCGGGATAAGTTCCGGGAATGGATGATATCAAACGATTAGAAACAACCCCGATCCTTCTTAGCTCTTCAGTAATTTGCTGGTATTCATAAGCATTCCAAGGGGACCAGTGGTCGCTCTCTTCCCCTAGTTTAATGAAGACATCGCGGGTGAAATGATAGCACTGCCGGTGCTCGTACATTGCGTATGTAAAATTCTTGCCCTGCCAATAAACGATCTGATCTGCAGTAGGATCCATTGGAGCGATGAAAATGATCTTACCCGGAAAGGTCCGAAGTTTCTCCATTCCACCACATGAAAAATGCGTTTGGATGATACGGCTAATAAGCGGAAGTTTGGTTAAAATCGTAAATGATCGCGCTAGCTCCCAAGCATCTCCATACCCCCTGTCGAGAATGAGCGAAATGGATGAGTCGTTTAGCCCTGATGCTGCAGCAATGGCAGGCTCAACACTTGCGCAATGTCCTTTCACCACAATCTTTTGATGCGGGCATCTCTGTTTCACCCTTTTTAGCACAGATAACAAATCCTGAGCGTACTGATTGCTTTTTCTCTCCGTAGGATTCCAAAGAACGATATCGGATCCGCAATCTAGAAAATGTTTATACTTTTGGGGAAGGCTATGATGAAGCCGATCCTGATATGAGGTCGTCTCAGCAAAAACAACCGCATTCCCTGATCTATTGGGGAGTGTGGATGGGATATAAACGACATCTATTTCTTTGCCTTGGTCATTATGGCATTGAAGCGGGATTGCGCCGCATTTTTGGATAAGAGCCTCCCTGCGCTCCTTTGCTACCCTGCAATCCAAGGGATCGTAGCCCACAAAAAAGAGTTTGCTCAAAATAGAGGAGACAATTTGCTCAATATACTCAGAATATCTGGTTAATTGCGAACAGAAGGCTCGTTCAAATAAAGAATAAAGATGCGTTCTCTGCAAAACAGAAATCGGAGAATGTGCTGAACTCATGCCAAGAAGTCTATCCTTAAGCAACCTGAATAAGCAAAAGAAAATTTCAGCGCTCGAAAAAGAAAAGGCAAATCTGTAAAGTGGGCTCTTTAACTGGGATGGTGGTTATGGAAGTAAAAGACAGCAATGGGAACCTCCTCAACGAAGGAGATTCTGTTCAAGTGATTAAAGACCTAAAGGTCAAAGGATCCTCGCTTACTCTCAAAAGAGGAAAAGTATTTAAGAACATCCGCCTTACCCATAGCGCAGAAGAAGTGGAGTGCCGCGAGGGAAAATCTACTCTAGTCCTAAAAACATGCTTCTTGAAGAAGGCGTAAGTTTCAAGGTTTCAAGGCCCACTTTTTGCAGAAAGGATCTCACAGAGGGGAAAAGGGGCGAAGGCAACGCATCCCATTCAAACCACTGCCACCCTTCGCACTTATGAGGCTCTAAAACCTGCAGCTCACCCTCAAATTGACCCACAAAGGCGAAAAGCGTAATGTAATGCCGAGTGTCATCGAAGATGTCGTTTGTCCAGGGGCCGAGCTGCAGCTCGAGCGCCTCTAATCCTGTTTCTTCGGCAAGCTCCCGAATGGCGCACTCTTCCACACTTTCTCCAAACTCAAGATGTCCGCCTGGAAACGCCCACTCTCCAGATCCATGCGCACCTTTTCTTTTTCCAAGTAATACCCTACCCTCTTGCTCAACGCAAACGCCCACGCCAACCCGAGGTCTTTTTTCTTGGTTGTCCGATCCCATATCACTCCATCCATTGTTGTTGTGATATCATAACCTAACCAGAGTTTTTAGGTCTTCAAGACTCCCATATCTGTCTATTTCGGGATAAAAAAATGTACATTTAAAAAAAAATAGATACTCTAAGAAAAAAACCAAGCGGAGTTGCGATGAGCAGTGGCAAAATAAATCTAACAAATTCCCTTACAGGACCAGCAAAAAGTGTGTTTTGGACAGCGGCTGCATTTTCCATCCTGGCCTACCAGCAATCTGCATTCTGTTTTTTTTCTTATGGCCGTCAAGATGATGCCAAACCTCTTTGCGCTCAAAATAACACGCCTGAATTTGACTCCAGATTGCAAGCCGGCGTTAATTATACATATCTCACTCTCCAGCCTAAAGGACATCAAACTTTTACAGGCAGTCTTGGAGGAATGCAGGCGTTATATGAATTCAGGCCCATGAACCGCTTTTATGGAGCAGCTGAATTTGATTGGCGACAAGGAAGCACCCATAGCCCAGCGGGGAAAAGATCGATTCTCTTTCTCGATAGCCATGAGAGATTGGGGTACACATTTGCTAATAAAAATGGACGGTTAACGCTCTTTTCTGGACTCGGCTATCACTACCTCAAACAAAACTTGAGACCAAAAGAGGGATCCTCCCTTCGCTTCTCCTACAATGAATTCTATATTCCGTTAGGGTTTCTGACGAGCTACAACGCGAGCTCCTGGTTTTCTATTGGAATTGACTTTACCTGGATGCCGCAAGTCTTTTCTACTGTCTATATTGCTCCATTAAAAGGAGCCTATTGGAACCTTACGAACAGAGTCGATAATTTTTATGCGGCAATGCCATTCACGTTCACACTCACACAAGATGGGAGGTTCCAAATCCTGCTCAAACCATTCTACGAACGTTGGGCAGATGGACATTCCACTGCGAAGTCCCCAAACGGGGTCAGGCTTGGTCTTCCCAGCAATCGCTACAACTATTATGGAACCCTCCTGAATTTCGGATATTGTTTCTAAAACTGGACTTTGGCCATTGGAGGGCCCTGCTTTCAGGTCTGGAGGCCAATATCTCGTGAAATCAGCACCCTCCAACGGCCAAAGTCCAGTAAACCAACCAAAAAAATAAGAGTTCTATGAAATTTCTTCTCTTTTTTGCAGCTTGCATTTCTTCTGTATTGATTCATGCTGAAAATAATACCTTTTCAAAAGGACGCGTGAAAGGATTTTACAATGACTTTGTCTGCGAAGAAAAACAGGCTCTAGCTGCTGCTGATCTGACAGGGCCATGTATTTCCTTTTGGGTTTCACCGAGCGGCAATGATTCCTCACCCGGCACAAAAAAAGCCCCCTTTTTAACATTGCAAAGAGCGCGCGATGCTGTGCGCGATCTGCCTTCATCTGCTTTTGAAGATCAAGATGTCTACATCTACATCGAAGAGGGAACCTACCGGCTTAGCAATCCCCTTCTACTTGATGCGAGAGATTCGGGGAAAAAGGGGCACGACGTCGTCTACTCCGCAGCTCCCGGGCACGATCCCATCATTTCAGGAGCGGTCCAGGTAACAGGCTGGAGTCCGAGCATTTCATTGCCAGGTGTCTATACAGCAAATGTCGGCAATGTCAGATCACGCCAACTCTACGTTAACGGAACTCGTGCAACGCGCGCTCAGACAACGCCATATCCCGCCGGATTCCTTCCTAAATGGACAAATGGCGGAATCGAATACATCATCACTAATCTCAATCCGCCTACATGGGGAGATCCCTCGACCTGGACAAATCCTCAAGACATTGAAGCCGTTATCCTGACCCAATGGAAAATGATGCGAGTGCCGCTAAGCGGCATTACACCTGCCTTCCCTCCGACAAGCGGACTGATTACCATGCAACAACCCGCTTGGGATAATTCTAATGTCTATTTTGACGCAGCGACAAACGAACCGGGCGAGTGGAGTTTTTGGCAGGTCACGCGATTTGAGAACGCTCTTGAGTTTCTAACAGATCCCGGTCAGTGGTATTTGGATCGCAACGCAGGCTTGTTGTACTACTATCCCCTTCCGGGCGAAGATATCCAAACGGCAGATGTTGAACTGCCTATTCTTGAAACATTAATCGCAGGTCAAGGAACTCTCGAACAACCGATTCATAACATACGGTTTGAGGGATTGACCTTTAGCTATGCGACTTGGACAGGAAGCAGCAGCCCCGATGGATATGTTTCCGATCAAAGCGGCCAGCTTCTAGTAGGTTTTGGCCATCCTTTGAATATCATCGGCCACGATCAGAATGTCGTCCCAACGCCTGGAAATTTGTCTTTCTCATTTGCAAAAGAAATTGTGTTCTATGGCAATATTTTTGAACATCTAGGAGCTGTAGGCCTACAATTTGGCCCAGGCAGCAGGAACAACACCGTAGATAGCAACCTGTTCTCAGATATCTCATCCTCCGCAATCGAACTTGGAGCGGTAACAGCGATGGATTCTCATCCAAGCAATCCAGGGTATATCCTAAATAATAATCTGATCACCAACAACCTCATCAATAATGTTGCCGCTGAGTATCAGGATGCGGCAGGCATTTTTGTGGGTTTCACCCAAAACACAACCATTGTCCAGAATACGATTGCCTATGTTCCCTGGTCGGGGATTGCCATCGGCTGGGGATGGGGACTGCTCGATGTGGGGAGTTTTCCGGGCCTTGGCAATGCTTATAGCGGAGAGTGGGGCACATTCAGAACGCCAACTCCCAACTCAGGGAACCGAATTCTTCAAAACAAGATCTACAATGCCCTAAATGTGCTATGGGATGCAGGTGCCATTTATACAACAGGGCAGCAAGGGCAATCGCTTGAAAACAGATTGCTGATTGAAGGAAATGTCGCTTATGGAAAAAGGCCGGCAGGTGGCGGCAATACGATTTACACAGATGGAGGGAGCAGATATATTCGCGTGCAATCGAATGTCTCTTATGACAATCCCATTGGCGTCACCTTTTATGGACCTGTGCCCAATATTAGCGATCCCTTCTTCCTTGAATATCCCCCCTATTACCTCCAAAATGGGTTGCCCTACGGAAGCGATAGCGGAGGATGTAGAACTTATGGCGACATCGATTTTGTGGGAAATTATTGGTTAGAAGCCCCAATACCTGCAAATATTGCATCGTACAATGCCCTCTATCAATCCCTAGTCCATTTTATTCCTTACATTGGAATTGGTTATACTTCAGTTTGTCCCTACACAAATAACGCGATCTCCTACCCAATTAATCTAAGCTATGAAAACAACACGTCCATTTCTTCAAAAGCAGACATTCCCGCATCTCTTCTGTCAAATGCAGGCGTACAAAAAAGACCCCCAACCATACCGCAAGACCGCTGGGTGCTTCCTCCTCCTTAAACCTGGAAACGGCAGTTTCTAGACAACATCATTTGGATGTTATATATCTGAGAAAAAGGTGTGCGCAAATGATTATATTATCCATCATCTGCCTCTTTGGTGCTCACCTGAAAACACCTGCAGATCCAATTCCAGTAACAGAATTCTCTGAAAGCCGCCTAGTTTCTGAACCCGCGCCTTTTTTCCGACCTATTCTTGAAACAGTCGCTTACCTTGGAGCTGCAGAGCTTCTTAGGTCGGCATCCCTTTTATCCAAATTGGGATGGGGAATCTGCAAAATTTCTCCCTGGGCACCCACCATAGGCAATGAATTCTATCTCACAGGCAAAGTATTTGAAAGCTCCTCCAAGCATCTTTTCTCTGCAGCGCTCAAAAGATCTGCTTACGGGAGGACTCCAATGTCTCAGAGCTCATGGCAGCTCAATCATTGGCTGCTCTCTCAAATCCCCGTTTCTTCTTATGAAGAGGAAAAACTTCTCCACTTCCTTAAAAATCGGTGGCTTGCCAAATCGACGGGCTTTTATTCTTTTGTGATCAATTGGGTTTGTCCCTGCTTTGGGATCTCGCTCCAGGTCCATCCTGAAACGACTAACTCTTATGCGAGAGATCCTTCGAATAAACTCTCCCAAACTTATCACAATCGAGTCGAAGAGTGGAAACGATCTCTGCCCCACCCCAAGCATTTTCCATTGATCCTAACGCGTCCCTATGATCTTAAAGACTATCTTCCTTCGTACTTGCCTGTTCCCCAGGATGAAAAAATCCAAACAACGCTGGAAAGACTTGCGCTAGAAATGCAAAAAAGATCTTCAAAGGTTGTTGTCGATTTAACAAGCGTTTTTGCGGATGACACAAAAGACCCGAAAAAATGGCTCCAAACTTGGGATGCCTACCAGGTCGAATTTTCCAAGTTCTGTAAAGGACACAATCAAGTTCTTTTTATCCAGAGAGTGAAGAAAGATGAAATTGGCGGCATCCGATTGCTCCCCCTTTCTTCTCTATCTACAGAACAGATCAACCGACAATACCAATTTCTTTTGGAGTGGATCTCCAAATTTGGACTTTCTGCCAATCGAGTGGAGCTGGATAGATGGAGTCCCTCCCTTACCCCTCCCATTCAAGAAAAGGTCGCTCCGTGCAATTTTGTCTTTGAGCAAATCAAAGAATTCGCCTCTTTTATAGAGGCTTTTGACCTCAATTGGAAATCCGACCATCCCCAAAAAAATCTGATGGTCAAAGGGACATTGCAAGTGCTTAAGGGGCTGCTTGCTAGCATTACAGAAAAAAAATGGAAGGAAATGGCAAGCAGCGCAGCGCGACTGAGGGTCGCAAAACTCTCTTTTTCAAAAATAGAAGAACAGCTCAACCTCTTAAAAGTGGAAAAAGAAGATGCCCTCTTTTTCGACACGCTTTCCCACATCGAACTCATCCATTCCGACCTTTCTGCTCTTCTTGAAACCTTTGATCTGTTCGACCCCAGTGATTTTCCTGAAATTTACAAAAATCTCCTCACATGCATCCCACAAAATCTTAAACGCCTAACCTCCACCGGGATCCACTCGACAGGAATGACGAGTCTGACGGGAATTTTTAAGGCTGCAGGCAAACTTCCACGCGTTCTCTATGGGGAAAACACTTACTTTGAGAATATCCATGCGGCCAATATGACAGCCATTGCCTGCCCCATTCTGCAAGCAACGGATCTGGATTGGAAAGAGGCCGATCTCATCTTGGCCCAATTTAATCCAGTGCTTAAGAGAATTGATTTTCACGTTTCTGAGTACAAAGTCGAAAACATTTCTGACACCCTGCACAAGGCCCTAAATTCAGGACGTGAAAAACCCCTCACGCTTGGTTTGGATTGCACCCTTGATTACATCAACTCTCCTCGCGTTGAAAAATTGCTCACTGAATTTCAGGAAGAGATTGAAAAGGGAGCTCTCAATGTTGTTTGCTACAGAAGCGGTCTTAAATTCGACCTCTTCGGAATGGACAACTACAGCGCAGCCCCATTTTATATGATTCATAATCAAGATGCAAAGTGGGCAGCTTTTGATCGTCTTTCCACCGATCCTGTACTGCAAACAGACAGACTTAGTCTCAACTGGTTTTGTCTTGCATATCAAAGCGCAGCTCCTTACTTAGAGCTTTATCGCAAACAGATCTTCAGTAATACGCGGGATTTTTTGAATAAAATCCCTTCAAGATTGATGAGCGATAAAGATGTCCGCTATCGGATTGTCCCTGTAGATGGGGATGCCGATCCCGCTTTTGTCGACATTAAAATCTATGGGCCTTTGCATGAAATCCGAGGAAGCCTTATTGGAGGACTCCTCTCCTTAAAGTGCCTGGAACAGAAGCTGCCGATGTTTAATCGACCAAGCATTGGATTTTACCACCCTAACTTCTGCCTGCTCTTTTCTGAAGAATGCAGCACGATCAGGCTAACATTTGGCCTGGAGCCATCTCAAGTTGACTTATTGACCAACTGTTTTAAAACCATTGATTCTCTAAACGGCACGCTGTGACACATGTTACTCAAGCGAAATATTATTAAATTTCTTAAAGTGTTTTACTTAAGCTTGTCTAGCAGCTTGATCGCTGACGAGGACGTTTCCTGGGCACAAAAGACGCTGCAAGAAATGTCTAGAGACGAGAAGATCGGGCAGCTCTTCATGGTTGCAGGTTATATCGATCCTGAGTATGCAAAATATGAAATAGGCAATCCTTGGATTATTCAAGAGATTGAACGTTATATCACGGAGTATCATATCGGGGGGATTGCCTACGTTGGCCCGAGCGACAGCAGCACCCAAGTTGCTCTTACAAACCACTACCAGGAGATCAGTAAATATCCCATTCTTATTGCACAAGATCTGGAATGGGGACTTTCGATGCGTCTAAAAGACGGGATCCGTTTTCCAAAAAATATTACCCTGAGTGCGATTGCTGATAATGATCTGATTTATGAAATGGGCAAGGAAATAGGAAATCAAGCCAAACTCATAGGGGTTCATATGAACCTAAGTCCTGTGCTCGATGTCAATCGGGAACCGGAAAATATCGCAATCAATGTGCGCTCCTTTGGCAGCTGTCCACAGCTCGTTGCCCAAAAGGGTATCGCGATGATCCGCGGGATGCAAGATGCAGGAATCATCGCTTCTGCGAAACACTTTCCAGGTTTAGGAGATATCACCGTCGATCCCCATCTCGGGCTGCCTTATTGCCGCCATGGGGAAAAGCACCTGTATGACGTTGAGCTTTACCCCTTTGCTAAAGCCATTAAAGCGGGTGTCATGTCTATTCAAACCGAACATTTAATGGTGCCTACCTTAGAGCCTGGTCTAAAAACTCCTTCCAGTCTTTCATCGAAGATCGTAGGCGACCTGCTCAAAGGAGAACTGGGTTTTACCGGCCTTGTTCTTAGCGGGGCATTGCGGATGATCGCTTTAACAAACCATCTCTCTAATGAGGAAATCACCCTAAATGCTTTTCTTGCAGGCAGCGACATGCTGCTGATGCCTCAAGATTTTGAGGCGGCGTATGACACGTTAAAAACAGCATTGAAAGAGGGGCTGATCGCTGAGAAAGATATCAATGATCGCGTACTCAAAATCCTACAGTTAAAAGAAAAGGTAAATCTAAATCACAAACATTTGCTAGCCATTCCCAAACCTGAGCAGTTACATTCTCCCTATGCGAAAGCACTGAAAAAGCGTTTATATCAAAGTGCCGTTACCCTTACGCGCGATATTCAACAGCATTTGCCGCTTTCTCCTTCTAAAATGAGATCTGTCGCCTATGTTCAACTGGGAGATGCCCCTTCGACCGAATTCTTGGATAATTTAAGCTGGTCGATGACAATAGACCCCTTCATTTTTCGATTGGCTGCGGATAATTCAGAAGAAGAACAGAAACTACTTGAGCAAATAGACAATTATGATTTGATCATCTTGGCGGTATATCCTGCCGACCCCCGTCGTATTGCAGAAATTAGGCTTCTGAGCGAAACAAACCAGAATGAGGAATTAAAACATTTTCGTGTTCACGGCATTACCCCGTTTCTGTTATCCGTAGCTGAAGCTCTTCAGAGTTATCAGGAGAAGACGATTGCCGTTTTCTTTGGCAGCCCATTTGGAATCCATTTTTTTGATGGATACTCAACTCTGATTATGGGTTATGAGGCTGACCCCGATGCAGAACAAGCAGCTCTCGATATTTTGATATCTAGTACCTAGCACCTACTTGCTTTCAAGATATGTGCGAAGCGCCTCAATGCGAGCTCTATTAACACCCCCATCAGCATATCCGACTCGAGATGCAGAACGAACCAGGACCACGCCCCTCTCTTTGTTCACCGAAAATTCCAGATCATCCTTAAAATGCATGGTAGGAGTTGTAACAACGACATGCATGTAATCAGGGGTTTTTTGAACTACCTCAGCATTATAATGAGTACTCAAAAATTCCTGGATCTTGTCCAAAGTTTTTTCCGAAGAATAGGGTAAAGGCGAAATATAATGCCCTGTGCCGTCGTGACAGCAGCAGACGCAATTGGGACTCTTTGGACAGCGATGCAATTTACCATTAACAAGCCCTGTCGCTTTGGGCATGCTCATATTTTTCCAAAAGAGATAACTGGTAACTGCTATAAGCACAATCACAACCACTGATAACCAACGCATAAACCCCTTCCCTTTTGTTTAAGACGAAAATTAGAGCCAGTAGCGCTCCACCACCTTTAGGAAGCGTACCTCATGTTCATTTTGTATGTAATCGTGGGATAAAAGTATAGCCATTTATGGTAATGAATACTAGTACTCAGTCAACAAAGTTTTTGGCATTTGGGCTACAACACAAGCCCCGGGGTTGAGTTCCCTCAAGTGGGTCCGTATTTGAAAACATAGGATTCACTTGCGGGAATCTCAACCCCGGGGCTTGTGTTGCAGCCGTAGGCCAACTTTTGAATCATTTTCGGTATAGTCCCAGTTCAATAACACCCATTGAACAGGGACGCAGTATATAACCAAGTTATCTTAAAATTTGAACTGTTTCACTCCTTTTTTCCGGCAAAGTAAATTCAATTTCCTTCCGCAACCTAAAAATCCCAAGCAAATTGATGACAAGCAGCATACAACCAGAGAGCGACATCACAAGTAGCGCTACCGACTGATCAAAAAATGAAAAACCAAAAAGAGATGCAGCCCCAAGGCACAGGTATACTTTTTCTCCATAGTTCGAATGCAACTGACGCGCGCATTTCAGTCCGACAAGCAAATACGAAATCAAGGTCGTATAAACAAGAACAAATAAGAAAATGGGCATAAAGATCTCTTGACCCGGGAAATGCACTGACAACGCTTTTTGAACGACAAGCATGGAGTCCACCTGGGGAGCTGCACACCAAAGACCTGTGCAAAGCGCAACCAAAAGTGTGCACGTACACACGAGATTGTCAATGAACACTCCAAAAATCGTAAGCCGTGCCTGGGAAACTATTTTTTCCGCGCTTGTCTCACTATGAATAATCGAGTCATAGCCTATACCGATATCTGCAGAATATACAGACCTTGCAATGCCATGCTGAAGGGCAATGAGTATTGAGCTCCCCACAAAGCCGCCAAATGCAGCATGACCTGTAAATGCGGATTTAAAAATAGAAACAAACAAGCCCGGCAGTTCCAAGGCATGATGGCCGATAACCCAAAAACACATTGTGACATACACTAGAGTGAACGCCGGCATAAGCAATGAACAGATTTTTCCAACCCGCTGGATCCCACCAACGACAGCGTATAGAATCAAGCACAGTATCCCCAAAGAAACGCATACTGGCTCAAGCTGCCAATTGGTTGCAATGCTATGTGTGAGAACAGAAAACTGGTAGATCTCCGCCCCATAGACACAAAGTAAAATGCACACAAAGGTTCCGATGAAGCGCACATTAAAAGCCTTCCGCAAAAAATGGATGCTGCCGCCATCATAGCCGCCTTTTTCGTTCGGCACGCGGTATTTTAGTCCTAAAAACACTTCTGCATATTTGATCAATGACCCTAGAAAAGCCGCGATCCACACCCAAAAAATGGCTCCAGGACCACCCAATTGAAGAGCAGTCACAATCCCCACAATATTGCCCACGCCCACCATTCCTCCAACTGAGCTGAAAAATACTTTCAGCGGATGAGTTCCCCGAGAAGACCCGCCGCGATAACGCATAAAGTCAAAAAATGTCCTAACAATTATGGGGAATGACCGAATCTGAAAAAAACGTGTTTTAATACTAAAATAACCACCTAGCACTACTATGATAGAAAATCCAATGTAGCTCCAAAAAAACGCATCTACGCGTGAAAAAAAATCAAAAACATGACTAAACATAAAAACCTAATGTAAAAATATAAAAAATCTATTCTGAATTCAGAATAAAACGATCTTAAAATCTGTATAAATCAAGAATGTGGAAAAAAAAGAGGGTTACTTTCGCTTTCGCTTAGCAACAAGAGATGGCTTTCGTTTTAGAGCCTTGAATGAGGAAAAGAAAGAAGCTGACTGACTATTTATATAATGACCGCACTGTGATTCCAACAAAGGCGACTGTGTCTGCCGATGCATATATTACTCCTTATCCCTTAGGGATATTTGAACCTAATTATAGCAAAATTGGCATTTGAGGCTAGAAATTTCACTTCTGTTGCACGCAACTCACTCCTAATGATTAACTTATAACACAGCCTGTCTAGGGAGAATACTTCAATTGTATTACATTTAGACACTTGCTTTAATAACGAAATAATTATCAAAAAATCGATATAAATTAGTGTCAAATGTAATCGATTTTTTGTATATTTAAGGAAAGAGAGAGTGGTAATACGCATCCCCTCCTCGAGGGCTAGTCTCTAAGCTAGCTTTCCCCCTTTTTTAATGGTGGCAATATCAGGGAGTTGACGAAGTTAAAAGCAGGTAGATTCTAAGACCAAACCAAATCACCAAGAGGATTTTATGATGAAGAAAAAAATAACCACAAAATACTTCAGACGTAAACAAGCCATTCTTTCAAAAAAACTCCGAGCTGTATCCAAAGATCTTTTAAAGCTCACTAGAGACTTAAACAAGATCTAGTCATACTCCATCATTTTGAGATCAGGCGCCTCCAATCAAGGGCCTGATCTCGAAACCAACCTTGAATTAGTCACAATCTACGGCCTGCATCCGCCGGACCCTTTTACATTTGCCTCGCACGATGAGATCAGAAAAAAGTGAAACATCGAGGTAATTCGTATCCCCTTCTATCAAATCGCAGCAATCCACGACTGGTGCATCGACCCGGAAGCCTCTATCGTGCGCCAAGACCAGGAACACCTTTCCGTAAACACCAGCCATCTCAGCGTTATCAACCATCCCGACACCCAAAGACAATTTAAGGCTTGGGTCTCGGTGTAACCCCCTTATTATCAGCGAGTTAAATTTCTGCTATCCATTTCCATTTGACAAAAATATAACACTGTTATATATTAAGGTTCTGAAATGAGGTTAATATGAGCAATAAACGGTATCACCATCTTGGACTAGTGGCTACAAAACCGATCGAAGGAGAATATCTCATTGAAAGCTGGAAATGCTCGTTTACCCCGTACGATGAAAGCGAGTTCCATCTTCAGTGGTGCAGATATCACGACGGATGTCCTTTGCCTGAATTGGTAAAAACTGTGCCCCATGTCGCATTTATTGTGGATAACCTGGACAAGGCACTCGAAGGAAAGAAAGTGATTTACGGACCCTTTTTTCCAATCAAAAATTGGAAGGTTGCCTTTATCGAAGAATGCGGCGCTCCTGTCGAGCTCATTGAAACAAGCTTAACTGAAGAAGAGGTCAAAAATGCAGAGAGGCTAGCCTTTGAGACACACACACTCCTGAAGGATGGGACATGAAGCAAAAGCCCGACGTTTTTAACACCTTGGCAGCTAATGAAGCCTACATTCTAATACAAGAAGGAGGCATAGAGGGTCTCTCTATGCGCAAACTCGCTAGCAAGCTGGACTGTTCGACGCAAAAGCTGTACTCAAACTTCGAAAATAAGGACGGGCTTCTTCTCAGAGTAGCTGCTCGTTTACGAGAGCGTATCCGCAAACACGATCTTTCAGTAAAACAAGACAAAGATCCTTTGCGCTATTTGCTCGATCTCACATTCAATACACTGAAGTTTTTTCTAAATGAACCCGCAGCTCTAGAAGTGCTTATGCAGCAGCGCTATCGCATAGATGTCATTGACACAGATGACACACTCGACCCCTATTACCTCGCTCTCAAAGCGTTAAACTGTCCCAGATTATCTACACCAAAAGCCCTTGACGAAGCGCTGAGCGCTATCCGCCTTCTCCTCGTAGGCGCAACCTACAGCTTACAAGGTGCATCTACAGCGCAGAGTAAGGCTATCTTCAAAGGCACAGAGCACGCTCTTTGCAGCATGCTCCGAGGTTGGGGTTGATAAAAATAAATTGACAAACTTTGTTACGCTGACCTCCTTCTTCAATCAAGGAGGGAATTGCAAAACTCGATTCGTGGCCTAAACGCAATCAAATCGAGCTTTTAAAAAATGTCCAATTAATTGTACAATACAGGGAAAGAAAGTGAGTTGCCTGTGAACCATCTACACAAGACTCCTGAATTTGAAGAGTGGTTAAATGAACAGCCTCTTAAGTCTAGATTGCAGATAGAAGAACGTCTTATGCATATCATTTGCGATGGGCACTTTGGGACTTGCAAACGCTTGACAAATCAAATTTGGGAGTTAAAGTGGGCAAATGGAAGACGTGTGTATTATGCATACCTCGCTGAATATAATATTTTACTTCTCTTAGGAGGAAATAAAAATGGCCAAAGCAAAGACATTACTCAGGCGAAAAAAATCCTTGGAAAATACACCGAAGCTTCGCCTTAAAAAAGGTATAAAACTTCCGAAGCATAATCCTTTCAAAACTCTCTTGGATGAAAAACTGATTGCTCAAGCTTTTTGGGAATGTTTAAAAGAAAACGATCCCGAAGGCGCAATGGAGGTTCTCTCCGCCCATCTCAATGCCCTGAATAAAGTTCATTTTGCCAAAAAAGCTGAAATGCCTCGCTCAACGCTCTATCACAGCTTGAAAAGCAAGAATCCTACTATAAAAACAGTCGCTAAATTGATTCATTGCAGCGTCTAAAAATCAACATCGTAATATGTTACATTTATGAAGGAAGTAAAAGAAAGAAAACGAAAATCAACACCTTTGAAAATCAGATTAGAAGTTTTCAATCGTGACAACTATACCTGCAAATTTTGTCAAAGGAGTGGATCTAAAGTTCATTTTTTTATTAGTAAAATCGGCTCCTTAGAACGTTGAAAGAATAGGGCAAAAGCATGTCTAACCATCGTTGGATCAGCCGCTACATCCATTTGAATTTAGGAAGAGGATAAATCAACTTCCGTTCGAGCTTTTGCTCTTTGGCAGGTATCTGCTCGCCTGCTCAATTAATTGCTGAAGCTCTGGTTTAGCGACCTCACTTTTGGATCGAATTTTCACATGCCTTAAGTGTTTGCCGGTGCCTTCCAAAAGGCTAGAAGGATCATCCAAATCGGCGCCATAATAAAAGCCCAAATTCACGTGATTTTTCATTGGGGCTATATAACAAAATTGTTCTGACATTTTCTTGGGACCGACGCCATAACCGGCAATCCCCTGTTTCTCCCAAACAACTTCTGTTACTCCGGGCATGACATTTGCAATGAGCTGCCGCAGGCCTTGCGCGATCTCTCTCATTTCTAAACTTGTCTTTTTTAGGAGGTTTTCGAATGAACCTGAATCACTTACCGAATTGATTTTAATGTTACTCATTTCTCAATTCCTGATGGAGAAATTATAAAAAAAATGAGGAGGAACCTCCTCTTGAAAGGACTAAAAAACATCCGCGATCAATTTGACCGCGGATGTTATCTTCAAAGCTAACTTTGCTACCTGATGGTAGTTAGATTCGTGCTGGTCGCGCTAGAAGCGGCTCCACCACCTGATACGGTGGCTGAGGGTATCACCGATTTTGGCGCATTGTGAGCTATGTTTACTGCCAATAGAATTAGCGGACAGCTAGAACCAGCCTCTACTATACCACTATGAGTGCAAGTTAGAGTTGTGCTATCAAATGTCCATCCTGAGCCTTGAAGCGACTTGCATGTAAGGCCGTTTGGAAGAGTAATAGCTACCGTAAGAGCACCCGTTGTCGCAGCATTGCCTTGATTAGAAACTGCAATTTTATAGGTGCCGGTGTGCCCTCTTTCAAAAGGAGCTGAATGTGTCATGGCAATATTCAAAACAGGTGAATGCGTCGGCGCCAATGAATTCGTTAAACTGGCAAACAAATTAGCACCGTTAAACGATCCCCATCCCGTGGCATTGTCATAACCTATGCCAGCGGAATAATATAAATTGTTACCCGCTGTGATATCATGGAAATTTGTTGTATACGAGGACCCTAGTCCTATCGCATAAATCAAAGGATTTGCAAAGCCTAATACTGGTTTTTGACTTGCCGCCCGCGCTTGATTAATACGCGCAGTAAAAGCTGCCCAAAGTGGGGCTGCGCAACTCGTGCCGCCATAGATCGTCCATTGCCCATTGTAGTAAATGGAATAACCTGTATTTGGATCTGCGTTCAATGACACATCTGGAACGTTACGATGGGTCTTTGAAAATAATGTAGGTACATTCGTTTGCCAGGAAGGGAGTGCCCAAGCACCGCTAACACCACCTCCGCCAGCTCCGTTACCTTGACCTTCATTCCAAACGGATTCGTTGTTGTAGGCGCCGCTTGTTGGATTGACGGTAAGCCTTGTCCCTCCGACAGCAGTGACGTAAGGTTGAGAAGCCGGATCATCCACTGCGAGAGTGAGAGTGGGATAATCGTCATAAGCGCCGCTATCGCCTGCAGCAGCAAAAATTGTCTGCCCATGAGCTGCCATTTGTAGGAAAATAGCATTTTCAGCTTGAAGAAACTGGGCATTCGACAAATTCTCGCCCATTCCCCAAGAGGTGCTCACTTGCTTGGCAATATTGTCTGTAGCAATCCGATTATATGTATCCAGAACTCCTTGATCCGAGTTAGGACCTTCGTAAACATAAATCTGACTTTCTGGAGCAAGCGCAAGGGCGAGCTGGATATCTAACGTTACTTCAGGATCAATGGCACCACCGGAGCCGCCATCGACCATAATATTTTGCAGCTTAGGGGAAGGTAAGCCGAAGTGGCTAGCATACTCATTGATATCGCTTGCCAGATATGCACCAAGCTCAAAGAGAGCAATGACCTGATTTGATCCATTTGCTGGCACTCCAGACAGGTTATACGCGGTCAAGAGATCATTAGGAGAGTAACCTCCTCCAGGACCCGATGGAAAAGTGTTCGATGCCGCATCTGCAGTTAAAAACCCTTCTGTAGTGTTTTTTTGTCTATTGTACGTATGCCTTACCGCGTGGTTATCAAGACCCACTATACCGTGGATGATAGAGGCAATTGAATCTGCAACTTCGGGGTCATTATCCGGAGCATGGAATGTTCGGCCATCGTGAGTCTGGTAATGGTGAAGACGAAGATTAAAAGCTCTTTGGACGTATCGAGCCGGACCTGATACATTCAACAGAGTTCGATTAGAATGAATTCCTGTAACAGCTAAACCTAAACTTTTTGCATAGGCAACAACATGATCGTAATCTTCCTGAGTTGGAGCAAACTGCTCAGCAAACTCTTCCGGTGTGAGGTATTTGCCGAAATATTCCTGATCCGTCGGATCATAGATGCGTTGAACTAACTGTTCCAATGCATCCTGGTTGCGAAGTGGCAAAATGAAAGTCAGAGGAACCTCAACGTTGGGATGAAGGCGTCTTAAATAAACGGCCTCTGACACAGCCTTGGCTGGAACATGGCCAGAGAGTCTTACACGAGAATGATCAGTCCTATGAGACGGTGCAGCAGCAAGTGGGAATGCAAACGCCAATAGGAATAGCGTAAGACATCTAAAAAAACATGCGAAATGGTTTTTCATAATGAATTCTCCTCTTTTTGATTGAAATACGGCCAATGCTATGAACATTGCCAGGCAAAGAGCCTAAGAAATAAAATTTTATTTTGCAAACTTATTGTGTGTGGCGATCACGCATACGAATTTTCTGCATGTATACCGAACATCAAAATCAATCGGCATTGACCCAAATGCTGATTAATTTTGATATTTGGTCTCAAGAAACAGTTTCGGTAAGTAATTTTCGGGAATTGAGAAATTCAATAGAGGGACTCTATATGAAAATCAGCAATTTGAAGATCTAAAGAAGTTCCATAAAAGCGGCATAGCGCCTCGCGGAAACGTTTGGCCCTTTCTGAAAGGCCTTGCCCGCAGTAAACTTTTACTTGGTTATAGACGGCTTCGATAAATGCAGAAGGATCCGATTTCTCGCCATTTAGATTATCAATGCTTAAACGAAAAGGGTATCCTGCTGCCTTAGAAAGAATCCATTCCATCGCTTGGGGTTTTACCTCCGCACTTTGAAAGAGCGTCTGCTGCTCCGCTGTACGCCCGTCAGGCACATACCAGTATCCAAAATCGACTTGCAGTCTTCTTTTTTCTCCCGCAATGAGCCAATGAGAACACTCATGCAGAGCGCTAGAGAAAAAACCGCGCGCGAAGAAAATGGCATGATAGGGCCTGCTTCCATCCGCTGGCAGGTAGATGGGTTCCTCGTCGCCCTTCACAAGCTGCGTATTATACTCTTCCTCGAAACATTGGTTAAAAATTGTGATTAAATCCTGATACTCATGGACTTTTACGCAAATTGAGCTAGCCATGCATCCCCGTCAAGTTTTTTCCCCGTTGCATGTTCAATCAAGTCATTCCAACTTAAGGAATTCCCAGGACAAAAGACCATTTTGTTTAAATAATCCCCCGTTTGTTTCGATGAGAAAACAGGATTCTTTTCTTCGATCGAAGACGCAAAAAGCTCTCCTAGCAAATAGCTAAAATAATACACGGGAGCAAGTCCTATGTGAACTTTAGCAGCCCAATCGCACCCGCTTGTGCTCCCGGAGGACTTGATTTTTTGGAACTTTTCGACAAGCTGCCACCACAGCTGGTTCAAATCTTGAGTCGGATTGCGATAGAGCTCTCTTTCAAAATAAGTCATCACAAGCACCCACCTGCTGAAAATGAGCTGTCTTCGTTTCAAACTCTCTTCTGCTTTTAGTCTCAGAGAATCAGGTGAATCTTTTGCGAGCTCTTGAAGGGAATGCTTGCGGTAAGCTTGTCTTCCGGCCAGTAGAGCCATCGCTTCTGTCGTGATCATATGGGGAGGTTCTCTGAGGAGCCAGGGAAGCGTACGATCGAATCCGCATTCGTAAACCGCATGCCCGAGCTCATGCAAAACGGTCTCTAACCACTTAATCGTGGGCTTAATATTATTTAAAGTGCGCACATCCCCTTCTCGATCAATGTGGATACAAAAGGCGTGCTGGCTTTTTCCCGGACGTTCAAAATTGTCGCTGCGCCCTAGAATCTCTTCCACGGGCATCCCCATTGCCAAATAAAACTGTCTGGACTGCTCTAAAATATCTACATCTTTGGCAACTGTATCAAGCTCCCTCGCATCAAGGGGATCTTCCTGACAAAACGGCTCTGACCAGCCCCATGGTCCAATTTCCTCTTTAGGAACATGGAACCTACTCGAAAGATGTGTCTGTATCGCATCGAACATACCTAGATAAGCAGCGTCAGATTTTTGCGCGAGCGAATTAAGTGTTTCAAATAGCCACTTCTCGTCTACCTCTTGGAGCTCTAGCTGCATAGAAAAATAGTTATCATATCCCAAGCTCTTCGCGGCCTCATTTCTTGAAGCTACAAGTTTCAAAATAGCCGGCGCCAGCTCCTTGCCAACCTGTTTGGAGGCGTTCCAAACCTCTTTTCTAATCTGAATGTCATCTTCATTTTTTAAAATTTCTCTGATATTATTTTCTGAAAGTGAATTCCCATTCACCTGTGGTCTAAAATTAGAATAGAGAAAAGAAATGTTCGCCTCTTCATAAGCGATTTGCTCAAGAAGCGCTTTCTCTATCAGATTAGGTTTAAACGCCCTGATGAGTACATTTAGCTGCCTTTTCAGAAATGGGTGGGTTAACTCCGGATCTTGGTCCCAAGCCACAAGCTGCTGAAATGTCTCTTTGTCATTAAAAAGCAGGCGGAATTCCGTCTCTAGGGCAGCCTTTAATTCTGCCGCATCCTTGCTGCCAGTTGTCTCTAGAATCCAAGCAGCCTGGTTGACCTGCTTACTCTTCTTCTGTACTTTGGGAACAAACTCATTAAGAAATGCTTGAAATGACATGACTACGGCTCCTTTTATTATGTAATAATAAGGATCCAAGTATTAGGAGTACATTGGAAATACCAAGACGACCTCATACTTAGTCTTTTAAATAATCGTGCACAACATGTCCATAGGGCAAAGTCAAATCGCTCACTAAGTGGAGAGCTGAGACGACCCGCCGAATGGGTAAATCAGCGACAGGTGCCATGACGTGTGAAATCAGATCCAATTTGGCAGGACCCTCCCACGCTCCTTTGACCTTCACATCGATTAACTTATGGGAAACCAATTCACAAGTGTGAACTGTTCCATCGACGTGAGGAATAATTTTTAACAGGTAGTTTGGCGTCTCTAAAAAGCTTTTTTCAATGGCTTGGGTATCAGCAGCTTTATATTTGTAGCCCATTGTGCCCAAAGCGACCCGGACCTGCTGGTAATACAATTCTCCGACAAGCACATCGCTATCCACGCGCAAAGAAGGTTTTCCAAGAGTTTTTGGAAATCCCCAAATTTCACGGCCGGCAGCAATGGGAGGCTCGCAATCTAAGTACATGGAATGGACATAATTACCTGGTTTCCCCTTGTAAAGCACCGGTATCACCTGTCCCGATTCCGTGTAATCCCCGAACCCGCTTGAATCGGGCATGCGGATGAATTCGTACTTTACAAAAGGCTCTGTAACTTCTAGCGGCTCCGGCACGACGGCCTTCAACTTATCCAAATCTGTTTCATAGGTGATGATCAGATATTCTCGATTGACGAAACGGTAAGGTCCGCGAGGATATGTGGGATTGCAAAAAGGCATTGCAAATGCTCTTTCTCTAATTTCTTTTTTCCGCATGAATTCCCTTCCAAGTTCCTTTTTTTATTGCATGAACCAGCCGTGGCTGACAACAAGAGATTGTCCTGTCAAGGCTTTCGAACCAAACGACGCAAAAAAAAGGACTGCTTCAGCAACATCTTCTGAAGTTGTAAACTCTTTATCGACCGTTTCTTTGAGCATTATTTCTTTGATCACTTGATCTTCTGTGATTCCTAACGATTTAGCCTGCTTCGGAATTTGGGCATCCACAAGGGGCGTCCGAACAAATCCGGGACAGACCATATTGGATCGCACACCATAGGCGGCTCCCTCTTTTGCAACAACCTTGCAGAGCCCTTCCAATCCATGTTTTGCTGTGACATAGGGCCCCTTTAATACTGATGCCTCTTTGGAATGAACGGAGCCGATATAAATGATGCTTCCACCCCTTTGACTCGCATACATGGAGCGCAAACAAGCACGGGTCATTAAAAAGGCGCCATCTAGATGCACTGCCATCATCTTTTTCCAGTCGCTCAGCTTCAACTTATCGATAGGATCGATATGCTGAATTCCTGCATTGCTGACTAAGACATCGATATGTCCATGTTTTTTTATGATCTCTTCGATAGCCGTGTCTACTTGAGACTCATCAGTAACATCTATTGCGATGGAAACGGCTTTGCCACCATTTACCGTCATCTCTTCCGCTGCAGCCGTAGCTTTATTCTTATCGAGATCTGCAATGACGACGAGAGCGCCTTCGAGGACGCATTTTTCTGCGATCTTTTTTCCGATTCCACTCGCAGCGCCAGTAATTAAGACGATTTTATTTTCTAATTTCACGATTAGACCATATATTATTAAAAAACTCAGATGATTTCGTTATAAATTAGATGTAATATTTTCACAAATGATTATATTCAAAACCTATGTTATACCCAAGTTGTCTCAAAATTTGGGTATATACCCAAACAACTTCAAAAGTTGGGAGCGGCAGGATGCTTTGCCTAACTTTTAGCTGGAGATGCTTTTCAATTTCGATTACGATTTTTTCAAAATCCAGACTAAAAAAATCAAGCGATGATCAAACTGCTACTCCATTGGGAATATTGTCATGAAAATAATGCGTCTCTTATTACCCCTATTTCTCTCCATGCTCGCCCCTCTTACAGGCGCAGATAACTCTTTGCCGGTGTGGATTGAAGGCGAATATCTCTTGTGGTCAATTAAAAAAAATCCCCTGCCGGTGCCGCTTGTCACAAAGGGATCATTATCCGATCCCATCGTCGGAGCATTGGGACAGCTTGGCACAAAAATTAAGCTCGGAAAACAACACATCGATATGGGTTGGATGAATGGAATTCAAGTGACGGCAGGATTGTGGCTAAGCCATTCTCAGCAGATCGGACTCGAAACCAGTTATTTTCTTTTACCCACCACGTCTCGCAAAAAATCCCTACACACCTCCGGTGCATTAGGATCCCCCTCCTATGCAGCTCCGATTTATGACATTACAGGATTATGGGGCTTGAACGGCTCGCCCGGTGAAAGCATCTATTTGCTGCCAGGTCCCTTAGAGGACATGCCCGGTTTCCAAGGCAATTTCAACTTAAAACTATCCAGCAAATTCCAGGGCGCACAACTCAATAGCGTCTATCGGTTTGCCAAGTGGCATCTCTTTCAACTAAACGCCATAGCAGGATTCCGTTGGCTGCAACTTAAAGAGCAGCTCAAATTTCGGGTGTCTACGCACACTGTACCGGGCTTCCCCTTTGGCTTTGCATTTGCAAACACAAAAGACAGCTTCAAAACAAACAATGATTTTTACGGCGGCCAGGCTGGAATAGGCGCAGAATATGCCAGCCGATATCTCGATGTGAAAGGAATTTTGCAAGTAGGACTTGGCGCAGCACTCGAAGCAATCCATATCCACGGCTCTTCGAAAACATCGAACGGAAATTTGTTTTACGAAACAAAAAATACAGCAGGTGAAACACTCAAAGGCGGAATTTTTGCGCAAAAGACAAACATAGGAACCTATCATCGCCAGGTCTTTGCTGCTGTTGTCGATGCCCATGTCCAAGCGAACATAAAAATCTCACGCTACTTTGAGCTCGGCGCTGGCTACTCGCTGCTTTGGATCAGTGCAGTAGCGCGCCCAGGAAAACAAATCGATCGCAAAATCAACCCGACTTTGACAGCCCTTGCCGACGCCTCAAGAGATACTGTAGGTACTCAGCAAGCCCCCACTCCATTTGGAATGCCAGGCCCCGCGCAGCCTGCAAAAGGAGCAAAAAGGCCCGACTTTTCCTTAAAAAATTCCGATTTTTGGGCTCAGGGCCTCATTGTAGGCGTGACCGCAAGATTCTAGAAATTTTCCGAGAAATGTCAAACATAAGAACTCTAGGCTGATCCTCATAGGGGACTTAGGACGATGGGACGCTATTGAAGAACTTTTGACTTGTAAAAAATTAAGAATGCATTAAGAATCCAAATTCCAAGTTTATGAAATAACTCTACGAACACACTCTTAATCACGTATGAACCACACATCCAAAAAACCTCGAAAATTCGCCTCCGGACCTGTGATCCTCGAGACTTTAGCAAGCCCTAGAGCCCAATTTTTGAGGTTTCTTGGGTCTAACAGATTTTACGTTTTCATCTTAGTTTTTCTAAGTTTGAATTGTTTTGCCGCTGCCGCAACTAGCTCTGTACCCCAGAACTATCCAAACTTTGAAGACAATCCCTTGCTTACTGATCAGATGCGTTCAAAGATCGCTGATTATCTTATCCCACTTAATCATCCAATAAAAGCAACTCTTGATTCGATTTTTTCACAATCAAGAGTTCTTGAAAATGAGAGAACGCTTGTTGAAGCGGGATTTGAGATCCTCGTTCCTCCTAAGGCAAACAGCTTTATAATCGTTGCTCGGCATCCAAAAGTGCCAGGCTACCTGTTTAAATTGAATCTCGATTCAGAAACTAGATCTCGTAAACAGCTCCCCCACTGGCTATGGCTAGCAAGACGTTGCGCTGAAGCAAAAAAAATAAGAAAAATTATCAAGCGTAATAACATTCGCTATTTTTCAGTCCCAGACAAATGGTTGTTCGTTCCCCCCATTTATCCTTATTCCAGCGCAGTAAATCCTCAGCCTATCATCGTAGTAGAGACGGATATGCAACTCGTAAGCAAAGAAGAATCGGAATACATGTGGAAGAAGGGCATTAAGACCAAACATCTAGATGAGTTATATTCCATTATAAAGCATGGGTATGGTGGGTCCAGTGTGCTATTTTTAGTTAATAATGTTCCGTTCACAAAAAATAACAAATTCGCATTTATAGACACAGAAGGCCCTCAATCTGACCATCTTAACTATAAGTTTCTAAAAAAGTACCTCTCTAAAGAGATGCAGAATTATTGGGACACCCTCATTCAATAATACTTTCAGCAAACTCAGGATCCGTGAGATCTGAGAAATCGGTAGTTTCAGCACTTAAAGCGACGAAAATTTAATATATTTCGATTTTGCCTCCAAAGAATGGGGGCGGTGTGGCTAGTACTCGGTCTACATCAACCAGCTCACGCAGCCTATACAGAATCAACACCTTAAAGAAGGCCCCCGTTATTCCGGCCGACCCCCTTTCATGCCAGTTGAATTTGGGCAGTAGCGTAAATTCCTTGACTCTAATATGGATAGCTTTTACTATAAATATAAGAATATATAGTAAAAGCTATCCATCATTTATGGCTAAAAAAAAGACCACGAAGGCAGAACGAAAAGCCCTCGACATATTTAAGGCATGCGGAGGGATCTTGCGTTCCAGTGATGCCATCCGAAGGGGCATCCATCCTCGTACCCTTTACGCACTAAAAAATACGGGCCTTCTTGAACAGATGCAAAAGGGACTCTACTGCATCCCCGGTCTTCCTGGCCACACCCAACCTGATCTAATTACTGTGGCAAAAAAAGTACCGCGTGGAGTTATTTGCCTTATCTCCGCCCTCTTTTTTCACAACCTGACCACCCAAATTCCCCATTTTGTTTACATGGCTGTACCACAGGGTTATAAACCTCCTAAAATCGATTACCCCCCCACACACTTTCATTGGTTTTCCAACTCTACTTTCGAACAGGGTATTGAAACTCATGAGTTGGAAGGTGTGACTATACACTGCTACTCGAAGGAAAAGACCTTGGTCGATTGCTTTAAATTCCGAAATAAGGTGGGAATCAACGTTGCAATAGAAGCTTTAAAAAAATATTGGAAACAAGGTCGTCCTAGACTAGACTTAATCATGCGGTTTGCCAAAGCTGGAAGAATAGAAAAAATCATCACACCCTACATCGAAGCTATCACTAATGAGTCATCGTAACATTGTCAATATTCCAGCCTCCATACGGGCCAAACTATTCAATAAATCAAGAGAGACCAAACGCCCATTCCTGGAACTGCTTCAGTACTATGCTATTGAGCGTTTCCTTTACCGACTCTCTATTTCTGATCACTCTCATAAATTCTTCTTAAAGGGAGCTCTGATGTTCAGAGCTTGGAAGGCAATGGACCATCGGGCCACAATGGATATCGATCTCCTGGGGAAAACAACAAACTCAGTTGAGAATCTGGAAAAAATCTGCCGGGAAGTTTGTGAAGAAAGCATTGCCCTTGATGACGGAATGTTTTTTTTCTCCAATACTGTTAAAGGCGAGGTAATTCAAACAGAAGCCGAATACGAAGGAATCCGTGTAGGATTCATAGGAGAACTTAATAAGGCAAAGATTAGCATGCAAATCGATATTGGGTTTGGCGACATCATTACTCCTAAGCCCCAATTATTTTCTTATCCCACTATTTTGGATCTACCGGCGCCACAGCTAGAGGGTTACACTATCGAGAGCGTAATTGCTGAAAAGTTGGAAACCATGGTGAAAAGAGGAATCACGAACAGTAGGATGAAAGATTTTTTTGACGTCTGGACCCTTTCCAAGCAATTTCCATTCAACGGCAAAATTCTAGCGCAGGCCATTCGGGCAACCTTTCAACAAAGGCAAACTCCAATAGATTCATCTCCCGAGTGTTTTTCGAATGCATTTGCTTGCAATCCTACAAAAATTGCCCAATGGAAATCTTTTGTGCATAAAAATCAGTTGAGCTTGGCTCCAGACTCATTAGGAATCGCAATCAATCAAATCAGCCAATTCCTCACTCCTATCTTAGAAAGTGCTTTCTCCGACGAATTCTCAAAACTAACATGGCATCCTTCTCATTCTTGGAAAAATAAATAAAAGGAGAAAATTGTTATGAACAAGCAACTTTGGTTAATTTTACTCATAGCTGGTCTGAATGCGGCAGGACTTACTATTGTTATTCCTCTTTTCCCATTCCTTCTTAGACTGTATGTCCCCGTAGAACAAATTGCTCCTTATTTAGGCATTCTTGTTTCTCTCTACGCCGTTTGTAAATTGTTCACAGCTCCTATCATGGGATCTCTGAGTGATTATTTTGGCAGAAAACCAATCTTGCTCGTTAGTTTACTTGGAACTGCAGCTGGATATTTTGTCTTGGGCATTGGCGGCGCTCTCTGGGTATTGTTTGTTGGCAGAATGATTGCCGGAATTGCTGCAGGAGATCTCGGCGCGTTATACGCTTATGTAGCAGATAGTTCGCAAGGGAAAACACGGACAAAGTTCTATGGTTACCTTGGAGCTGCCAATGGGATCGGCTTCATGATCGGTCCAGCAATTGGCGGATTATTTGCTATTGAAGATGTTTCACTCCCATTTTATATCGCGGGAGGAATCTCAATTATTACAGCGCTGTTCTTATGTTTTTTCTTACCCGAAACCCTCGCGAAAGAAAAGCGCGCAAAAAACATAACATTTAATTCTTTTAATACGTTTGCCCATTTTAAAGACATTTTCAGCCTTAAAAAAGCACGAAAAGCTTTCATATTAGGTGCATTTTTCTTTATCGGTCTTCTTTTTTATCAAACGAATATTTCTGTGTACTTAAGTAACGTCTTTACTTGGGGTCCCGCTCAGATTGGAGCATTATTTGCGATTATAGGATTATGCGACATTCTTTCACGAGCCGTTTTACTTCCCAGATTGCTCACATTTTCAGAACGAACTATAGGACTCAGCGGCCTTCTTATTGTAATATCGGGATTTATTTTAATAGTGATCGCTGGGAATCACGGAATGTCCATTTTACTGTGGATCGCAATTATATTGATTACAACTGGAGAAGGGTTATTTGACCCATCTTATAACAATATACTCTCTCAGTCTGTCAGCGAAAACAAACAAGGACAACTACAAGGAGTAAATCAAGGCCTGCACTCTTTATATGAAATTTTCGGCCCCACTGCTGCCGGTATAATATACCTGTACAATCCTATATCCGTTTATGTTGTTGCCGCGTTGTTAATGCTTATTACTCTGCTAATTTTTTGTAACCGGTCACGGGGTGCGGTAAGAGATTAGACGATTCTTGGATCGGGAGCCTCTGTTCGGAACGCCTGGATTGCCTCTACAAAAAAATCCATCACAGACTACCTTGTCGCTTGGGTGTTTCAGCGTAACTTTGTACAGCCTCTCACCATTCCAGGCCGTTGCTCAAGCCGTAATGACAAGATCAAACATTGTGCGAGGTACTACTTGTGTAAAATAGTAGTCTTCAGCAACATCCCAGCGTTTATGCCAAGACGCCATAAAATCGTAACCTTCCCGAGCGAGCAAACGTTGGCGTCGCAGTTTTTCATCAGACAGCTCAATCAACACCGCAAGATCCACAATATCGGCCAACTCGGGGCGACAAGAGTAAGCTCCATCTAAAATGATTACAGGAGCCGGGTTATGCTGTATCACCTTTTCAGATAAACCAATACCCGAAATGAAGTTGAAGGGATGCCAAGATGCCGGCCTGCCAGCTAGCAACGGTTCGAGAGCTTCTTTGCGAAGGCGTCTCCAGTCTATGCAATCTGCAACCTTAGCCTCAGCACTTCGAACGTCCCATTCAGAATCTGGACCGCCAGAGAAAAAGTCATCCCCTATTACAACGATTCCTCCCAATTCTTGAGCAATTGCTTGAGCCATACTCGACTTACCAACTCCACTGCGCCCATCCAAGGCTACCAGTAGGGGCTTCGTGCGTCCAGAGATTAAAAAACGAATTTTATCTAGGAGATAAGAATACTGATGAGAGAATTGCAAAATTCACATCTCCTGTTTTGAAGGATGCCGCATATAGGGAAATCCCACCATGCGATACTCTCTGAAATCAGAGATTTTCCCATTCTTTAACATTACAATAATGACAAATGCATTGGTGATGAGTCTTTCATTTAAAGAATGATGCTCTCAATTTATGAGAAGAAAAAAAGATTACCTTCGAGGTCAAAAAAAGTCAATATGTTGAATACCGCTGTCCCATTTGAGTCCCCTGCAGGGCCAAAAAGCAGCGATTTGGATGAGAGATTTTGGGCTAATTTCTACAGACAAATTGGGGGCGGTGTGACTCGAACACACGAAGACCGAAGTCAGGGGATTTACAGTCGGATCATAATTCTCAACCAGACTCAACCATATGATACAGCCTCAATAGAACCAATCACTTAAAGATGGGTCAATGATGCTGTCTTATCCCCTTTTAAGCCAGTTGAATTTTGCCGAGTGCGTAAAATTCGCATATTTTCTGTTTTTCTTTGACATATGTCAATATGTGAGGTATAATGAAGGGAGATAAAGGAATGGAATGCCTAATTGGACTGTAGACTTTTCCGTAAAAGCTGGAAAGCAATACAAAAAACTCAAGTTGAGCGGGTCAAGACCATCCATTAATGATGTAATAGACTTACTGGCGCTTGATCTAACAAAAAATGGTCCGCTACTACCCGACTGGCCGCACTTTGGTCCGTTAGAGGAAGGGCATTTCCACTGCCACCTCCGCAGAGGCAAACCGACTTATGTCGCGTGCTGGAGAGTAATAAATAAAAAAACTAAACAGATTGAGGTATATTATGTCGGCACACATGAAGGCGCGCCTTACTAAACAAGTGGCCTGCAAGGTCGTTATTGAAATGCCTGGTAAAGCCAAGAAACTGACCTTTGTTCCCGCTAAGCATTTGCAAAAACTTGAAGATTTTTTGGAAAAATACGGCGAATCTGAGTCCATTCCCTGGGAAGAGCTTGCTAAAGATCGGATTGCCAAATACAAGAAATCGGGTTTGGCTCTGCGTGGCGCTAGGTATCGCGAAGGTCTCTCTCAAAAAGAGCTTGCTAAACGTACTGGCATTAGTCAGGAAAACATCTCTAAAATGGAAAACGGCCAGAGAGTCGTTGGTGAAAAAGTAGCTAAAAAGCTAGCCAAGGTTCTTCGTATCGATTTTGAACTACTGACTGACTTCAACTAAGCTCTTACCGTTCAACTGCGCTATTATGCAATTATAAATCTGTCGATTTCTACAGACGACTACGCCTCTTGGCAATCTAGCGTCTTTCCTGCGGTAGTCGACAGGGATTCCTTACCAGTTCAACCCGAAGGCAAACAAAAAAATCTCCCTCTCTAGGAAATCGTTAATGTAGATCCAGTCCCAATTTTGTAAAAGTCATCTTGGTAAGCTTCTTGAAATTGAGCGATGGTTGGCTCTCCAGAACAATGACAAGGAGCCGCCTTTTTAACTTGAAGAGTTTGAAACTTAGTCACTATTTTCTCAATAAAATGACGGTCTTTACGAAACAAATGAAATCCTCCCAAGACAAAATAAAGAGGGGCATTTAGTCTTTTCTGAGCAGCTTCTAGGATCTCTATAATGCCTGGGTGAGCACAACCAGTAATAATGACGAGCCCTTTCTCCATTCGGAGAATCAAAGCTTGCTCATGCAGAAAAATTCCTCCTTTTAGGACCATAGAAAAGACATTCTTTCCCACTTCCTGAAAATCTGAGATCTTTTGAACTTGCAAATTTTGAGGCACCAACTTAGCTGGGAAGCCTTTAGGAAGATAAACTCGGCATTTTTCTTGCAACTCTCCCAGAATTTCTCTGCATCCTGCCATATGGTCATCATGCTTGTGCGAAAACATAACATCCGTAACTTCTCTAAGGTCGATGCCCATTTTTTTTGTATTAGAAAAAAAAGCATTTCGATCATTTCCGGTATCGAACAGAATTTTGCGCTGATCTGCCTCTATAAGAGCAGAAAATCCCCATCCTTCTTGAAGGTCATTATTTTCTTTGCAGTTGTCATAGATGATTTTAATTGTGATCTCTTTCATCCATAATCTCCTCAAAAAGAGCTGTTAAAACTTTTCTCAAGTGCGTAATTTTCCTGAAAAAACCGGTCTTAAAAACCATGATTTCTTATGTCGAAATGTGGGAGTTTTTCATAGAAAAAATGGGGGCGGTGTGACTCGAACACACGAAGACCGAAGTCAGGGGATTTACAGTCCCCCGCAATTGCCACTATGCGACACCCCCGAGAAACGGGACTAATGAGAAAGGTATGCTGGCGAAAGGACTTGAACCCTCAACCGTCCGCTTACAAGGCGGATGCTCTACCATTGAGCTACACCAGCATTTGAGTCTCGAAACAATATCATGAGCCTTGTTTTTCGCTCAAGATATTTGCGTTACATGACTGGATTTGGAGGCTCCTCTGGTGGCATTTTAGGAGCGGAAGTCTTCTTGAAAAAAAGTGAAGAGACCTTGGATGTGTCTTGGGTCTCTTGAGCCTGGGATGAAGGTGAAGAAATCAATTGGGCATTGATCTTCTTATGCGTTTGCTTCATCTCACAGCACTTTTTGAACTTCTTGCCTGATCCACACGGGCAAGGGTCGTTTCTCCCAACTTTTTCCATCTAGGACCTCTTAAAATTTGCGGACAGAATATCTAAAAAATTCGATTCAGTCCAGTAAAAATCTATAGAGCACTTAATGGGGAAGAAGTACAATTGCGGGACAATTTTATGGATAAAATATTAAATTTACACTTACCCGTTGCCCGTCCGCCATGGACAGGGCTGGGACGCAGGCTGGAGAGCATGTGCCGCAAGGCCCTCTACGAATTTGAGCTTCTGGACAGCTCAAACAAGATCGCTATTGCTCTAAGCGGAGGCAAAGACAGCCTGGCCCTGCTCTATCTTCTTAGCGCCATTTCCGGCAGGGGCTTCCCCCCATTTGAGATTACCGCGATCCACGTCGGAGGGCCTTTTTCTTGCGGGGCTGGGGTCAGCGAGGGGTTTTTAAGAGGGATTTGCAAGGAGCTCGGGGTAAATTATATTTCCTGCGATTCCAAACAGAAGCGGGAGACGCTTGAGTGCTATAGCTGCTCGAGAGAAAGAAGATCTCTAATTTTTGAAGCGGCTAAAAGTGTTGGGGCAACGACCGTGGCATTTGGGCATCATCGCGATGACAGCGTCCAGACCCTTTTGATGAACTTGCTCCACAAGGGAGAGTTCGCCGCAATGCTCCCGAAAGTTCCTATGCATGATTATGGGGTCACCATCATTCGTCCCCTCATTTTCATTGCAGAGGAGGAAATTGTGGAATTTGCCAAAATGTACGGCTTTGTCAGAATTCTCTGCCAGTGTCCTGTCGGCCAAAACTCGGTGCGCAAACAGACAAAAGATCTCATTGCAGAGGTGGAAAAGATCTTTCCCAACGCAAAAGAGAACCTCGGATCCGCCTCTTTGCTCTATGGCTCTCAAAAAGCCTTAATTAAATGATAGAAGAAATTTTCATTATTTCGTTAACGTGATAAGTTGTGTGTGTTCAAATACCCCACGGTCGCTTGTGATTTGAAGAGGGAACTGGAGAAAATATGCATATTGAAGAACTTTTGGCGGTGATTTGCTACTTCGCTGTCTTGTTGATGGTGGGATTTTTTTCCTATCGCAAACAAATCTCTGCCACCGATTTCATCATTGGCAACCGCTCCATGAACTACTGGCTGACAGCGCTCGCTGCGCATGCAAGCGATATGAGCAGCTGGCTCTTTATGGGTTATCCTGCAGTGATCTTTACAGGAGGCCTCTTCAGCGGTTGGGCAGCAATTGGACTTATTCTCTTCATGTTCCTCAACTGGCAATTGATTGCGCCGAAGATCCGCGTGGCAACGGAACAATACAACAGCTTAACTTTCTCATCCTTTTTCGAGAGCAGACTTGCAGACACTTCAGGAACAATTCGCGTGTTCACAGCGATCATGTCGCTCATCTTCTATACAATTTATATTTCCGCAGGGCTTGTGGGCCTGGGACTTTTGCTCGAAACCCTTTTCAATTTGAATTACTACTGGGGTGTTTTGATTGGCATCGTCATCGTTGTCCCATACGTCTTTTCCGGGGGGTATACGACACTCGCATGGATCGATCTTTTCCAGGGATTCTTTCTGATGGCAGTCATTATCTTCGTTCCCTTCTTTATGCTTCACCTAGTTGGAGGATGGGCCGGTGTTTCTAGTGCAATCAATGCAAAACATTTGACGATGACATTGCTTCCCGATTTTTCTGCAAAGACCATTCTCGAGATCTTGAGCATGACAGCAGGCTGGGGACTTGGTTACTTCGGACAGCCTCACATCGTCACAAAATTCATGGGAATACGCAATGTCCATGAGATCTCTAAATCAAAAATGATCGGAATGAGTTGGATGATCTTATCATTAACCGCAGCAACACTCGTCGGTCTGATCGGCATCGCTTTTTTCACTCATGGCCTAAAAGATACAGAGCTCGTCTTCATCGAGATGGTTAAGAACTCTTTCCCTCCGTTTTTAGTGGGACTCATCCTATGCGCCGTCCTTGCTGCGACGATCAACGCAATGAGTTCTCAGGTGCTTGTTCTTTCTTCAAGCATTACCGAGGACTTTTACAAAAGGATTTTCCGAAAGACCGCATCTTCGAAAGAGCTCCTCCTTGTCGCAAGGATTGGCGTTATTTTCGTTTCTCTTGTCGCTTTTGTCATTGCCTATGGCAAAGTTAGCACAATCTATTCACTCGTACTGTACGCCTGGTCAGGGCTTGGATCTTCTTTTGGCCCTCTTCTTCTTCTCTCCCTTTATTGGAAGGGAATCAATAAATACGGAGCATGGGCAGGCATCCTCTCAGGAGGGATCCTTGCCGGCATTTGGCCATATCTCAATAAGTTTATACCTGTCACAATACCCGCGATGGTCCCTGGATTTACGGTAAGTTTTGTCCTAATTGTCCTCGTCTCAATGATTACTGAGCCAAAGGGAAAAGTAAAACCTTCGCTTTCAGATACTTAAAGATTATTGCAGATCGCTTTTGCACGATTTGCTAAACTATGTCTTTAAGCGAGGATTTATGAAAAAGAAGCCTAAAATTTTAGTCACCAACGACGATGGGATCATGGCCCCGGGGTTGAAATACCTCTGGGAAGCCCTTGTGGATGTAGCAGAGCTCTACATTGTCGCTCCGATGATTGAACAGTCAGGCGTTGGCGCTGCGATCACCCTTCGAGACCCGATCCAAATTCTTCCTGTCCCATGGGATAAGGAGACACCGGCATGGAAAGTCACGGGAACCCCTGCTGACTGCGTCCGTATGGGGATAAACGTGATTCTCGACTCCCCTCCCGATCTGATCGTTTCCGGAATCAATCGCGGGGCGAACTCAGGCAGAAATGTCCTTTACAGCGGAACGATTGGCGGTGTGATCGAAGGAATATTGCGCAATATTCCAGGAATTGCGTTTTCCTGTGTCGATTACACGAATCCCGATTATAAAAAAGCAATCCATTTGATAACGCCTCTTGTCATGCATATGATCGAACATCCCCTTCCCAAGGGAACTCTGCTCAATGTTAACTTCCCTGAGACCAAAGAAATTTTAGGGATAAAAATGGCTAGACAGGGCAGAGGATACTGGATTGAAGACCTCGATAAACGGGTACATCCTGAAGGTCATCCCTATTATTGGCTCGGCGGTAAATGGCATGAACACGATGAACATGAAGATAGTGATGTCCACCTGCTTAAAACAGGGTATGCGGCAGCAGTTCCCATCCACGTCAGTGAACTGACAGACCTCGACCATTTTCACGATCGAAAAGATCACTTCAACAAGTTCTTTTCAGAAAACAATCCAACTCCACCAAATACATAAATGACATGGGTATACCCGAATTTTGAGACAACTTGGGTATAACCCTGATCTTTCATCCTTTGGAATGCGGGATCAACTGCTCTCGCTTTTTAGCGAGTGAGCGCTCATAGGCATCTAGGCGGAAGAGTGCCTCATGCTGACATCTTTCAATGATCTCTCTTCCTCCTTCAATCCCATAAATACGGCGCAGCTCTTCTTCGAGCCTGATGTCAGCGCTGTCTTCTTCATAGGCAACTTCTGTTCCTAGATCATCGAGATGTTTTTGCTGGAATTCTCGCGCCTGGATCATCAAATTGATTAGGGATTCAAAATGTTTTTTGAGTTCAGGTTCCATGGCCAGGAGCTGTTCGCGATTTTCGATCTTTCCAAGATCTTGGATTAGAGATTTGCAGCGCGCCTCCCCTTCTTTACGGAACTCATTTGATGAATTTGGAGAGCACCCGCATAGGAGTAATAAACTACAAAGAATTCGTCTCATGTTGCATTCCCCCTGAGAAATGGTGTTCTTAGGGGGAAAGATAATGCAAAGAGGACTATTTTGTGAACTCCTCTTCCAACACAACTGCAGTGTAAGGGGGCAGATCGAGTCTAAAGTGTGTAGGCTCAATATTGTTTTTGAGGATCTGAACGTAGGTTACTCTTCCTTGTCCGCCGTAGTTTAGGTTGTCAGTACTATACACCTCTTTTACGCCGATTAGCTTTGTGAGCTCTGGCGCATAGGATTTGCATGGAAATGGGACTTCATAACCGTTTAAGACGGTATCCGAAGTGTTAAAAATACAGGCAAACTGCTGGCCGCGGCCTCTTCGATGGAAGCTGAGCACGCAGTTATCTTTATCCGTATGAATCCAGGCAAAACCGTCATCCGTTTGATCCCAGAGTCCAGGGTTGTTGTGATAGAGGCGGTTCAAATCTCTACGGCTGGCTTGGGCACCGCTGTGAAGGTGGTGCTCAGAGTGATTGACGATCGGGTCTAACTCTTCCCATTGAACTGTGGGTCTTAGGGGTCTCTCTTTTTCGCGCGTCTTCTGTTCGATGTATCCGTGCCACTGCTGACTCTGCAGGATTTCGTTACCCATGAAGTCAAGAACTGGACCTCCTCCGCGGAGGAATTGATAAGCAAGGGCCAGGCGGCCATTTGCGTATTTCTCTAAACGAGTATTTCCGGCCATTTTTGTGAAGATCGTCGGTTTACCGTTTGCAGACTCATCATGGGAATAAGGAAGAACAACATGCCCGCGTGGCCGACAGTCCTCATTGCCATCGACGTCTTTGACAGTTTTAACAAAATCCTCAAACGCACCTTTTCTCTCATGAATAGGTTTTTCCCAATAACTTAGGGTATCATTCATAAATCCCATGTGCCAGGTCATATCAAAACCAATTCCGCGCATTTTAGTATTCACTCCATACTCATGCACTTTGCGGGTAAGATTTGGAAAAGCAGAAGAATCTTCGGCCATAAGGATTGAGCCTGGATAGACATTGTGAATATAAGTGGTTATATTGCGAAAAAACACCTTTGCATCGAGATTAACATCTCCATTTCCCTTATTGACATGGAGCATTGTTGTCATCGCATCGACCCGAAATCCGTCGATATGAAGTTTTTTCATAATGAAATCGGCGTTAGAGGCGAGAAAATCTCTGGCGAATTGCTTTTTAAAGTCAAAATGCTTCGTTCCCCATTCAGAATCGTGAGGTTCTTCGAGAAGAGGGGTCCCATCAAAATTAGAAAGTGAAAAAGGGTCGATAGCAAAGTGGGCAGGAACCCAGTCAGCAAAAATGCTGATCCCTGTTTTGCCATTATTCAGCTTAACATTATGCATGTAGTTGACAAAGTACTGAAAATCTTCCCAGCTTCCCATTTCTGAGTTAGGAGCAAAAAAGTTTGTGATCTGATATCCCATCGAAATAGGCTGAGGATGAGAGAACATCGCCATGAGCTCAACCCCGTTATAATCGTTTTCTTTGCAGTACTCAGCGAGCTTGGGCGCCAGTTCTCGCCAGTTCATCACTTTTGCGCCGTGCTCGTTCAGCTTCCAGTTGCTCAGCATCCAGGAGGGTGCATGGATCTCGTAAATATTTAAGGGTTCCTTGGCTGGATTGCGGGTCGGTCGGATCGCGTTCATCCATTGCTCGTCCGTCCAAGAGAACTCCTTGTCCACATCAAAAACAACAGACTCGTGGTCTTCTCGTTTTCCATCCGGATCGCGAATGTGATTGCCAAAAGCAAAAGGGTCGACTTTTTTAACTCTTTTCCCATCATTATCCGTGACAACAAAGAAGTATGTGCGTCCAGGCCCTGCGTAATTATCCCAAACCTTCCATTCCCATATCCCATTTTCAAGTCTAGTCATAGATTTGACATCCTGTGAATGCCCAAAAGCTGTGAGATGCAGCTCAATCGCTTGGGCGTTCGGCGCATAGACGCGGAATGTGGTAGCGCGCTGAAAGCCGTCGTAGTGGGCGCCAAGAGTGTGGTGGGCATTGACATTGAATCCCCTTCCATAAAATGGGAGATCGATTCCTTGGGAGCGCAATTCATTCTGAACGCACGGATGCATGCTTTTAAAGAGAGCATTCATTTGCGTGTGCGTCCTATTGAAGTCTTTAAGGCTCTCCTTGAAAAATCGCACTTTATCATCTCTGATTTGAATCCAATTTCCAATTCTTTGAGACATTTGATAGTCAGCAGCGATCTCTTCTAGAACCTGATCTAATAAAGGTCCTTCGCGGCCCCCAAAAACGGATGGGAAGTTGCGCATCAGAATCCTTGTATCATTCTTCAGCAGTATTTCGCTGCGCCATGATTCCTTTTTGGGAAAACCGGAAACAATGGTAACGATCTGATAGATCTTAGCTTTGACATCGGGGTGAAGTTTTTTTATCGCCTTGTGGAATTCAGATGGACTAAGGGATGACAACTTGGAGATGAGCTGTTTTAAGGCGTCGATTTGCGAGCCAACGACATCACGAGGGGGTGTTGGATTTAACCTTGATTGGATCAGACTGTCAATCTTACGAAGTTCGTTCTGCAGCATTTCCCTTCTTCTTTGAGAGAGCAGGTGCGCTGTTGGACTAGACGGATTGAGCTCATCCTCATATCTTTGTTTTTTCTCTAACGCATCTTCAATGATTTCATTACCTGTTTGCTGCACTTGAAATGAGGCATTCATATTAAAGGTATTAGTTGTCAAAGAGTTCATGTTATTACTCCAAAAAAGTTAAATTCGATATCATTATTATATAGTTTATACTACATTAAATCAATAAAGGAATTGAATTTATCATGGATAATTATTAATTTTAAAGTATCTTTTTTAATTAGTTATAAAAACTAAATATTTAACTATATAAAAACCAACTCGATCTCCAAATTAAAATAAATACTATATATATTCCCGATTGGAACTGTCCTTGGGATAAATCTGAACTGCCCCTCCCCTATTTGCTCACTGTAGGGAGTGTTCTATGGATAGGCATGCAGTACGAGCGAAGAAAAATACAGTTCCTAGTAGGCGGAAATTTCCACACGAAAACTCTATGAAAAGTAAAAAAATGCGCAAGAAAGATTAAAAGGAGCTTGTGAAAAATCCAGACGCTGTTTATTCTTTGTTATTCATTTGCATCGGGCGTATAGCTCAGTTGGTAGAGCGCCTGTCTTACACACAGGTGGTCATAGGTTCGAGTCCTTTTGCGCCCAAAGGCACCACAGTTTGCGCGGGAATAGTTCAATTGGTTAGAGCACTGCCCTGTCACGGCAGAAGTTACGGGTTCGAGCCCCGTTTCCCGCGTTTCTTATATCCAAATTTTGAGACAACTTGGGTATAACCTCACAAGAAATTGCATTTATTTCTTAGACTTTCACTTTTTTTCTGGTGTAGTTTCGTTGTGATTTGACATAAAGAAATTTCTTAACAACGTAAGAAACGAGGCCTAAAGTCACATGCCAGCCAAACAATCCACTGCAAAAACCTACCTTCATTATCTGTCGCTATTTCTCTGGCTTGCCGTCGGTGCATTTTTAGCTGCAGCTGCTATCCGTATTTTCCTCGTTCCCAATCAATTGATCGACGGCGGCATCGTTGGTATTGCGCTGATCATTTCCAGGCTCTATGGCGATAACTATCTCTCTTATGCCATGATCTTGCTCAACATTCCATTTCTCTATTGGGCATTCACCTCTATCCGCCGCTCCTTCGTTATCTACATGCTGCTAGCCCTGGTCCTGTTTGCAGGATTTTTAGTACTACTCAAGCAGGCGCCCGCGTTTATCGGAGATCCTTTAGAGATCATTGTTTTTGGCGGCGCTATCCTCGGTATCGGTGTCGGCTTAATTATCCGTCATGGGGGATGCCTGGACGGAACCGAAATCCTTGCAATTTTGATCAACAGGCGTATGGGATTTACTGTTGGCCAGGTTGTGCTTTTCATAAACGTGTTTATCTTCGCCGCATACGGCTGGATTTTTCATGATTGGCACATCGCGCTTCGCTCCCTGATGACCTATATTGTCGCCTTCAAAATGATCGACCTTGTGATTGTCGGCCTTGATGAACTCAAATCCGCTCTTATTATTTCCTCTCACCCAAAAGAGCTTGGCAACGCCATCATGAATGAGCTTGGAATCGGGCTGACAATCATGCATGGAAAAGGGGGCTTTTCCGGGGATACCCGAGAGATCATTTTCGTCATCATTGAACGCTTGGATCTATCAGAGCTGAAAGAGATCGTTATGCGCGTAGACCCTACCGCCTTTATGGCGATCGAGGACCTGCACGAAGTTGTCTACGGCAAACAAGGAATTACTCCCTTTAAAAAGCGCCAGCGCAAGAAACTGATCAAGTAGTTCAATAGACTTCTTGATGTTTGGTTTATTCAAGAAGTCTAATAGGTATTGCAAAGGCCGTTTTTGCGTACCAGCATCTGTTTGAGATATTGCCCGTACTCGCTTTTCGCTAATGCTTCAATTCTGTGCTGCAGCTCATCTAGAGAAATAAAACCCATGTTGTAGGCGATCTCTTCCAGGCAGGCGATGCTGATTCCCTGTCTTTCCTGAAGGGTTTGAACGTATTGCGAAGCTTGCTGGAGCGCAGAATGGGTGCCTGTATCCAGCCAGGCAAAACCGCGATCGAAAATGCGAAGCTGAAGATCCCCTCTTTCAAGGTAGGCCCGGTTGATGTCTGTAATCTCATATTCGCCTCTTGGAGACGGCTTTAAACTCCGGGCAATCTCAATCACGTCGTTATCGAAAAAATAAAGTCCGGTGACTGCGAAATGGGATCTGGGTGATTGCGGTTTTTCAACGATATCGATGAGATTTCCCTTAAGATCGAACTCGACAACGCCGTAGCGCTCAGGATCTTTAACTTCATACGCAAAAATCACCGCGCCATTTTTTAAATTGCAGCAAGAGGTGATTAGAGAAGAGAGATTGTGTCCGTAAAAAATGTTATCGCCAAGAATTAGAGCTACTGTGTCATCCCCAATAAAATCTTCTCCGATTAGAAATGCCTGAGCAATCCCCTCCGGCTTTTCCTGTACGGCATAGGAGAGATTTAATCCAAATTGAGAGCCATCGCCAAGCAGTCTTTCAAAAAGAGGGATATCTTCAGGGTTGGCTATGACGAGTATTTCCCGAATTCCCGCCATCATTAATACGGAAAGCGGATAATAGATCATCGGTTTGTCGTAAACCGGCAAGAGCTGTTTACAAACGGACAAAGTGACGGGGAATAGCCGTGTGCCTTTGCCGCCAGCTAAAATAATACCCTTCATCGAGTCTCTCCCATGACGTAAATACCGGGAAGTCCCCGGTAATGCTCTTTATAATCAAGTCCGTATCCAACTACAAACAGATTCTCAATTTCAAAGAGGACATAGTCGGGAACATAAGAACTCTTCCTCTTCACTTTTTTAGAAAGAAGGACGAGAGTTTTGAGCGTTTTAGGTTTTTTTTCCTTAAGATGAGCCATGATTTGAGTCAGCGTTTCTCCGGAATCATAAATATCGTCGATAAGGAGAATATTCTTAAGGGAGAGATCGACATCACCGAGCCCTGCAAAAGTGAGCCCACCTCTTAGAGTTCCCAACTGTCCGTAGCTGCTGGCTTTGATAGACTCGATGGTGAGCGGAGTTTTTAAAGCGCGAATAAGGTCTGCAACTAGACAAATGGCTCCCTTCATTACCATGATGATTGTCAGTTCTTCACCCCGGTATTCGGCATCAATCTGGCGAGCCGCTTCGGCGATCTTGGACCGGATTTCGTTTTCTGAAATGAGGAGTTCGATAGACACCCTACTTTTTTTGACTAATTGGGATAAGAGAGAGGACCTCCCTTATCCTTACAACTTGCCTAATTGGATTTCTTAGGCGTGAAGGTACAGCCCTCTAAGATCAATTGGTCAATGTAATTGATGGCAAAGTCTGATGCGAGGAATTTCAAATCATCCAGCATGTACAAATGAAACGGGATTGTCGAATAAACGCCTCCGATATGAAACTCTTTGAGAGCGCGTTTAGCAACGGCAATCGCTTCTTCGCGATCTTTACCCATTACAATCAATTTTGCGATCATAGAATCGTAATAGGGAGAAATGCGATAGCCTGAGTAACAAGCGCTATCGACTCTCACATGTGGGCCGCCAGGAGGAATGTAATATTCCAAATTGCCTGGAGAGGGTGCAAAGTTATTTGCAGGATTCTCAGCGTTGATGCGCAACTGGATAACGTGTCCTTTAAACTCGATGTCCTTTTGCTTAAACTTGAGTTTTTCTCCCATCGCGATTCGAATTTGCTCTCGGACAAGGTCAATCCCCGTCAATTCTTCAGTTACAGTATGCTCTACCTGAATTCGCGTATTCACTTCCATGAAGTAGAAATTGCGGTCTTCATCGAGCAGAAATTCAACCGTACCTACGGAATGATATTTTGCCGCCTTCACAATATCAACAGCAGCTTCTCCAATTTTCTTGCGAAGGGCAGGAGTGAGTATTGGGCTTGGAGCTTCTTCGATCAGTTTTTGTCTGCGCCTTTGAACGGTGCAATCTCTTTCTCCTAAATGGACGTAATTTCCATGTTTATCGCCGATGACCTGGACCTCGATATGGCGAGGATTGACGATCATTTTTTCGAGATAAACAGAGGGGTTGTTAAAACTGACCTCCGCTTCAGCTCGCGCAGCAGAAAACTGGCGAACAAACTCATCGGGATCATAAGCGATGCGAATCCCTTTTCCGCCGCCGCCGGCAGTGGCTTTTATGAAAACGGGAAATCCAATTCTTCTAGCTTCTTTCATCGCCTCTTGAACATCATCAATGACGCCATCTGATCCCGGGATGACGGGGCACTTTGCAGCCTTAGCAGTCGCTTTTGCTTTAGCCTTATCCCCAAGGAGAGTAATCGTCTCAGAAGAAGGACCAATAAAGTTAACTCCGCAACTGGCGCAAATCGATGCGAAGTTGGCATTCTCACTCAAAAAACCATAACCTGGATGCAGTGCGTCAGCACCCGTAATTTCACAGGCAGAGAGGATGTTGGCGATTTTTAGATAAGATTTTTGCGAAGCGGGTTCCCCGATGCAAATGGCCTCATCTGCATGGAGGACGTGAAGAGCCTCAGCGTCCGCTTGTGAATAGACGGCAACAGTCTGCAGCCCTAAGTCATGACAGGCTCTAATGATGCGAACCGCGATCTCGCCACGATTGGCAACTAATACTTTTTTCATTACACAATCCGGAATAATTTGGTTCCAAATTCGACAGGATGGGAATTGTCGACGAGTATTTCAGCGATTGTTCCGCTAGCACCTGCTTTGACTTCATTCATGACTTTCATCGCTTCGATGATGCATACAACGGTATTTTCATCAACGCGGTCGCCGACTTTCACGAAATGAGGATCATCTGGAGATGCAGCTGCATAGTATGTCCCAACAAGAGGTGCAGTGACGTATTTGCCAGGTTTTTCCGCTTTTCCTGCAGAGGCATCCTCATGCGCCGGCTTAGTCACAGGAGAGGGCCTCGCTGCTTCTATCTCGCGCACTGGTGGATGTGCGTAAACGGGAGGATGGAAAACGGAAGCGTGATGTTGCGCAGGTGGAGTCTCATCATGGCGCTCTAGGTGCACTTCATCGCCACCTTTTTGTTTGATCGTCAATTTTTTAATGCCTGCGCGTTCCATTGCAGCCATTAATTCCTTGATTTGCTTAAGGTCCACTGTTTCTCTCCTAATTTAGGGGGATGCCAAATAAAGTTTAACGGCTTCCCTTTAGACTCTTTGAATATATTCACTTGTTTGCGTATCTACTTTGATGATGTCGCCAGCTTCGATAAACATCGGAACTTCAACTTTTGCTCCTGTTTCCAAAATAGCAAGTTTTGTTGCGTTTGCAACATGGGCAGCGGACTCGCTCTCACCCGTTTTCACGACGAGAAGTTCCAAAAACTGAGGCAACTCAACTGAAAAAATCGATTCGCCATAAAACATCGCTTTAAGCTCGATCCCTTCTTTAAGGTAATTTACCTTATCGCTGATCACTTGGGAAGGAACCAAAACTTGGTCGAGGTTGCCAATATCGAGGAAAAGGTAGTCTTTTCCTTCAAGGTATAAATACTCGAGCCGTCTTTCCGTAAGCGCTACGTCTTGAATTGGCTGATTGAGCTTGAAATTTCTTTCAATCACTTCTTCAGAGAGCAAATTTTTCAATTTGGTCTTGATGAAAGGCACCCCTTTGGCGACGGTGACTTTAACGCAGGATTCTACGCGATAAATCTTACCATCGATCGATAGTGTCATCCCCGGGGCTAACTGATTACTTGTTGTCATTGATATTCCGTACTTATAACGAAGAAAAGGTCATTAAACTGTTCACAATATTTTTAAGGGCATAGATTTCGGTGATGGAATAATCTATATCCCTTCGAGAATTTACTGGTTTCAATCCCCGCCCCCACTGCATCTGGACCGTCTTCATCCCCAATTCTTTAGCCGGGATCAAATCGACTAAGACGCGGTCACCGCACACTAAAACCTCTGATGGGGCATAGCCAAGCTCGTCCAGAACCGTTTGATAATGAGGCTTTTTGTTTGCTTCCCTGGTGATAAGGATTTTACTAAAAATTCGGGAATCTATACCAGCTTTTTTCAATTTTTCCATCTGTTGATCGTGATTGCCAACGGTTACAAGGGCCAGTTGGTGCTGCTCCCCCAAGTCTGAGAGCAATTGGATCGCACCCTCAAGAGGGAAAATGGGCAAATCCGGCCCAGGCCCCTCATAAATTTCCTTCTCGCCAATCTCGAAAAATAACTTGTCGGCACCCAGTATCTCAATAAACTCAGACAAAGCGGCCCTGGCGCTAATCGCTGAACTGTCAAGCCTGCGCAACAGCTCTAGAGCCCCTGCAAAATCAGGCACGACAAGACCTGCTCCAACCATTTTATTTAGAGCGTCTTCAAGCTTATAGAAAGTGATGCACCCGGAGGTGTCGATCAATGTGTCGTCGAGATCAAAGATGATTAACAATTTTCATTAACTCTTGGGCTAGTTTTTTTGAATCATGGCGAATGAGACTACGCTTAATGAGGTCCTTTTTCGGTGCTTCTTTAGGCTCTCCTAAAAGAGAAGTGAAAATGACTCTCTCTTCAGGGACATCGTTTTCGACGAGCTCGCCCTCTTCCGCATATACCTCGATTAACTCTTGAGGCGGTTTTTGAGAGTTGACAAGGATATAATCAAAGATGTCTTGTCCAATAAAGCGACCGATTTCGCTTAAATAATCGCTTACTTTGAAACCTGTCGTTTGCCCTTTCCTATTCATCAGATTGACCACGAAGATTTTTTTTGCATGAGAGTTTCGGAGAGCTTCGCTAACACCTTCGACAAGAAGGTTAGGTATTAAAGAAGTGTGAAGGCCGCCAGGTCCCATAACAATTAAATCGGCGTTCATGATCTCAGAAATAGCGTGGGGATTCGCTTTTGGAAAAGGTTCCAAGTAGATGCTTTTATATCCCTGATCGATCTCTTGCGAGAGATAAATCTGTTTTTCTCCTTCGAGAAGAGTGCGATTGGCAAGGAGCATTTTAAGGCGCACCTGATGCGTTGTCACAGGGATAACTTTACCCTGGATAAAGAGAATTTTTCCCATCTCTTCGACAGCTTTCTCAAAACTTCCCGTCACTTTTTCAAGAGCAGATAAAAGAAGATTGCCAAAACTATGACCCTCTAAGCCCCCGTTCTCAAAACGGTAATTCATTAAGGAGCGCATCATATTGGAGGAATTGGAAAGGGCCACCAAACACTGGCGCACATCGCCCGGAGGCAATACACCGAGCTCATCGCGCAATATCCCAGTACTTCCACCATCGTCCGCCATAGATACAATAGCGCTTAGCTCTACTTCGTAATTCTTTAACCCATGCAACACTGCAAAGTTGCCGGTACCTCCCCCAATGAATGACGATTTTTTTCATTCGTTCCTTCCCAAATTTCTCATTTGTGTCATCGCATCTTTCATATTCGGCGCCCCAAAAAGATAGGACCCGGATACAAGCACGTTCGCTCCTGCATCTATACACTGTTTGGCTGTTTCTTTGTTAATGCCGCCATCGACCTGGATATTAAATGGCGCGTCCGATTCGCCGGGTTTTAGCGCTTGAAGGGTCTTGCCCCCCTTTCGAATGTCGAGCTTGTTGCAGATATCGCGTGTGAATTGAATTTTTTCCAGAACCTCAGGAATAAACTTTTGGCCCCCAAAACCGGGATTTACTGTCATCAGAAGAATTAAATCACATTTATCGAGATATTTTGGGATCAGGGATTCACTGGTTTCTGGGCAAAATGCCAGACCAGCTTCCACATTACATCGCCGAATGTAATTCAATGTATCTTCGACATCTTCGGTGGCTTCCAAATGAAAAGTAATTCTGTTGGCGCCTGCTGCCACGAATCTCTCAACGTAATCGTAAGGGTTATAAATCATCAAATGCACATCGAGAAAAAGGGATGTGGAGCGCTTGATAGCTGCAACAGCCTGTGGGCCTAAAGTCAGATTAGGAACAAAATGGCCATCCATGACATCAATGTGCAAAGCATCGGCACCAGCATCCTGGGCGCGCCTCGCCTCATCAGAGAGCTTTCCAAAGTCTCCGGAGAGAATGGAGGGTTCAATAAGGATCGGCATTTTTGGTTGCATACAAGTTAAAATTCCATTTCAAAGTCCAAGAGTAGCCTCTAAGTGTCACTTATTTGAAGCTCAAAAGTCAAGTTTTCCCACCCTTTAAGAAAAATGTCCCGCTTCTGATCGTCCTCCTCAAAATAAATATATCCTAAATAGGAAACCCCCAAATACTCAAGCTCTACTGTAAGTAACTGAGAAGAAGGAATTTGATAATTTCGAACGTATTCCAAAATCCGATGCTTTAAGGCAGGGTCCCTATAAGAGAGCAACAAATTGCAACAGCTGCCTTGATTTTCATGAAAAATTGCAGCTTCAAATGCCTCTTCCTTGCATTTTTGGGTTGCACTATGGAGCAATAGATATAAATCTTTCAAAAACAAAGGATTGAAAACACTGCGGTGCTCAATGGGAAAAATGGAATGGAAAAAATTCTCCAAAAGCAGCTCTTCATTTTTTCCTGCCACGGGAACGAGCCGTCTCAATGTTTCGAACAGTTCATTCTGCTTTGAGATCATTCCCCCGTTAAAGTCGCGAAACTCACCCAAGATCCGCTCCAGCTCATGTACAATCGCCCCTCTGGCCTTGAGAAGATCCACGGAATGATCTGACCGCAAAAAGCTATGAGCAGAGAATTTTACCCTGAAAACTGTAGCTTCTTTCGGGTACTTCTTACGCAATAATCCAAGCCGTTTAATACGATCGGGAATAAACCTCAAATACGTGCCGCTTTTTTCGAAAAGATCTTTGATAGGTTCGTCAGTTTCCTTATAAACCCTAAGACAAATGACCGTAAAGGCCAGCTCCGATTCCTCTTGTGCATCAAAGTTGATAATTACTTGTGGCAAATCACGCGTAAATTTCAGCTGATTGGAGAGAGTAATGATGTTGCGCATCACATCCTCTTCATTTCTTGGCATGAACAGAGGACGCGTCAATTTTTCTATACCATTTCTGATCTCATCGGCAAGCCTCTCTTTAATCCCTTTAACCTCAAGGATTGTAAAATCCGTCCCATCCCGTTTTTCCACCTCGAGATAAAGCAGCTGAATTCTCTCCTCTTTGGAGGTGCGAAAAAAGAAGGATTCCTCGATGACTTCCAAATGAGGAAAGTGGCTGATAAGAACAGCCACAAAATGGCGCTCCTCGAAAAGCTCGTTTTCCCCTTGAAAATTCAAGGCGGCAAAGATTCCCAAAACTTTCTTCCTTCCAAAAGCATGGTGCAAATACGTCCTGCTCAACTTCACATGAACAAATCGCTGTGCAGGACTTTTTTCAATCTCATTTTTTAAAGCCCTGCGGAAAAGATAAAAGACATAGATGATACGGCTCATATGCGCATATTCTCGGACAGCCTTAAATTCATCACTGCACATGACTAAAAAATGTTGCATCTGCGCAAAAATATCATAATCAATATCCTTGGGACGTTTTTCTAAAAGCGAGACAATCCTTTCTTGAATCAGCGATGTTTTTTCATCGGCTGAAAGCCCCTTTATCTCTAAAATGCGGCTGGCGTGGTAAACTGAGAGAAGGCCCATTTTTATTTCGCTTTCCAGGATGGGGAGCTGATGCATGACTTGCTCGAGACTCGCAGAATTTTCTAAAGAAATGACAATCTCACAGACGGTAAATAGTTCGGAAGAGAGCTCCGGCAACTTAAAATCAGTGGAAAAAAAAGAAGAAATACAAGGGCGCCTCCCGGGCATTAGCCACCTGCTGATCATTTCATAAAAAAACTTAACACCATTGGTCCGATGTCCGCATAATAGATATATCGAAAGCTGAAGGCCCTGCTCCCCCCATGAGGCCCACTTTACAATCGGCATGAGCCTAGGGAGCTCATCTACTAACAACTCAGGAGCTTCGTCGAAAAGAAAAAAATTGGATGGCAGAAGCTTCATTAAAGTGTTGCGGATCGAGCTGGCATAAAGAATGCTATGAGGACTATCTTTGTCATGATCAAAAACAGTAGAAATCCGAGGAAATCCAAGGGCCGGCCTATCCATTATGCATGGTCTCCTTCAAATTGACAGGGCACCTCTCGGGCCCGCTGATCCCTGCCGATCAAGGTCCCTGTGTGATGCTGCAAATCAGGATCGTAGAAGGAAAGGACCCGCAGTGGCAAGCCATTTTTTTCTGCAAGTCGTATGCACCTGGAATGCAATACCTTAGACCCATTTTCCATCATTTTGACCGCATCCTCATAGGAGAGGAAAGGGAGCAAGGCCGCATCCGGGTTCTTTTTGGGGTCCTCTGTATAAACGCCCTCTACATCCTTATAGAACTCCACTCTGCACGCTCCCAGCGCTATAGCCAGCGCCACCGCAGTTGTGTCCGACCCGCCCCGTCCAAGTGTAGTAATCTCCCCGCCGGTACTGACGCCCTGAAAACCCGCGACAATAACGACCTTTCCCTCGTCTAAAGCTTTAATAATACGCCCTGGACGCACATCCAGGATATCGGCCATCGAGTGTTTCGAGCAGGTGATAATGCCCGATTGGCTCCCCGTTAAACTAATCGCTTCCTTATTTTTGAGGTTTAAAGCCATAGCGAGCAAAGCCACGCTAACCCTTTCCCCAACGCTAATTAGCATATCCTGTTCGCGCGGCGGAGGGTTCGGATGCACGCTCCTGGCCAAAGCTAGAAGCTGATCCGTAGTATCTCCCATCGCACTCACAACAACAATCACGCGGAAGGTCAAACACTTTTTTAAAATAATGTCTGCAATTTTAGCAAAATGCTCCGTACTCGCAACGGATGCTCCTCCAAACTTAAGAACAATAGTTTCATTATTAGACATAGGAACCTATCCCAGTAAAAAGTTTCGGTCGATTTTTGGGTTCTTTTAAGCCTATTTTCGTTCTAAATTCGGGGGATAATATCAAACCGCGTATATTATCCCCCAAATTTGGAAAGAAAGTAGACCAAAATAATCCCGAAAATCGACGAAACATTTTATTGGGATAGGTTCAAACACCAAATCTTAAAAACAAGGCTAATAAATTTTAAAAAAAACTGCAATCTGATAAAATGTAAAGCAGATATATGAGCGCCCTCATAAGACACAACACTTCCAGTTCCAACGTATACCATTAAATGTCCTCAAAAAAACATTGTAATTTCTAACCCGCTATTGCTCTGAAGAATTGGGATTGATTTTATTACGAATCTTTTGATATTCTCTCTCCTTTCACTAGAAACTCAGGAGAAACCTTTAACATGTCCAAAAAAAACACAAGCAACTGGAATGAGAGCAATATCATCGATGATGTCACATTCCATGAAGAAGATGCACAGCAATTTAAGAACTTACTGAACGGAAAAGAAGAATCTGCGGGCGTTGGCTCCGTTTCACTCATGAGCTCAGGACAGATCCTTAAAGGGCGTATTGTTGAAATCACTAAAGATTTCGTTGTTGTGGACGTAGGTCTAAAATCTGAAGGTTTAGTGCCAATCAACGAATTCTCCGAGCCATCTGAAATTATTTTAGGAAACGATGTTGAAGTCTATCTCGACCAAACGGAAGGTGAAGATGGCCAGATCGTTCTCTCCCGAGAAAAAGCATGCAGACAAAGACAGTGGGAATACATTGTCAATCATTGCAAAGAAGGTTCGATCGTCAAAGGTAAAGTCATTCGCAAAGTCAAAGGCGGCCTGATGGTCGATATTGGAATGGAAGCCTTCCTCCCCGGCTCCCAAATCGACAACAAGCGCATCAAGAACCTTGACGAATTCATCGGTCAATCCTATGACTTTAAAATCCTCAAGATCAACACAGAGCGCAAAAACATCGTTGTGTCGCGCCGTGAGCTTCTTGAAGAAGAGCGCATTTCTCGTAAAGCAGAACTTCTCGAGAACATCATTGAAGGCGACGTTCGCAAAGGCATAGTTAAAAATATCACAGACTTCGGCGTATTCCTTGACCTCGACGGCATTGATGGACTCCTCCATATCACTGACATGACTTGGAAACGGATCAAACATCCATCTGAAATGGTATCTCTCGGCCAAGAACTAGAAGTAATGATCCTCCATGTCGATAAAGACAAGGGGAGAGTTGCGCTTGGGATGAAGCAAAAAGAATCTAATCCTTGGGAAGAGATTGAAATGCGCTATCCTCCTGGCACACACGTCAGAGGTAAAATCGTCAACCTCGTTCCTTACGGAGCATTCATTGAAATTGAGCCAGGGATTGAGGGCCTGATCCACGTTTCTGAAATGTCCTGGGTGAAGAACGTCACAGATCCGAGCGAAGTGGTAAACAAAGGCGATGAAGTGGATGCCGTTGTTCTCTCCGTTCAAAAAGAAGAAGGCAAAATCTCTCTTGGATTGAAGCAAACTGAAAAAAATCCATGGGACGAAGTTGAAAAAAAATACCCTATCGGCAGCAGCGTTACTGCTGAGATCCGCAACCTGACAAATTACGGGGCATTCGTAGAACTAGAACCAGGGATCGATGGACTGATCCACATTTCAGATCTTAGTTGGATCAAGAAAGTTTCCCACCCTTCTGAAGTGTTGAAAAAGGGCGACAAAGTAGAAGCCGTCGTTCTTTCCGTAGACAAGGAAAGCAAGAAGATCACCCTCGGCGTCAAACAGCTCACTCTCAATCCTTGGGAAAGCATCCAGGAAACGATGCCGGTCGGCACTCTTGTAAAAGGGATCGTCTCTAAAATCACCGCTTTTGGTGCATTTGTAGAGCTTCCTAACGGCATCGAAGCCCTCGTGCATGTGACTGAGCTATCGGATCAACCTTTTGGAAAAGTTGAAGACGTTGTTAACAAAGGAGAGGAGGTTACTGCAAAAGTGATCAAACTCGATCCGGAGCATAAGAAGATCGCTCTTTCTATCAAGGACTACCTTGTCGACAAAAACCAAGTCAATTGTGATGATATTGTCGTAGGTACAACAAAAACTCGCAGCCCAAAAAAGGCCAAAGAGAAGAAAACTGAAGAAGGCTCTGCGGAGTAAGCGATTCATCAGATCCCCCCGCTCATCTAGCAATTAGGGGGATCTGAGAAAAATAATTAGAACTTTGGCAACAACCCTGCTTAATGGGCAGTTGCAGCCAAACCCCTATTTATTAGATACCCCTCTTCTTGCTAGAGAAGCGGGGCATCTTTTTAGATACGAAAAAAAATGTAAAGGGACGTGATGAATAAAGATCTAGTTTCCATCTTTGAATACCTTGAAAGAGAAAAGGGGATCAAGCGGGACATCATAATCGCCGCTGTTGAAGAGTCACTGCGCGCAGCGGCTCGCAAAAGCGTAAAAGGATTGCTCAATGTTACCGTCAGCATAAACTCAAAAACTGGCGACATTGATGTCATTGCGCAAAAAGAGGTCGTGGATAAAGTCACTATTCCCGATGAAGAAATCTCTTTAGAAGATGCTAAGGTCCTCCATCCCAATTGCGAACTTGGAGATTGGGTCGATATTTCCGTTACCCCTCAAGATTTTGGCAGAATCGCAGCACAAACAGCACGCCAAGTCATCGCACAAAAACTGCGCAGCGCTGAAAGAGATGTCATTTATGAAGAGTATAGACACCGCGTCAATGAGATCATTTCAGGAACTGTCAAACGCATCATCCGTGGAGCGACGCTCATCGTCGACCTAGGTAAAGTGGAAGCCGTTATGCCGGACCGCTTTTACCCAAAAACTGAAAAATATAATGTTGGCGAAAGAGTCCAGGCATTGCTGCTGGAAGTTCGCGACACAGAAGGCGGCGGCGCTGAAGTTATCTTATCCCGCAGCCATCCAGAATTTGTGGCACAACTGTTCATCCAGGAAGTTCCTGAAATCAATGATGGCACAATCTCTATTGAAAAAATCGTCAGAGACCCTGGTTATCGGACAAAAGTTGCGGTACGCTCATCTGAGCCAAAAATTGATCCTGTTGGAGCCTGCGTCGGTATCCGAGGCAATCGCGTAAAAAACATCATCCGCGAGCTCAATAATGAAAAGATCGACATCATTCCTTATTCAGAAGACCCAACGACTCTTCTGAAAAACGCAATGAACCCGCTTGAGATTAAAAAAATATTCGTCAGCGACGACAGGTCAACGATCATCATCGTAGTGAATGACGAAGATTATCCGGCTGCTCTTGGCAAACGTGGCATGAATGCCCGTTTAAACGGAGAACTTGCCGGCGTCGAGCTGCAAGTTCAAAAAATGAGCCAGTACCAGACGACGATGAACATGGAACGCGCGCAACTCGCTCAAATCGATGATCCTACCCTTGATGAAAGGCTTGCTATCGATGGTGTTAGCGGCATGATCATTGAGAGCCTAATCAGCGCCGGGTTTGATACACCGCGCAAAGTATTAAATGCGACAGCAGAAGAACTCGCAAAAATTCCTGAGATCAGTTTGGAAATGGCTGACAAGATATTGGAACAAATTCGCAAAAAGAGGGTTTAAGCGTTGGCCAAGAATTTAAAAATTAACATCAAAAACGCCCAGCTTGCAGAGGCTTTGAAGCTAGGCCAGGTTAAAAAACCTGCCGCCAAAAAGAAAGCAGCCGAACCTGCAGCTGCCCCGCCAGAAGTTGCGAAACCCGTTAGCGCTGCTCCCGTCAAGGAAAAAACCCCTCCTCAGGCGGAAGCGCTACCTGCTGCTGCGCCTAAGGAAAAAAAAGAGGCATCGCCTCCTGCGCCGAGCTCTGAAGTTCCACCTATCGCAGCTTCCAAACCAAAGGAAGCACCTCCGGAACAGCAAAGCCATTCTCCTAAGCCGCAACAAGAAAGTAGCGAACCTCCTCGTCAACAAGGCGGTTACCCTCCCCGTCAAGAGGGTGGATATCCTCCAAGACAGCAAGGCGGCTATCCTCCAAGACAACAGGGCGGTTACCCTCCTCGTCAAGAGGGCGGCTATCCCCCAAGACAACAAGGCGGCTATCCTCCTCGTCAAGAGGGCGGCTATCCCCCAAGACAACAAGGCGGCTACCCACCTCGTCAAGAGGGCGGCTATCCCCCAAGACAACAAGGCGGCTACCCACCTCGCCAAGAAGGCGGCTACCCTCCAAGACAACAAGGCGGCTATCCTCCTCGTCAAGAGGGTGGATATCCCCCACGACAACAAGGCGGCTACCCACCTCGCCAAGAAGGCGGATATCCCCCAAGACAAGCTGGGGCGCCGGGTCAGCAATCCGGTTATCGCCCGGGCGCAGCTCCTCATTATAGAAAACCAGGGTTTGTACCCCCTGAAGGCGCACGTCCTCCTTACCCTCCGCGCAGCCAACCTTATGGTTACGGAGGTCAGCGCCCATCCACTCCTGGTCAGACGGGAGGTTATCGTCCATTGGCTCCGAAAGAGCCCCCCCGCAGTGATGATCAAAGAGAAAGAAAAGAAGAGCCGCGCAAACTCCCGCAGAAAGAATTCCGCGAGCACAAGCCTACTCCAAAAAAAGGAGTCGAGCAGCGCTCTTTCGACGTTCGCGACCGCCAAGGTCTTAGAGCCGACCATGAAGAACAATCATGGAGAAAGCGTCGGCCAGCGCATAAAATGCGTCCGGCTCAGCAAGAAGAGGTTATCCGTCCGAAATCCTTGAAGGTCCGCATTCCAATTAGCGTTAAGGACCTCGCTTCGGAAATGAAACTAAAAGCCTCGCAATTGATCGCCAAACTTTTCATGAAAGGGATGGTTCTGACGCTAAACGATTTTCTCGATGACGAAACGACAATTCAACTTCTCGGTCACGATTTCGACTGCGAAATTACAATTGACAGAACAGAAGAAGATAGACTGCGCATCACCGATAAAACGATCAAAGAAGAGATCCAGGGAATTCCTCCAGAGACTCTGATCCTTCGTCCTCCTGTTGTCGCCTTCATGGGCCACGTCGACCACGGTAAAACAAGCTTGATCGATACGATCCGCAAATCCGACCTCGCTGCCGGAGAAGCAGGGGCGATCACCCAGCACATCGGTGCATTTAAGTGCCACACCGCTGCAGGCGATCTGACTATCCTCGATACACCAGGCCACGAAGCGTTCTCAGCGATGAGAGCTAGAGGCGCTGATGTCACGGATATCATCGTCCTTGTAGTTGCAGGGGATGAAGGGATCCGACCTCAAACGTTAGAAGCGATCGAACAAGCACAAACTGCCAATGTTCCGATCTTAGTTGCCATCAACAAATGCGACAAACCCGGCTTTGATGCGGAAACCGTGTATCGTCAACTTTCCGAGCGCAACCTTCTTCCCGAAGCCTGGGGCGGACAAACGATCACTGTAAATTGCTCAGCTGTTACAGGTGTCGGCGTTAAAGAGCTTCTTGAAATGCTAGCGCTCCAAGCCGAAGTGCTTGAACTTAGAGCAAATCCAAACTTCCGCGCCAGAGGAACTGTCATCGAATCTGAGATGCATAAAGGCCTTGGAGCTGTTGCTACTATTCTCGTTCAAAACGGCACTCTTAAGCGAGGCGATGCGCTCGTATTTTCTCAACAGTTCGCTCGTGTTAAAACAATGCACGATGAACACGGCAGAGAACTTACAGAAGCTGGCCCATCGACTCCTGTTAAAATCACAGGACTTTCCGATCTTCCGCCTGCCGGCAGTGAATTCATCGTTGTTAAAAATGAGAAAGAAGCGATGGAAATCGCACAGAAGCGCGGCGAAGGCCAAAGGCATGCCCTGCTCCACACTGCAAAACGCGGTGTCGAGTCCTACCTCGCTGAAAAAGCGAGCGGTGTGAAGAAGAAAGTGCTTAACCTGATCCTTCGCGCCGACGTACAAGGATCTCTTGAAGCGCTAAAAACATCGCTGCAGAAAATCACTTCAGACAAAATCGATCTCAACATCATTTCTTCCGCCGTTGGGGAAGTGTCAGAGTCCGATGTTCAGCTGGCAAGTGCTTCTAAAGCCATGATCTTAGGGTTCCATACCCAGATCGAAAGCCATGCTGAAAGTCTGATCAGAGCGACAAAAATCACTGTTAAGCTCCATGATATCATCTATCACGCAGTCGATGATGTCAAGGCCATCATGCTTAGCATGCTCGACAAGATTGCTAAAGAATCTGACATCGGCACCGCTGAGGTCAAAGCGATCTTTAAATCCTCTCATCTCGGCATCATTGCCGGTTGCCAGGTTACGGATGGATCGATCAAACGTTCAAGCCACGTCCGCCTTATCCGCGACAAACAAGTTATTTGGAAAGGACCTCTTCATTCTCTCAAGAAAGTCAAAGAAGACGTCCGCGAAGTTTCCAAAGGACATGAGTGCGGGATTGTATTGCAAAACAACAACGACATTAAAGTCGGCGATATTCTGCAGGCCTACGAAATCACCTACATCGAACAAGAGCTATAACATACTCCATGGTTAAAAATCGAATTGTAAGACTTAATTCCCTGCTAAGAGAAGTATTATCCGAAGTGATCCGAGACGATGTGCGCAACCCCATGGTTGCAAAATTCGTCTCAGTCACAAGCGTCGATATTTCAAACGACCTCCAGCATGCGAAAGTCTATATCAGCGTTATCGGAACGCCGCAGGAAAAAGAAAACACAATTAAAGCCCTGCAGTCCGCTGCGGGCTTCATTGCCATTCTCTCCTCCAAAAAAGTCGTGATGCGCTATTTCCCCGCTTTGACCTTTAAGCTCGATGTCGCTGTAGAACAGCAGATCCGCATCGATGAGCTGCTCCACAAGATCAAAGAAGAACACGACACCCGCAAAACACCTCCTGAAGAACAATAATAGATGTCATTTTCCCGCTCAAACTTTATTCACGAAGGCATTCTTCCTATTGCCAAGCCGAAATCCAAAATGTCGTTTAGTCTAGTCTCTGCTCTGCGAAGACTGACCAGCATCCGAACGATTGGCCACGCAGGAACGCTTGATCCCTTCGCTGATGGCGTCATGGTCCTTCTCATTGGAAAACCCTACACACAGCTGAGCAACAAGTTCTTAAATCAGGACAAGGAATACCGTGCATCAGTCTGCCTTGGAACAATCACTGATTCCTACGACATCGAAGGACAAATCCTCGCACAAAATCCCCATGTTCCAAGCTTGGCAGACATCGAACAAGCACTGCTGAAATTCCAGGGAACGATCCTGCAAACTCCCCCCATGTTCTCTGCAAAAAAAGTGGATGGCAAAAAACTCTACGAACTCGCCAGAAAAGGAATCACAATCGAGCGCGAAGCTGTCCCCGTAAGTTTGCGCATCGAACTCATCAGTTATTCCTACCCTTACCTTGAATTAAACGTACAATGCTCCAAAGGAACTTACATCCGCTCGCTCGCCTTCGACATAGGCAATGAACTCACCTGCGGCGCGCATCTTTCCGCACTTACCCGCACGCGCAGCGGCTCTGTTCTCTTAAGCGATTGCTGCGATGGTGCAAGATTATTCGAAACCGGTTATGATTGGGCTCACTTTTTAAAAAAAGATGCGAGCCCATTCATCACATGCTCTTAATTACAGATCTTAATGCCTCCCTCCGATCTCCTAATTGCAATGCGAAAGCTCCTGCGGTTAACCGATCGCAAGTCTTTTGTTTTAAGCAATTTAATTTAAAATTTTGTTTTTAATGTGATTTAATTAGCTTTTTAATTAAAATAGCATTTACTTTTAATTAATTAAAACAGCGAGGTTAATATGATTGAGGTTAATAATGTAATAAAATATTTTGATCTGTACACGTTAGATTTTAGCTGCGTCAAGCAATTTGCTGCAGGTCTAGAGAATTTTGAAGATTCTGAATTAAAGACAGCGTTTGTAAAAGCGATTTCAGCTGAGTCGAACAGGGCTAATCATGCTCATAACTTAAGCGTTATTCAGGTATTAGAAAATCTTGTGTTCGCAGCGCCAGAAATTCAAAAAAACCCAAATAAAATTTTCACGGATTTATATAAGGATACAAAAACATGCTGTGAAAATGCAGACAACTTGCTCGCTGAGTTTAACGGAGCAGACCCTTTTGAAATTCAAGAGCTTGTTCATGTTATTTTAGGAATCTCAGAGAAGATCCACACCGAGTGTTCTGAAGGAGTTGAAGCTTCTTATTCCGCAGAGGTTAAGCAACAGTATTATAATTTAATGAAAGAAACTGGATTTTGTATTTCAAACTTCTGTGAAGAGCCAATTAAATATGAACCAGGAAAACTTGCTATAAAATTTTTAGAAGAAAATCCAGATGTCAAAACATTGACTTTAGGTTGCGGAAAGAATGTCAACATGTATCCTACTGCCTGTTCATTCAGAAGGGAAAATGACCATGCGCACCCCTCGCTCAAAATCGATCTCTACTCCACGATTGGGCCCGATTTAGTGTGCGACATGCACAATCAAGATTTTTGGAATGCAATTCCCAATGAGTATTTCGAAAACATTCAAGACCATACTTTTGGGCCTTTTCTTTTTGAAAACGACCGAACACTTCATGAAGTTTTCAGAACATTAAAGCCGGGCGGCTCTTTACTGATGGACCATCCTTTTAAAGCGGAGCACAGAAAACAATTGGAGAATGCTGGTTTTAAGTTCGAGGACGGGGAAATAACAATAGCACAAAAAACCACTTAGCCTAAGAACTCTGAACCTGAGAACTACTTGATCCAGTAGGTTGAGCTTATACACCAAAGCAGCTATCGAATCTTCTTAGCGATTGCTGCGATGGTGCAAGATTATTCGAAACCGGTTATGATTGGGCTCACTTTTTAAAAAAAGATGCGAGCCCATTCATCATATGCAGCTAATTAGAGACCTAAAAGACATCCCTCCCATCCACTTGCCCTGCGGGCTTACGATTGGGAGCTTCGATGGTGTCCATCTGGGACACCAGGCCCTCCTGAAACACCTGAAAGCAAAACTCCCGTCAAGCTCCCCCCTCATCGTTTTCACATTCTCTAATCATCCCTCTCACCACTTTGCTCCAACGAATCCGATACCCCTCATCTGCTCTCCTACACAAAAAGCAAGACTCCTGGCTGCCTATGGAGCAGACATCGTCATTCTCGCACCCTTCACTTCTGAATTTTCAAAAACACCCTTCGATCAATTTTTGCGCGAGCTCAAACAAAAGATCCCCTTCTCCCATCTCGTGCTAGGTGCGGGTGCCACCTTCGGCAAAAACAAAGAAGGAAATGAAGAAAATGTCAAACGTCTGGCCCCAGAACTTGGATTTGAGGTTGAATACCTCCCAAAAGTGACCGTCCAGCACAAGCCTCTCTCATCCGGGCATATCCGCGGACTCATCGCAAGAGGAGCCTTCCACGAGATCCATGAATGCCTCGATCGCCATTACTCACTCATGCTTACCTCTACAGAGGGCCCGAACGCAAAAGGTCTCTGCCTCCCACTGGATGGCATCTATGCGGTCCGAGTAAAGATCGGACCAAAAACACATCTCGGAAGAGCGCACGTCACCCAAGAAGAGCAAAGGGTCCGCCTTGAACTTCTTCATGGAGACATCCCCCATGTGGATAAAGAAGTGGAAATCATTTTCTGACACTATACTGCGCCCTGAACGTTTGCCCAAATTTTGAGAAAGCTTGGGTATATCCTTAAGGAAAAATAATTAGTTACCAAACAAATAGATTTACCCTAGAGTGTTTGCCAAACTTGGCTTAAGCATTGGCGCTGAGATGCAAGGCAAGTCCGATTATCGTTAAACGGAGGAAATTTTATGATTCCTATGGTAGATAGATCTCAGACAATACAGAACTATTTGAAACAAGCAGAAGAAGAGCCGCAGCAACCTATCAAATTCCGAAACTATTACAAGGCCGCAAGGCTGCAATGCAAATCAGGGTTAATTGACGACGCAAAGAATACCTTTGCCCTGGCGCAGGGTGTCATGCCCGATGGTATTGATAGCAAATTAAAAATCGCTAAAATCGCCATTATGATAAATCCTCAGACCATTCCAAAAGAATTGGAAGACGCTGAAAATCGTGCGCAGTTTGCATGTTCTTGGGCAGTGAAGCAATACGCGGGATTAATGTCCTGTGGGCAAGTGTTTGCCCCAAGCCTTGCTACTATAGCCAAAAGATATTTTCAACTCAATTTACCCGATCAGGGCAAACACTATTTACAAGAAGCTATAAAATGGTCCAATTACGGTGGAAAGCTTTTCGAGATGACTCAAAACGACTTGAAGATTGCAAAAGTTTGCATCAAAAGCAATCAGCCCGATTTATGCTTGGATGTCGTGAAAAAAATGGAAGGGTACATCCCGCTTTACGAGGTTGATGAGGTCCAAGCTAGTTTTATGCTCACATTGGCCGAGTTGATCTTACCGATCGATAAGGAGTATGGAAAAACCCTCCTTTCTCAAGCAGAGACATGGACAGATAAAAACAATGAGAAAGCGATCAAGGAATTAGAGCGAGTCACTCAGCTTTATAACACTTAATTCTAGAATGGGGCTTTGGATAATTTTCAAAGCCCTTAGTGACCGATTGGGGTATAACTCGATGTTCCACTTTTTTCTGCTCTCATAGAGCAAGCGAGGCAAACGCAAATAGGTCCGGTAGGTGCAGGTCATAGCCGAAGGCGCTATTTTTCTGCACCTACCGGACCTATTTGCGAAAGCCGCAGCCGCTCAATGAGCCAGAAAAAAGTGGAACATCGAGTATCATTTAAAGCGAAGACTGAAGAAAGCTTTGCAGCTGTTGCCTTTGTCCTGCATTGGCTCCATTTTGAGGATGGAACCAAAGATTAGAGCTTGAAGAATCAAAAAAAACAGCCAAAATTAAACTAAAATCAATATTTTATAAATTTATTATTTTAAAGTGGAATAAATGAATATTAATTGACTAAAAATGATAACTAATGTCATTATACCTCACATTAAATGAAATTAGGAGAAAAAAATGACAACAAACACTTCTATTGGAAATACTCACAAATCCCCTCTGTATATCCCCTATACAGGCACTGCCGATCAACCGGATACAGTCACCCTGTTTTCCTTACAAGGAAAAGGGCCTGTTCATTTCAAAGATGAGCAGACAGTCAACTCGATTGGACATTCCCCTTTTTATTTCATGGCTGCAGTTTTAAGAATCCAAGTGTCTGCTCAAAAAATCATTTCCGAAATAAGACAAGGCGCTTTTAGAGAAAATAGCGAGCTTGGGAACGCATTTAAAAATTTCTTTCGCGGAGTTGTCCAGTTAGTTCCAATAGCTGGAAATGCCGCACTCTACGCCTACGACTACTTAAAAATACATTTATATACTCATAGCCTTATCCCCGATCAATTATCCTGCGGCGGCTACCAAATGGGTATCGCGTTTGATGGGAAGGTTGTTGCTAAATTTTCCTATGATCAATTTAAGCGCGCCATGAAGATCAATGAACCAGATAGGGACGTTGAAGATCCTGTCTGCTTACTTGCGTATTTGTGGGCAGCATCATTAAAAAAAGCAATCGAACAAGATGCTACACACTCAAGACTCGACATCGCTCAATCTTTAGCTGAGAATATTCAACGCGCTTAAAATTTTTACGGAGGATACATGTCCATTCAATCATTAACAAACAGAAGCCAAGACGGCTCATCTCTTCCACTTCAATCCCAAAGAGAAATTAAGGGAGCTGAGCTGATTGCCAAGTCGGTTGTTGCTTTAACAATCGGCATCATCCCTTTCATTGGGGCCAAAATCGGCGAGGCGATGGTCAAAGGGTGCGCACACGTCGAAGACGCCTGGAAAAATCACTTAATTGCCCAATTTCCAACGTTTTCCGTTGTCTCCCTGGAAATTTTTACTCGCGGCATCATTGGTATTCCTGCTCTTTTGGGAAGCGCGTTACTAACCGGTGGAGCGATTGCATTTTCCAAAACGCAGGCGCTCGTATGGGGACAAGAGCTCGTTGAGCATCCGCAAGAAGAAAGGATCAACACGAAGCTCGCACGCTACGGAGCTGGAAATAAGCCCCTAAACGACCTCAAGGATGTTTTCTCTACTTTCTTTTATGTATTCGGAAATCCAGAAAGATTTGGCCCTTCGGAAACATTTTACATCCGCAATGGCGAGACGAATTATTTGAGGTTTGTTAACATAAGCCTCGAGAAGTGGAAGAACTTCGAAGCGACTTAAAGATCACCTGGAAAAGGGGCGTTTGCCCCCTTTTCGGTTATTCCGATAGCAGACCCACTCTCGCTTCTTCCAGCCTCTGCGCATCCGGGCAAATCTTCAGGGCTTCTTCTCTTAGGCCTTTTTCCACCCAGACCATAGCGATGAGCGGCCGAAAAACCTCCGCAGATGGAATGTCTTTCAATAGATCTAATACAACCTCGAGAGAGTGCGGCCCATAATAGTCGGGATCAAATAAATGTTCAAAAAGCGGTTTGACCGCATTCTGATAGAAGCTCTTTTGATCGGTAGGATCAAAGTCTTGAGCGGTAAAATACCATCCGGTCAAAAATCTCGGCCTCTCCTCCTCCTGATAAACCTCTACACGGGATAACAATCCCTTATCGCGGTTCATATTAGAGAGATAACGCAAACAGAGACGCTTCCCTAAAAATTTCGCAAGGGAGGACTGATTGGAGATGTGAATGATCTCGTCGAAATTTGTAAAGATACCTTCATTGGTTATGGAAGCTATAAGTTCAGGATCTACGGCTTCAAAAACTTTGCACACTGCTTCAAAATCTTTGGCGTTGGCCCAAAAAAGGACATTTGTAGCAATCAACTTAAGGAGCTTATTCTCTTTTTGATTCTTCTGAGCGCTTAAAGTTTTCAGAATAAAAAGCTTTTCATTAAATTCCAAACCATACCAATCAGCCCAGGGTTGTTTACAACAAAGACTTTCTGTAAAGCTTGCGAGCACACTTAAGACGATCTCCTCAGAATTTAATTTGCAGCCTGATTTTAAAAGATCATTGCCAAGAACCCACCCAAAATGGAAAGAAGCCGTTTCAGAGAGTAGCTGCAGCCCTAGCTTGTAATTTTCCAAACTGAAGAAAAAGTGCATACCCCTCAGGACACAACGTATTTCTTCCCTCCTATGCAAGCCAAGCGTTTGGATCTGTTCTAAATTCCCCTCTTTGTAGTGATTTCCGAGCGTAATTGTATCAAGAATTGGCTCCAAATTGCGAATATTAAACTTACGCGCCTGATCAATGAGATTCTTATTTCCCGATTCTAGCAATAACTCTTCAATACCGGAAAAGACGGAAGCAGAATAAGGGATGGAATCCTGTTCTGGATAGGATTCCATGGCTGTGAGGATTTCCAAAATTTCTTCCCAAGGCATAGACGCAATCGACGCTTGGACAAATACATCCAAACTTCTAAGAGGCTCTAATGCGTCTGCAATGTTAAAAAAATCTGAAAACTTTCCGCTCTGCCATGCTTTTTTGCAATAGTAAGTCGATAGGACAGATGTCAAACGGGAACCCTCATCTTCAAGGAGGTAGTTTTTAATTGTCTTCGGTAGCGCCGGGATGAAAAATCCACACGCCTCGCTTGCGCAAAATTGACAAAACCTGTTCTGATCCTCTGTAGAGAGCTGCCTAAAAATTCTCTCCACTTGCCTTATTTTCCCAAGCTGCACGGCCTGAGCTAAAACATTGATAAAACAGGGTTTTCGATTTAGAAACCGGAGCCTTTGAATCGTATTCTCGAATAGATCAAGAAGGTCCTGAACTTCATTCTCATAAAGAGATGCTCCAAGAGCAGGTTCAACCGCACCACTCCAATCTGTAATATCAAGTTGTATACCAAGGTCCCTGGCAAAATAATAGAATGCAATATCCATCTTCTGAAGTATTTCTAACGCGGAATACTTAAAAGCATCGGCACCTAGAGACTCGGAACTCACCAGCTCTTGATGTAATTCTTCCTGAAAATCTTTCCGCCTCTGTATCCAACGCTCTTTATAGAGCTCCAAACTTTCGAGTAGCCAGGGATTTTCGATGTGTTCAAAAAAATGGACTAAAGTCTTTGGCGTGACGAGATAGGACATCAACATTCCAAGAAGCTCTTGTTCTGCCTTCACAAGATCCTTAAGGGGATTTCCTGAGCTGTAACTTTTCAACACTTTCCGGTTGACAGGATCGCATTGAACGGCATTCATGAGATCGAGATAAGCTTGAAGGGTCTCCTGCACTTTTTGTGCGCGGATACAATCAGAAAAAAAGAATGCCCTTTTCTGTCTTTTTGTGCGCTTTGCCTGCTTTCTTTGAGAAAATCTGGCAAGCTGTTCATTTTGCAAATGCTCACTTTTTAGTGCAAATTCCCCAAATCCCACTTTAGAGAGATTCCACTCGAGATAAGCTTCTTCAACAGTAAGCTTGGGATTTGATAGGATCTGATCTTTCCAAAATGCTAGAAGGCAGCGAAAGTGACACGTGTTGTTCTTTTGCCGGCGGGTGAAATAGTTATGATCATCTCGATCGCTCTCTTCCGGTTTTTCTAATGCGCTTAAGTGCTTATCTATTGTGTATTGGCTTGGGCCAAAATATGCGGAAAACTTTGAATTGTATAGATCATTCCAGAATGTTTCCTTTAGGAGCGCTTCCAATCCTATAATACGGGACATCTTGCCTACTGCTGAGTCATAGTAACGCAATTTAAAACGGTTTTCATCCAACCTCTCCACATGGAGGAGAGTCTCGTGAAGGATTGTTCCCATCAAAAAAATTGCTTTTTGCCCAACTTCTAAAGAACCTACTTTTTTAAGTGCGGAAGAAGTGAGGTTGCCTAGCTGATCAGGTTCTAGGTTTATAGTGTTGCATGCAATAGACGCGCCTTTTCCTGTCGCCGTGAGAAAAAGCAATCGCAAATCGGAAGATCTGTAAAGGTCGATAAGCTGATTGAGTTCGTGGGATTCTTGAAGAAGTTCAACAAATTCCTGTAATTGCGCTCGCGTTTCCTTATGAAGATTTAGCGACAGCTCGGAGTTTAAGTATGCCTGCAGTTCTTTACGCATCCTATTCCAGGTCAGCGAGCCCGCAAAAAATTCATATTTACTCAAATTGTCATAGGCTGTCTTTTCGCCGGCTTTTGGCTTAAAGCCATCCAAAAACAACCCATAAATGAGCTTATGGATTTCCAGCTCATCGCCTACGCAAAAAATGGTTTTTTTAGCTTCTATTCTTTCTGAAACTGAAGCACTATCTGAACCTATTAAAGCACTTATAAAGTTCATAAAATCACATATTTAATATTATTATATTCATTTATTATTATATAAATTCATTAAAAAATCAACCTTTAATTATACATGTTTTTATTAATTAAAGTTTTAATTTAACACAGCCTAAGACAAAGCTTGCCAATTGACCCCAAATTGCCTATCCTTATCCCCTTAAACTTGGGTAAAAACATTATGGCTGGACTCTCCTGTGGCATCGTTGGGCTTCCCAACGTCGGAAAATCGACTCTCTTTAACGCTCTGATCAAGAAGATGGCAGCCCAGGCTGCCAACTACCCCTTTTGCACGATCGACCCCAATGTCGGTATCGTAGACGTTCCCGATCCGAGACTTGCCGTGCTTTCTAAAATCTCAAAAAGCCACAAGCTAATCCCGGCTACAATCACATTTGTGGACATCGCAGGTCTGGTTAAAGGAGCCTCTGAAGGAGAGGGCCTTGGAAACCAGTTCCTCACCAACATCCGCGAGACCGACGCGATCATCCACGTCGTGCGCTGTTTTGAAGATGACGATGTGATCCACGTCGCAGGAAAGGTCGACCCGATCGACGACATTGAAGTGATCAACCTCGAGCTCATCCTCTCCGATCTGCAAATGGCAGAAAATATTGCGACAAGACTCGAAAAACAGATGAAGACCAAAAAAGAATACGGCCCGATTGCTCAGACAATGCGCAAAGCCATCGCCCACCTCAACTTAAGCAAGCCTCTAAGAACATTACAACTTACAGACGAAGAAAGAGAGCACATCCGGGATTACCCATTCCTCACAGACAAAAAAGTTCTCTACGCTTGCAATGTTCCAGAAACTTCCCTGCCTTCGATGGAAAATGAGTTCGTTCAAAAAGTGCGCGAATACGCCGCTAAAGAAGGGAACTCTGTGATCCCTATCTGCGCGAAGCTCGAAGAAGAAGTCGCGCAACTAAGCGATGCGGAAGCAGTCGAATTCTTGCAGTCTCTAGGACTTAACGAAACAGGCTTAAACCGCCTCATCAAATCGGCCTACGATATCCTCGGCCTGATCTCCTATCTTACAACCGGAGAGATCGAAACGAGAGCCTGGACGATCCACCGAGGAACAAAAGCGCCGGAAGCTGCCGGCAAGATCCACACCGACATCCAAAAAGGGTTTATACGCGCTGAAGTGGTCTCTTATCAAGATATGGTGGCTTGCAACGGAAAAGCGGGAGCCAGAGACGCTGGAAAACTAAGAGCAGAAGGCAAAGATTACACCGTCCAAGATGGCGATGTGATTGAGTTCTTACATAATTAAGAGTCTGTCTGCGATTTAGGTTTCGTCGATTTTCGGGATTATTTTGGCCGATTTTCGATCCACGCTCAAGGGGTAATATACGAAAGTTTGATATTACCCCTTGAGCGTGGATCGAAAAGCGGCTCAAAAGAACCCGAAAATCGACTGAAACTAATTCGCAGACAGACTCCAAAAGAGGTCATAAAGTGATATTCATTAGTTGCGCCGATCATCTCGAACCTCTCCTGACAGAGGAGCTAAAAGCTTTAGGTCTTGTCGACATTAGACAGGGCTATCGAGGTCTTTACGCTCCCAATACGATGGAGAATATCTTCAAGGTCAATTACCTCAGCCGTCTAGCTACCCGCGTTCTTCTGCCGCTTGCCCAATTCTCCTGCCCAGACACAGAGACCCTCTACACGGAAGCAAAAAAAATCCCTTGGGCAGACTATATCGATGTGACAAAAACATTTGCCATCGACGCCAATATCAAGCACCCCCAAATTCGCCACTCGCTCTATGGCGCTCAGCTTGTCAAAGACGCCATCTGCGATGTCATTAGAGAGCAAAAAGGGGAAAGGCCGTCCGTCGATGTGAAAAATCCCGATGTTCAGCTCAATGTTTTTATCCAAAATAATCGAGCGACAATCAGCCTCGACACCTCCGGCGCACCCCTTTACAAACGGGGCTGGAAAGAAACGAGCGGAGAGGCCAGCCTTCCAGAAACACTTGCTGCTGCGATCTTGATCAAGTCGGGCTATTCCGATAGAGAGATCGTCTGCGATCCTTTCTGTGGATCAGGGACCTTTTTGATCGAAGCTGCCATGATGGCAACTCAAACGCCCTCTGGATTTTTCCGTAAAAAATGGGGATTTATGCACCTTCCCGGCTTTAACCAAGCAGAGTGGGACGAGTTCAAAAATCATTGGGACCAAAAACGCCGTCCCATCGAATCGCAAAGGATCATCGGCTCGGATACCGATGGCGAGGCCGTTAAGATGTGTAAAGAGCACTTGCGCAAGACAGATTTTGAAAAAGAAGTTTTGCTCCTTCATACTCCTGTTTCAAAGTTCAATCCGCCTCGCTCACCGACACTCCTTGTCACCAATCCCCCGTTTGGCAAAAGAATGCACGCACCTCCCCAGATTTACCAAGAGCTCGGACAATTTCTCAAAACAAAATGCCCAGTCGCTCCTTGGGGTTATCTCCTCACCTCTTCGTATCACCTCGTCAAAGCGACAGGGTGCGAGGTCCTCTCGGAATGGAAGCTGCAGCATGGCGGCCTTAGCGTTTCTCTCTATCAGCTGAAGAGCTAAGAGAACATAGGAAAATATTGGAAGAGAGGTTACTCTCCTTCCAATTTCTTACCGCCCAAAATACAGCTCTGAATTTTCTCCAATAAAACCCCAGTTTCTGATACTGTGGAGTCTATGGCCGAAAAAACAGAACAGGCGACCCCGAAGAAGCTGCGCGACGCGCGGAAAAAGGGGCAAGTCGCCAAATCCCAGGATTTTCCCTCCGCTTTTACATTCATTGTTTCTATCTCTACAGTGATCATTCTGTCCGGTTATCTCTTTGAAACTCTCTCGGCCTACATCATCATGATGTTCAAGCTGTCGGCAAGCGACATCGACCTGAAGAATAGGGCCGCGGGGATCTTCTCGCAGGCCATTCAAACCATTTTTACCACCAGCATGCCCATTCTAGTACTGACGGTGTGCGTCGGACTTTTGGTCAACTTTCTTATCGTCGGCCCGATGTTTTCCGTGGAATCGATGAAACCCGATATCAAACGCCTCAATCCGGTCACGAACATAAAAAACATGTTCAAATTCAAAACGGCTTTTGAACTTTTAAAATCGCTGTTCAAAATTTTTGGCGCTTTAATTTTAATTTATTCTGTTGTATGGACAAGTATTCCTAATATTATTTCGACAGCGGCTTTGCCCGTCTATGGAAGCGCGCTGGTATTCTCAGACTTTTTGATCAAAGTGATTATCCGCGTTGGAATTTTCTTTTTGACCATCGCCGTTTTTGACCTCGTTTTCCAAAAAAGAAACTTTTCTAAAGAAATGAAGATGGAAAAGTTTGAAGTAAAACAGGAATATAAAGATACAGAAGGTAACCCGGAAATAAAAAGCAAACGGCGCCAGGCTGCACAAGAGATCGCCTACCAGGAAGGCCCGATGTCTGTTAAAAGGGCAAAGGCGGTTATTACGAACCCGTCCCATATTGCAGTAGCTGTGGAATATAATACAGAAACGGAACCGGCGCCCAGGATCGTCACTATGGGCAAAGGGGCGGTGGCTGACATGATCATGAAGATTGCCCAGGAAAATGGGATTCCGATCATGCGGAATGTGACTTTGGCCAGGACCCTTTATGAAAAAGGTAAAATCAGCGATTATATCCCTGAGGAGACCTACCAGGCAGTTGCCGAGATTTTGCGCTGGCTTGAGGGTCTTGAAAGTTTGGAGACATCCGGCTTAGAATTATTTAAATAAACTTAAAAAGAGGAACAGCGTAAAAAGGCAAAACCTTTAGCGCTGGCATATTAGGATGAAGAACTTATTTGACAGACTCGCCAGATCTCTGGGAGGAGACAAGGCGCTCAGGATTATCAACTCTTCCAGCGATATCGTCCTGGCGCTTTTTATCATCGTGCTGATCATGATGATCATCATCCCCATTTCCCCGGGCGTTCTCGACAACCTGATCGCCATCAATTTGACAGCATCGATTGTTGTCTTGATGGTCGCGCTCTACATCCCAAAAGCGGTTCACCTTTCGATCTTCCCCTCACTGCTTTTGATCACAACTTTGTTCAGGCTCGGGATCGAGATCTCTGCGACAAGGCAAATTTTGCTCCACGCTAACGCGGGACATATCATTTACGCGTTCGGTAATTTCGTAGTGGGAGGCAACTTCGTCGTCGGCGGTATCATCTTCTTAATCATCACTATTGTCCAGTTCATCGTCGTCACCAAAGGTGCTGAGCGCGTAGCCGAAGTTGCCGCCAGATTTACTTTGGATGCGATGCCCGGCAAACAGATGAGTATCGATGCCGATATGCGCAGCGGAATTATCGATGCAGGACAAGCGCGCAATCTTCGCTTGGCCCTTACTAAAGAAAGCCAGCTTTACGGAGCGATGGACGGTGCGATGAAGTTCGTCAAGGGAGACGTCATTGCAGGGATTGTAATCGCCGTCATCAACATCGTCGGCGGACTGATCATCGGGATGGCGATGCACGGCATGACTGCACTGCAAGCTGCTAAGACCTACTCCTTGCTTTCCATTGGAGGCGGACTTGTCGCACAAATTCCCTCGCTTCTGATCTCGCTTACAGCGGGTATTGTCACCACCCGCGTCTCTTCAGAAAAAGAAGATTCCCATCTCGGTAAGGAAATTTCAGGACAGCTGCTCAATCAGCCAAAAGCGATAATGATAGCCGCCGGCGTTATCTTCCTGATGGGATTTATCCAGGCATTTCCTACGGCTATCTTCTTTTCCATTGGTCTGATCCTGTTCGGTATTGGCTTTGTCGTTTGGTATAATGCCAAAAAGGGTATTTCCAAAACGCAAGCGGGGATCACTTCTGCAAAAGTTGAAACGGATGTTGCAGGGCACGCTGTGATCCGCGGCGGCGTGGACGAATATGCGTTGACACTTCCTGTCATCCTCGAGGTCGGAAAAACGCTCTCCAGTTCTATCAAAAAGGAAAAACAAGGCACGACGTTCATCGAAGACATGATCCCTAAAATGCGCCACGCCCTTTACCAAGATCTTGGTGTGCGCTTCCCCGGCGTTCACGTGCGCACAGATTCTCCAGGACTTGAATCGGACGAATATTCTATTTTCCTCAACGAAGTTCCCATTGTAAGGGGGAAAATTATAGAAAACGCATTGCTCACGACAGAAACTCCTGAGAACCTGCGCCGCTATAATATTCCATTTACAACAACGAAAAACAACATCGGACAACCCTCTGTCTGGGTGGACCTCAAATATCAGGACATCCTTCAGAAGGCTGGAATAAAATTCTGGAAGCCGCTTGATGTCATGATCCTCCATATCTCCTATTTCTACCGCCAGCATGCTGCGGATTTCATCGGCATTCAAGAGGTCAGAGGAATTTTGGAATTCATTGAAAAATCCTATCCCGATCTCATCAAAGAAGTGACACGCCTTGTCCCTCTGCAAAAACTCACCGAGATTTTCAAGAGGCTCGTGCAAGAGCAGATCTCTATTAAAGATTTGCGCACGATCCTTGAAGCGCTAGCGGAGTGGGCACAGTCTGAAAAAGACACTGTTCTTCTCACAGAATATGTGAGGTCTTCTCTCAAGCGCTATATCAGCTACAAATATTCTCAAGGACAGTCGGTTCTTTCTGTTTACCTGCTCGATCCGGAAATTGAAGATATGGTCCGCGGCGCGATCAAACAGACCTCTGCAGGCTCCTATTTGGCCCTCGACCCCGATTCTGTGCAACTGATCCTTCACTCCATGCGGACAACCATCGTGCCAACTCCCGTCGGAGGTCAGCCCCCGGTTCTACTTACAGCGATCGATGTGCGGCGTTTTGTCCGCAAGCTAATCGAAGGGGAATTTCCCGATATGGCTGTCGTCTCCTATCAAGAAGTGGTACCCGAAATCCGTATCCAGCCTCTTGGCCGGGTACAACTCTCTTAAATCCTAAAAAAATGGTTCACCGCGAAAAATTTTCATTCGCGCTGAGCCGTTTTTGTGATATATACCCAAGTTGTCCCATTACAGAGAGCTAATTATGTCAGGCGACGACTTTGCACCTCCTCGAGTTCCCTCAGCCCATCTCGATCCTATGGCAGCCCATCAAGCAGCTATTAGGCAAGCCGCTAAAAACAAGCCCATCCCCGTTCCAAGCGTGCAAGTGTTTCCATCCTGGATTGACGAGGGCACATTCAATCCCGTCCTTATGTCTAGAAGATTTGAAACCCTCGAGAGCAAACGCAAACGCACAGCCAAAGAAGAAGAAGCAGCGAGAACAGAGCAAGCAGACGATACAGGCATGGAAGTTCAGCGCGTTGAAGAGATCGGCGACGAATTTTATCGAAGAAATCCCGAGCTGCAACCGAGGTCTTTAGCTCTTCTCCGCTCGCGCATCTCCAAGGACGATACTCAAGAAGAGATCCTCCATAAGGTTCTTGAGATGTATCCCGACCATTCCCTTGCCGATGAAGCCCTCGACTATTTGTTGCAGACATCAAAAGGAAGTTTAGCTGACAGGGTCCGCAGAGCAAAACAAGAGCTGAACGCGCTCTATAGCAGAGAAATCAAAGCGGGAAGAAATATCGCTTCGCAGGCGAGAGAATTTTCCCAGCAAGGACTTGGATCCCCATCGGGCCTGCGCAACCTCTATCGCGAAGTCACCGGAAACCCTCGAGATGCAAACACCCTTTTCAGCGAGCTCACCTCCAAATTCAACTACGACAAGATGAAAACGGTGATCTCTTTTCTTTTGCATTCTATGGGAGGAGACCTCAAATCAAAAGGCCCTTCCATTGATAGAGGAGAATTGCATCGCCTCCTCACTGAAACTAGAAAACTCCAAGGGATACTCGGCATTTTCCGTTTTTTCCAGTCCCGCATGAACCTGATCATGGCGGCATTTGCAAGGCAGGGATTCCAGCTGCCCATGCTCATCACCTTTGAAATGCTCGCAAAACAATTCATGAAAGCGCTTCAAGAGCGCTACCCATCGGCTGATAAAATTTTGCAGCTGGCCAAACAACTGGGCCTATCTGAAGAAGAACTCGCTCAAGTGATCATTTTAACACAAATGCGCGATGGCGTGCGCCAGGTAGCCCCTAACCTCTACAGATCAGATCAGCACCGTCAGGACCTGCTCAATGCCTTCATGGACGCAATCGAAGAATTAGACGAAAGGATTGAAGAAGAGGAAGAAGAAGAAGAAAAAGACGAAAAAGAGGAAGAGGAAAAATGATCGATCGTTTTGAAGAACTGATCAATGAACTCGGAATTGAATACGACATCACGCTCCACCCCGACCACTTAGGCTGCGCAAAACTGCAGTTCGGCGAGAATCTCTTTATCCAATTAGAATGCGATGCCCATCAAGAGAACCTCCTTATGGCTACATTTATTTGCGAGCTCCCCCCGGGAAAATTCAGAGAGAACATTCTTAGAGATGCCCTCAAATCCAATGGACCTTTTCCCATTGATGGAACGCTTGCCTATTCCGATCGCAACAATCAGCTCGCTCTTTTCTCCTATATACGCCTTGTTAATCTAAGCGGTAAAAAGCTTGCAGAGCTCGTGGGCAATTTCTTGACCAAAGCAGAGAACTGGCGCGCCGGCGTCGAAACAGGACATACTGCACATCTCACTTCCCTTGAGACCAAAACCTCCACCAATATATTCGATATAAAACCTTGATGAATGAACTAAAAAGCAATCTGCTAAGCACCATCTCTGCCAAACAGTGGGAGAGGATCGGAGTACGGCCTCATCACGGCATTAATTTACCCCTTTCTGCGCTCCATAGTGAAAAAAGTGCCGGTAGCGGCGAATTTTTCGATCTGCTCCCAATGATCGATTGGTGCAACGAACTCAAGCTCGACTTTATCCAGCTCTTACCTCTTAACAACACAAATTCAGCATCCGATCCCAGCCCTTATAATGCCCTGTCTTCTTGCGCCATTAATCCCCTCTATCTTTCCCTTCATGCTCTGCCCCATCTAGAAAAATTTCCCGAACTTAAAGGGAAACTTTCCGAACTTTCCAAATTCAATGAAACTAGCAGGATCGTCTATTCAGACGTCTTTTCTCATAAACTGAGCTGGCTGCACGAATATTATAACAAAGTTGGGGCAGAGATACTCAAAACCAAAGAGTTTAAAAAATTCCAAAGTGAAAACCCTTGGGTAAAGCCCTACGCTCTATTTAAAACTCTAAAGGACCACCTTAATAACACCTCATGGACAACCTGGCCGGAAGACTTGCGCTACCCTACTCCAGAGCGCCTCGAAAACCTTTATGAAATTTACGAAGATGGAATGTCTTTTTATTTTCTTCTTCAATTCCTCTGCTATACTCAGCTTATACAAGTCAAAGACTACGCGCAAAAAAAGGGAGTGTTCCTTATGGGGGATATCCCCATTTTGCTTAGCAAGGAGAGTTGCGATGTTTGGCTGAATCTGGAATTTTTCGACAGCCAGCTATCTGCCGGCGCACCTCCGGACATCTACAATGAGGAAGGACAAAATTGGGGATTCCCCATATTCGATTGGGATGCTTTAAGGAAAAGTCATTTCGAATGGTGGAAACAAAGAATGGCTTACGCTGAAAACTTCTTCGATATCTGCAGACTAGATCACGTGATCGGTTTTTTTCGCATTTGGGCCATTCCCCCGAACCATCCTAGTAAAGAAGGCAGATTTATCCCTGAAGATGAAAAAGAGTGGGAGTCTCAAGGAAGAGAGATTCTCACCATGCTCGCCGCCTCGACCAAAATGCTGCTTATTGGCGAAGATCTTGGAACCGTCCCCAAGTTCGTTCCTTCCTGCTTGAGGGAACTTGGAATTTGTGGAACAAAAGTGATGCGCTGGGAGAGAAATTGGGAAGGAGACGAGAGCTTCACCCCTATCCAGAATTATCCCCCTGTCAGTATCACTTGCGTCTCAACCCACGACTCAGAGACCCTGGCCCTCTGGTGGAGAGACCTCAGCGATGAATCAAAAGTTTATGCAAAATCTAAGCATTGGACATGGAGCCCGGATCTGAGCGATAAGCAACGTGAAGAAATTCTTTGGGACAGCCACCACTCCGCAAGCCTTTTCCATGTTAACTTACTGCAGGAATACCTGGCCCTTTTCCCAGAGCTCACCTGTCAAAGTGCTGAGGATGAAAGGATCAATATTCCCGGAAAAATCCTCGCCACAAACTGGACCTATCGATTCAAGCCCACCGTTGAAGAAATCATTGCGCACAAAGAGTTATCTTTAAGGATAAAAAAAATCATATCTTAAAGTAATATTATCACCCATATTCCCATTAAGAAAATCCAACTAATGATTTTATTTTCGAACGTAATGCATCATTTAAAAAATTGTTTTCCTAAGGAAAATGAACCCAACAAACTGTCACAAAATTTTTAATCCCTAAAAAACTCAAATTAAAAAAACAACTGAATGTAAATCTGTTATTTACTACTCAAATAATCATAAATCTACTATAATATTGTTACATTTAAATAGAATTATGGAGGAATAATATGATCCCTACCAACAACACTCATTTGCGATTCAACCTACCCGCGGTTTATAAGAGAGTTGCAAACCAGCTCCAAAAAAATAAAGAGAGCGACGATCTGGCCATTTGCAAACTTTCTCTAGCGATTATCGAAAAGAATACAAATGGCATATTTAACAGAGAATTCAATGAAACGATCCAACGCCTTGAGATAGACAAAGCAGAATGTGAAAAAAGGCTCGTTGATTTTAATGGATACTTCTACCAAGACGAGCGGTCTTCGCTAAAACAAGCCTGGGATAAAATGGTCAGTATGGTCAAAGCAGTTCTTGGTATCACAATAGAGACACGCGAAGCACTAAGCGAGATCTTGAATGAAGACATGAAAGGCTCAGAAGAAGCTGTTAACAACTATTTAGATCTCGAGAAAATGAGAGATCGGATCCAAACTCGGCTTAACTTGACCATCTCTATACTAAAAACAAGACCAGACGGATCTTCCTTCGAGAAGGACCTTTCAGAACAAGTAGAAAGACTGGAACAGCGCCAGCGAGAACTTAACGGCCATTATTACGAAGACCCCCAAAGTCTTCTTGATCAAGCATGGAGAAGGTATCAAACGGCATTGCATTCTAACGACAGCAATGCAGGGAATCTTCTGAACATCTTCGATGCACTCAATGATGAAAGAAAATGCAACGACGCCCAGCTTTTTACTCTAAGGCAGCAGATTTCTTGCATCGTTCCCTCTACTCATCAAAACATTGACACCCACACCTGCGAGAAAATCAAAGAGAAAATCAAGAAATTAGAAGCAATTGAAAACAAAAGTTAATAAAAAAAATAAACAAGGAGAAATATATGTCTTTTTTAACCAGAATTACTAGCGGCATCAGCTCACTATTGCCACAGAGCGGCATCAGCTCACTATTGCCACAGAATGAACACACTGCTAATGTTTCTAGAATCGAAGCAAAAATTACTAAGCTTAAATTGGCTCTTGGCGATCATTCTAGCGGTGTATTTACAGCCAAGATCGAGAAAAAGATTGCTAAACTCGAAACTGAAAAAAAAGTTTGTGAAGAAAGACTTGCTGAGCTTAACGGTTCCTACTACCAAGATCCAGCCTCTCTTCTGAAGAAAGCGTGGGATTCAATTGTTGACACAATCGACACAACTTTTAATGTCCGTATCAAGACAAGAGAAGAACTCGATAGCGCTCCAGAAAGAATCTTCGAGAACTTGAATGCAATAACCGATCGCGACAAGTTCAACACTAAATCCGTTGTATACAGCAACACCACCATTGCTATCACAGATTACATCAAACTTGAAGAAGAAAGAGATGCAATCCAAGCTCAGATCAAAAAAATCGTCGTTACACAAAAAACAGAGCCTAAGTTCGAAAAGACCCTTTCTGATCAACTTAAAGCTCTTGAAGCGCGTCAAAAAGAACTTTGCGGCGAATACTACCAGGATCCCCGCGGTCTTTTGGACCAAAAATGGCGAGCATCGCAAGCAGGCAACTCTGACGCTTCTGCTGAATTTTTTACTCTTGAAACAGAAAGAAAGAGCAACGAAGCTAAAATTTTCGCTCTAAGAGAGCAGATTTCAGCCGGCGTTATTTCTGGTCGCGATATCGAAGCCGTAACTGCTGAATCTATTGACAAAAAAGTTGTGGAGCTAGAAAAAAAGAAGCTCGAAGAATCCGCTCTTTCTGGTGTTGACTGGACAAAAACTGTAGTATCCACAGCTAAAGTAGCTGGAATTGCAGCCCTTGGCATCTCAGCAGCCAACGTCGGACTCTAATACACAAATGAGATCCCCCTTTCCACCCGGAAAGGGGCATCTTCTTTCTCCCCTTCAAAAAAACCTTGTTTCTGATTTGCTAAGAAGTGTGCTACACTAAGCTCAAACTCTAGAGCTTCTATGTATTCGCTTTTTTTAAAGAGACTGTCCACAATCTTAGCTTCAGTCGATTTTCGGGTTCTTTTGAGCCGCTTTTCGATTCAAATTTCAGGGGTAATATCAACTTGTCGTATATTACCCCTGAAATTTGAATCGAAAAGCGGCCAAAATAATCCCAAAAAGCGACGAAGCCTAAGATTGTGGACAGTCTCTAAAACCTGCATCCTACTTTTTCTTTCCACTTTTTTACCTCAGGAGCTGCAGGCTAAAAAGAAGGTGAAAATCGAAGAAAGGGAGGTCCCACAGCAAAGCGCCCAAATGTCATTAAAAGCGCTCTACAACAGCCTAGACCCCCTATCTATCTCCCAGCACCTCGCCTTTTATGAGCTTTACGCTGAAACAAAAGAGGGGAAAGAAGCTCTTCATAGGGCCTGGAAGTTGCTCAGTAAAGAAACCGAGCCGGGTGTGGAGATGGCAACAAAATTGCCACAACTGGATATCAACGCCATTATCTCACTTGTCACAAGGCAATCTTTTGATAGCCCCGTAAAATTAAGCGAAGATCAATTAGAGCTGATTTCGAAAATCTCTGGTAAGCTTTGCAACCGCAAACTCAAAGGGTTTGCTGCCACATCCAAAGAAGAGGTTTTAAAGCTTCCACCTGAAGAAATCGATCTCTCAAGAGGTCTTCTTTTATTCCAGTTTGACGAATCTGCAAACCCTATGGAAGAGATCAAACAATATGAGGCAAGCATTGATTTAATGGCGCTTCAGATTGCTGCACGATTAGCGCAAGATTCTACAAATGAAGATAAAATCCGCGAGATCAATCGCTTTATTTTCCAGGAAATGCAGTTTCGATTTCCTCCTCATTCCCTCTATGCAAATGATATCGACCTGTATACATTCCTTCCCTCTGTTATCGAAGGCAGACAAGGGGTGTGCCTCGGCGTGTCGATCCTTTACCTCTCACTCGCGCAGCGCCTCGATTTGCCATTGGAAATCATCACGCCGCCAGGACACATCTATGTTCGCTATAATAATGGCAGCAAAATCATCAATATTGAAACAACTGCTCGGGGAACCGACCTCCCTTCCGAGGTCTATCTCGGAATCAATACCCGCAAACTGCAAATGCGCAACATGAAGGAAGTGATTGGACTTGCGTTCATGAACCAAGCTGCAGTCTTTTGGACTAGACAAGATTACGTTAAAACCGTTTCGCTCTACGAAAAGGCAGCTCTCTTTTTACCCGGAGATCCCCTTTTAAAAATGTTCATGGGATTCAACTATCTCTTCGTAGGAAGAAGCGCTGACGGCGTCAACCTTTTAAGAGAAATCCGTCATCTTACTTTTAATGAGGCTGTATCCAAAGAGACAATTCCCGAGGATTATTTAAGCGGCAAGATCGATGAAGAAGGCATAAAAGCAGTTTTTCTTCCCGTTGATGAAACGCGGGAATCGATTGTAAAAAAACAAAAGGAACTTCAGAAAATATTAAAACGCTATCCTAACTACAGGGCAGGACAATTACATCTTGCGACAACCTGGCTTCAACTGGGAAGAGGCAGTGAAGCAAAAGAAATCCTGGAGTCCTATCACAAAATCGATCCGCACAGCTCGATCATTGAGTATTATTTGGCAATTCTATGTATTGAGCGTCTCGACTACAACCAAGCCTGGAGCTATCTCAACCAGGCAGAATCACTGGTCCACGCCAGAGGCCATCATCCTAAAGCGCTTTCCTCTATCCGGGAAACTCTTCGTAGAATAAGCCCTGAACCTTAAAAATTAAAAAAAATATGCTATTTTCCTCTATAGACAAATTTAAAATTTGCGTTAAATCCTAAATTTAATATGATGCAGAAATGATAACCCAAAATACGGAGAGACGTATGAAGCAAATGACCCTAACTACAATCCCCTTGCTCTGTGCAGCATTCGCGCCTCTTTGCGCAGATGCTCAAGGAACAAAACCCATGGATGCTAAAGCACAGCAGCAGATGTACATGAACGAGATGAATAAAATCACTCCATCAGCTGAGCCTTCAGTAACTCGCTACGCTGACCCCTATATGACAGCTGACTTCATCTATTGGAAAGCTAAAGAAGACGGACTAGATTACGCGTTCAGCGGCACAACTGAAGGTTTCAGCGCAGAAAGCGCAGAAAAAGGCAGCATACGCCAGCCTCGTTTTCGTTATGAGCCAGGTTTTAAACTCGGCGGAGGCTTAAAATTCAGACATGATGGATGGGATGCTTTTGCTCAGTACACTTGGTTGCGTGCAAATCATCATGGTGGACATCATGGGCATGGTTCCGATGAGCAGTCCAATATCATGATGCCAAGAAATGGCCAACTCATCACTTTCTACTCCGATCACTCAAGTGCCAATTGGTCCCTTAAGCTTAACATGTTGGATCTAGAGCTTGGACGGAACTTCTGGATCAGCAAGCATTTGACCCTCAGACCCTTCATTGGTATGAAATTTGATTGGATGCGCCAAAATTTCAATGTTAAATATGACGACATCGATACTGGAGCCGTAGGCGATACTTATCTCGATGACGCTGATGTCCACATGAAAATGAAAGAAAGCCAGTGGGGTGTTGGTATAAGATCTGGTTTAAATACAGCATGGTACATGTGGAAAAATTGGTGCGTCTTTGGTGACATTGCTCTTAGCGGGATGCTAAACGATTTTGACGTAACACGTAAAGATCGCGTTAGCACCGATATAGATTTGGAATGGACCCAAAATCATATCCGCAAAGATTACAACCCTGTAACTGCCGTAATTGAATGGGCATTGGGACTGCGTTACGAAACAGCATTTCATGATGATGACTATATGTTCCAATTCCAAGCAGGATGGGAACAACAAGTATGGTTCAATCAGAACCAACTCATTTTCATGCCGAATTCGTCCCCATCTAGCCTGAACTTCCAAGGCCTTACACTCAAAGCAGCGTTTTATTTCTAACGTTTAGTTTTGTTGACTAGCCGCTCTCATTTACATGAGAGCGGTTTTTTTTATTTTACATTCGAGGAATTATGAAGCGTTTACTTCTTTTTATTTTGCTGATCTCTTCAAATCTCCAGGCAGGACAAATCATCCTGGACCAGGTGATGTCGGAAGACGAGCAAAAAAAAACAGGAGTTTCCAAATTAACGCCGAAGGAAAAAATTGCTCTCGAGACCTGGCTTAATAAAACATTCACTCTCCAGGTGCAAAATCAACAAACAGCAACGGAACTCTCTCTTTCCATCAACATCAATAACGGCCAAAAACTACAACTCTCAGACAATAGCATCTGGGAAATTGCGCCAAGCGATGTTCCAACTTCAGCTCTTTGGATCACCCCATTTGCTGTTAAACTCGTCCCAAGCAACGATCTTCAGTACCCCTTCCTGATTGTCAATACCAATACAAATGTAAGCGTCAAAGCGAGAAGGCTTCCTACGTCAAACCTACCGCAGAACATGACTCCTCCCGCTCAGCCCACAGCTCCAGCTCAGCCTCAGCCTGCAGCTCCAGCTCAGCCTCAGCCGATGAGCACTCCCCCTGCCGGTCAGTAAAGGACCTATCCTAATAAAAATGATGAAGTTTTGAATGGAAAGCAATTCAAACTTCAGGTCATAATATTCTAATTATGAAAATTAGAAAAATTTTAGTCTCTGCTTCTAAGCTCCTTAGCTACGCTGCAATTTTTGCAGGCCTTTACTTCTTTTGCGATGGTCAGACAAAAGGATTCCGCCCCTACCTGATCCTCTCCAACTTACCGAATGATCCGAGATGGGAAGTTCCCCCTTTAAGCAATGAAGAACAAACAAAGATCGATACATTGCTAGGCCAACCCTTCACTTATTTGGGATCTGGCGGCTGGTGTTTTGCCTTTTTAGGGGAAGACAAGAAAACTATCCTGAAATTCTATAGGCATAACCATTTTTTTCTATCCACTATCTTACGCGAGCGCTCCTTTGAAAAACTGCTGCTAAAAGCCCCTACCTTGCCAGAAGGGTCCCCTTATTTCCAGGAGTTCAATTTTAATAGCTGCGTAATGCTCTACAATCAGGCAAAGAAGAGGACGGGACTTCTCTATGTCCATCTGAACAAAACACCAGGCCTTCATAAGCCTGTCACGCTGTATGACAATATCGGGATCAAGCATACCATCGATCTCAACAAAACAGAGTTTGTCGTCCAAAAAAGAGCAACTCTTCTTTTCGAACACATAGATAGCCTGGCCAAACAGAAGAAAATGGATGAAGCAAAGCACTGTATCGATGACATGATCCGTTGCATGCTAACCCTTTTTAAAGGTGGCCTGCGAGATCTCGATCTTTCTCTTCACTACAACTTTGGCTATACGGAAGACGGCGCCGTCACCTTGGACCTAAGCTCATTTGTTCCCGACGACTCCTTAAAAAAACCGGGAGAATACAGGAAAGAATTGATCGTAAAAACAAGGGGCTTAAGTCGTTTCCTGAACAGAAACCATCCAGAACTTCACAGTTATTTCGAAAAACGCCTAAGCGATGCCCTCGAGGAGGAAGATGTTTCAACGATTGAAAGATAAGATGCTATTCCTATCGATGCTCATTATTTTTATCTGTATCCTAGTCCATGCCGACCGGGTTTTCTTTAAACGGTCCTGCAGTTTTTCCGTTCGATTTCTTTATTCCAGTCTACCCGTTAATCCACAGTGGGATCTTCCCCCCCCTAAATACAGCTCAAGAAGAACTGCTGGACAAGCTTTTAAAGCAAAAGTTCCACTATCTTGCCAAGGGGGTACATTGCTTTGCTTTTGTCTCAGATGACGGACAATACGTGATCAAATTTCATAAATACCCCTCGCACATGCGCATTTTTCCCTGGCTGAACCACCCTTTCTCTTACCAGTTCAATCAGCGTCGCAAAAAGATCAAGGAATACAATTTTCAAAGGCTTGGGATCAATTTGATGAGCTATAAAAACAGCTATCTGAATTTGCAAGAAGAAACCGGGATTGTTCTCGCACAGATTAACCAAACGGGAAACCTGTGTAGAAAGATTAGTTTGCTCGATAAAGCCGGCGTAGAACATACAGTTTCATTAGGTAATGTCACCTTCATTGTCCAAAAAAGAGCTGATCCGATTTACCCGACGCTAGACAAACTCGTAAGCCATGGAAAAGTAGATGAGGCAAAACACGTTGTAAGCAATATCGTCGATCTCATCACAACCTGTTGTCAAAAGGGATACGTCGATGAAGATCCTGTCCTCAGCAGAAACTACGGCCTCTTGACAGACCGGGCCATTCTCATCGATGTGGGAGATCTTGTTGAAAAAGAGAAGATCATGCTGAGAGAGAACTACATCCCCCACATCAAAATAATAACCGAAAGTTTACGCAAACGCATTGAGAGCAATTATCCTGAACTTCTAGAACATTTCTCACAAGTGATAGAGCGCCTCTAACCGAGTACGGCACACAAATTAGGATTGATCTGCTTCAGGAGAATGGAGGAATTCTTTGAACTGCGACTGCAAAGAAGTGGGAATCACTTCTTCGATTCCCGTCTTATCATACATGAGGAAGTAAGTGCAGGCGATCATGATCCCAAACGCCGGATTGAAAAGAGCGATTAGTAGAGAAACTCCGCAAACAAGAGAGCGTCTTAAAGTAACCCAGGCTTTTTCGCTGAGAGCTTTAAAATAAGGGACCTTTCCCCCGGTACATGCAAAACCTGTCAGAGAAAAGCTAAGCAAAACAAACGCATAGCAAATCCAAAGCAGATCAGCTACGGCAAGAAGTGCAAAGAACAGTCTAGCAGCAATCGCTGAAAAGATTTGACCTCGTCCCTTCTTTGGCTGCATTGCTTCATTGGTTTCCGACTCAGAGCACACCGCTTCTTCTGTATATTGTCTTCTTGGAATCTCTACGGTCTTAAGTTCTCCTTTAGCTGAGCTGGAAAAATCGTAGATCGCCATTCATTACCTATTTCTTGTGCTTGACTTTGTTGAATCCGTTCAGCGCTGCTATGCGGTACCCTTCAGCATAAGTGGGATAGTTGAACACTTGATCGATAAAATAATCAATCCTCGCATTAAAACTCATCGCAACCTGGCCAATGTGGATCACCTCTGTAGCAGCTCTACCGATAATGTGAATCCCTAAAATTTCCAGCGTATCCGCGTGGAACAGAATTTTAAACATTCCAGGGTCATTACCGACAATCTGATTGCGAGCGATCTCATAATAATAAGCTCTCCCAATCTCGTAACGAAACCCGAGCTCCTTGAGCTGGTTTTCAGTATACCCACATGAAGAAATTTCCGGAATCGTATAAATTCCAATCGGGTAAAATGAAGGGAACTGATGCGTCTTTGCCCCGAACGCATGGCGCACTGCGAGCCTTCCCTGTTCCATACTTGTCGATGCCAAAGCGGGCGCACCGATCACATCGCCTGCTGCATAAATATTAGGTTCCACCGTCTGAAACAGCGCATTGACAGGAATAAATCCCGATTTATCTACGGAAATGCCGACATTCCCCACTTGCAGCTTTTCGACATTGGCCTCTCGCCCTAGTGCATAGAGCAACATTTCGGCCTTCATCTTGCCGCCGTCTTTAAAAGTCACTTCGACATGATCATTCACTCTGCGAATATTTTCCAGTTCCTTGTTTCCAACCACTTTGAGTCCAATCGCGGTAAGCGCTTTTTGCAGATGCATCCCGATTTCCGTATCCAAAAGAGGCAGCAAATGATCCCGCTTATCAATGACTGTAACCTCCGTTCCAAGCGCTGCAAAAAAGCTCGCATACTCTGCACCTATAATACCGCCGCCAAGGACCAGCAGCGTTGCAGGCACATGGTCGATCGCTAGCAACCTTGTAGAATCCAGAATTTTTTCATCATCGAAGGGAACATTCGTAGGATTGCGCGGCTTAGACCCCGTTGCAATCAGAAAATAATCCGCCGTGATACGGCATTTGATCGTTTGAGGCTCTTCCAGAACGACAATATGGTTCTTGTCCTCAAAACGCGCCGAACCATGAATCAAGCGAATGTTGTTTTTCTCGAACTGGCGTATGAGCATTTTGCGCTGCTCGTCCAGAATGATATTCAAGCGGAAGTTTAGGTCGTTGATCGAGACTTCCTTGATCACGCGGTTTTGAGCATAAAAACTGCGCTCGTAAAAGTCAGTCAAATCGAGGATCGCCTCGCGCAAAGATTTTGACGGGATCGTCCCTGAGTTCAAAGACGCCCCTCCCGGATGGACATCCCGCTCCAGCACAATCACACTCTTTCCAAGCTTCGCAGCTTGAATTGCCCCCTTCTGGCCAGCCGGTCCCGATCCGATCACAACAAGGTCAGCGTACAACTCTTCCAAAATAGCCCCACAAGCGTCTCTTTCACCAAACTACCAAATTTTATTTTTAATTCCAAATATTGTTGTTCGATATAACGCTAAGATGCTAAGATGTCGGCAATACCTATAGAATTTCAGGAGTAATAGTCATGTCCAAGATATGTCAAGTGACTGGAAAGAAGCCAGTTCGCGGTAATTCTTATTCTCTCCGCGGGATCGCAAAAAAGAAAAAGGGAATTGGTCTTAAAGTCACAGGAATTACAAAACGCCGTTTCCAACCGAATTTGCAGAAAAAACGGTTGTGGTTCGCAGATGAAGCAAGATTCATCACATTGCGCCTTTCCACAAACGCCCTTCGCACAATCGATAAACGCGGCCTTCCAGCGATTGTACGCGAACTTCGCGCTCAAGGCCAGCACGTCTAGCATTGTCTTTTCCACCGCTTATCAGAGCCTTTTTAAAAAAAGCTTTCCCATGCTCACTGATAAGCGGTATATTGCTTTTCTACATCTGGCTGACCCTCGCCGCATCGCAAACTCCCCTTCCTGACCCCAACAATCCCATTCTTTTATACTCCAATCAGACCCGCCAGGACATCAAACTCACCTATTGTGAGGCCCTAAAAAGCGCCCACGAATCGATTTTTTTAAGCATCTACGGACTCTCCGATCCCAAAATCCTAAAACTGCTCTGTAAAAAATCGAAAGAAAACATCGCGATCAAAATCGAATACGACGCCTCTGCCTCGACGAACATCAAAAAAATCCTTCCCCTCCAAGCGACCCCGATGAAGACTAAAGGTCTGATGCACCGCAAAATCGCCGTCCTCGACCACGCCTTAGTCTTTTTGGGCTCCGCCAATCTAACCACGACCTCTCTGCGCCACCATGCTAACCTCGTCCTTGGGCTCTACAGTCCTCCCCTCGCCGCCTATCTGGAAAACCCCACAACCTCTTCCTTTCCATTCGAAATAGGAAGCCAAACAGGGCAGCTCTTTCTCCTCCCCGATCCAAAAAACCATGGTTTTGAACGCCTCATCCAAGAGATCGACCTGGCTAAAGAAAAGATTTGCATCGCCATGTTCACTCTCACCCATCCCACCCTGTCAAACGCGCTCATCCGAGCAAAGAACAGAGGGATAGACGTGAGGATAGCCGTAGACTATTACACTGCCATGGGGGCCAGTAAAAAAGCCCTTGCGGCAATGGAAAAAGAGGGTGTGAGTATTTATTTGAGCCAGGGAAGGGAGCTTTTGCACCACAAATGGGCGATCATCGATGACAAAACCCTCATCATGGGATCCGCCAACTGGACAAAGGCGGCTTTTAGCAAAAATCACGACTTCCTTCTCTTTCTCTCACCTTTAGGCAAAGACCAAAGGAAACATTTAAGCAAATTGTGGAAGATTATCGAGGAAGAATCACAAGTGCGCATAGACGATTAAAAATGCTTATGTGTGGGTCAAAAAGCTTAAAACAAATGTTTTTTCAAATCGGGTAGGAGGTAGGTTATAACACCTACCTCCTAGCCGATATGCCCTGCCGGGCTTTCCCTCAAAGATCACAGCCGTTTTACTGCCTCGCAGGCTTAAGACCCAAAAAAACCCATTTTTTTCGTACACCAATGTTCCAAGGACGGGTGGCCTACTTCCGCTGACCCCCAGCGCCGAAGCACCTGTTGACCGATTCGATGTTGAAGACTGAGAAGAAGGCCGGGGTGGAGCATCCAACAATCAAGGGGAGGCCCTCAACATGTGTTGAGGAGCGTCCGTAAGTACTAGAGTTCTCTCCAAAAAGGCAGAGGGATTGATTAGAAATCTTACTTATTAAGACAATTTGTATGATGTACTGTTCTACTGTCGGCAGCTCACATCCATGCCCTCCCACAAGCACACACTGCTCATCGTAAGTCTTTTTGCGGCTCTCTTTAAAAACGTTATTGGCCAGCGTACAGGGGAACGCTTGCTTGATGGCAACATCGCCTATATCTTGTAAAATTTTATCCCGCTGAATATCAACTCCTATCCCTTGGCCCTTTGCAATTTCCACGATCTGCCTGAGGGTGAGGTCTTCTGGTAGGGTAAAGTCGAAGTACGTGAGGCCGGCATTGTCTTCTACGTGAGGAGCCATTTCTTGGTAGGCTTTAATCAGCTTAAGTTTTGGGAAAATGGGTGCGGGCTGAGCTGTGAACCCGTATTTTTGAGCCTCTTCCGCGCTTACAATTTGCAGCAGAGGGCAGAGCTGCGCTAGATCCAGTTTCTCTATAATCATCGTTATGTTCTTGTAGAAATGCTTATTCGTACACGCCAGCGCCTGGATGCCTGTAATGTCGGTATTGGAGAAGCATTGCAAAAAGATTTGGTGGGTGATGTCACCCGGAATGCCTGTCATGATGAGGATACATCTCTCATTCAAAGCTTGGATCCGGAAGCTGTAACCTGTGCTCTGCGGCACAATACTGTCTTTGCCGTATTCTCCTCGCAGCTGCATGAGACACTGTCCCAACTGGTTTTGTCCTGTGCCATTAAAGCCATCGCTCCAGAGGGGATCATAGCCTTGGCAGACAATGTAGAGATTCCCAGTAGAGAGTAACTGCTCTTTGAGGTTAGGGTTTTGCCCAAATTTAGCTCGTAGTACCTGCATCATTACTACGTGCTGCGCATCGGGATTTTCCCAGGAGAGCTTGCGCTCTTCTGTCATGGGACATGTGCTGCTTAAGAATAGAGCTTCTTCTGCTGTTTCGCAGTCGGTAAGAAGTTCCATAATACGGGGCTGGTCGGTGTACTTTTGCGCTAAAAAACAGGCGGTTGCATTTTGGTAGTGTTTTCCACCAAACTCAATCGCGCAAGGGTAGGCATTTGCAAATGAGCATGTGGGGTTCTCTGTGAAGCTCACAAAATCCAGCTTGTTTTGGGAGATGGTTTCGGTTCTTCCTACGAGAGAGGTACAATCCGCTGGGGAAGTCCCCGCCTGTAAACCGATGGCCAATGTTGCAGGGCAGCTTGTTGTAACGCCTGTTGTCATTGTTGTTCTTGCGACATCTGTCGTACTTACTGTACTTGTCGTATTTGTAACTATTGGATTTGACATTTTTTATTCCTTTTTTATTTTTATTTATTTAATTTTACTTATGTTTTCACAGCTTAAAGCTGGGATCTTTTTATCAAAATTTTGCGCCCTACCGGGAGCTTCCTTCATGCCCTTAGCCGGTCTTGGACTCCTCGCAGGCCCAAGAACCAAAAAAACAATTCGAACACCAAAGGTTCAAAAACCCAAGCACCAAGCTAGAACTTCCGCCGACCCCCAACGCCGCTGACCCTACGAACCCAGCCGTTGAAGTCGACGTCGAGGCGGGCCGGGGCGGAGCCCCCAACAACCAAGGGGAAGCCCTGAACGCGTGTTGAGGAGCGTCCGTAAGTCCAAGGGTTCCGTCCAAAGAGGCAGAGGGATTGATTAGAAATCTTACTTATTAAGACAATTTGTATGATGTACTGTTCTAGTGTCGGCAACTCACATCCATGCCCTCTCACAAGCGCACACTGCTCATCGTAATTCTTGTTGCGGCTGTCTATAAAAACGTTGTTGGCCAGCATACAGGGGAACGCTTGCAGGATAGCAACATCGCCTATCGTCGGTAAAATTTGATCGTAGAAAATAGCAACTTCTATCCCTTGGCCTTTTACAATTTCCACGATCTGCCTGAGGGTGAGGTCTTCTGGTAGAGTAAAGTTGAAGTACGTGAGGCCGGCATTACCTTCTATTTGGGAGGCCATCTCTTCGTAAGCTTTAATCAGCTTAAGTTTTGGGAAAATGAGTGCGGGCTGAGCCGGGAACCCGTATTTTTGAGCCTCTTCCGCGCTTACAATTTTGAGCAGAGGGCAAAGCTGCTTGAGGTCTACTTTATTTTCATCGTTCACAATCATCGTTATGTTTTCGTAGAAATGCTTGTTCGTGCAAGAGAGCGCCTGGATACCTGTAATGTCGTTATTGGAGAAGCATTGCAAAAAGATTTGGCCAATGGTGTTCTCCATCAACTTTTTATAACACTTATAAAGCTCCATTGTTTTTTCGGGAGTAGAGTGAAAAACACTCAAACGATTGGAAGTTATAGAAAGGTCTTCTTTTTGGAAGGTATCATGCACCTTAAAAACTGATCGCCCGGAACTGAACTCGTCCCGAGGTCTGTTTTTTTGGGTAGATTGACAGAAACTTAAGTACGCGGGTGATTGATATGAGTCTTTCGAAATGGCCTTATTTGTAATTGATGTCATATTTACCTCGTTTATTAATTTTTTAATAATTTAAATTAAACCTTTTTATTATTTATAATTATTTTATAATATTTTTATACTTAATGTAAATTAAAAATTAATATTTAAACTTCACAAACAAAAACAAAATAAACGTAAGCGACTAACTATTAATTGATTAGATTAGAACGCTTCTCTATGGATATGAAGAAAGTGACAGTAAATTAGTTAATTTAATAAGGAAATCTTTATTAATTTTTAAATGATAAAATATTCATTTGAGCCAGGGAAGAGAGCTTTTGCACCACAAATGGGCGATCATCGATGACAAAACCCTCATCATGGGATCCGCCAACTGGACAAAGGCGGCTTTTAGCAAAAATCACGACTTCCTTCTCTTTCTCTCACCTTTAGGCAAAGACCAAAGGAAACATTTAAGCAAATTGTGGAAGATTATCGAGGAAGAATCGCAAGTGCGCATAGACGATTAAAAATGCTTATGTGTGGGTCAAAAAGCTTAAAACAGATGTTTTTTCAAATCGGGTAGGAGGTAGGTTATAACACCTACCTCCTAGCCGATATGCCCTGCCGGTCTTTCCCTCAAAGATCACAGCCGTTTTACTGCCTCGCAGGCCCAAGACTCAAAAAACCCATTTTTTTCGTACACCAATGTTCCAAGAACGAGTGGCCTACATCCGCCGACCCCCAGCGCCGTAGACCTCGAGAACCCACCGGCAGCGGTGGACGTCGAGGCTGGCCGGGGCGGAGCCCCCAACAACCAAGGGGAGATCAACATCAAAGGGGAGATCAAGAACAAATGTTGAGGAGCATCCCCAAGTCTCAGGGTTCCGCCCAAAGAGGCAGAGGGATTGGTTAGAAATCTTACTTATTAAGACAATTTGTATGATGTACTGTTCTAGTGTCGGCAGCTTACATCCATGCCCTCTCACAAGCGCACACTGCTCATAGTAATTCTTGTTGCGGCTGTCTATAAAAACGTTGTTAGCCAGTATACAGGGGAACGCTTGCCGGATAGCAACAACGCTTTTCGCTAGTAAAATATTAATCCAGGAAATATCAACTTCTATCCCTTGGCCTTTTGCAATTTCCACGATCTGCCTCAAGGTCAGTTCTTCGGGTAGGGTAAAGTTGAAGTAGCTCACGCCGGCATTACCTTCTACATGGGGGGCCATCTCTTGATAAGCATTAACCAGCTTAAGTTTTGGGAAAATGAGTTCAGGCTGAGCCGGGAACCCGTATTTTTGAGCCTCTTCCGCGCTTACAATTTTGAGCAGAGGGCAGAGCTGTTTGAGGTTTACTCTATTTTCATCGTTCACAATCATCGTTATGTTTTTGTAGAAATGCTTGTTCGTGCAAGTGAGCGCCTGGATTCCTGTAATGTCGTTATTGGACCAGCATTGCAAAAAGATTTGGTCGATGGTGTCCCTACACATCAACTTTATATAACACTTATAAAGCTCCATTGTTTTTTCGGGAGTAGAGTGAAAAACACTCAAACGATTGGAAGTTATAGAAGGGTCTTCTTTTTGGAAGGTATCATGCACCTTAAAAACTGATCGCCCGGAACTGAACTCGTCCCGAGGTCTGTTTTTTTGGGTAGATTGACTGAAACTTAAGAACGCGGGTGTTTGATATGGGTCTTTCGAAATGGCCTTATTTGTAATTGATGTCATATTTACCTCATTTATTATTTTTTAATAATTTAAATTAAACCTTTTTATTTATAATTTTAATTATATAATACTTTTATATTTAATGTAAATTAAAAAAATTAATGTTTTAAACTTTGCAAACAAAGACAAAATAAACGTAAGCAACTAACTATTAATTGCTTAGTTAAGCACGCTTCTCTATGGATATGAAGAAAGTGACAGTAAATTAGTTAATTTAATAAGGAAATCTTTATTAATTTTTAAATGATAAAATATTCAATAGACCTGCTGCACCCTAGAGCTAAATCCATTGAATCTAATCGTAATCCATGGTATGAACTAATAAAAAAACAGCGAGATAGGTGTCTATGGAAGTGTGGTGGGTTAAAATGCTATCGATGGCTTTTGCATTGTTTCTGCTGATGGACTCCATCGGCAATGTGCCCATCTTCGTCTCTATCCTCAAAGATATCGACTCCAAACGACAGACGAAAATCATCGCCAGAGAGCTTATTATCGCTCTTTTCATTATCGTCCTTTTCTACTTCATCGGCGATACCCTCCTTGGCTTTTTAAATGTTAAAATGCCAACGATCATGGTCTCAGGCGGGATCATCCTGTTCCTCATCGCGATCAAAATGATCTTCCCCGTTCCACATGATCCTCAAGTAGGCTCTTCTGACAAAGAGCCCTTCATCGTTCCCCTTGCCATCCCCCTTGTTGCTGGTCCTGCAGTCCTTGCAGCTGTCATGCTCTATTCAGGCCAAATGCATGATAGATCAGTGACCCTTGGGGCTATCTTCATTGCATGGGTGGCTTCAACGATTGTTCTATTAAGTTCTTCGTATTGGAAGAAAGTTTTAGGCAGTCGCGGGCTTGTCGCATGTGAGCGGTTAATGGGGCTGATCTTGACGCTGATCGCTGTCCAAATGTTTCTAGAAGGTCTTCAATTGTTTATGATTAATCAGAATGTCTAGTTCTGGATCCAATATCAAACTCACCCTTGCCTATTTGGGGACATCTTACGCGGGCTGGCAAAAAGCGCACCCATTGCCCAGCATCGAAGAAACTCTTGAAAAAGCGCTCTCTAAAATTTTGCAGCATGAGGTGAAACTTCAGGCTGCAAGCAGAACGGACGCGGGCGTGCATGCTGAAGGACAGGTCGTCAATTTCTTTACTCCAAATCCAATGATGCGCGAGCTTCCAAAAGCAACGTTTGTTTTCAGATTAAATGGCTGCCTTCCTAAAGACATTGCCGTTATTAGCGCGGAAGAAATGCCGGATGGCTTTCATCCCACGCTGGACGCTACTCGGAAAGAATACTGGTACCACATTTGCAACTCTGCTACCCAGCTCCCCTTTCATCGGCAGACCTCTTGGCATATCTATTCTTTAGATAGAGATGCCATGCGAGAGGCTGCGGGTCATCTCATAGGTGCTCATGACTTTTCTGCCTTTTGCAAAGACCGCAGACTGTGGGACCGCAATCCAATTTGCAACCTGGAAAAAATCGAGATCGAAGATCTACCCCATGAGCGCGTGAGGATCTCACTTACCGGAGACCACTTTCTCTTCAGAATGGCCCGCAATATCGTTGGAACGCTTGCACACGTGGGCTGCGGCAAGATCGAGGTGGACAAGGTTCCTTTGATCTTGAAGGGCCTGGATCGCACACAGGCAGGTGTTACAGCTCCAGCTCATGGTCTCACTTTAAAACGCGTTTTTTATAAGGAACAGCTATGACCTCTAGAAATGATCCTTGCTGGTGCGGCAGCGGACAAAAATGGAAAAAATGCCATTACCCAAATACTGGGCAAAGCACAGAATCTTCACTTCGAGAGGAGTACCTTAAAAAATACGGAATTATCTTAAAGACAAAAGAGCAAATTCAGGGAATCCGAAGATCTTGCGGACTTGCCGCCACCATCCTCGATAAAACGTGCAAAATGGCAAAGGCGGGTGTAACGACAAATGAGCTCAACGCCTTTGCTCACAAGCTTCATATGGAAGCCGGCGCTATTCCAGCTCCCTTAGGGTACGGAGAGCCTCCATTTCCTAAAAGCATATGCACTTCGCTCAATGACGTGATCTGCCATGGCATCCCCGATGACTTGCCACTGAAAGAAGGAGACATCCTCAACATCGATGTGACCTGTATTCTAGATGGCTATTATGGAGATTGCAGCAAAATGGTGACGATCGGTGCTATCGATGAAGAGAAAAAAAGGGTCACGGACGTCTCTTATGAGTGTTTGATGCGAGCGATTGCGATCTTAAAGCCCGGTATCCTGATCTCTGAGATCGGCGATGTGATCGAAACGTATGCAAGAAAACATGGATGCAGCGTTGTCAACCAGTTCGTAGGTCATGGGACCGGAGTTCATTTCCATGAACAGCCTCAGGTCCCCCATCACTTCAATACGCTTAAAATCCCCCTTGCTGCCGGAATGGTCTTTACCATTGAGCCGATGATCAATGCAGGGAGCAGAGCCGCAGTGGTCGACACTCAAGACCATTGGACGGCAAGAACTAGCGATGGAAAACCAAGCGCTCAATGGGAGCACACCCTTCTTATCACAGAAGATGGGCATGAAATTTTAACCAAACCGGAAAACTTACTTCTTCCTGGATAAGCCCGGCAATAGCTCCTGGACAAGCTCCTTAGTTTTTTTTGTGTTTGCTCGTTTTTTGGGAAGTAAAAGAGCAGATATGAAATCTTGCAAAGCGGTCACCTGAAGCTCTAGCTCTTTGCAGTTTTCCTCTAAAGTTTTTAAATCTCTGAGGTATGCGGCGTCTTCCGGAGAAGGTTCGTATTTTTTCTCCTCCTCTGCAATTTGCAAAGCGAGGAATTCATTCTCCACTCGAAATAGATCTCTTCTCGCTTGATTGAGCGCTTCCGATTTCTCTTCAAATTGCCCGCGCAGCGCAGCAAATTGATACTGAAGCTGCTCTAAGCGGAATTTTTCTTCTGGATCTGTCTCTAGGGTCTCATCTTCGTTTTTAATCGAAAGCTCTGCAATGCGATTTTGGAGCTTGGTATTTTCATGGAGAAGATGATCTAAACGCTGTTTCTGCTCTTCAGCATCAGTGATCTTTTGCGTAGAAAGTGCATCACAGGCCCGGGAAAGCTCTGCTACACGGCTTTGCAGGTGACTATTTTCAGATTGTAGGGTGTCTAAACGCTGCTTCTGCTCTTCCGCATCGGTGATCTTTTTCGTAGAAAGTGCATCACAGGCCCGGGAAAGCTCTACTACACGGTTTTGCAGGTGAATATTTTCAGATTGCAGGGTATCTAAACGCTGCTTCTGCTCCTCCGTTTCGCTCCCTTGTTTAGTTAAGAGTTCTTCACAAATGCGAGAGAGCTCTACAATTCGGCTCTGCAAGTTAACGTTTTCAGAAAGCGCGGTATCTAAATGCTGTTTTTGCTCTGCGAGCTGTCTTTCATCTACTTTTTTGAGGGAGAGTTCCGTTAATTTGTTCTGCAAGCTAGTATTTTCTTCGCGAATACGGACAATTTCAAAAGCTCTGCTTTGCAAGTTGGCGTTTTCAGATACTAGCGCGTCTAAACGCTGCTTTTGCGCTGCGCGCTGATTTTGTTCTTCTAAGAGAGATGTCCTTAACTGTTTCACAACTTTCTGCTTATCTTCTTCGAGACTCTTGAATCTTTCCTCCCAGCTGGCAGTAAAGCTATCTGTTTCCAAGCTTCCAAGATAAATAAGCGTCCAGGAAATGGCAATGGATGTTCCCAGTAGGGCCGTCCAGAAAACTTCTTTTCCCGGCATGAAAATTAAAACGGCAAGGAGTGCGATCAAAGAAAAAAGGAGTCCTTTTTTCTTAAGCATGCAGATGACTGCATATCCTAAAAAAGATGTCAGGGTAAGCGGCCAGTAACTAGGAGCTGCCCGGAAAAGAAAAATGGCAAATGCGGCAAGGAGAAGCGCCGGGCCCAAACGGCTCCACAATAAAATCTTCGGAGTTTCTTCTTGTTTTACTTCCAAGGGCAAAGCTTCTTTCGATAGTAGATCATGCATTAAATACTCTCCACAGTTATGCCATGGAAAGCCGGCTCAAAATACTTCCAATGGTCAAATAGCCGAGCTCAAAACGATCGAGCCCGAAATGCTCATTGGGTGCATGGATATCATCCTCTGCAATCCCTACGCCTATCATTGCGACCTCTGCGCCAGATGCTTTGGCGAGATCGACGACGATAGGAACGGATGCGCCGCAGAAGAGATACTTAGCTGGCTTCCCAAATATCTCTTCATAGGCTAAAACGGATGTTTTGACAATAAAAGAATCAAAATTGCTGCGAAAACTGGATGCCCCATGATGCGGAGTGACCTTGATCTCGATCCCTTTTGGAGCTGAAGACACCAAGTATTCTGCGATGGCCTTGCCGATTTTTTCAGGATCTTGATTGGGAACAAGGCGGCAAGAAATTTTTGCGCGGGCCTTTGCGGGGATCACTGTTTTAAAGCCAACACCGGTGTATCCGCCGCTAAGTCCATTGATTTCAAGAGTGGGCCTTAGCCAGTTCGATTCTTTTAATGAATAGCCTTCTTCGTTAGAAAATGCCTTCACCCCAAAGCTTTTAACGTAATGCTCCTGATCAAATGTCATGTCGACAAGAGCCAGTTGCTCTTTGGGCAAAGGTTCTAAGTCGTCATAAAAACCGGGAATCAGGACCTTGCCCTTTTTATCCCACATATTTCCTAGCAAATTGGAGAGGACTCGGATCGGATTTAAAGCAATCCCTCCGTGAGAGCCCGAGTGCAAGTCGATAGAGGAATTGGAACACTCAACATCGAGCGCAGCAAGGCCCCGCATCCCTAAAGTGACACCGGGAGTCGTGCGACCCGGAATGTCAAAATCCACAACGAGCAGATGGTCGGCCTTTAGTTCTGCCGCTTTTTGCTTTAAAATAACAGCAGTTCCGCGTCCCCCTGATTCTTCTTCTCCTTCGATAAAAATCTTGAGATTGAAGTTGATCTCAGTTGCAAGCTCCAAAAATGCCTTGATTGCAGTGAGGGAGTAAAAACACTGCCCTTTGTTATCTACGGCTCCTCTTGCATAGACCTGGTTGTCTCTGATCACGGGTTTGAAGGGGTCGCTTTTCCAAAGATTTACAGGGTCTACCGGCTGAACGTCGTAATGGTGATAAATGAGAAGTGTAGGGCGGTCTTTTCCCGCTTTTAAGTGTGTTCCAAAAACAACGGGAAGTCCCGGTGTTTCCCAAAGTGTCGATTCCAATCCGATGGCGCTCAAATAATCGCGCAGCCATTCTGCCGTACGCCTGGAATCCTTTTCGAACTGCGGGTCTGTGCTAATGCTCGGAAAACTCAAGAAAGTAAAAAAATCTTTCAGCGTCTCTTCATAATGGTCTTTATACCATTCTTTCAATTGCGTAGGTGTGGGCATCATCATGGTGTGCGAGGTTGTGTTTTAATAGTGACTATCTCTCTCCGGAGCTGCGGGAACTTATCCTGCATCCCAGGCTGGCTCCTGGATCATTCTCAGTATCTTGATCGATGAGACCGTGCGCGCTTTCAATGAGATACGCCGCAAGCGTGGGATCTCCGTCATAGGTCATTTCGACCTCCATCTTACCATCACCTGTCGGCTCTGTGCAAGTAATCAACACATAACATGCGTTGCTCTCCGCAAGCATCTCGCGTAGTTCCTGCTGCGATTTATCTTTTTTTAAACCGTCTTCACTACTTTCTAAAACCATACAAAATCGAGACCTCTGAGCTAAAGAGAGCCTGCCGGCAAAAAAAGAAACCTGCGATCTCGTCGGCTGGCTCAAGGTGTGTGTTTCAAAAAAGAAAAGAATTACATGACACATTTGCGATTTTATATGCAAACACGAAATTCAGCGGGGCCTCCTTGACAGCTAAGGGCGCATAGGGGCATAATTCAGGTCTTTTAATAGGTAGGTATATGTATGGCATTTGCTAAGCGAATCTTTCTTTTTCTCGCAATCAATTTTCTGGTCATCATCACCTTGTCGCTTATTCTGAACATTTTTCATGTGCAGCCCTTTTTGCAAGAACACGGACTTAATATCCGGGCCCTTTTGATCTTCTGCCTCATCTGGGGTATGGGCGGCGCCCTCATTTCACTTGCGCTTTCCAGGCAAATGGCCAAATGGATGATGGGGGTCCACGTGATTAACCCCGACACGGGAGACTCCGATCTCAGAAGGCTCATTGCGACCGTTCACCAATTAGCAAAAGACGCGCACCTTCCAGAAATGCCGGAAGTGGGCATCTTTGAATCTGCAGAACCCAATGCTTTCGCGACAGGTCCTACTAAACGCAGATCCCTTGTCGCCGTTTCTACGGGGCTTTTGCGCAGGATGTCCCAAAAGGAGCTGGAAGGGGTCGTTGCCCATGAGATCACGCACATCGCAAATGGCGACATGGTCACCATGACGCTCGTGCAGGGCATCGTCAACGCCTTTGTGATGTTCCTGGCGAGGATTTTGGCCTCCATCGTCTCAGGGATGGGACGTTCCCGCAATAATGGCTCTTCCGGCTCTTATTTCAGCTACATGATGTTCGTCTTTCTTTTCGAGATGATTTTCATGGTCTTAGGGTCCACTGTCGTCTGCTGGTTCTCAAGATTCCGCGAATTTAGAGCCGATAGAGGAGGAGCGGATTTGGCTGGAAAAGATAAGATGGTCGCCGCGCTCGAATCTTTGCAAAAAATGCAACAAATCCAAGATCCGCATGTTGACAAGCAATCCTTTGCGGCCTTTAAAATCTCCACAAAGAAAAAAAGCGGCTTGATGATGCTCTTTGCAACCCACCCGCCCTTGGAAGAGAGAATCGCAAGGTTAAAGAGCGCATAAAAAAATGCGCAGGTCTAACGATCTGCGCATATTAGATTTTAAGCTTATTCTTGAGGTTTTTCTGCTTGCTTTTCCCAATAGGAATTGATGAGGCCATCCACAGCGTCCAGCAGTTTATCATTAGCATTGGGGAGACGGTCCACTACGGATTGGGCCCATTCGTAATAGCGATCGATGCGCGTTTGGGTCCAGTCTTTGGGAGGATTGTTCAAGAGATCATTTAGATTGAAAAGCTTATCAGCGAGCTTGATTTGAGCAGCGCCTTTAGATTTGTGCCCAGCGCTGATCACTTGAAGGCGGCGTCTAGCTTCTGATGCCATCGATTTATCACTTGTGACCTCGCGGACATAACCTGCAACCTGCGCTCCAAACTCTTTTTCGATCTCTTCAAAAGTAGTTTGAGTGTCTTCAACTGTATCGTGCAAAAGAGCTCCGATGATCACATCAGGGTCTCTCACATCGCCTGTGTCCATCAGGTTAAAGGCTACGCCAATCGGATGGGAAATGTACGGGGTTTTTTCAGGGTTTTTTCGGGATTGCAGGCGGTGCTTTTCCGCTGCAAATTCAACACCTGAACAAATCTTTTGGATTTCCTGGGCCGTCATGCTTCTTTCTTTATGGTAAGCAATATCGAGAAGATCAGCGAATTCGTCGTAATTTCTCATCACTGTCTGATCATCATGAGCGAGCGTTGCAACTTTATCTCTTGTTTCCTGCAAACGAGCTGTAATGGCATCTTCCGTCTCTTCCCCGGTGTTGCAAAGGGAAACTTTCGGTTTTTCATCGCTAGTAAAGCCGACCGACCCAACAATGGCGCAAGCGGATAAAATGAGCAATATAGATTTTTTCATCGACATCTCCAGGGTTCCTTACTTTTGTATTATAAAACTTTCAACAATAAATAAAAACATATTAAAAATTTATCTATTACGCATTCGGAGTACATACCTCTTTTGCTACTTGAAGAGAGCACATTTCCTGTGAATTATTTCTTACCCGTGTGAGAAGAGCGGTTGCATGGTCCAAAGCGACAAGCATCTCGTCTTCCATAATATAAACTTGATGGGGGTGGATAATGTCGCATAAATTTTTTAAACTCTCACATTTTAGGACGATGAAATCGACCTCGGCAAGTGAAGAAAGAAGGGAGACAAACTCTTCATCGGGATCATTGTCGCGCACATAAATGATCAGTTTCTTTTCAGCGCTGCGAGAGGAGAGCTTGCGGAGAGACCTAAAGAGAGCTGTAGACATACCGCTTTTACTATCAACACCTAGAACAGAATAGCGCTTTCCTTTTAAGGCTTGTTGGAGGGCAAATAAATGCTCTTCATCAAAGATCTTGTTCTCGACATCAAATTCCAAAAGGCGTTCTGCTACCTCAGAGAGGTTAATGCGGGCGCATCCCAGCCTTTCAATCGCCATACCTGCTGCAATGTTAGCAAGCTGTGCCCCATATTTTATTTCCATCTTGTTGGCGAGCGCTATGCTGATCATCGATAGAACAGTGTCGCCGGCGCCTGTAACGTCTTTTACCTCTTTTGAGCGAACTGGAAAATCAAACTGTTGGCCAGCCTTATTAAAAAGAGAAATTCCAAGCTCAGACCGCGTCACAATGAGCATTTCGACGCCGCAAGTTTGTAAGATGATGCTAGCAACCTGGTCCAAGGGTGCTTCAGGAGGAAGTTTAGCTGCCGCATATGCCTCGGAAAGATTGGGCTTGATGACAGTGGCACCGTAATATTTTGAAAAGTCATTTCCCTTGGGATCGATGATGACAGGGATCCCCTTTGCGGTCGCGAGTTCAATGACCTTTTGCAAAAGAGAGCGGGAAAGAAATCCTTTGCCATAATCAGAGACGGCGATGATCTGCACTTTATCCATTAAAGGAGGAAGTCTGGCGATCACCTCTTCTTCGATTTGCTCCGGAATTGGGGTCAGCGTTTCAAAATCGACGCGCAAAATTTGCTGGGCATCTGCAATAAGCCGATTCTTAACGGGTGTTTTGTACCCTTTCTGCAGAATAAGGTTTTCGATGTTGACGCCTTCTCGCTCAAGAGAGTTGCTCAGCTCTTCACCAGCGATGTCATAACCGACTCTTCCAATTGCCGTTACCTGGGCGCCAAGCGATATGAGATTTAGAACCACATTTCCGGCGCCGCCGGGAAGACTTTCTTCTTTTTGAACGTGCAGGACAGAAACAGGCGCCTCTGGCGAGATGCGCTTCACCTTTCCCGTCGTGTAAGTATCGAGCATAAAATCCCCGATCACAAGCACGCGCACCGGGCTAAATCGGCTCAGCATCCCGCTCAATTTTACCATCGTTCATCCTTGAGTAAGTAGTTTCTAACGTAATCCTGAACAGCATTTTCTATTGTAAAATCGCATGGAGCCGGATGTCCTGTTCTCTGCAAATATTTATCCATCTCAGCGCGAGTATAGTTTTGATACTGCCCCACCAAACCCTCTGGCATGTCCGTGTACTTAATATTCACAGGTTTGTCTAAAGCGTTAAAGACCGCTTTTGCCAGGGTGTTCCATGTCGTGGTCTTTCCGCTTCCAATATTAAAGATCCCACAGAGATCATCATCGAGCCGATCACAGGTCATGCGCACTGCGTCCTTGACATAAATAAAATCACGGCACTGGTCTCCATCTGCAAAGAGGCTAGGTTCAGAGGACTTGAAGAGGTGAATGACACCTTCTTTCTGAACGATAGGAACCATCTTATATACCATAGAGGCCATGCGCCCTTTATGATTTTCATTTGGACCAAAAACATTAAAGTATTTCAAACCGACAATTTTATCGAGGAGTCCCTGTTGCTTTGCCCATAAATCGAAATAGTACTTGGAAAACCCATAAAGATTCAAAGGTTTCAAATTTTCTAAAGCATCGTGATCATCGTGAAACCCGAGCGAGCCGCTGCCATAGGTCGCAGCAGAAGAGGCATAGATGAAGCGCTTGTCATGTTTAACAGCGAATTCGGCAAGGCGCACAGTGTAGCGGAAATTATTCTCCATGAGGTAATCGCCATCTGACTCCATTGTGTCAGAACAGGCGCCCAAATGGATAAATGCGGAAACTTTGTCCCCGTTACCTTCTAACCATTTAAAAAGGTCATGACGGGAGATCAAGTCCACGCATTGTTTATTGAGGAGGTTTTTCCATTTTTCTGTCTTTTTAATGTCGTCGACAAGAAGAAGGTTGTTATAGCCTTTGTCGTTGAGATATTTAACCGTGCATGAACCGATGAAACCGGCTGCACCTGTGACAACGATAAGCTTTTGAGAGTTCAGATTAGATTTCATAAAACCCCAAAAAATTGGAAATAAGAAAACTCTTGGTTTCAAACTAAAAAGTAAGAAACCAAGAGTTGAATCAATAAACTACTCTTGCGGAGGAGCTTCTTGCTCTTCTTCGACAGGAGGAACATATCCTTCGCCAACCACTTTAAGAGTGATCTGAGCCGGTACACCCTCTTTGAGCCTCAACTGAACGGGATAGACACCCAGTGCTTTGATCGGAGATGCAAGAAGAACGCATCTGCGATCTAGAGTGATGCCTTCTGCTGCAAAGAGTTTGGAAACGTCGGATGTAGTCACAGATCCGTACATGTGTCCATCCTGATCCACCTTAACTTCGACAAGTAAAACTCTTCCGTCGATCTGCTTGCTAAGAGCTTCAGATTCGCTACGGTCGATTTCAGCTTTTTTAGCGCGCTCAGCTTTTAGCTTAGCTTGCATGCGCAATGTGTATTTATCAGCGATAACAGCTTTTTTTTGCGGAAGCAGAAAGTTACGGCAATAGCCCGGCTTCACACTGACAATATCACCGCTTCGGCCGAGGTCATCGACGTCTTCGATTAATAATAATTGATTTTGCATCTTAAAATTTCTCCGTTCTTATTCTTGAGCAACAAAAGGCAAGAGGGCCATATGTCTTGCTCTCTTGATCGCTTGGGCAAGCCCGCGTTGATAATAGGAGGAGACTCCTGTAATCCGGCGCGGAATGATTTTACCACGCTCTGTGATGAATTGGACCAGGGTGTTGATATCTTTATAGTCGATATGGCGAATCCCTGCTGCAGTAAAAGGACACTGCTTACGTCTTTTGACAAATATTCCTTCCAAAGATGGAGGAGCTATTTCTTTTTCTCTTCTGGATGGTGCACTCATGGTTCTCCTACTCTTGCAACAGTTGTTTGAATTCAATCTTCTCAGGCACAACAGGTGTGCGCAAAGTCAAATAGCGGACGAGATCCTCATTCAGATGATACTCTTTCCACATTTCTGCCAAATTCTTCGTCGAAGTAGAAAAGTAGAGGATAAAATAATGACCTTCTCTACGACCATTGATCTCATATGCCAATTTTCTACGTCCTTGATCGAACATTTTGTGGATTTCTCCACCACGGCTTGTAATGCCGCTATTAATTTTTTCGAGCGCTTTTAGCCTTGCATCATCGCTCAAAGACGCGCTCAAGATGTACATCCCTTCATAAAGCTGGGTCTTTTGTTTCGCCATTATTTATCTCCTTCTTCTTTCTTTACTTGATTTGCGGATTGCATCGCAGCTGCAATACCGGACGTTACCCATAGCTCGAGCACTTCGAGCGCTTTAGCGGCAACTTCCTTGATCTTCTCAGTCTCATCAACCGTGAACTTATCAAGGACATAGTCGGCGAGGACCTGGTTTCCCGGACTGCCGACGCCAATCTTAAATCGCGCGTAATGCTCGGTGTTTAAATGGGCTTCTATGCTCATTAAGCCCTTATGCCCTCCACAGCTACCTTTGCTGCGTATTCTCATTGCCCCGATTGGCAGCGCAACATCATCGCTTACAACGATCAAATGATCGAGAGGGACTTTATAATAATCCATACAGCGCCTTACCGCCTCTCCACTTGCATTCATATACGTGGTCGGCATCAGCAAGATCACTTTTTTACCTTGGACGCTTGCTTGAGCTGCATCTGCTGGAAAGTTTGAGGAACGCTTAAATTGCGCCCCGAACCTCTCAGCGAATAATTGGAGAATGTGAAATCCTACATTGTGCCGTGTGTTCTGGTACGTAGCACCCGGATTTCCCAACCCAACTATTAAAAATTTCTCAAGCCCGTCCACACATTATCTCTTCGCTATAACTACAAGAACCTCTTCCGGACGCTCAAGGGCTCTAACCCCTGTCGGCATAACGAGGTCTCTCAAACGCTTTGACTGACGAATTCCCAAATCTTTAACGTTGACGTGGAACTCGGCAGGGATATGTTTAGGAAGACACTCGACTTTCACATGGCGAACCACTTGGCGAAGGAACCCGCCGAGTTTAATCCCCATGCAATCGGCAACGCCTATGCAGTTTACAGGAACTTTTACGCTCACCGGCACATCTTCAATAAGTTCTTCAAAGTCGATGTGGGAAACGATGTAATTTGTAGGAAGGTATTGAATATCCTTAATTATCGCTCGGCGTTCATTCTTACCATCAGACAAAGTAAAAATAGTTGTCGGAAGTTGGCCCGGTTTCATTCCACGCAATACAGCTTTGAACTCAACGCCGTTTACAATTAATTTTTCCGGCTGGCCTTTAGAAGAATAGATAATCGCTGGGACATTGCCCTCGCGGCGGATCTCTTTAAGATCCTTTTTCTTCTCGCCAACACGTTTATTCACTGCGAGTTTCATATATTTTCTCCAATGGTTTCTAATATAATCTTGTTTATACTGCTTCAACTGCGAAGTTAGCAGTATAGGTTCAAATGCCCTCAAGATGAAAAAGGGATATCTGAACGATCAGCTTTTATTGGGAGGAATAAATAGAGGAGAACGATTTAGCGCCCACGATCGATTGGATCGCTCTGCTGAACAGCGACGCTACAGAGACAATTTCCAATTTGCTCGGATTAATTGTCTCAGGAGACGGAACAGTATTGCTCATCACTATCTTCTCGATCCCACTATCTTCTATCAGTCCTTCACCAACAAACAAGCCATGGGTCACTGCTGCATAAAGGCGATTGGCGCCTTCTTGCTTACAGATCCTTGCTGCGACTTTCAGCGTTCCTCCGGTTGAACACATATCGTCAACCAGAAGTACGTTTTTACCCTTCACGTCACCGATTAGGGCTGTCATTTCCACTTGCTTTGCGTCCACACGACGCTTATCTACGATAGCGAGATCGACTTTCAAAGCCTCGGCATAGGCCCGGGCTAACTTGATGCTACCGACATCTGGTGTTACGACGATTAAGTTGTCCATCTTTTGCTTTTGCAATGCTTCGGCAATCGTAGGACAACCATAGAGATTATCGACGGGAATGTCGAAAAATCCCTGGATCTGCTCAGTATGCAAATCCATCGTCAAAACGCGCGTCACACCTGCTCTTTGCAGCAGATCGGCGACGAGCTTCGCAGTGATCGGTTCGCGCTCTTTCCCCTTTCTATCTTGCCTTGCATACCCAAAATAGGGAATCACTGCAGTGATAGATCGAGCAGAAGCGCGTTTAAATGCATCGACTAAAATCAATAGTTCCATGAGATAGAAACTGGGAGATCGTGCAGTTGACTGAACAACAAACACGTCCCGGCCACGGACGCTCTCTAAAATTCGAACGCCTATCTCGCCATCTGGAAACTTTTCGATAATTGTTTTCCCTAGCGACTTCCCTAAACAACTTGCTATCTCCTCAGCTAGCTCCACATGGGAGGTGCCGGCAAAAAGCATGTATTCGCTACTTTGGGACATTTTTGCTCGCTAGTATGTAACACATTCAATTTGGGGCGGAAGGATTCGAACCTCCGAATGGCGGTACCAAAAACCGCTGCCTTACCACTTGGCGACGCCCCAACAATTTTCGTTTAGTCTGTGTCGTTTTGCAAAAACAGTAATGCTACTGCGTTCTTGAATATTTTGCAACGGTTCATAAAAAAAAGAGCGTTTTCTCTATGACTCTTGGGAGTTAATAAACTTTTTATTACGCCTTGATGCAAGGTAATGAAGAACAACGACTTCCCCTTTTTCTCCACTGCCGCAAGGACTGCCCGCGATCGCGCAATATCCCTGTGGAAGAGCCCCTGTTTCAGCTCCCGGAACCCCTCTGAAAATGACGTCTCGCAGGGTCGCCTGGTCCCAAACCTCCTCTTTCCTCTCGGGCTCTTTGAAAGAATTAATGCATTCCTGCCCCCAGGCTTTTAAAATTCTCGCAGCTCCCTCTGTCGCATTGACAAAGATACTCCCCGAATTTACCTTCGAGCGGTGGGTATCCTCTCTATCCCCATTAATCCTGACAGCGATATCTTTTTCAAAAATTTCTAACCACTGCGGCTTTTGAACAAATTCCGCGTCCGCATCCACCCAGAAAAGGGGCCTTTTGAACTGCTCCAGCTTTTCCAGAAGAAAAAAGGGCTTATAGCAGCAATTCCCATCCCAAGTCCCAAAAGAGGCAATCGGCTCTACATGATAGTCCAATCCCCATTTTTCACAGGAGGCAATCAGATTCTGGACGTCGAGCTGGTAAAAGGTATCTTTCGTGTAGTAACAAACGATCAGCGGAAATTCTTTCATATGCTCCTGATTATGATGCGAATCGATTATATCCCAAAGCAGAAAATATTCACTATAATGCGAGAATCATGGATTATGAAAGAGAATGAGAGTCATGATGCAAAGAAAACCAACATCCCCAGGGAAAATTTTAAGCGAAGAATTTTTGAAACCACTCGAGCTATCTCAAAAGGAACTTGCCAGACACCTTGATTGCGATTACAAAGTGATCAATCGAATCGTCAGTAAACAACTCCTGCCTAAAGGCAGAAGCTTTATGGTCAGTGCTTAACTGCCACCTGCGTGCGGTTTACGGCGCACGTTGCCTCGGGAATACCCAAGGCAAACCTGCAGAGATTTCGACTGGCGTTCCAGTCGGCGTGCTGCTGGTTTCCACAAGAACATTTAAACAGGTGTCTTTCACGAACACCCAAATAACCACAAACGGAGCATTCTTGACTGCTATAAGCCGGGTTGACATACAAGACACAAAGACCACTAGCTTCGGCCTTGTATTGGATAAACATCTGAAGCTGACGAAATCCCCAACGATGCAGCCTTGTGCGCACCCGTTTTCCCGCTTTTATGCGCTTTCGGATATTTGTCAGATCTTCCAAAACAATCACTCCGGCTTTTTGTTCTATCGCTTCTTGAACAATCTCTTTGCTCAGTTCATGGTTAACATGTCTCATACGACGGCCTTCTCTGCCAGAGATTTTCTGCAGCAATTGTTTTGCCGACTCCGAACCGTTGGACTGAAGAGCGCGCCGTTTTGCAAGAAATTGATCTCTTTCATAGCGGATCTTGCGTCCGCTACAAATTTTCCCGCTGCTGGTTGCATAGACGTTATTTTCCCCAAGATCCACTCCAAAAAAATTTGCGCTCTCTTGAAGGATGGGATCGGTAAGATCCAACACAAGGTTAAAGTACCATTTTCCCTTTTTGCAGATGAGCTCTGCCTCTTTTGGGATTCCTTGAGAAAAATAGGTTTTCTGGAAAGGACCAAACCGCATGGGCACTTTGATTCTCTTTTCCAGAGTATAAAGCGAAATGGTCTCATTTTTGATCGAATAGGTGCGCTTATCAAAATGGACACTTCTTCCTTTTCGAAAACAGATTTGAGGGATTTCTTCCTTGGGAAGAATCGATTTGGCCTGATAAGCTTTACAAACAGAGTAAATAGCGTTGCAGACCATTTGCGAGCCAAGTGGAGATGCCCTGCGAATCTTGGAGTAAACAGACTTGTGCAATGCCACACGATTCCAACAGCGGTTACTCACTACATCGGGAATAATTTGATTACAAGCAAAATGGTAAGCTTGCTGCAGCTGAGAGAGCGCATTACTTTGTTCAGGTGTAGTGTCCAACCGGATGCTAATGGTTCGTTTCATAGACGAAAATTATGCGTAGAGTTTATTTTATTTTCAACATTAAAAGAGGAGCAGCACTTCCTCCCCGCCCTAAAGGACGGGGTTTCCGCGCTGTCTTATTAGGATGAAAGAGCGAGCGTTACTCCTGAAATTGCTATTAAATTGGCCGTTACATTCTACACAACACCTGATTTCTGGTTAAACGCGCAAATGGCCGTAGACCTCTGGTCCCTCAGCAATATCGATAGATAGTAATCCTACTCAAACCAGCTGTTACTGATGATGCTACGAAGTTTTCGTTGGAAACAAATTAAAGAAGAAATACCTTTTTTGGACCAATCCAACGGATGACATGTGATGCAAAATCCTCACCTTCTTAGACGACTCCAGGAAATACTCAACGTATGCCGCTGCATGGATGCAGGTGGATCTACACTCTCTGCTGCTTCAAAGGGAGCGGAAAGAGAGTTCTTCATCAACGCAATCCTTTCCAATGTCATAGCTCCCCCTTTCCGAATAGGCAGCGGAGATATTACAGATTCTACAGGACATAAGTCAGGCCAGGCTGACATCGTCATCGAGTATGGAAATTCAATCAGTTTTCCAATGATCTTTCCCCACGCCCCGCGTCTTTATCTCGCAGAAGGTGTCTGTGCGATTATTGAAATTAAATCCGATTTGAATTCTCAATGGGACGAAGTTGTGCGCTCTCATAAGGAGATCGCTCCTCTTCGCAGAAGTTTTCGCACCATCGTTTCCCATGGCACCCTACCTGATTATGTGCCTCATTTTGCCATTGGTTATAGAGGATGGAAAAAGATGGAGACGGTTGAAAGTAAAGCCAAAGAAATAGGATTGGAAGGGATTTTGGTTTTAGATTCTGCACTCTATTACGGAGAGCAGGGATCGGGCAATGGCACTGATTCCTTGTTCACATTTCTAAAAGCTATCCAAGGTCTAACAGGCAAAATGATCAGTGCCACTCCCAATTATGCAGCTTATGCAGATGCAGAGAACTTTGCCGAGATCTAAATTGCAATAGCGAGAAATAGGCATCTTGTGTAAGAAATAATTTATACTTACTCGAGGCCCACTTGCACATCGTACACATCACTTCAGAACTTGCGCCCGTGGCTAAAGTTGGAGGTCTAGGAGATGTGATCTATGGCCTTTCCAAAGAACTCATGCGTCTTGGGCATACCGTCGAGATTATCCTCCCTAAATACGATTGCCTCCACTATGCCGAGCTTAAAAATCTCAAAGTAGAGCAAAAAGAAGTGAGGTTTTCTGATGGGACATCAATGCAGGACAACACAATTTGGTCAGCAGATGTCCATGGCCTTAAAATCCTTCTTGTCGAATCCCATCATACCGAGCATTATTTTAATAGAGACGTCATCTATGGTTGCCATGATGACGTCGACAGATTTCTCCATTTTTCAAAAGCAGCGATGGAATATCTAGTCAAAGCTAGTAAACAACCCGACGTCATTCATCTCCACGACTGGCCAACGGCTATTATCCCCCTTCTCTACAAGGAAGTCTATGCAAAGACCGGATATCAGTTAGGAGGTACAGTCTTAACAATCCATAACATGGAACACCAGGGCAAATGCCTGCCGCTGCAACTGAATGCAATTGGACTGGCGGGAGAAACTTATCTTTCCCCGGAAAAATTGCAAGATCCCAAAACTTTAACCGACATCAATCTTCTAAAAGGGGGGATCGTGTATGCGGACGCCGTCACTACAGTCTCTCCTACTTATGAAAAAGAGATCCAAACCCCAATTGGAGGATGTGGTCTTGATGAAACCCTCATCTCTCATCGCAAAAAGCTCAAAGGGATCCTCAATGGGATCGATGAAGATTTTTGGAACCCTGAAAAAGATCCCTACCTCATTAAAACATATGCCGCACATGGAATTGATGCAAAGAAGCTCCCCCGCGTACTCACAGGAAAAAAAGAAAACAAAGATCATTTAAAAGCGCACCTCGGACTCAAAAAATCTGAGGCTCCACTTGTTGGGGTGATTACTCGCCTGGTGCCTCAAAAAAGCCCGGAGCTCATCAAGTACGCGATGCAGAGCACACTGAAACAGGGAGGACAGTTTATCCTCCTTGGTTCGACTCCGATCCCCTCCACGCATAGAGAATTTGAAGAGCTGCAGGCCCAACTCAAAAACACCGGGAATGCAGCTATCTTACTGGACAAAGATGAAGCTCTCGCACATCAAATTTTTGCAGCTAGCGACATGCTTATGATCCCCTCTCTTTTTGAGCCTTGTGGACTCACTCAGCTCATTGCGCTAAGATACGGAACAATCCCAATTGTTCGAGTGACAGGAGGCTTGGCCGATACGGTGTTTGATAGGGACACTTCGACAAGGCCCCTGGCTGAGCGCAATGGGTTTACCTTTGACTTTCCAGACACTGGAGGCGTCGAGTGGGCTCTTTCTCGGGCAATCGAATGTTACAAAAATGACAAGGAAAAATGGAGTTCTTTGATGCTAAATGGAATGCGTAAGGATTTTAGCTGGAAACATGCAACACCTGAATATCTTTCCCTATATCAGGAGCTTAAGGTATCCCCTGCAGTGACTTAAGAAGACTAAATGCTCAAGTCGACAGCGCTTTTTTGATGTGAGAGCGATTGGCAATCACATATTCTGAGCCTGAGAAAAGCGTGTAGACCGCTGCGATAAGCACGCTATAGAAACTAAGGGCCCTTAGCACTTCCACATCCAAACATCCCATCGAGTAAGGAATCATCAAGATCAGGATGAAGAAGCCAACGGCTGCCTGGATCACAGCTTTGATTTTTCCTGAAAGACGCGCAGCCAGCGCAAATCCTCTAAGCGCACATACTGTTCGAAGTGTGCTGATTATCGTATCGCGATAGAAAAAGACGCATACGAGCAAAATAGGCAGCTGGATCACTCCCTGAGTAAACGAGATCAGCACAGATAATCTAAAGATGCTGTCTGCCATAGGGTCTAAGAGCTTGCCGAGCTCTGTCACTTTGTTATGTTTGCGTGCCAAGGCCCCATCGAACATATCGGAGAGCTCTGAAAGGGATGCTAGGAAAAGCAAAATATAAGGCAGCCACGCAAGCGTAATTCCAAATTCTTTGTAATACGTATAGACGATCAGAAAGACAGGACCTAGCAGGATACGCGAAAGTGTGAGAAAGAGCGGTAGGCTCACGATACGACCTTTTTATTCAGTATTGAAAAGATATATTCACTTTCCATTTTTTTAGGAACTTTTTTTATAAGAGGTAACCCGCAAAACTCGCTTCGCGGTCCAAACACGATGATTTTGAAGCCGATTTAGTTTTTCACGGGACCACATAACCTATTGGGCCTTAGGGGTCCCGTGAAAAACTAAATCGGCTTCAAAAGCGCGCGTTTGGACCCGAATGGAGTTTTGCGGGTTACCTCATAACACCGCAAGTGCAGAAGGAGTTGTCGCCTCTTTTAGGGCGAGCTGTCCGCAGGCAGCTGCAATATCTTTCCCTTTTGTATAACGCCAGGTCGTCACGATATCGTTCGAGACTAAAATCCTGCGAAACTCTTCAATTGCCTCTTTTTCCGGTCGCTTCAAATGCAGGCCGGGAACTGGGTTATAAGGAATGAGATTAACAGAACATTGCTGCCCTTTAAGCAAGATAGAGAGCTCTTCAGCGTGTTCAGGGCGGTCGTTGATCCCTTCCATCAGAGTGTATTCATAAGTGATATCTCTTCTGCTCTCTCTGGAATAAGCAACCATCGCACTCAGGACATCTTCTAACGGATATTTGCGCGCATAGGGAATGATTTTTTTTCGGATGTGTTGGTTGGGAGCATGCAAGGAAAGAACGAGGTTTACGCTCAAGTTCTCTCTCATAAAGCGCTTGATCCCCTCCACTACCCCTACTGTCGAAACGGTTATCCTGCGCTGAGAAATGTTGAGGCGCATTGGATCGTTTAGGAGATGAATGCACCTGAGTACATTATCATAATTTTCAAAAGGCTCGCCCATCCCCATAAAAACGACGTGGGAGACCCGCTCTCCTTTGCCGTGGAGATACCTATCGATCTGATAGACCTGCTCAAAAATTTCAGACTCGCTCAAATTGCGCAAAAGCCCTTCCCTTCCCGATGCGCAAAACGCACATCTGGCAGGACAGCCCACCTGAGAGGAGACGCATACAGTACGGCGGTCTTTGGAACAGATCAAGACAGATTCAACCAGTTTTCCATCGGAAAGCTCCCACAAAAACTTGATTGTTTCTTCGTCTTTCGAGGCTTCCACATTTTTTTGAAGGATCGAACAAAGGGAGAATTTTTCTTTGAGTTTAGAGCGCAGCTGTTTGTTCAGATCGCTCATCTGGTCCCAATCGCTCACCTTTTTTTCATAAACCCAGTGAAAAATTTGCTTGGCTCGGAAAGGCTTTTCGCCCTCGTTGGCGAAGAGCTTTGTCAGCTCTTCTAAACTCAAATTATGAATTGACTGCATGGTTCACTTAGGACAGAGATTTAAGGGATGGACCTGGAAAAAACAGAGGCTTCTCTAGCAATGCGCTTCTTCAGGTGGATGCGGTGCGCTTCGATATGCTTCGCTAAATCATCAGACATATTTTGACAAATGTGCTTTTTAAGCCTATCCGATTCCCGTTGCAGCTGTTTAAAAACACGCGCTACGAGAATATCTTGGGCACAAAACACGCTAGCAAAACTTTTTTGAAACAAAAAGGGAGCAGTGTCTACTCTCTGAATCAAATCTAAATGACCAATTTTTTGCGGCATAGGATTCTCTCCTGAAATTTTGCAGTCTATTTTAAGGGAAAAGGCCCTAAAGAGCAACCGTTAATCAAAAATTTGTAAAGTTTTTATTTTTACACTCCGTCGTTAATGGAATAGACGATTGCGAAAATGTTGAATGCTGGTGTAGGCTAGAGCGACTATTTTTGTAAACTCTTGAACGGTAGCTACCATGTTGACATTCCAGCAGATTATTGGGCGTCTCACTGAATTTTGGGAAAAAAGGCAATGCGTTATCCATGTAGGGCATGACCTGGAAGTGGGAGCTGGAACGTCTAACCCCGCTACGTTTTTACGCGCCCTGGGACCTGAGCCCTACAAAACTGCCTATGTGGAGCCCTCGCGCCGCCCCTCCGACGGCAGATATGGCGACAATCCCAACCGGATGCAGCTTTTCCACCAATTCCAGGTGCTGATCAAACCCTCGCCAAGCGACATCCAAAAGCTCTATCTCGATTCCTTAAGGGCACTCGGTCTTGATTTAACAAAACACGATATTCGCTTTGTGCATGACGATTGGGAAAATCCAACGCTTGGGGCATGGGGCCTTGGCTGGGAAGTGTGGTGCGACGGCATGGAAATCACGCAATTCACCTACTTTCAAGCCATCGGCAGCCAGCCTCTCAAACCTGTAAGCGTCGAGATCACCTACGGTCTTGAGCGCCTGGCAATGTACATTCAGAACAAAGACAGTTTTTACGATTTAAAGTGGAATGACGAACTGACATTCCGCGACATCGCTTACCGCAGCGAAGTGGAATGGAGCACTTATAACTTCGAAGAGGCCTCTACCGCGATGTGGATGCGCCATTTTGAAGATTTTGAAAATGAGGCAAAAAACCTGATCTCCCGCCATCTTCCTCTGCCGGCCTATGATTTTGTTCTCAAAGCCTCCCATGCATTTAATATGTTGGACGCAAGAGGCGCCATCTCTGTGACAGAGAGAACGGGCTATATCGCAAGGATCCGCGATCTCTCCAGGCTAATTGCGATCGAGTACGTAGATTCGAGAGAAAAACTTGGGTTTCCCCTTGCTGCCAAGGAAACCGCCAAGCCTGTTAAACAAAAAATTCCTGCAGCAAAAAGCCATAAATTCAGCCTGAGCGAGAAACGAGATTTCCTTCTTGAAATCGGATCAGAACAGTTGCCTGCGACCTTTGTTCCTATCGGCAGCGTCAATTTAGAAAAAGCATTCTGCCGTCTTCTCGATGAACACGGTCTTTTGTTCGAATCCATCCAGGCTTTCGGAACTCCACAACGTCTTGCAATCCTCGTCAAAGGACTCATCACGGGTACAGAAGAAAAAGAAACGGTCCGCAGAGGTCCTCCCGTCTCCTCGGCATTTGATGCTTCCGGCAAGCCTACACCTCAGGGAATGGGATTTTTAAAATCGCTGAATGTTTCAGACATTACATTGGATGCCATCCGTGAAAATAAAGTAAAAAGCCTCAAAGTCGAAAAGCTCAAAGACATAGAATACCTCTTTGCGACCATCAAAGAACCGGGTATTGACACCTTTAACCTCCTTAGCGATGAGCTCCCAAAACTCATTCAAAACATCGACTTCCCAAAAAAAATGCAATGGGGCAGTCTCGATGTCACCTACGCGCGCCCTCTGCATTGGATTGCCGCCCTCTTTGGCGATGAAATCGTTCCTTTTGAATTAGGCGATATTGTTTCCGATCGCTTTTCTCTTGGACATGCTCAATTAGATCCGAACAAATTTGCGATCCCCTCTCCTCTTGGCTATTTAGACGAGCTTAAAAAACACTACGTGCTTGCCGACATCGAAGAGCGCAGACAAAGCATTCTGCAGCAGTTAAAGGCGATCGAACAAAAACTCCAGGGCCACGCCATTGCCATTCACCGCGTGATTCCCCAAGTGCTCAACCTCGTCGAATGGCCGCAGCTCACAACAGCTACTTTCGACGCATCATTTTTAAAGGCTCCCAAAGAAGTTTTGATCTCTGAAATGGTGGAACATCAAAAGTACTTCCCACTCGAAGATGAAAAAAACCAACTGATGAACCATTTCATTATTACAGCGGACAATAATCCAAGCGATTTGATCCGCCAGGGCAACCAAAAAGTTCTCTCCGCACGTCTTTCCGATGGAGTTTTCCTCTACCAGCAGGACCTCAAAACCGGCTTAGAGCAATTCAATGAAAAACTCAAAGTCATGACCTGGCTCAAAGGACTGGGATCTGTCTTTGACAAGGCCATGCGTTTAGAACTTATCGCAAAAACTGTAAACCATCATCTCAAGATCGCAGACTCTAAAAAAGTCGATAGAGCCGCTCTTCTTTGTAAATCTGATCTCGCCTCTGCTCTGGTTGGAGAATTCCCTGAGCTCCAGGGTACGATTGGAAAATACTACGCGCTTCACCAAAAAGAAGATAAAGAAGTGGCTACCGCCATCGATGAACATTGGATGCCAAGAGCTGAAAATGCGCCGCTGCCGGAAACTCCAACAGGAATTATCTTAAGCTTATCTGACAAAATCGATAATTTGCTCGGCTGCTACGCTGCAAATCTCAAGCCCTCTTCTTCTAGCGATCCGTACGCTCTGAGACGCCAATCGATCGGACTGCTCAAAATTCTCATCGAAACCAAAAAAAGGGTCGATCTGAAAAAAATCCTCGAAGATGCGGCTAAAGCCTATCCAAAAGTAGATGCTGGCATCATCCCTGAAATCCTCTCTTTCATTACCGCTAGAGCAAAATCTGTTTTCGAAGATTACGGCTTTAAAAAAGATGAGATCGAGGCCTCCCTACAAGGCCATTGCCAAGATCCCTATGATCAGTTCTGCAAAACTGAGGCCCTGCACGCCTTCCGCGAATCCGGCACGGAATTTGCAAAACTCTACGAAGTGTACAAGCGCGCAAAAGGTCAGCTCGAATCTGCTAGAGCAGTAGATTTTGTCAAAGATTTAGCAACAGAGCCTGCGGAAAAAGAACTCTTAGAGGCGCTAAATGAGCTTGGGAAGCACTGGAAAGAAACCTTACTCCAAAGCAAATACCTCGATGCGTTTCGCATGATCGCAAAGCTCCAGCCTCCCCTTGCCCATCTTTTTGACACCGTCAAAATCCTATGCGACGATCCAAAACTTAAAAATAACAGGATTGCCCTGCTGCAACTCGTCTTCGGACACTTCCAAGAGCTTTTAGATTTTAGCAAGATACAGGAACTATGACCCCCATCATCGATCTTCATAATGACCTGCTCTCATTTCTATCCGATAAAAGCGGCAGATCCCCCTTGGATCCCATTTCCCGCAGCTCTTACTCCCAACTCTCCAAGGGCAACGTCAAATTGCAGACCCTTGCGATCTACACAGCTACCGGAAAAGATTCTGCTCTAAAAGGGAAAGCCCAAATTGAAGAGTACATAAAACTCCTAGCGAAATATCCTACCTACTTCTCTGCAAGGACAGGAGCCTTTGACGAGAAAAAAGTGCAAGTCATCCCCGCGTTTGAAAACGCCTCTTCGTTTGCAGATGAATCAGAGCCTCTTAAAGCTGCGATAGAGAGGCTAGAGAGCTACATCGACGCAATCGGCAAACCCTTGTACATAAGCCTCACATGGGATGAGGAAAACCGCTTTGGCGGAGGGAATAGAACCTCGATCGGCCTCAAAGATGACGGCAAACGCATGCTCGAATGGATGAGCGGAAAAAAAATCGCCATCGATATGAGCCACACCTCCGACAAGCTCGCCTACGGCATCTTGGATTTTATAGAACAAGCAGCTCTTAACATCCCAGTAATCGCAAGCCACTCCAACTTCCGAGCAATTTCGAATTACCCGCGCAATCTTCCTGATGATCTCGCAAAAGAGATCATCCGAAGAAAAGGACTGATCGGTCTTAACTTTTTTGCTCCCTTCATTCATGAAAGCGATCCTTCTGCCATCGCACGCCATGTCGAATACGCAATGGAGCTAGGAGCTGAAGATGCCCTTTCTTTTGGCGCAGATTTTTTCTGCGATGCCGACTTCCCAAACATCTTAGTCAAGTATCAAAGGACCTCCGCCTTCTATCCTGAATTCGGAGATTCCTCCATCTATCCCCGTGCCCTAGAGCTCTTCAACCAAAAATTAAAACTCAAAGAAGAGCAGCTCCATAAAATCGCGTATAAAAACGCGCTCCAATTTCTTTCCCTCTAAAATTAAATAGGAACACCCCTGTGATGATCGTAAATAATTATATTAATCTATTCCAATACTGCCCGGAAGCTTTTGAAGTTGTTGATCTTTGCCACTCTGCTCAAGTTTGCAAAACCTGGAATACTCTCACTAAGGATGAATATATTTGGCAAAAACAGTTCGAGTGCGAGGGCATCCCCACTGTAAAAAGCACAAACCACGAAAAACGCAACTACCGCCAAGATTTTAGCATTCTTTTCCCCATCACGATCAGTGGAAAAATGATCGCTTCAGTATTTGGAGAAATTGTGGGAAGCATACCGCCAATCCGTGAAGAATATTTTAACATTCTAACGAAAATAGATCCTTTTGATGAAAGCAGATCAGTGAAACAGAGCTTCGTGGTTTTGGTAAGGCCTCGTGAGACGCTATGGACGAATGATAAAGAAAACCCGATGACCCTCGATGATAACGAGAATCTAGTTAAGGATGATTCAGGAATAATCCCCTCTAGAAAACGGCTCGAAGTGCCATCAAAATTAAAAAACCTCAACATCATTTGCTCTTACTTAGAGAAAAATAAAGGAACTAAGCCCTTTTTTGCTAAAAATTCTTACACACAAGTTTTCAATCAGTGCGGCGATAGCTCTCCTAATGAAACTGCCGTCTATTTGATGCGCAAGCATGTCGTAAACCAAAGCGCGTGCGCAGACTCCTTTGCAGACCAAAAAAACGATGTTGAGAGCAAAGGGTTTATAGTGATGGGCCTAAGAGAAAGAGCAATTTACGACGCCGTCACAATACGCGCCTTTGGCGCATGTCCGGATAACAGGCAACCGCGATGGACCGATGTCCGCACCTCCGACACCTATCAAGTAGGTACAGATGTCTACCGCGCCTGTATTGGAGGCTACGCTCCAAGCGCTGGTGTGCGAATTCACAACGACAGGACGATCCGCAATCATCTCGGTGTTGTCCCGGGGCTTCGGATCGATGCTTCTCAAGAACTGCCCCCTGGAACAGAGACTTGGGCAGAGTTGCAAAAAGCTGGTGATGCTGAAGAGGTAAAACTCACCCGAAAAAGACAAAAAAAACACCACAACCTGCTCTAGGTAGCATGTTTAAAGCTCAGACCGATCTTTATTTAATTCATCCTCGATCTGCTCTATACTAGGGAGACTCGGCTTGAGCTCTTTAGGTAATGATTTTACAAGGAGCTCATAACTTGAAATGCTGATGGGTGTTTTTAAATCTCCAATGGCATAGCGCGCCTTGAGCTTCTTCTTTGTCTTACATAGAAGAATACCGATTGTTGGCCTATCTTCTGAATGACGGAGCATATCATTTACAGCTGAGATATAGAAATGCATTTGACCAGTATCTCTAAGATTGAACTCTCTCGCCTTAATTTCCACGACAATATAACATCTTAATTTTAGATGAAAAAACAAGAGATCAATAGAATACGTTTCACCTTCAACACATAGGGGATATTGTCTGCCGACGAAAGCAAATCCCTCTCCCAGCTCAAGCAGAAATTTTTGTAGGTGATCCATTAAACCCTGTTCTATTTCTTTCTCTTTTGCTTCTTCTGAAAGCATAAGAAAGTCCAGGCAATAAGGATCGCGCATAAGTTGCTTTGCAATATCCGAATCTGGTTTAGGCAGAGTGGTCTCAAAATTAGTAATGGATTTCCCTTCACGATTATATAGATTGGATTCGATCCACATCTCCAGATTACTCCTACTCCACCCCTTTTCAATCGCTCTTTGAGCATACCACAAGCGTTCCTCATTATCCTTGAGCTTAGTCATGAGAATAACATTATGCCACCATGGAATATGAAAAATTGGAAGAGATTCAAATTGTTTAGCAGATTGCTGGACTTTTCTATATGCAACATAGAAAGATCTCATGAAAAAAATATTAGCCCTTGAAAAGCCTTCAATACCTGGGAAATCATTCTGTAGATCTTTACCAAGCTTCTCTATGATTTTAGATCCCCATTTTTCGACCTTCTGCTTCTCACTAATCATTTGTCCAACATCCCAATAGAGCTTGATAAGCTCTTGATTTACGCTGAGAGATGCCTTAACTTTAGCCTCTTGAATACGCGTTTTAATTGCTTTAAGAACTTGAGGATAACTGGAAGGCCAATCCCCGACTGATTTTTCAATTTTGCTAAGCGTTTTTTTCTTAACCATTAAGATCCTTGCTATCCAGGGATGAATAGTCTAGCGGTCTGCTAGACTTTTTAAGACTTTGTTAATCAATGACTTACAGTACAATTTAATCGTGTTTTTTCAGCTAAAACTCATTGAATGCCAAGGGCCTGTTTTTGAATCGCCTTTTGGTACAAAAAGCTGCTTATTGCGGAATAAACTTTTTTAGTATGCGATAAAATTGAATTGAAATCAACAGCAAGATCGGATCGAAGCCCAAAACTGAACCATGCGGATCAAAGCGGTGAGCAGAACAAGCGCGCTGAATACATATGCAAGGGGGGTGAAGGCCGTGGGAAACACAATCATCGCGGCGAAAAAAATAAAGGCCTCAGCTCTTTCAATCACGCCGGGGCTGTAATGAAAACTCTTTTCTGAGCTCTTCTGTGAAAAAATTCCAACGATCAAAAAAGATGTCACACAAATAAGAATGCTCCCCAGAATCAAAAGCGAGGGGAATGCCCTGGAAAGAGGATCCACGAAGAAAAGCCCAAGGATAATAGAAGATTCAACAACCCTATCGGAAACGATGTCGAGTGCGGCGCCTTTATTTGAAGTCTTGCCGTGGAGGCGTGCAAGCGAGCCATCGAGTGTATCGAGAAATCCGGACAGCGCCAGAAAAACAAGCGCAGCATACTTAAAATGAAACGCCAGCAAAGGAAAAATGCTCACACCAATCACACACGCTAGGCATGTGAGAAAAGAAGGATGGACTTTCCGAAAAAGACCTGCCTTAAGCAGTGGATCGACACAGTAGGTTTGGTAAATTTTGCGAAACGTCGATTCAATCATGTTTTTCGCATCTTTTTAATAATGATAGGAACGAGTGCAAGCACTCCCAAAAGGGATAGGGCGATAATCAGCTGTGTATTAAAAATGGCGCTGACTGAAAAAGTCTGATTGGTCTCAAAGATTTTCTCAAGTCCGCCGCCGGCAAGCGTAAAGACAAAAGATGCCGGAGCAATTCCAACAAGCGTCGTCCATAGATAAGTTCTCAAAGGCACGCCGAAAAAAGCAGGCGCCAGATTAACCAACCAAAAGGGAAAAAGAGGAACGAAGCGCAAAAACAGCATGTAGCTTGCCGCATTCTCGTTAAAACCCCTTTCCATCTTACTTAGAAAAGGCCCCGCCTTCTTCTTCAAAAAGCCTTGCAACGCTGTTCGAGCTGCAAGAAAGATCAGCGTCGCACCGCACGTAGCTGCAAACAAGACATAGATTGTGCTGAACGGCTGAGGAAAGAGGTAACCGCCAAGAAGCGTGAGAAAAATACCGCCCGGCACTGAAAGGGCTGTCAGAACAATATAGGTAAGAATGTAGAGCATGGGCATCGCCACAGGGTGCACCTCGAGGAAGGCTTTCAAAGCCGCATGCCAAGACTTTAGCGTTTCAAAGGAAAGCAACCGGTAGAGTCCGGAAAAATAAAGCGCAGCCATACCTATTAGAATAATGGCGATCGGGATGTATTTCTTCATCATGGGAAACCACAAACTTGGATTTGAACCTACTTATACCGAAATTGTTTCAAAAATTGGTTTCCAGGCTGCGTCAAAGCTTCGTGGCCCAGTTTGCGCAAGTGGGTCCATATTTAAGAACATAGGACCCACTCGCGAGAATCTCAACCCCGGGGCTTGTGTTGCAGCCTGGGAACCAATTTTTGAGATTTCTTGGGTATAAGCTGCCCAAATTCCAAGCTTATGGCATAAAATGCTTAGAATTCAATCATATTACTCAATTGAGATCGATTCTCGATAAGTACATCCAACAGGGATTTAACGTCATTCTCGTTGATAATCTCAAAGATGTCAGGAATTTCTTCAACATTTTCTTTCAAAAATTCATATTTCGAAACTGTTAAATTCAAAATCAGTTGAACATTCTTAATTTCGGTCACTTTTCTTCCAAGAAGCAAGATCTCTTGATCAAGTGAAACTCGACTCCTTTCCAATCTAGAAATAGAATCAACGATGTTGTTCTTATTTCTCTCTTCATTTTCCAAAAGATGAAGCACCTTGGCGGCTTCAATGTTTAATTTGTTGATTTCAGTTCGTTTTGAATTCACTCTTTCTATTTTGGCTTCGATATCTTTTTCAAGCTCAGTGACTGCAACAACAACACCTGCTATAGCACCTCCGGTGAAAAAAGCACCAAATCCAAGAGTCAAAACAGTTCCGGTAATACCGACCCCCAAAGCGATATCTTTTTCCTGTCTCTTTTTTCTAAGGTCTTCCTGGAGTCCCGGCAGCTCATTCTCAAGACGAGTCAAATCTGCCTGAAGCACAATCTTATTCTCATTCAATCCCGCAAGCGTAGCCTGCAATTCACCAAGGGTCTTATTGCTCTTTCGAATATCTTCGGAAGCCAAAATGTATTCATCTGTTTTTGAAAGCAACTCTGCGTTCTTCTTCTCGAGCAAAGTCTTGTGATTATTCCAAATGGGTTCAATGCAGAGAATGATCGACTTGAGGTTCTTAGAGGTACACCTGCAAATCTCCACCACTTCCCATTTTTCCATATTCTCTATTGAAATCAAAGATCTGATATTTTGCTCAGCAAGCGTAAAAGCCTGATTAAGTGTGACTTGGATCATAGAACCTCTTCGATCAAGTTATCTGGGGAAAACTCGCTAACGATCCTTCGCGCCTCTTCCGGATCAGGCAAATTACGCATAACTAGATCTACCTTGTCTTTTACGGAAGCAATCGAAGTTTGTGCTGTATAATTCATCTTACAGAGGGTCATCCAGCTGAGTGCGGACTGGTTGATGATCATCTCGATCCCCTCGAAATCTTCCATCTCATTAAGATCTTTTAGATCGCTCGAGTACTCGGTCATCGCTTTACAGTTGGCAGCGACCCCGGTCCAAAAAAGCCTGACATTTTCAAAGACGGTTTTCACCTTTCCCATTGTTTGAATGGCTACGTCCAAGGATTGGAAAGCCGTTTTTAGATCATCCTGTTCAACACTTAAGCCTTTTAATTTTTCAGCGGCTTCTTTTAGCTTAGAATTTGCCTGCCTCTGCTCGCCTTCTAACTGATACCTAAGTTCTGTCGCTTTAGCCTCCAAACTCTCTAATGTAGCTGCTTCACTATTGACAACATCTTGCAGAGGCTGGATATTCGAAGTGATCGTAGCGGACTCTTCTTTTTTTTGTTTGACCTTAAGCGTTAAGACAGCGATTTCTTGCTCACAGGTAAGTATTTTATCCTTATCTTTTTCCTTATCCAGATGCTTTAATTCCACTTCTTTTTTTGCTAATTCCAGCTCTGCTTCTTGAAGTTCTTTTATTATAGCACTTTTCTCATTCTGATATTTACCAATACCCTGGGACAATCCGCCGCTTTTACCCTTACCGGAATCCCCTTGATCAGAATTAACATTACCTCCAGCATTTTTTCCGGAATAAATAGAAACCGCAGCGCCCGCAACATTGCCTACAGCTCCTGCACATGCTTGGACGATGGCAAGTGTCATTTTATCTTTTCTTGCTTGATCGGCCTTAGCCATCATTTTTTGCTCATGTTCCCTTGCTCTCTGAGTTGCCTCAGCCAAATCTGTAGCTAAGCTTTTTTGCTTTTCCTCCTCAGCTTTAAAATCAGCGATCATTTTTTGAACCTCCCTCCTCCTGTCTTCTGAAGTAGATTGATTCTCAGATGCCATTTCCATGGCTTTTAGTGATTCGGCAGCAAGGCGACCAACCGCATCCGCCAGTTCACCTGATTTTACTGCCATCTCGGTCGCCATTTTCTCGCATTGGCCAATCTGCTTGATGGCTATTGGGGCTTTTTCTTTTTTAACCGCTCGGAGTGCCATAATATGTTTGTTAAGAGCTTCCAATGAACGCTGCACAAAAACACTGGAGGCCTGATAGGAATTGCCAACGATCGTTTGGTAAGTTCCAAGAATGTTGAGAACTGGCTTGTTACAAGAATACCCCTTGCTGGCAGCGTTCGCCACCCTCAAAAGACCACCGACCTGTGCAAGGTCGGACATTGCCTGACTTACATTGATGGTGTAATAGGTTTTAGCCAAACCATCAATTTTTACTGCGATCTCCTGGCATTCAAAAGCCGGCTGCAAATCGGTATAAGTGCCGTAGTTTGTAGTCGGCAAGAAATTTCTTATTGAAAGAGCCATATTCTTTAACCCCAATTTTAAAAGTTGTTGTTCCCATAATAAATTCACATAAGCTCAAGAGATGACGGCCGGAACCTTGAATTGTGGTCACTGTTCATCGCTTAAAAAAATTACGTGTCAAGCTTAAGTTGAATTGGGATTATAAGAAAACATTTTCTTTTGCGGGGAACTGTGGTGATCTGGGTGAAAAAAAGGCGGCTTAACGCCAGGAGATATACCCAAGTTGTCTCAAAATTGGATTGGGCTGATTTTTGGTAGCTAAAGGTCTATTTTTCTGAAATAAAGTTCAAAGCGGCCGAGTTCATGCAGTAGCGCTTACCTGTTACCGGTGGGCCATCATCGAAAACATGTCCGATATGCCCTTCGCAGCGGCTGCAGATCACTTCGGTCCTTGTTGAAAACCAATGGCGGTCTTCTCGGTAAGAGACATTCTCAGGACAAATCGGCTGATAGAAGCTTGGCCATCCTGTTCCCGCTTCATACTTGGCCCCCGAGCTAAAAAGAGGAAGCGCGCACCCTGCGCAGGTATAAATTCCCTTTTGATGGTTGTCGTAATAGGCATTTGCAAACGCTTTTTCGGTTCCCTGTTTTCGAAGGACATTGAATTGCTCGGGAGTCAGGCGCTCCTTCCACTCTTTTTCAGTAAGGATGAGTTTTTTTCCATCAAAACGGTATTCAGGCAAGCAATCACCTTCTTTTGGAGTAGGATTTGTTTGACAATAGCCGCCAGTCGGGCTATGAATCAAAAAAGCTAACACGAGCGTTTGAAAAATGAATTTGATCATATCCGCATATTATAAATTACAGGGATCAAAATCAATCATGAAAAGTATATGGCTCTTTTTAAGCCTGCCTTTCCTTTTACTAAGCAGCCTGCACGCGGAGGACACAATGAATAAACAAACAGAGGTCGCGATCTTTGCAGGGGGTTGTTTTTGGTGTATGGAACACGATTTTGATCAGGTACCTGGAGTAATCTCCACGACATCGGGGTATACAGGCGGAACCAAAGTCGATCCCACCTATGAAGAAGTATCCTCAGGAAAAACAGGACATGTCGAATCGGTGCAGGTGGTCTACGATCCTTCCAAGGTCAGCTACGAGCATCTGCTCGATTTCTATTTCCACAATATCGATCCGACGAGAAATGACGGTCAGTTCTGCGACGAGGGAAGCCAATATCGGCCTGTCATTTTTTATGAGAATGAGGAACAAAAAAGACTAGCCGAGCAGTATAAACAAAACCTGATCGCCTCTAAAAAAGTAGAGCCGGTTTTAGTGGACATCCTCCCCGCTCAGACGTTCTATCCCGCAGAAGAGTACCACCAAAAATATTACAAAAAAAATCCGATCCGCTACAAGTTCTACCGCACGACCTGCGGCAGAGATCGCAGACTCAAACAACTGAAATTCTAAATATAAACTCTGAAGGTGGTAACACTATTGCATTGAATTCGCGATGAGGGCCTGTTAATCTGGTTTGCCTAATTTGAGGCAATCATGGCCATTCCCCCTATTCAACCCGGCTCTCCTTCATTCCATCCTCAAGCAGTGGCATCTCCTATATCCGCTCAGCCACCTATGATTCGCGATGTATTGATGACAAGCAACTCCTCATGTCCCCAGTGGCTCACTAGAATTGGGAATCAAATCCAGGCATGTTTTGAAAAAGTAAAGAATTGGATTAGAGAGCTGTTTGGTATCAAACCTGCCGAACTACACTCGAGCACATTACCGGTTGTTGTAAAGCCTACACAAGCCCCCTGTGAAATTAGCAATCCCAATAAAATTTACGCCTACAATCTACTCGTCTCAGGACGCGATATGAGCCGTGATTCCATCACTGTGGAAAAACTCACGCTCAATCATCCAGAAACATTGGAAAACCTCCCGGTTTTTTACCTTGGAAATGCCCAAATCACGCAAGTAAACGGTCCATTCCTCTACGATGACCAAACGGCTGCTACTTCACATTGGACAGCAAATTTTGCAGACTCGAACCTGTTTGGCTTCTGCGAGGGACCGCTTCTTGCACAGGACGAGTTGCAAGTTCTGGAACACCCTGCCCTAGCACATATCAAACACGCACTTCCTTCAAATCTTCGCCACTTAAGGCCCTATGAAGCCGTTTTCTTTCAAAATGTCCCTCGCTTAGGTCGTCTCGATACCTCTACACCCTTAGCAAACGGCCAAACTCTTTATGGCAATCGTTTTGCTACTGCTTCTCAAGCTGAGATTCATTCACGCCTTACGCGTTTTGCAAACCCTACGCATAGCAACATCTTTGCCATTGCGGCGCCTCACATCTCTCCCTCGCTAAACGGCCAGCCCTACCAAAGAAAAGATCTCGAAAAACTATTCTTCACTGCTTATAACGCCTTTCTCGGCATCAGGGAAATCTCAGATCCCGGTAAAAGAATCGTGGTCCATTCCGGCAATTGGGGAGCTGGGGCCTTTGGCAATGATCCAAAAACTGTGCATCTGATCCAAATAGCAGCAGCAAAATTTGCAGGCGTTCACGAACTCCGCATGCACCCCATGTCAAGCGCAGGCCAGTTCCAATCTGCAAATCAATTGCTTGGATCGCTCGAGACTACATTCCCCCAAATGACCATAGGACAATTCCTAGATCACCTCACGACAAACGCAGCCGCGTACAATTTAAGATATGGGATTGGAAATGGAACATAATCCCTAAGGAGACATCAAATTTTGTTGCCGGATTCGATGAAGGCGAGTTGCTGGATGCGGAAGTCGATGATTTTTTCTTTGAGGCGGCAGATATTGCCTGTATGCTCAGGAAGAGTGGTGATCCTCTTCTCTTCATCTAAAAGCTGCTGGCGGAGTTTGAGGTAGTTTCCAAGCTCCTGGGCATAGTTTTTCGTGCTAAGACGGAGAATGCGAGGAACGATCAGCTGCATCTCTTTACCGCCGATGCGCGAGGAGATCACATCTTCAGTGATCACTACAATTTCACGGGTGCCATAGCTCTCGGCAAACGCATTGGAGACATCGATCCGTTTGACGGAGAAGAGATCTTCCACTTTAGGGTCCGTGACGATGTTCAGCACACCAAGGGCGAGAGTAAAATATTTTCCTTTTAACGGAGCATTCCACTCCGCTTTCTCTTTGTCCGGGTCATAGGGCGGCTGCCCAAAAGGAGCTAACCCAAGATAAATTGCAGGAAGGCGCTTGGGTGTATAAAACGGGGTGAAGGGAAAAAGATAGCCTTCTTTATCGCAGGCGACGTTTGCATAATCTTCTAGATAGGCGATAGGCTGTCTAATGGTGTAATCAACATAGAGGGTGCTGGGTTTGATCAGTTTCACTTCTGCTCGCGATATCAGGGGTGAGCTTAAAAGGCGCTCTTCTGCGAGCTTCAGATTAAAACTATTGGCGTTGCAGGGACGATCGGACGAGAGGCTGAGCAGTTCAGCTAGATACTCCGTTTTAAGCGCTTCTTTTTGCGGGCCGGTCTGGATGATCGACCGTATGGCAAAATTTGCTGCTGCCGCATTTTGCCTATGGTTTTTTAAATAGTATTTCAATGCGGAATAAGAGGTGCCGTTGACAAGTAGGGCTGAACCTACAATCCAGGAGAGCGCATGCGTGAGAGGAAGATTTTTTTTCTTCATAAGAATTGCAGCACTTCCGGTCCAACTTTAGTGATGTCGCCAGCTCCCATCGTGACTAGAACATCGCCTGGCTCAAGATGATTAGCAAGAAATGCTGATAGCTTATCTCTTGCGATATAACGTGCATCGAGCGCGCTTTCTTTAATTTTTGAGAGCAAAATCTCACTTGTGACCTCAGGGATCGGCGCTTCTCCAGCGGAATAGATATCTGTCAAGATTATCTGGTCTGCGCTCTCAAAGGCTTGGCCAAACTCAGATAGGCAATCTCTAGTGCGGCTGTAGCGATGAGGCTGAAAGGCGACAACGAGCTTGCGATGATGAATCGCTTGCTTGATCGCTCGAAGGGTGGCAAAAATTTCCGTGGGGTGGTGTCCGTAATCATCAAAGACAGAGATTCCCTTTTTTTCTCCTTTAAGCTCTGATCTGCGGCTAACACCTGTAAAATTAGAAAATGCCTTTCTGATTTTTTCTTCGGGAATGCCGATCCTTGTCCCGAGTCCAAAGACAGCCGCGCTATTGAGAACATTGTGGCCTCCGATCAGATGGATCTCAATCTCAGCGTATTCCACTCCTTCAAATTTGAGATCAAAGATGTTCTTCCATCCCTCCTGGCGAAAATTTTCAATATAGAGATCGTTCTTCTCATCGAACCCATAGCTGACGCCCTTAGGTTTAAGAGAGCACAAAATTTCATCATCGCCGCAATAAAATAGGTGTTTAGGAGACTCAACGAGGTGGATAAATTTTTGAAAACCCTCTTTCATTTTATCAAGAGTTTGCCAGTAATCCAGATGGTCGTTGTCAATGTTGGTTATGATCGCTCCATAAGGAGAATAGGCGAGGAAGGAGCCGTCGCTCTCATCCGCCTCTGCGACAAACCAGGATCCTTTGCCGTGGCCTCCATGAGATCCCAGACTATTGATCAGACCGCCGACTGCATAAGCAGGTTCTAGCCCTGCATCGACGAGAAGATGGGCTAGCAAGGAAGAGGTTGTCGTTTTACCGTGTGTCCCCGTGACAAGAAGCGGGCTGTAGCCCTCCATCAAATGATGCAGGAGCTCAGATCGATGTAAAAGAGGCACCCCGTTTAGCCCTGCTTGCACAATTTCGGGATTTTCTTTCGCAACAGCTGTGCTATAAATAACAACTGCAGGGTCTTTGATATTATCGGAGGAATGTCCAATGAAGATTTTTGCGCCTTTATTTTCAAGTTGCTCTAACATTGGGGACGGGGCGACATCGCTTCCAGAGACCTTAACCCCCTTTTGCAAAAGAAAATGGGCAAGAGCGCTCATACCAATCCCGCCGATGCCGATAAAGTGGTATTGTCTTTCCATTATTTTTCCTCCAGTAGCTCACTTATGAGCTTACTTAAGACGCCTTTTTTCTGCTGCTCCTTAAAAGTACGCATTGCCTTTTGCATTTCACTTCTTTTTTCCAAAGCAATAAATGAGAGGACGGCTTGAGCTAAAGTTTGTGGCGTCAGCGCGCTTTCAATCTTAGGAATGGCGCCGCCGACTTTTTCCAAGAAGAGCGCATTCTTTAATTGATGCTGATCTGATGCTGCAGGGTAAGGGATCAATATTGCAGGCACCTCGTGGTGTAAAAGCTCAGATAGAGTCATCGCTCCAGACCTGCAAATAGCGATATCTGCGGCTTTCCAGACCTTTTCCATTTGCTTTTCAAACTTTTTCACATAACACGGGATGTTTAAAAGTGCGCAAAGATCAGTAACCTCTTTTGCAGTCTCATCGCAACCTGTGAGATGGATGATTTGAAAAGGAAACTTTTCTTCTTTTAGCAAGGGAAGCATGCCTAAAACATTTTTGTTAATGCCTTTAGCTCCTTGCGATCCGCCAAAAATGAGCAATGTCACAAGATTGAGATCCAGATTCAGCTCAGCTTTTGCCTCCTGCTTTGATAATGAGGAACTGCTAATCTTCGTTGGGATCTCTACTTCTACAGCTTTGCCTTTGAGGTAGTTCTTCGCATCGGAAAAATATATGCCGGTGAACTTTGCTTTTTTGGAAAAAAGGCGAATGACCTTCCCTGGAATGGCATTGGACTCAAAAAGGACAAGAGGAATTCTTTTGAGGAAGGCAGCGCAAAGCACGGGAAATGCGTGAAAACTTCCAAAGCCCACCACAAGAGCTGGTTTTTCTTTAGAGAGAAGCAGATAGCTCTCCACAATCCCCTTGATCAAGATTGCAGCAGTTTGAAATAGTTTTAGGAAACTGCCGCGAAAGGGAGTCGTGCTAGCGATGTCGTAATATCGGAACTTCTCTTTGTCAAAATAGGGATTAACCCTCAGTTTGGCGCCTGCGAAAAAAAGATCGAGAGATCCATTCTCTTCCAAGAGCTGAGAGGCCAGCGCTTGGGCAGGAAAAAGATGCCCGCCGGTGCCGCCTGCTGCGAAAACAACTTTTTTAGGTTTTGACATGCTGCACTTCCGACTGTTTGGCAATATTGAGAAGAACGCAAAGTGCGAGCATATTTACCAAAAGAGAGGATCCTCCCTGGCTGAAAAAAGGCAGATTGGTCCCTTTGCTAGGAAGTAGCCCTGAGACCACTCCCAAATTTAAAAATGCCTGAAAACAGATCAAAAACGTGAAGATGGCGGCGATGTAAAATCCATCGCTATCTTTTGCCCTTTGGGCAATTGAGAATCCGCAAAAACCAATTGTCATGTAGAGCAAAATCAGCCCTGTCATTCCCACAAAACCCGCTTCCTCTGCAAAAATTGCAGCGATGTAATCGCTTCTAGCTTCAGGAAGGTATTCGAGCTTTTGCAAGCTCTCTCCAAGTCCTTTACCAAAGAGTTTGCCGGAACCCGCTGCGATCTTGGCTTGATATGGTTGATGCCCTTTCCCTTTAAGGTCGTACTCCGGATTCATATAGACTTTAATCCTGTCGGACACGTGATGCATTTGAGAAGCCACCACCACACCGCAAGTAAACAAGATCGCAAGCGGAAGGGCCCAATAGATCCATTTTTGATGGGACAAAATGAAAAGAATAAAAAGCGCGGAGAAAATGATCGCCACAGTCCCATTATCAGGCTCAATCAGTATCAGGCCAATGGGGATGGCGAGCTTGGCCAGAAGTTTGAGAAAAGGGCGCAGCTCCAAGGGTTCTGTTCTTGAAGAGATGATGCGAATAAAATAAAGCGGTACCAAGAATTTGACAAACTCTGAGGGTTGAAAGGAATTGCTAAAGACATTGATCCATCGGTTGGCGCCATTGATCTGCTGCCCTATTCCCGGAAGAAAAACCAGGACGAGCAGCACGGTGAAGCAAATGAGCACAGACCCGCTTAACTTGACCAAGTTCTGATATCCTATGAACCAGATACCGATCGCTCCCACGCCGCCGACAACTGCATAGAGAAGCTGTTTGATCAGCGCGTGATGTGTGCTTCTATCTAAAAAGCGATCGAGGACCTCAGCCGAGGTCGTATTGAAGATCATGGTCAGCCCCAAAGCGAAGAGCAAAGCGACCGAAATCAAAAGAATTAAAGCGTATTTGTTCATTTGATACGTAGCTTGTCACCGGGCTTTAAGCGGCGAGCTTCTGTCTCATTCATGTTGTTTAATTTGAGCAGATCTTCAACTTTGATATGGTTTTTGACAGCAATTGTCCATGGGCTGTCTCCCTTTTTCACAATGTAGTACTTGTCCCCGTCAACATTTACAGGAGTTGTGACAGGAGGAGCGGAGTTGGCAATCGCAGATGTTTCCGCTTTTTTGATCGCCTTATTGGGGATTTGAAGGACTTGACCAATGCGCAAGTTCGTGCTCGTTAGCTTGTTTACCTTCATGATCTCAGCAACTGTCGTGTGATGATAACGCGCAATTTTCTCAAGCACATCCCCTTTTTTCACTTTGATCTCAATAAAATCAGGCGTCGTTTGGGCTGATTTGGCAATAGGGGCCATTAACGTTTGAACTTTCGGATTATGTGTCGGAGCCTGAGGGACAGGAGCTACCGGCTGGGTGATCATTTTCAGATCATCTGCAAAACTAGAAGGTGCAGGCTCTTCCTGAACAACAGATTGGGGCGCCTGAGCTGCAGAGGCAGCTGCTGCTGCGTTTTGGGAATAATGACCTAGCGCTTGATCGACTTCATCGCCAGCTATTGCCGGAACATTTTTGAATGTATGATCGAAAGTTTCTTGGGAAATGGGAGCAGGAGCTGCAGCAAACTCAGTCCCGGAGGGTGCTTTGAGCGCGCTCGAAAATAGTACAATAAGTAACCCTGCATTGACTATCACTGCAATAATAATGGTATCTCTACGGCTCATGATCCTCTCCTTTTATTATATTTACATCATAGTGCGGGACGTTGCTATTTTGCGTTTTGAGCGCGCCAAAGCCCCTTAGGTTCGAATGTCGCAATCGGGTCCTATGTTGTTTAATATGGACCCGATTGCGACACTCGAACCTAAGGGCTTTCGCGCAGCTCAAAACGCAAAATTTCAACGTCCCGCACTATTCGCTGAAATTCAGCTCCGCGATGCGCATAATCCTGAAACATATCAAAACTCGAACAACCCGGCGACAGAAGAACGGAATCCCCGCTTTCTGCATCGCTACTTGCTGCTTGCACCGCAGATTCTAAAGTATCTGCGAGCTTAACTGTAAAATAAGGGTACAGTTCACTATAAATTTTTGGCGCAGCTTGTCCAATCGCTACAATCTCTTTGACCTTTCCTAAAAAATGCTCTTTCCAGAGCAAGTAGGACGCTCCTTTGTCCACGCCGCCTGCAATCAGGATCACGGGGCCTTTCATTGCTCTTACAGCCTGTACAACGGCATCAATATTTGTCCCTTTACTATCGTCGTAAAAAGAGACCCCGCCTACCGTGCGAATAAATTCAACGCGATGAGACGGCTTTTTAAACGAACTAAGAGCTGCAGAAAACTGCTCCTTCGAAATGGAAAAAGATCTACAAAGGGCCCAGGCTGCCATCGCATTCTCAACGTCGTGTTTTCCCATCTCTCTATAATTTAATGGCAATATGCATTCAACCTTTTCACAAACTGTAATCACAGACTGATCGGAAAAGAGATCGCAATCCCTCTCAAAACCAAAGGTTTTGACATTCTTCCGATCGATCAAGGGGTTAGATGCTACTAGCTTTTGAACAAAAAAGGAAGCTGAAGGTTTCATCAAGTTCTGAAGGTGGCATTTAGCCCTCGCGTAATCCTCAAAGGTGTCGTAGCGGTCCAGATGATCAGGAGTGATATTCAAAATAACTCCCGCATCAAACAAAGGGGTATGCATCGTTTCGAGCTGGTAGGAACTTAGCTCGATGACAAAAACCTCTGCGTCACACGGATTTAGCAAATAACTGCAAAGCGGTACTCCTACATTGCCAAGAGCTTTGGCCTTGATCCCCGCCGATTTTAAAATATGCTCTGTGAGAAGTGTGACTGTTGTTTTCCCATTTGTTCCGGTGACGGCAAGAAGCGTCCCTTTGAAGTGAGGCAACGCAAGCTCCACTTCACCTGTCACAGGAACTCCATTTTCTCTGGCCGCTTTATATAAGGGATGTTTGGGAGAAACACCCGGAGACACAACTAAACGATCGACCCGGTTCCAATCTATAGGATCGCTGTCGTGTTGGACAAACAGCCCCAAAGATTTGCATCTCTGGATTTCAGGGCATGTGTTAAGCAAAGAAAGATCGCAGTCAACGCCGAGCACCAAAACGTTTTGTCTTAGTAAAAACTCAGCCGCCGCAAGACCGCTCTTTTTTAGACCCAAAACAATCGTCGCTTTTCTCATACTTCCTTACTGGAGTTTAAGGGATGCAATGCCAAAAATCGCAAGGATCAAGCCGATGATCCAAAAACGAAGAACCACCTTCGTCTCGGGCCAACCCTTGTACTCAAAATGATGATGAAGCGGAGAACATAAAAAAACCCTTTTCTTATTGCGCAGCTTATAGCTTGCTACCTGCAAGATCACAGAAAGTGTTTCCATGACAAAAACCCCTCCTACGATCGCAAATAACACCTCTCTCCTTAAAAGAACGGCGCAAACACCTAGAATTCCACCGAGTGCAAGCGACCCCGTATCCCCCATAAACACCTGTGCCGGATATCCATTATACCATAAAAATCCAAGACACGCGCCGATCATCGCAAAAAGATAAATAGCGATCTCGCTGCTCTCCTCGATATACATGATATTGAGATAGCGCGACATTTCCAAATTATTGGATAAAAAGGCAAACAGACCGAGCACACCTGCTGCCATCACAAGACACCCCGACGCCAGACCGTCGAGACCATCGGTCAAATTGACAGCATTTGAAGAACCTGTCACGACAAACATCGTAAATAAAATTCCAAACAATATCCCAGCCCCACTCAAGACAACTACGGGGTCCTTGAAAAAGGGAACAAAATAACGGCTCATGTAGCTCTGAGTAGAAAGGGCCGTCCCGGAATACTCCATTTTGCCATCATCTTTCTTCACAAGAGTGACCTGCTCTTTTGCAACAGGAGCGGAAAAGTAATGATCAAAACTGAGCACCTTTGTCACAGGAGGGCAGAAAAGATAAAGCGCAATCAATAAGCCCAGCAAATTTTGAAGAATGAACTTTTTTTTTGCGCTCAAGCCCTTGGAATTTTTATATTTGAGCTTCAAATAGTCGTCGTATCCACCCAAAAACCCAAGACACACTGTCGTCACAAGCAAAATCAAGGTAAAGCTGCTGCGCAAATTCATCCATAATAGAAGCGAGACGACCATCGAAAATAAAATGAGAACTCCCCCCATTGTCGGCGTATCTTTCTTCTTCTCATGGAGTTTGACAAGAAGCGGACAATCCTCAACGCGGATCGACTGGCCGGTCCTAAGTTCATACAATTTTTTTATAAACCGTGGACCGATAACAATGGTTAAAAGCAGTGAAGTGAGCGTTGCTAAAATCATCCGCGTCGATGAATAGACAAACGCAGAAGGGATTTTCATCCCCAGCGAACTGGTTAGAAACTGATAAATCAGTAGGATCACGGTAATTTGGGGGTAGTATTGGAGACCTGATTTTATCCTACACGGATGCCAAAAATTGCAAAAGCAAAAAAAATTATTCGAGGATGAGCCACAGTTTTTTCGAGTTAGATCCTTTCAAAAGGACAACATCACCCACCGCCGCAAGTTCAAAAACGCGGCGCCTCAGATCTTCAAATTGTTCAAAATATTCAACAGGCTTACCTTCTTTTTCAAAAGTAGAGACCATCGTCAAACACTCTTCCCCAAAACAAAGAAGGTGGTCCACATTTTCAAGAGCTACCTTCGCAACATCGAGATGCCCCTGCTCTGCATGATCACCCAACTCTTTCATAGCCCCGAGGACTGCAATCCTCTTTCCCCCCTCGCGCGGCACTGGAAGATTCGTCAGCGCTGCGACCATCGATGTGGGGTTGGCATTGTAGGAATCGTTGATAAATACAATCCCCTTTTGTTCCACCCTCTCAAATCTGCGTTTAAAAACGGAAAGCTTGCCCACCTGCGAAATAATTTCAGAGGCTTGCATCCCCACCCCTCTCGCAACTGCATAAGCTCCAATAAAATTCTCCAGAAGGTGACTTGCAGAAAACGGCAGGACAAAGAGATCGGTGCGTTCCTCCCCTTCCTGAACAAAATAATGTGATCCCTCACGGCAGAGCAGAAAATGGCAATTCCCATGAAATCCATAAGTCATTTTCAGACAGCTTCCTTTTCCTGCACTTGAATATCCAGCCGCGTCTTGATTGAGAATACCCATCTTTGTCGAAGGGTGAGAAAAGATTTCCATTTTTTCCGCCGCAATCTCCTCTAGTCCTCCCGGAAAAAAAGCAGCATGGGAAAGAGCGATCTTTGTCACGATAGCAACTTCAGGAGGTGATATTGCGACTAATTTCGCCAGTTCACCCGGCAGGCTCATCCCCATCTCCATTACAAACACTTCCTCATCCCCCGCAGAATTCAAAATGCTAAGCGGCACCCCAACTTGGGAGTTGGCATTTCCCGGGGTTTTTGCAACGCGGAATTTTCCTTCCAAGAGTGTTGCGATAAATTCTTTTGTCGTCGTCTTCCCCACAGATCCTGTCACACCAACAACGCGGATTTTCCTGAAGGAATGCACAGTTCTTGCCAATCGATGCAAAGAGGCAAGCACATCTTCCACAGGAATCAAAGTTAGTCCAAATGCTTCTCCGGAATAATCTTTGGAAACGATTGCTCCGATCGCCCCCTTGTCCGCAATTTCCTTCAAGTAGGTGTGGCCATCGACCTTTTCTCCCTTCAGCGCAAAGAAAAGATCTCCCGGAAGCACATCCCTGCTGTCCTGTTTGAACCCCTTCACCCTTCCTGAAACAACGACATCAGATCCCAGCCACTTCACAATTTGAGAAAAATCGAACTCTGCCATTTTGCACCTCATACAGCCCCATTTTAATCAAACAAGCGGTTGATCGCAATATCAGGATCATTTAAATTTCCGCTACAACGATAAGGAGTATGTAATGGACCCAATTTGCACAATGGACGGAACTCCAACCCCGAGTATTGGATTTGGAACTTATCCACAGACGGGCGAAACATGCACCCATTCCGTAAAGCTTGCCATCAAAACCGGCTACCTGCTTCTAGATACTGCCACTTATTATAAGAATTTTGCAGCCATCGCAAAAGCGCTCAAAGGACATGACCGCCGCCACTTTTACATCTCCTCTAAAGTTTGGCACGACAAACAAAGCTCTGATGACGTGCATAAAGACCTTGAGCGCACATTAAAAGAACTGCAAACAGATTATATAGACGCCTATTTTGTCCACTGGCCAAACAGCGAAATCCCCATCGAAGAAACTTTAGGCGCAATGGAGGAACTGAGGCACCAAAAAAAAATCCGCCACATCGGACTTAGCAACGTGAATGTCAATCACATGAAGAGAGCTCTCGAGCTAAATATCCCGATTACCTGGGTGCAGATAGAAATGAGCCCTTTTTTCTATGACCCCGCGCTTCTTAAGTTCTGCAAAGACCACTCCATCCATGTGCAGGCATGGGCACCGCTTGGCCGCGGCAGAGTGAACGACGATCCCCTTCTCGCAAACTTAAGTAAAAAATACAAAAAAACACCCTCCCAAATAGCCATCAAATGGATCCTTCAGCATGGATGCATGCCACTGCCCGGCAGCACAAGTGAAAAACACATGCAAGAAAACTTGGGCGTAGAGGATTTTACCCTTACAAAAGAGGAAATGAAGGAAATCGATCAAAGGGCCAAAGATGGCGAGCGCAAACGCTGCATAAAAGAGAGAATCGGCTTCAATGACGAGTTTGATTTCTCCTATGACGAGTGCTGGCCGATCAGACAAAAAAATAGATCTCTTGCATAACCTGCTTTGCTTTCCTCGCTTGGTCAGGACCCAAAAAAACAATTTTTTCGGACATCAATGTTCCAATTGCCGATGGCCCCCAGCGCCGTGGCGCCCGAGGTCACGTGACTGGATGTCGACGACGAGGCAGGACGGGGCGGAGAACCCAACAGCCAAGGGACATTTCTTAACGTGCGTGGAAGAACGTCCGTATTTCCATCGATCTTGCCCATACAGACATAGATTAAAAATCTTCTGGGTATAGATGCAGAGTGCGACGTACTCTTGAACCGGCGGCATCTCACATCCGATCTCTAACACATCTTTTAACAGAACCTCGTAAGACTTATTGCGGCTATTTATAAAAACGTTGTTAGTGATCACCACCCGGTATGTGTGCTCTACGGGAACGTCTCCTAACTCTTTTAAAATTCCATTACATCCAAAATGAACGGTTATCCTCGCCTTTGCTGCAATTGCCACAAGCTGATTGAGGGTGAGGCCTTTGGTCATGGTCAGAAGCGTGAGGCCTGCATTATTCTCTACTTTAAATGCCATGTCCCTGAAGTTTTTAATCAATGCCAGCTTCTTGATAGGCGGCTCATCATCGACAACTAACCCGAGTGTTTGTGCGTCCAGGATAATCAGCCCCGGGCAGAACTGTTTGAAATCTAATGCTCCCTCGATCTTCGTAATGTATGTGTAAAAGCACTTATTCGTACATGCTAACGATTGGATGCCTTTGATATCGCCTCCGGAGAAGCTGTACTCAAAGATTTCAGAAACGATGTCTTCATTCAGCTGGGGAACGACAAATTGACATCTGTTCTTCAAATCCGGGATCATCTTGTTATCGCTGAAGCCGGATTCTACAATGCCGGCTCCGCCGAATTCGATCTTGCAGGGGTAAGCATTTGCAAACTCACATGCGGGGGTCTCTGTGAAACCGATATGCGAGGGTTTGTTCTGAGGGAGAGTTTGTGCTGCCTCCGTTTCCGGGTTTATTGCTTGAAGGAGTCTGGCTTTCAACTCGAGAGGCATTATAGTGAGGTGGGTTGGGTTCATCTCTGTTAATATTGCCTGGATTTTTGCGATTTGCTCATCACCGAAAAGACCGCATTTTGTTAGTTTTGAAAGGGCGCCATCAGAATAGCCTCTCAGAATCTGGCCTACAGCCTGCTCCAGGATGACATCAGAGCTTATAGAATTACTGTTATTTGAGTTAATTGACATTTTTTACTCATATTATTTAATATTACTTGTTAATTATGTTTAATTAAATCTTTCGTGATATCAAACTAGAACTTCCGGCAACCCCCAGCGCCGCGGAAGTTAAAGCCATAATCATCGTTGACGCTGCTGACGTGGAGCCCGGCTAGGGCGGAACCCCCAATAACCAAGGGATATTTGCCAAAGTGCGTGGAGGAACGTCCATAAGTCAATGGTTCTTGCCCATAAAGATATCTATTAAAAATCTTCCGTGTTAAGACAATGAGTCCAATGTACTCAAGAGCTGTCGGCAGCTCACACCGATACTTATTTGCAAGCAGCAGCCATTGCCGAGTGTCGTCCTTGTCGCGGCTGTCTTCGAAGACGTTGTTGGTGATCAACACCACGTACGTTTCTTCAACTGCATCATCACCAAGCTCTGTTAGAATTTCTTTCGGATAAAAATGAATTTCCATCTTCTCTTCTTCCGTTGTTCTGCTTCCTGCATACTCCACAAGCTCATTAAGGGTGGTGCCCACGCGCATGACGAGGATCGAGACGCCAGCATCCCCTTCTATGTGGGAAGTAAGGTCTTTAATACCTTTTACAAGTAGGAACTCGTTGATACGGAATTTTTCGTAAACTTGCAGACTGGGGAGGATGTTTGTATCCAATACCCGCACATCGGAGAAGCAGTTTTGTAAATAGGTAGTATCCACAAAGCTCATTTGCTGCTTTAGAGAAATAATGTTTTCATGGATCGCTTTATTCACGATACCGAGGACTTCTACGGCACTTAAGTCGCGCTGAATGAGAAGCTGCTTAAAGACTCTTTCTGTCACATCAAAAATGCTTAATGCATCCCCTGCGCAGCAGATAGTCGGCGTCGCTTGCTCTTTGCTTGGAGGCAGAGCCATCTGCGTTGTAGAGCTCATTGTTGTATTTGTTATTGATGTCATCTTTTCCTCCTAATATTTTAATATTAATTTAATAACTATACTAATAATTATAATTGATAGTACCTTTAAATTCAACTTTTTATAAGTAAATTTTTAATTTTATTTCTAATGTTGATTCCTAGTTATTTGAGGGCAAGGGCCTTGCCGAGGACGTTGTTACGTCATGCGCAATTGACAAGTTTAAAATTTAAAAACTCAAAAAGCTCCAGCACTGGCCTGGCTTAGCCCCTTTTCCCGTTTAGACAGCTAAATCTCATTCAATTCGTTAATAACCAATGACTTAAGAAGCATCTCATGATGCCGGCCCTTGCAGTACGGCATTTCAGTAATTTGGGTACATGGTTGGCCCAGATTTTGCTCTCTGGCAAGGTTGCTGCAGGGGGGATAAAGTTGAGAAAATTACCCTACTCGCGGAGATCTTGGAAAATTGGAAAAATTGGGCCAAAATGAATGAAACGAAACATTACAGGACAATTATTTGGTTCATCTGGCGAATGCAAACACTAAATGAAATGAGGAATTGACGGGATATCCTCCTTTAAAGCATACTTTCAGCTTCAAGTTCGGTGGTATAGCCAAGTGGTAAGGCAGAAGCCTGCAAAGCTTCCATCCCCAGTTCAAATCTGGGTGCCACCTTTCAATTAAATGTAGATTTTGTGCTCTATCTCGTTTCAACACCTATCGGCAATCTCTCTGATTTCTCTTACCGAGCGGTAGAGACTTTAAAAAAATGCGATTACATTTTATGCGAAGACACCCGGCATAGCAAAGGTCTGCTTGCGCGCTATGAGATCCAAACTCCGCTCCACTCTTTCCACAAATTCAATGAGTCTAGCGCAGAAAACAAAGTCATCGAAGATCTCAAAGCGGAAAAAACAGTCGCGCTCATCTCCGATGCAGGGACCCCTTTAATTTCTGATCCGGGGCAGGAGCTCGTCTTGCGCTGCCAAGCTGAGGGAATTGCCGTCTCAGCAATCCCGGGAGCTTGCGCTGTGATGTGCGCTCTTATTCTATCCGGACTGCCCTCTACCCCTTTTCAGTTCATCGGTTTTCTTCCTAAAAAAGAAAAAGAGCTGCAGACTTTCCTCTCGGCAGTACTTGTTTATGCAGGCACATCGATTGCTTATGAATCGCCGCATCGGATCGAAGATACCTTGGCAATGCTTTTCAAACTCTCCCCTGAAAGAAAACTCTGTATTGCAAGGGAACTGACCAAAATGTATGAGGAGTGTTTGCACGGCACAGCCACTGAACTTCTTGAACATTTAAAGAAATGTCCACCGCGCGGAGAGATGGTGCTGCTCATCGCTCCTGCTCCCGAGCAAATGTCCTATGAACACCTCTCTTTGCAAGAACTTGTAGAAATGCTTCAAAAAGATCTTAGCCTAAGCAAAAGCGAAGCGATCAAAATGGCAGCTCAGATGCGCCACCTTCCAAAAAGAGAAGTTTATAAGCACTTTACCAACGATTAGAGTCTGCCTGCGAAGTTAGTTTCTGTCGAATTTGGAGCGAAAATCGGCCAAAATAATCTCGAAAATCGACGAAATCTAAATCCGCAGACAGACTCTTAGCAGTCAAGGCACTCAGTTGCCAAAAACAGGGTAAATATTGGTTGCAAAATAACTTTTCCCTCTCTATGATCTTGAAATAAAAGTGCAACGCTTTAGGAAGTAAAAAATGGTTCTTGATCTTGTCCTGGATATTGGCAACTCGCTGATCAAAGGAGGAATCTTCGATGGGAAAACGCTTAATTCTGCCTTTTCCTTAACGTCGCATCCCCTGTCCCAAGAAGAGCTGTTGCGCCAAATAAGTGGCAAACCCATCCAAAACGCTTTGATTTCCTCTGTGAACTCAAAAGCGGAAGAGACGGTAAAAGCCTTCCTCGATCAACAAAAAATCAAATTTACCTTTCTCGACTACACAAAGCTCAAACTACAATTTGATGTCGATGAACCGGAGCAACTCGGTCATGACAGAATAGCGGCATCCTATGGAGCTCTTTCAAGATTCCCAACGAATGACTGCATCGTGGTTGACATCGGAACTGCGATCACTGCCGATTTTATCGCGAAAGAAGGACGCTACGCGGGTGGAATGATCTATCTAGGCCCTAACCTCTCGGCAAAAGCCCTTAATGAATACACTGACAAATTGCCTCTAGTCACTGTTAAAAAGCCCCCTTCTCCTCTTGCGAAAACAACAGAGACCCATCTACAAGCGGGGATTTATTACGGTCAGCTGGGAGCCATAGAGAGAATGATCGACGAATTAAGGCTTACTGCCGAGTCGCCAAGCTCCGTTAAAATCATTGCAACCGGCGGGGCGACTAAACACGAGGACTCTGCAGAATTTATAGAAGATCTCAAAGAGTTCGTCGATTTGATTGATCCGCACCTGATACTCATCGGGCTGCACGAAATACACCAAGAACTTACAAAGGAATAAATGCTATGACTACACCTAAGGAATTGATTTTTGAAGAAGAAGCAAGAAACAAGCTTCGCGATGGGATCGATAAACTAGCCGACGTCGTCGGTGTGACACTCGGGCCTAAAGGGCGCAATGTCGGACTCCAAGCATCCTGGGGAGCTCCCACTGTCACGAATGACGGCAACAGCATCGTCAAAGACATTGAGCTCAAAGACCAGTACGCGAACATGGGCGTTTCTCTCGGTAAAGAAGTTGCAGCCAAAATGAAAGAAAAATGCGGCGATGGAACAACTTCTAGCATCTTACTCCTCAGAGCTCTTGTCCAAAACGGCGTTAAAAACATCGCATCCGGCGCTTCCCCGATTACTCTAAAGCGCGGTATGGACAAAGCTGCCGACGCCATCGTTCAAGAACTGGAAAAAAACGCCATTGTCATCAAAAGCGAAGATGAGACAAAAAACATCGCGATTGCATCAGCATCGGGAAATGCTGCGATTGGCGAGATGATCTCTGATGCTGTCAAAAAAGTCGGCAAAGAAGGCGTCATCACAATTGAAGAAGGCAAAGGAACAGAAACATCTGTCGAAATGGTCGAAGGGATGCAATTCGATAGAGGCTATTTGAGCTCCTATTTCTGCACGAATGCAGAAGCGATGAATGTCGAGATGACAAATGCAAAAATCCTCATCACCGACAAGAAGATCTCCTCCGTCCAAGAGATCATCGCAATTTTGCAAGCGGTTGCTACAACTGCTACGGAGCTGCTCATCATCGCAGAAGATATCGATGGCGACGCACTCTCTACTCTCGTTGTGAACAAGCTTCGCGGCACATTGAAGGTCGCTGCTGTCAAAGCCCCTGGTTTTGGCGATCGCAGAAAAGCAATGTTAGAAGACATCGCGATTTTGACAGGCGCTACTCTTGTTTCAGAAGAGACAGGAACAGCGCTTAAAGACGCAACGATCGAGATGCTCGGATCTGCAGATAAAATCGTTATCACGAAAGAAAAAACGACGATTGTAAGCGGCAAGGGCAACTCAGATGCCGTTGCAGCCAGAATCAAACAAATCGAAGCGGAAAGCGCAAACGCTACGAGCTCTTATGACAAAGAGAAGCTCGATGAGCGCAAAGCTAAACTTAGCGGCGGCGTTGCTGTCATCCGCGTAGGCGCTGCGACAGAGCCTGAGATGAAACAGAAAAAACAAATGTTTGAGGATTCTCTCAACTCAACAAGAGCTGCAATTGAAGAAGGGATCGTGATCGGCGGCGGATGTGCGCTCTTGAGAGCTGCCAAATCCACTCTATTAAAGCTGACCGGCGACGAAGCCCTCGGCGCATCGATTGTCTTTAGAGCATGCGAAGCTCCTTTCAAACAGATCGTCTCCAACACAGGCTTGGACAGCTCGGTGATTCTCGGCGAAGTCCTCTCTTCCGGCTCAAACTTTGGTTTCAATGCGATGTCAGAAAAGGTCGAAGATTTGGTGAAAGCAGGTGTTGTCGACCCTGCTAAAGTCGTCAAGAACGCTTTGCGCTTTGCTGTCTCAACAGCCGGCGTCGTCCTCCTCTCTGAAGTGTTGATCGGCAACGCTCCAGAAGATGAAGAGAAAAAATAGTTGCGAACTCCCCCGCCTTAAAAATTAAGGCGGGGATGCACCGGAGTATCCATGAAATCCGCAGCTGTGCTGCCGGCTCTTGGCATCGGAGATGCCCTGCTCATGATGATCGCCTCGAACCAGCTCCTCTCACATGGCTATCATGTCACAACCTTCCACAACTCTCTTCCTCAATTTGCTCCCTGGTTTCCCGGTCACAATCTGCAACCGCTGCCACCGCTTGAGACCCTCGCCTCTTTTGATCTCATCCTCGTAGAGAATGACAATTCCCCTTTCATCAAAGAACTCTTAAGAGCTTTTCGGTCAAAACTCTCCATCTTCTACCCTACCTACAAACAAGCAAAACACGCCCCTCTTTCTTCTTGCGACAGAATTTTTGACAGCGATCTGCCAATGGCTGACAACATTGCAATTGCCGTTGCATCCTTAATTGGCGAGGATACACCGATCTCCAAAGAGAACGGGCTCACACCTCCCTCAATTCGTTCCCCTAAAAAAGAACAAATCCTTATTCATCCAACAAGCCGAGTGCCTTCCAAGAACTGGAAAATGAGAGGATTCATCGAAGTGGCAAGAGGCCTTCAAAAGAGAGGCTTTAATCCCCTGTTTTGCATAAGCCCAGCAGAACTTGGAGCATGGGAATTTGTTAAGAATTTGGGGTTTTCTCTAAACGCACCATCTAGCCTCTCTGATCTCGCTGCCCTTGTTTATGATTCATTTGCTGTGATTGGCAATGATTCTCTTACCGGCCACCTGGCATCTAACTTAGGTATTCCAACATTGATCATTGCAAATGAAGAAAAAAGAATGCGCCTCTGGCGTCCCGGCTGGCTAAAAGGGCATCTGGTTCTGCCCCCTGCTTATTTGCCAAATTGGAAACCCTTGTGCTTAAGGGAAAAACATTGGCAAAGCTTTATTACCCCAAGCAAAGTTCTAAGGGATTTTGACAAGATGCTCTGCATGCTTTAGCGCAGAATCGATATGCGGGAAAATGTTTTCTTTGCCTACTTTTTTTTCCACATGGAATGCTCTAAGCATCTCTAAGAGCTTCCCCTTTACTCCCGATAGAATGAGAATCGTTCCGGTGCGCTTGCACTTTTCATAAAAATCATCCAAAGCATGCAGCCCCGTAGCATCGATCGCAGACACTTTTCTCATCCGCAAAATGAAAACCTTTGGCGGACGCTCCAAATTAGGAAGGATGCTTTGCAAGCTATCGGCAATCCCAAAAAAGAAAGCCCCATTGATCTCATAAACTTCAACACCCTGAGGCACATTCTTTTTAGAGATGGCGTCGGAATCCTTTTCTTCCAATAAGCCGCTCTCCTCCTCTTTGAATTGCGCAAGCGGCACAACATGCGAAAGATCGCTCACGCGCTTCATGAACAAAAAAGCTGCCAAAACCATCCCCACTTCGACAGCAACTGTCAAATCGACAAGGACTGTAAGTAAAAAAGCGGTCAGTAAAACAGCGACATCTCCGAGCGGCGCCTTGAAAATGCGACTAAAATGCTCCACTTCGCTCATATTCCAGGCCACCATCACAAGAACTGCTGAAAGAGCAGCCATTGGGATCATGCTGACAATTGGCGCAAAAGCTAAAATGACCAAAAAAAGCGTAAGCGCATGAATCATCCCGGCAACTGGCGTCCTGCCCCCCGTTTTGACATTGGCGGCCGTTCTGGCAATCGCACCTGTTGCCGGAATCCCTCCAAACACACATGAACACAAATTCGCAATTCCCTGCGCTACCAATTCGCAGTTCGATTTATGGCGCCCACCTATCATCCCATCTGCCACTACAGCTGAGAGGAGCGATTCGATCCCGGCTAAAAGAGCGATCGTGATCGCATCGGGCATCAAACGCTTCCAGTTAATAACTGAAAAAGAAACCTCAGACAAAGAAGGAAACGGCAAAGTTCTAGGTATTTCTCCAAAGCGAGAAGCGATCGTGTCGACGGGCAAATGAAATCCCCAGCAGACAAGCGTAGCGATGACAATCGAGGCGATTCCCCAGGGCACCTGTGGAATGAAACGCCGAATGAGCACAATCAAAGCAAGAGATCCCGTCGCAACCCCAAAAGTGGTCGGATCCCATGTGGAAAATGCATTAAAAAAGGACTCCCACTTCGAAATAAAGTCTGCAGGGACCTGTACCATCTTCAACCCGAAGAAGTCCTTGACCTGCGATGAGAAAATGATAACGGCGATCCCCGTTGTAAATCCTGTGACAAGAGGATAAGGGATGTATTTGATCAGCGTCCCCATCTTGGAAATTCCCATAATGAGGAGTAAAACCGCAGCGAGAAGTGTCGCAGCTACCAACCCTCCATAGCCCTCTCTCATGACAATATCGTAAACAATGACGACAAAAGCGCCCGTTGGCCCGCCAATCTGCACGCGGCTGCCGCCGAGAAGCGAGATCAAAAATCCCGCGACAATCGCTGTGAAAATCCCCTTCTCCGGTCCAACGCCCGAAGCAATTGCAAATGCCATCGCAAGAGGCAAAGCAATGATGCCGACCGTTACTCCCGCCTGGAGATCTTTGCGAAAATGTAAAAAGTTGTAGGGTTCTCTAAAAAGGCAAACGTAGCTTTTGGGAACAAAATCATGCCACTTTTTTTTCTGACTGCGATGTGTACTCGTCGACATAAGCAACTCTCATTATTGACTCTGCTAATAACACTAATAAACTAAATGCATATACCACATTAACTTTAATTATTCCAGATGTATACCCAGTTGTCTCAAAATTTGGCCGCCAGGCGGGATTGAAAGCTGCTTGGAGGCCAAATTTTGAAACGACTTGGGTATAATTGCAAAGCCGATTCTTGACCTTACTTTGGCATCCCTCATAAAAAACCCTTTTCAAATAAAATTCTGCCACATACAGTCAAATTTATCATGTTAGAAGGAAATATTTATGCGGTATAAATCTGTCTTTTTTGTCTCTTTGCTTTATCATTCTCTCTCTCTCTCAGCCACGGATTATTCTTGGAATGTGAATGCAAACGGAGACTGGAGCACAACCACCAACTGGAATCCAAACTCTGGTTTTCCTTCCTCTTCTTCAGATACAGCGACCTTTGACGTGAGTGTCATCACGCTTCCGATAACGGTGACTGTAGATACCAGCGGCGAAGCTGCCAATTCACTCACTTTCTCTTCGCTGATTCACCCAATAACCATTAATAATAGTAGTGCATCCATTCTCTCTCTTGGCGGCACTTACTCTACGCAAAACATTTCCATAAATAGCGGTAACAACCTTGTCACAATTTCCGCGCCTTTGTTACTTTCCAGCAGCATCGGCATTACTAACAATCAAGGGGCAACGCATAATCTCACTTTAAGCGGGGGAATTTCTGATGGTGGAAATAATTATGGAATCACGCAATTCGGTGATGGCACCGTCGTTCTTCAAGGGACTAATTCATATACAGGTCCAACAACGATTGGAAATGGACTTGTCACCACACTGCAGGCTGGAATAGCAAATACTTTTGCGCCCGGGTCCGATTTCACTGTGAATACGGATGCTATCCTGGATTTAAATAACTTCGCAAACACGATCAATAGCCTTTCCGGTTCAGGGGCTGTGTCAACGGGGGGATCCTCTGGGATTTTGACTGTCACAAATGGAGGGACATTCTCAGGAGGCATCACGGGATCGGGTGGGCTCAATCTGACGGGAGGAACCCTTTCGCTCACAACAGCAAGTTCTTTAAATACCTACACGGGTCCCACAACGATTGCAAATGTCAGTACGCTGCAAGCTGGAGCAACGAATGCCTTTGCGCCCTCGTCGGCTTTTAGCGTAGAGGGAACGCTGAATTTGAACAACTACGCAAACACGATCGGCAGCCTTTTCGGTTCAGGGGCTGTATCAACGGGGGGATCCTCTGGGATTTTGACTGTCAAAGATGGAGGGACATTCTCAGGAGGCATCACGGGATCGGGTGGGCTCAATCTGACGGGAGGAACCCTTTCGCTCACAACAGCAAGTTCTGCAAATACCTACACGGGCCCCACAACGATTGCAAATGTCAGTACCCTGCAAGCCGGAGCCACGAATGCACTGTCGAGCGGGTCTATTGTGACCCTTGCACTCGGAGGACAATTAAATCTATCCACATACAGTAATACGATTGCAGGTCTTAACGGAGATGCTACCGCCTTCATTAATATCGGATCGGGAGCGACGCTTACCGTTTCGCCTGGCGGAGGAACGTTTGAGGGGGTGATCGAGGACGCCGGCTCGCTGACTCTTAATAGCAGCGGCAACACCTTGTTCTTATCGAATGCGAATATTTACACAGGGGCAACAACGATTACTGCAGGCACTCTGGCGTTAACAGGTTCAGGAGGCATTGCCTCATCTAGCTCCGTCAGCGTATTGGGCACTTTGGATATTTCGCAAATCACCTCTTCTACAACGATCAATCAGCTAAGTGGGAGCGGGATGGTTGCTCTCGGCGATAAAGGATTGGTTGTGAACACCATTTCTGCGGCGACTTTTTCAGGCGCCATTCAGGGTGTAGTGGGTTCTTTAACCATACAGGGAACGGCTGCATTGACCCTCAGCGGCTCTACCGCGTATTCAGGTCACACAACCATTGGGAGCGGCAGTACATTGCAGGCTGGAGTTGCAAATGTTTTCGCCTCCCTGTCCGACTTTACTGTGGATGGGACGCTCGATTTACAAAACTACTCCAACACGATCAATAGTCTCTTAGGTGATGGCACTGTCACTGCGACAAGCCCTGCAATATTGACAATTAACAATGGGGGCAATTTCTCAGGAGGAATTTCCGGATCGGGAGGATTGACGCTTGCAGGAGGAACCCTTTCGCTCACAAGTTCTGCGAATACCTATTCGGGGCCAACGACGATCACTGCAGGGACTTTGGCGTTGACCAATATGGGAAGCATTTCCTCATCCAGCGCGGTCAACGTATTTGGCACTTTGGATATTTCGCAAATCACTTCTCCTAGCGCACTCATCAATAACCTAAGCGGAAGCGGAACAATCGCTCTTGGCGATCAAACATTGATTGTAGAGGATACCACGCCTACGACTTTTTCAGGTTCTATTCAGGGAACGGACGGTTCTTTAATTATTGGAACGGGAACACTCACGCTAGGGGGTACCAGCACTTATACGGGAGAAACAACGATTGAATTGGGCGCCACACTACAGGCTGGAGCCACGAATGCCTTTGCGCCCTCGTCGGCTTTTAGCGTAGAAGGAACGCTGGATTTGAACAACTACGCAAACACAATCGGCAGCCTTTTCGGTTCAGGGGCTGTGTCAACGGGGGGATCCTCTGGGATTTTGACTGTCAACGATGGAGGGACATTCTCAGGAGGCATCACGGGATTGGGGGGGCTCAATCTGACGGGAGGAATCCTTTCGCTCACAACAGCAAGTTCTGCAAATACCTACACGGGACCCACAACGATTGCAAATGTCAGTACCCTGCAAGCCGGAGCCACGAATGCACTGTCGAGCGGGTCTATTGTGACCCTTGCACTCGGAGGACAATTAAATCTATCCACATACAGTAATACGATTGCAGGTCTTAACGGAGAGGCTACCACCTCCGTCAGCATCGGATCGGGAGCGACGCTTACCGTTTCGCCTAGTGGAGGAACATTTGCGGGGGTGATCGAGGGCGCCGGCTCGTTGACTCTTAATAGCAGCGGCAACACCTTGTTCTTATCGAATGCGAATATTTATACAGGGTCAACGACGATTGCTGCGGGCACTTTGGCGTTAACGGGTTCAGGGAACATTGCCTCATCTAGCTCCGTCAGCGTATTGGGCACTTTTGATATTTCGCAAATCACCTCTTCTACAACGATCAATCAGCTGAGTGGGAGCGGGATGGTTGCTCTCGGCGATAAAGGATTGGTTGTGAACACCATTTCTCCGACGACTTTTTCAGGCGGCATTCAGGGTGTGGGAGGTTCTTTAACCACACAGGGAACGGATGCATTGACCCTCAGCGGCTCTACTGCGTATACAGGTCACACAACCGTTGGGAGCGGCAGTACATTGCAGGCTGGAGTTGCAAATGTTTTCGCCTCCCTGTCCGACTTTACTGTGGATGGGACGCTCGATTTACAAAACTATTCCAACACGATCAATGGTCTCTCAGGTGATGGCACTGTCACTGCGACAAGTCCTGCAATATTGACAATTAACAACGGGGGCAATTTCTCAGGAGGAATTTCCGGATCGGGAGGATTGACGCTTGCAGGAGGAACCCTTTCGCTCACAGGTTCTGCGAATACTTATTCAGGAGCCACTTTAGTTGCGAATAACTCGACCCTGTCTGCGGGAGGGACAAATGCATTGTCCGCTAATTCTGATATGACAGTGACAGGTACTCTGCTTTTGAATAATTTTTCGAATACAATCCTTAGTCTCTCCGGTGGAGGGACGGTGAATTCGGGAACGGTCATGAACACCGGGATTTTAACTGTCTCAAATGGAGGAACATTCTCAGGAAACATGACTGGTTTAGGAGGGATCAATCTCACAGGAGGGACCCTTCAGCTCTCTATAGCAAGTTTACCAAATACCTATTCGGGACCCACAACAATTTCTAATAGCGCGATCTTACAGGCAGAAGCAGCAAATGCATTCTCTCCTTATTCGGATTATATATTAAATGATTCATCCACATTAGATCTCAATGGCTTTAGCAACACGATTTCCGGTCTTGCAAGCTCTTCTGCTTCAACAACTGTCAGTTTAGGCAGCCAAGCGGTTTTGACAGTGAATGGCGGCAAGACGACGGCATTTGCCGGAACGATCACCAATTCCCCTTGCGGAGGATTAACCATTACCGGAGGGACAAATTTAACGCTTACAAATAGCGGTAATACTTACTGCGGCCCTACATCCATTCTCATTGGGACCCTGAACATCGAAAACGGCGCTCTTTCTTCTTCTACAGATGTCACTATCTCTTCATCGGGAACGCTAAATCTGCTTGGAGCAACTCCGAACGCGGCCGAGAGCGTTGTGAACTCTGGGACCCTTTATGCTCAGGATCCTTTAACTTTGGCCATGACTTACACACAGACATCGGGAAGCACTTTAAATCTTCAATTTGAAAACGGTTCGTTTGGACAAATTTTAGCAACTACGGGCATTTCAATATCTACCACTGGAACAACCTTGGAGGTCTCTGCGGCAGGTTCTTACCCTACATCAGGAGGGTACACTCTATTGTCTACGACCTCTGGCATAGTTGAAGGCCAATTCTCCACCTTTACGCCAACTCCTAGCGGGTTTGCAGCGCTCAACCCATTACTGTCATATTCTTTGCAATCGGTAGACCTGTTCTTTGCCACTTGCATCAATTCTTGGACAACTGCAGCCAATGGCAATTGGGGCGATGGGACGAATTGGGGGGAGGCTGCGTTCCAGGAGCAAACGGCAACCAGAACGATGTCGCCAATTTTCCAACTGTTGGGACAGGCGCCGTCACAGTCACTCTAGCAAATCAAAATGGAGCCCCTCAATCCTTTACGCTGTTCCAATTGAATTTAAACAGCGCAACGACCCAGTATGCGATTGCTGAATTGTCCAGTGCGACCACGATCACTTTTGACTCCACTAGCGGCGGTACTCCTCAAATCAATGTCATGGCAGGAACTCATGCCATTAATGCTCCCCTTATTTTAAATCGAAATACAGAACTTGTCTTGACCGACTCCACTCAGCTGACGTTCGATTCTAATACCACTTTAACATCTGCAAGCACTCAGAATTTTACAATCCGTCAAAGTAATAGTTCTACGACGGGCAGCGGACTGCTCATCAATGACACGACATTGGCACCCTATAGCATGAGTGTACTCTCAGCAAATGTAGAGAACAACGATGCGATTACTCCCCTCAATTCACTGACGATCGGTGCTGTTACAAGTGGACAATCGGTGACGGTGACAAATAGCGGCTTGGAAGCGCAGATAGGACCAACTGCTGTCAATGGTAGTTTGCAGATCGGAGGCCTAGGAACAACTGTTGTCACCAATAGTGGAATTGATGCAACTGTTGGGCCAACCGGGAATGGGGGTAGTTTACAAATCGGAGGCGCAGGAACAACAATCGTTACCAATAGTGGAATTGATGCAACTGTTGGGCCAACCGGGATAAGCGGTAGTTTACAAATCGGAGGCGCAGGAACAACAATCATTACCAATAGTGGACCCGGTGCAATTTTTGGGGTAACCAACCTAGGAGGTAATTTAACAATTGATGGCTCCGGACCCACGTTGGTGGTCAATACGGGCCAGGATGTGGAGATGGGAGCTTTCGGCCGTGCCGGCAATGTCACCGTCACCTCGGGCACTGTATCTAATGAGTCCGGAGCGAAATTTCATGCAGGGCCTGGAGGAGTGCTCACGATCAATGGCGGTACTGTCAACAATGATTTGACAAGCATTATCGGTTCGCTCGACTCAAATATCGTCTTTAGTTCAGGTGTACTGAATAACAATGGATATTTGCAATTTTATGATTTTACGCAGACGGATCCACCATCCAACCTGGTGATCAATCTAGACGCTATTCCAACGATTGAAGGAAATCTACAAGGCGCTGGCACGTTTACCATCGGCAGCGGTAGCACGTTGACTGTCAATGCGCTTCCCGGAAGTGTGACGACGTCGGTGGAAACGACTCTGATCTATGCCAATCGAGGAGTATATGGAACCTATTCTAACGTTAATTTTCTGAATTTCCCTGCAGGCTTCATTCCAAAACTTTTTTACACACCTAATGCCGTGGATCTGGTAACAGCCCCTACAGTCACGCCCAATTCCCTGGGATCTTTTGGAGATCTCGTCTCCACTTCCATCAACGGAATTAATATCTTAGTGCAAAGTGAGCTTCATGATCTACATGGCTTGATCATCAAACGAAAAAGGAAGAAAAAGGAAAACCATATCTCATATACTTTTAAAGAAAACCAGTACCTCGCTTCAGCAGATGAAACTCCTTTTGAACACATCCTCTCACAAAACACACAGAGACAAGAACACCTGTTGGCTGAACGAATCATCGAAGAGGAGCCCAATCCCTCGAGATTTTATTTTGGTCCGATCGACAATTTTGGACGTTTTAACAAAAGAGGCACAGTCCAAGCAGGTTTTGGATACAACGCCGTTGGGGTTTTCACTGGCATCGATCACGCTTTCAATAGCTTTGGGCTGGGCCTCGAGGCGGATTATGAGAAAATCACAGGAAAGGTCAATCATCACAATGGCAATTTCCATGTGGATCAAATTCATGCTAATGCCTATGCGACATGGGTCCCATCTTCCCTGGAAAATTTGGCTGTAGATGCCATTGCGGGGTATGGATATGACTGGATTAACATCCATCGCAAGGCTGGGGCGTTCTCGACAACGACGACCGCTAAAAGCAACACGCGAGCAATGTTCGCCGATGCACTCCTAGGAAGTGAATACATCTTTTCGCATGACCAATTCCAGGCTATGCCGCCAAATGTATTGGTCACACCATTTCTGAATCTCCAATACATTGGAGTAAAGATCGATGGTTTTAAAGAACACAGCGCAGGAGTCTATGACTTAAAAGTGCAGTCGCAACATATCAACTCTCTAAGGTCTGGCCTGGGAACGCGATTTGAATACATCGTGACCTGCAAGAACTTCACCTTCAAACCAGAGATTGACTTGGGGTGGCAATACGAATTTATGGATCACAGGAGAAAAATTGATTTTTCGACAATTAATCTGGCAAAGAATCATACCGTTTCGAAAAATATTTACGGAGCCGGCCGCAACACCCTCTTGTTAGGGGCAGATTTCTTGTTCACAATTTATCGAGTCTTTGAGCTAGAGTTCAGCTACAACTTCCAATGGAACAGCCTATACACCAACAACGCCTTCTATCTGGGCATCGGTGGAAACTTTTAATCTATACCCAAGTTGTCTCAAAATTTTGGTATATAGTGTTTCCAGGCTGCAAGACAAACTCCCGCAAGTAGGTCCATATATGAAAACATAGGACCCACTTGCGAGAACTCAACTGCGGAAGCTTTCACGTTAGCCCAAATGCCAAAAAATTTATTGACTGAGTACTAGATTCGATTTTAATCATTTAATGGGTTCTTCAAATTTATTAAATTTGGAGAGCTTCTTTGTCTCTTCGCTTTGCCTCTTTTCAAAAAATCAATTAACGCATACAGTCCGGTTATACCGATTCTGGAATCATTTTCGGTATTAAGCCACAAGAGAGGTATCCCATGAATAAATCCAAGCGTCCGATGGAAAGCAGACTCAGAAAAAAAATATCCAAGGCGGTACGAAATGCCCAGAGCGGCACCGCTGCGAGAGTGATTCACCCCTATAGTGATGAGATCACAGCAAAAGAGATCCTGAAAAAGAATTCAAGGACGCCAGCCTTGAAAAAGGAGGATCTCCTAAAAGCCATGAAACAGAAAATAGTCGCTGCCAAATCTAAAAAAAAGACTTCCAAGCGCACGACTCCAGGAACTGTTGAATCAGACTCAACGCCGGCAAACCCCCATCGAGAAGGCAAAAGATGGCTAAAAACGATTGTAAAGCAAAATTTGAGCAAGCGAGCAGTCGCAGCTCATAGCGGCAAGAAAAAGTAGCGAAAGCCTGCAAACGCACAAGTATTTTAATAGCGGAATTGGTATCATAAACATTCCGCTATTAACTTTTTTTTATGAATACAATAGAAAAACCTCTGTTTCGCCTAGCCCATATCTCCGATCTGCATTTTTCCAAGCTCATCTGGAACCCATCTCAATTTTTATCCAAGCGTTGGATTGGCAACCTCAATTTAGTACTAGCTCGCAAACACACTTTTGATCCTGATAGCCTGACAACTCTTCTTCCCGTCTTTCATGAACGCAAGGTGGATGCCGTGCTCATCACAGGCGATCTGAGTTCGACCTCTCACAAAAAAGAATTTGCCCTGGCCAAACAGTTTATTGAACATTTACAGAACGAAAAATTCAAAGTCTTCACACTTCCCGGCAATCACGACCACTACACAAAAAAAGCCTACCAAAAGAAGCTCTTCTATCAATTTTTTGACCCAGCTTACGACCCCGCTTTTTCTTTAAACTTAAAAGACGATGGATTAACAGTGTGCCATGTGGGGCATGACTGGTGGGTCATCGCGCTAGATACTGCTTTGGCAACCTCTATTTTTTCCTCAAATGGATATTTTTCTCCAGAGCTGGAGAAGAAGCTTGAAATTGCTTTGCAAGATTTGCCGGACAATCACAACGTGATCCTCATGAACCACTTTCCTGTCTTTGCCAATGAATCCCAAAGGAAAAGTCTTTTGAGGAGAGAATCCCTTAGAAAACTGATGGAGCGTTACCCAAAAATCAAACTCTACCTCCATGGCCACTCTCACCGCCACTGCATCGCCGATTTGCGCAGCAGCTCCCTGCCGATCATCCTCGACAGCGGATCTGTTTCACAAAAGAGCTGTGCGACCTGGAATCTGATTGACATTACAGCCAAGGGATGCGATATCGAAGTTTTTAAAAATAGCCGATTAAACGGCAACACTTCGTGGGCCCCTGTCTCCACGTCAAACTTTACATGGTGATGCAATGAAACCCTGGTATCAAGATGGTCTTCGTTTTAAATGCACAGGTTGCGGCAAGTGCTGCACAGGGTCGCCGGGATACGTTTGGATCTCACCTGAAGAGACACAGGCGATGGCAGACCAGTTAAAGATCACCGTGGAAGAATTTATCAAAAAATACACACGTCTAGTTGGCGGCCGCCTTGCTCTGCTCGAGCGTCGCAAAGGCAACGACTACGACTGCGTTTTCCTGGAAGGAAAACGCTGCAACGTCTATGAGGCCCGCCCCAAGCAATGCCGCACCTATCCCTGGTGGTCAGAAAACGTCGCCACTGCCGCGGACTGGAAAGAAGAGGCAAAGCGATGCGAAGGCATCAACCACCCCGATGCCCCGCTGATCTCTTTACAGGACATCAAGAAACATCTTCCTGATTAAGGATTGCATGTCCCGGGAGTCACAAAAAATACGTTCCCGCTGCTGCTAACGCTGCCAACATTTCCCTCAAAGTTGTCGATGTTAAGAATTGCGGTATTCAGTGTGCTGATATTGATACCTACGCTTCCCGGAGCCGTGACTTGATTATTTGTAATGGTGCAGCAGAGTGAAGATGTATTGACAGATTGTACGGCAATGGCTCCAGCAGGGGGATTCCCACCCGCTAGTACGACCCTATTGTTTGAAACATTTCCGGTATACGCCCCGGAACCGCTAGTAGCATAACCGATTCCAAAGGTATTCATTTGCCCGGTAGAGGTGAATATCACTTCATTGCCATAGATTGCAGCATTGGTGTTTAATGCATAAATCACATTGTCGACCGCAGTAGTGCTGCTAAACCTATTTTCGTAAACTTTGGAATTTCCGCTTGTAAGCAAAAGCCCACCCACAGGACCGAAATTTAAACATTCATTTTCATAAATTGACAAGGGACTTGTCGTATCAGAAGCACCACAGATAATACTTGGTGAAAATCCGATGATGCTGTTCTTGAACACATTGACCTGTTGCGCATCAGTAGCGGTTATTTCCATGCCAGCCACGAAAATATTAGTATTGGCAGTGCTGCTTATCTGATTTTCAGAAACAAAAACAGAACCCGTCACTGGTAAAACTATCCCTAATTGGGTTGCACCAGCGGATATATTGTTATGATTAATGTTGGCTCCATTGACTATAGCCAGCGCCGTTCCTATGCCAACTGTGATTCCCGGAGTATTTGCATAGATATTCATTCCGGACACTACATTTCCACTCGCAACACTCACAACTCTTCCCGTTGCGGTCGTGATCAAAGGAGCTCCGCTACTTAGTGCCGGAATCGTCATCCTTCCTTTTGTCGTAGAGATCCGATGTTTGATTCCCGACCCAAAGAGGGACTGGCCATCTTTTAGAGTAATCCCCATATTCATCCCGTTTGATGTTCCATCACCCGGGAAGACGTAAATCATGTCATTGGGCGATGAGGCATTTTGCGCCTGGAGCAATGTTGGGAACGGACTCCCATAGGTGCCTGCAGAGTGGCTGGTATTATTGACAAACCATACCGTCCACGGCTTGCCCGTTGCAGGATTGATTGCCTTTTCTTTTCTGTGAACTTTCTTAACAACGGGGATCTCAAAGCGCGAAGGCGCAAAGGATGCTCTCGAGAGCAAAAGATCGTTTCCTTGCGGGCAGCCGGCACCTGTTCTCTTTAGCTTTCGACCAAAGGGCAGCGTTACAGCAACACTTCCTTGCACGATGCTACGAAAAAGATTGTCGTAGGAGTAAGCGACTTCAAGAGAAACGTACTCTTTATAGCGTCCAACAAGCCTGGTTCTTCCTCCCCATGAGCGGGCCTTGGGGGCGTGTAAATAATAGGGACCTGCTGCCGCATAGAGATCGTACCTGGTGCTTTGTGTGACATGAACGCCCACTTCCGCATCTCCCCCTCTTAGTGCGCGCTGCTGCTTCGATTCTAGGAGAATGTTATTTCCTCTAAACTCACCAAATTTGTAGTCATATTTGTGAGTTTTGTCTTTACCTAAGGGAAAATAACCGTTGATGCGGTATTCCATCCGCCTTCCCACAAGCTCTAAGCCTGGGCTGATCTGATTCACGGTAAGACCATGGCCTGCTCTGCGCACATCGTAGTAGAGGTAAGATCCAAAAGTGTGATTTATTGAGGAAATGAGCGTACGCTCTCCAATTCCAACATTGCCCGCCAGTTTTCCGTTGTTGAACACATGGCCTCTCAAATCGAGAAACGGCATGAAGTGGCTGCTCCAACCGTCATAGATCCCAAAAGCTTCTAATGTCGTATATCCATCGTGGTAGCCGATGCCTTTACTTTCATTATGTCTCGCACTGATATGCATGCGATGATAGGGAGAAAGGCACTCTTGAGATCCCTCATGCGTGGCCTGCCATGATTGCTGCGAGCCTGAAGAGTAGTCATCTTCATCAGCAACCTCTTCGGAATCATCATATTGTAGATCGTATTCGTCAGCGAGCTCTTCTAATTCATTAAATTGTCCGTCGTATTCATCATCGACGTCTTCAAGATAATAAGACTGCTCAGCGCTCTTAGCGTGAGCTGACATATTCAGAATGAAAGGACAGAGCACAATTGCCGATCGCAAAGCTAAATGCATAACAAACCCCGATAATTGACGAATTGAGCAATATTCCTATAGGAAAACTGCCAAATCTAACAATATCGGAAATGCGTTTTATTGGAAGAAATATCTTTATAGCAAATTCCGAAAAAAAATAAAGGCTCCATTGCGTTCCTAAGACCGTTTTGCTAATTTAGAAAAAACCAAAGTTTTGGAGGCCAAATTTGATAAACCCCAAGCCCACTTTCAATTCTGAAATTCAAAAGCGCGTCGATTATTGGCTAAATGGCCCCTTTGACGAAAAAACCAAGGCAGAAGTTCTTTCTTTAAAAGAGAAAAATCCTCAAGGCCTCATTGACGCTTTCTTCACCGATCTCTCTTTTGGAACAGGGGGGATGCGCGAACTAATGGGAGTGGGGACTAATCGGATCAATGTTTATACTATTCGATTAGCTACGCAGGGGCTTGCAAATTACTTACACAAGCAAAACAAAAAAGGCAGCCTTTCTGTTTTGATCGGTTTTGATTCCCGCCATCACTCTAAAGAGTTTGCTGAAGAAGCTGCAAAGGTTTTAGCCGGCAATGGGATCCACGTCTATCTTTTGAGCGAATTGCGCCCAACGCCTTACATTTCCTTTGCTTGCCGATTTAAAAAAGCGAGCGCTGCAATCATGATCACAGCCTCTCACAACCCCAAAGAATACAACGGCTATAAGGTCTATTGGAGCGACGGAGCCCAGGTTGTCGCCCCTCATGATGTAGGTATCGTAGAAGAAGTGGATGCTCTTCCAGATCTCTCTTCTGTAAAACTAGCTGATTTGAAGGACCCTCTCATCGAAATCGTCCCCACCTCTCTGGACGTTGAATATCTCAAGGCAATTGCCCCTCTCCAATATTTCCCTGAAGAAAACAAAAAGAGCGGCCCCTCTCTAAAAATCGTCTACACCAGTCTGCATGGGACAGGAATCACCATCGTTCCTAGAGCGCTTAAAGAATGGGGATTTTCTTCCATCCATCTCGTCGATGATCAAGTCACACTCGATGGGGATTTTCCAACAGTGAAATTTCCCAACCCCGAATATAAAGAGACGCTCGATCTTGGCATCAAAGAGCTTGAGAAGACAGGGTCGGATATCCTCCTCGCTACAGATCCTGATGCCGACAGGATCGGTGTTGTCGTGAAACACTCAAGGGAGCCCGTCTTGATCAATGGCAATGAAATGGCTGCCATTTGCGTCGATTTCCTTTGCGATGTTCTTCCCAAACTCGGAAAATTACCTCCCAAGGGGGCCTTTGTCACGACGATTGTCACAACAGAGCTTCTAAAGAAAATCGCAAGTGACAATAAGATTGCGCTATTTGAGGTCTTGACCGGTTTTAAATTCATCGGAGAAAAAATCCATCTCTGGGAAACATCGAAAGACGGCTACCAATTTATTTTCGGTGCAGAAGAGTCCTACGGCTATCTCCTTGGGACACATGCAAGGGACAAAGATGCAATCATCCTCTCATGTCTAATTAGCGAAATTGCCCTTCAAGCTAAACTGAAAGGCAAGACGCTGATCGACAACTTAAATGCCATCTACAAAAAATACGGCCTTTTCCGCGAAAAACAAATGTCGCTTAACTTCGATCCCGGCAAAGAGGGGATGGACAAAATGACATCCAGCATGAACAGGCTGCGCTCCGCGCCTCCAAAAATGATCGGCGGCCAGGATGTTGTTTGCATCGAAGATTACAAAAAACAAACGCGCGTGTTTAGCGATTCTAACAGAGTAGAAAAACTTGAGCTGCCGGAGTCCGATGTTCTTTTATTTCGTTTAAAAGACAAGACACGCCTCGTCATCCGCCCTTCTGGAACGGAGCCTAAAATCAAGATCTACGGCTGCGTCACATCGGATAAATTCTCAACCATAGAAGGCGGGATTCTGGAGTGCGATCAGCGCCTGGGTAGCTACTTGGACGCGCTGAAAAAGGATGCTACATGTTAGCCCTGATTACCGGGGCCTCCTCCGGACTCGGGCGGGCTCTTAGCCTTGCTCTTTCCAAACGAGGCTATGATCTCATCCTGACCGCTAGAAATGAAAAAGAGCTTAAAATAACAGCTCTTAATCTTCCCCTATCCACAGAAATTGTTCCGTGTGATCTTGCTAATCCAGAGGATCGCAGCAAGCTTGTAAGGATCATTCAGGAAAAACGGCCCGATCTGATCGTTAATAACGCAGGATTTGGGCTTTATGGACCGGCACACTCCCATCCCGTCTCAACTCTAGAGGAAATGGTTGAGGTCAATGTCCAAGCACTTATGGAACTCTCTATCACGGGGGCTCAAACTCTGCTCAGCAGTGGAAAAAAAGGTACTATCCTCAATATCTCTTCTGCAGCCGCTTTCTCCCCTTTTCCGGGAATGTGTGTTTATGCAGCGACAAAAGCGTTTGTGAATTCCTTTTCTCAAGGTTTGGATGCAGAAGTAAAAAGAGATGGGATTCGGGTGCTGACGGTATGTCCGGGACAAATCGATACGGGATTTCGTAAAAGAGCCTCAAGGGATTTTCCTCAAAAGAAAAATGGAAATACCATGTCCCCGAAAAAGGCAGCTGAGCTTATTCTCAAACAGTTAGACAAAGCGCAGCCTCTTTCCATCGTCGACTGGCGCTACAGGGTGCTGGTCAATCTCTGTAAATTCCTCCCAAGGTCCTTTCTACTGGCTTTTTTGGAGAAGAGCCTAAAAGAGCGGTACCCGGATGATACCAAATATCAAAATTAATCCATTTATCGAACATGCGCACGACAGATAATTCCTGTGTGGGCAACTCCCCTTTGTTTTTACCAACCCATCTCAGTTCTTTGGACTCTGGATTGCGAATGATTTTTTCATCACTTGCCACCTGCAGCAAAAATCTTACATCGTAGTGGTAATGGGACTTCTCCCTGCTATTTTCCGGAATAAGGTGGATGTCGATGTCAAAAATTTCATCGGAAGCAGGATGAATTTGAGTAATCCCAGACTCTTCGCGCGCTTCTTTCAGCGCAACATCCAAAACATCGGGATTGCCATCGCAATGCCCTCCAAGCTGACACCACAGATTGAGCTTGGCATGATGCATCAAAAGGGCCGTCGTTCCGTCTTTACTGAGCAACCATGAGGATGCCGTGATATGGCCTACTTCGAGCGACCTTTCAAAGCAATCCTCATGACTCTCAATAAACCTTAGCATCTCCGCCCTGCGAGCGAGTTCTTCTTCACTAGCTGGCGAATAAGCCTGTAACAACTGGATAAGCTTGCTTCTTTTCATTAATTTTTAATCTGCGCTGTCATAAAGGCTGTCATCGGGTTGAAGATAGCTAGGCACCTGAGGCAAAAGGTCGCTGTTTAAAATCTCATCAACGCGAATGAGATAATGGAACCGCTGTGCTCCCCAGAGGACATCTTCTTCGCCAATTTGCATTCCAGAACGGATCATGGCCTGACCTGAGAAGGTATCATCAAAACGTCCCGTGGCATGAACGCTCCTAAGCGGGCTCGGATCGACTGTAGTATTATTGAGATTAACGGCGTATTTCTCCTTTACCAAATGGGGAAGATAACCGTATAAAACCGCTGTAACTGCCTGGGTCGCATATCCAATATTACAAAAGGCGGGTTTGAGCAATAATGCCAGCTCCGATTGACCATACCGGGAGCCATGTCCCAGAACGATATGTCCAACAAATGCATTCCCTCTCTTCTTCGCGAAAATGGCAAATGCACTGAAAGGGTCCTGATTTACCTGCCATCTGGCCGACCATTCCTGCACTGCCTTTTCAACTTTGTCCTGTGTCCAAGGCTGTCCATCTTCATATTTTTCAACAGCTGTTGGATCAGTAAACAAGCCAACATAATTTTCAAGTTGATCAGGAGTGAGAGAAACGAGAATAAGCGCATCTGTCTCAATCTTTGCGCTGATAACGCCATATTCATGAGAAAAAGTGAGCTGGATCGATCCCTTATAGGAATCGCCTGTCCATTTGGTGATGTTTTCAATGGGAACACGTTGTTCAACATCGTCGGCAAAGGCCGCGCCACCTAGCATCGATAGAAAAATTGTAACAAGCCACTTGTGTTTCATCCGTTTCTCAGCTCCTCTGTTAATCATTTCACAAATTTCGGATGAAGCCGAGTATAGATCAAAAGAGAATTTACGCAACATGAAGAAATTTGAAACTCTATTGCCGCTCAGGGTATTTGATGCGAAGATGTCGAGTAACCATAAGGGCTTTGACAATGGCCCGCTTCACGCGCCCGAGTTCTTCAAAGGTGAGCTGGCATTCATCGAATTGACCATCTTGCGCTTTTTCCGAGACGAGCTTGTCCACCATGTCGGAGATCGCTTCTTCAGTGACCTCTTCCATGGATCTAGATGCGGCCTCGACGGTGTCTGCAATCATGATAATTGCAGATTCTTTTGACCTGGGCTTAGGACCGGGATAGCGGAAAACTTTCTCGCTGACCTTCGTTGCATCTCCTCCCATCTGCTCGACTTGCTTGCAATAGAAATAATACACCATCGTCGTTCCATGGTGTTCGCTGATGACATCGATAAAGCTTTTTGGGAGATGGTATTTACGCGCGAAATCGACGCCTTCGGCAACGTGAGCAATGATCACGCGCGTCGACTCTTCAGGAGTGAGAAGCTGATGGATATTGAATCCGCCGAGCTGATTTTCAGTAAAATAGTGAGGGTTAAAAAGTTTTCCAATGTCGTGATAAAGAGTCGCAACTCTACAGAAAAGACCATTGGCGCCAATTGCCCTTGCTGCGACATCTGCAATGTTTCCGACAACAAGACAATGTTGATAGGTGCCCGGAGCTTCTAAACTCAACCTTCTGAGAAGTTCATGGTCCGGGTCCATATATTCCATCAAGGTCATATCCGTCATGACGTGGAAGAGCGATTCCAAAATCGGAAGTAGGCTGACAACTAAAATTGCGGTGATGCCGAGGAAAGCAAAAGCACTGATGAAATCAAGGATCAGATTGAAATCAAAGACTCTGTTATCTGCGAGACTGAAAGCAAAAATCATAGGAACAGTGCTTAGCCATACTTTTCCGCAAACGGCAAACACTTTTTTTCGCTTATGGAGCCGTCTTGCAAAGAGGATCGTTACAACAGCGCCGAAGAAATTGACGAGAAGAAATGGGATGTAATCGACAGCAAGCGTTGCCCCTAAAACAATCAGCAGAAAAAAAGAGGAGACCATGGCGATCTCGCCTCCAATCAGGACAGAGATCAAAAGAGCCGCAAAAGGCAGCAAGATGGGAAACCTCGCAACTTCCACTAGATGGATGTTATGGTAAAGGAGCAGATGTTCAGAACATTTTGCGAGAGTAAGGCTTAAAACGATGATAGTGACAAGAAGTACCAGCTTTTGCAGAGATTTGAACAATTCGCGATGGAAAAAGTGCAAATAGAGCAGGGCTGCGATCATGAGGCTCGATGCGACAAGCGCGCTGCCGAGGAGGGTCAGCGGTGCAAAGAGATTGCGCGATTTAGCGAGTGCGTTCTTCATCGCCTGGAGCATGGCGATGTGGCGCGGGGCGATCTTCTCACCTGTTTTAATGATCTGGGTTCCGGCTTCCACATGAGTGAAGCGGTCGGGAATCTGACTTTGCACCTTTTGCCGGACGTTGCGCTCTAAAGGAAAATCTTCCTGCAGCTTCCAAGAGTGATGGGAAAAAGCGTCAACTAGATAATCGATTGTTTCCAGATGTACGTCTTCGCTTTTTTCAAGCACTAGCTTAAGCTGAGTCCATAAAGAGCTTGGCAGCACCATTGACTCAAGAGGGGCCGCAGAAGCTGGAATCTGAAAAAAATCAGAGGTCGGCATCTTTAAAGAGCGCACTTTCCTTAAGGTGCGGTCATCGGAAAAACGCGCTTGAAAAAGGAATTCCTCAATTTTATCAAGTAAGGAATAGACCTCTTCGAATGGAGATCTGGGAAGGTCTTGGCGCCACTGTTGATGCTCGATAAGAAAATTTTCAAAATCTCTGCGAAAAACACTGACCTGATTCTCATCCACTTTATAAATGGAACCGATATCTCTGACGGCCTCTTGTTTAAGCGTTCGCGTCGCTTCGTCGTCCAAAAAGAAAAAATCAGTTTGGGAAATCACATAGCGCGGAGCTTGCGTCCCTATCTCCAGAACTTCCATGCGCACTTCACGAAAGTGAAGGAAGCATGTCAAAATAACTAGAAAGCTCAAAGCGAGGATCACTCTCTTGGCAATCTGATTTCCGCCAAGGAGCTCGCGCCAGCGTCTTTTATGAAGCATCGATCGACTATCGTCACTATGCTGTTCTTGCATGAACCTGCCTTGAATTTGATGCTACAGTCAAAATCCTAAATTAACCGCCGAAATAATGCCTTGAAAGGTCATTTGCGCGCTATCCAATAAATTTTTTACCCTCTTCACAAAACCCTTTGGATAGAAAAGTCTCCGTCCCCCAATATAGCAAATAATCAAATTATCGCTGAAAAAACTTTCGAAAAGCTTAAGTATACCCAAGAAACCTCAAAAATTGGCCTTCAGGCGGGTTCAAAGCGCCTGAAGGCCAATTTTTGAGATTTCTTGGGTATAGATTTAGGTTTCGCATTTGTTTTCTAAGCCCAAATCGCACATACTTCAGTTTTGCCGTATAGATTTTACCTTGTGAGGAACCCGTGGAATCAAGCCCTGCCAAATACCAAGTGATCGCGCGAAAATATAGACCGCAGACGTTTTCCGACGTTGTGGGCCAAGAAGCCATCGTCACAACACTTAAAAATGCGCTCCACTACAACAGGCTCGCACATGCTTACCTCTTCTGCGGATGCAGAGGCACGGGAAAGACAACCCTTGCCAGGGTCTTTGCTAAGGCCCTCAACTGCAGCAACCTCACACAGGATTTTGAGCCTTGCAATACCTGCCCCTCCTGTATCGACATCATTGCGGGACGGTCTCTCGATGTCCTTGAGATCGATGGCGCTTCCAATCGCGGCATCGACGATATCCGCCAGCTCAATGAAACTATCGGCTACGCCCCCTCCTCTGGAAAATATAAAATTTACATCATCGATGAAGTGCACATGCTCACCAAGGAGGCCTTTAATGCCCTGCTCAAGACACTAGAAGAGCCCCCTGCCAATGTAAAATTTTTCTTCGCAACAACGGAGCCTCACAAAGTCCTTCCCACGATCATCAGCAGATGTCAAAGGTTCGATCTCAATCGGATCCCTTTTGCTGCATTAAAGAAAAAACTCGCATGGATCGCCCAGGACTTAAATGTTCCATGCGATGACGAGGTCTTCTCGCTTGTTGCAAACCTTGCAGAAGGATCGCTCCGCGACGCAGAATCGGTTTTCGACCAAATTATCTGCTACGCGGAGCATCCGATCACCGCTGCGAAAGTGTCTGCCACACTTGGCATTATGCCCCGCTCTGTCTTCTTCCTTCTCGATCAAGCCTTTGATGAACAAAATCTCTCTTATGCGTTCGAGCTGGCAAATGACATTTTCTCTTCGGGCAAAGACCTCTCGTACTTCATCGACAACCTGATCGAACATTACCGCTGCACTCTCAAGCTCAAACTCGGCGCCCCGGTAGATTTTCCAACAAGCCGTCTCAAAGAACAATACACAGCCTCGCTTCCTCTTTACACCGAAGAGCAGTGCCATTACATCCTCGATTTTCTCATCCAATGGCAGCAGCAAATCGGAAAAACTCCGTTTAAACGCGTCAGCCTGGAAATGATCCTTCTTCACATCCTAAGGTCCAAACACAGGTTATCGCTGCCCGCACTTGTCAAGCGCCTACACGAACTGGAACAAAACCCTCCCAGCGCCCCTTCTCCTCAAATGCCAAAGCCGGCTCAAGATCAGAATATAAAGGCGGTTGAAGTTGAGAAGGTAAAAACATCTGAAGCGGCTCCTGTCCAAAACGAAACCGCAGAAATAGAAGCTGCCTCACAAGAGACTATTCAAACAGCAAATAAATCTGAAACAGATGTTCCTCCTCAAGAAACACACTCGTTAGAAGACACTCTGCTAAAAAAGATCCGTGAAAAAATTGAGTCAACGCCCGCATATGTCGACGATGCTCCGGAAGAGCCTGAACTTTCATCAGATTCCCACGCAGAAGAGATTTTAGATTTACCTCCGAAGCAATCTTCTCTTCTTTTTTCCAAAGCGAAATGGGAAGCAATCGCCTCTGATGGTGAAACCATTGCAAAAGTTGGGAAAGAGAGCGTCGCAGTAGCAAGCGATGATCCAATAGAAGACGAAACACTTACAACAACTCAAAATAAAAGCATCGCTGAAACCCCGGCTGTCAGCGATCCCATCACAGCTATTATCGAAAAGCCAGAAGATGTGGCTCCCTTGCCTTCCAATACGGCTCATCAAAGCCGTTATGATACTGTGATGCGTTTTGCTGCCGTGGAACTTGAAGGAATTATTAAAAAGGAGCAACTTTAATGGGTAGCGGATATTCAAAAATGAAAAAACAAGCCAAGCTCATGGAGCAGCAGCTTGAGGCCATGCGCAGCGAGATGAAAAACAAGCAAGTCACCGGCACAAGCGGCAATGGACTTGTCACTGTGGTGATGGACGGAGAGAAAAAACTTCTCGAAATCAAAATCAAACCTGAATGCGTTGACGCTAGCGACTTGGAAGGTCTCCAAGATTTGATTAAAGCTGCCTGCGATGATGCCTATTCAAAAATTGAAAGAGAGGATCCGATGGGTGGACTTTCTCTTCCCGGAGGAATGCCCTCTCCCTTTGGATTTTAAACGATGACAAACTGCATCTTTTGCCAAATTGCCCGCGGGGAAAAAGAAGCTGAAATCCTGGCTAGGTTTAAGCATTGCTTTGTCATGAAAGATCAGTTTCCCGTATCCAATGGCCATATGCTGATCATTCCTTACGACCACACTGAAACTTGGTTTACTGCCAGCGAAGAAGTGCGTCTGGAGATGATGCAGGCCTTAAGCGAACTGAAGGCAAGGTTAGACAAGGACTATAATCCCGATGGCTATAACATCGGGATCAATTGCGGCGAATCCGCAGGCCAATCCGTAATGCACCTTCACGTCCACCTCATTCCCCGTTACCATGGCGATGTAGATGTGCCACGAGGCGGCGTGCGCGGCGTCATTCCCTCTAAACAGTCATATTAGCCGATTTACTCAACAAATCTTAGGGTCTATCCTTCTGCGGAAGGACAGAAAATGATATTTCTTTCCTTCTTAAAAAGGACAGCGCCGATCTAGACTTTTTGCTTGCACTCAAACTAATGGATTTACTTTGTATTGAGCTTATTAAGATCTGCGAGGACTTCTCCAATTTCCTCGTTCATCTTTTGATGGTTCGGGTACTGGTTAAATAAAACTGCAAAAGCAATGTTTCCCGTATAGCCCGCGTACCCTTTGACAAAGGCCATGGATCCCGATTTGGCTCGCATAACGCCGTCTTTTAAGGGCAAGGACTCAAAAAATAAGGGGAAGAAATCTGTTTTTTTCATCTTCAAAAGGATAGATACGAGCTGTTTTGTCGTGATCAGGTTTTTCCTGGAAAGTCCCGAACCATCTGCCATATGGAATCCGGCGAGATCGATATTTTGGGAGCGCCAAAAGTTTGTGACGGCTTTTGTTCCGGCAGCAGTGGATCCATCGCCAAGCGCTACTTCTCCCATCTTTTTTAAAAGATGCTCCGCGTAGAGATTGACGCTATTTTGATTGATCAGGTGAACGATCTCTTTGAGAGCCGGAGAATAAGTGGTGTGAAAAGCGACCCTTGTACTTTGGGGTATTGTTTTCTGCAAGATGGGGATCCCCCTTTCCTCAAGCTGCTTAGAGAGCAGGTCTGCACAAGTTCTAGCGGGATCGGGGATGGCTCCCCTAATCGTAAATTCTTTCACAGCAGCAGGAATAGTTCCGCGGACAAACTGAACGGGAGAATACTCCGACCCATAGATGCAAGTGCCATCTCCAGATCCTGAAGGGCCGGTTTTTACTTCATTTTGAAGGTTCAGATTGATAAGGGGGGGATCCGTGCGCAAAATGTCGGCCCTTTCACCTGCCTTGTTTCCCGGTTTAAAAGTGAGAAAGTAGCAATTCTCATGAAAAGATAAAGCGCAGGCCCCAGCCCCATAGTAATTCCCTAAATCTTCCCAGTTCCAACTCGGCGCTGCTAAGGCTGTTTCCCATTTGCTCGCATCCCCAATGACTTTTCCTTCAATTCTTTGAATCCCCAATTTTTGAATGGCATCTGCCCATAATGCAATCTGCTTTTCCCAGGGGAAAGAGGTAGAGGCTCCGGAACCAAGACAAGGATCCCCTCCTCCCCGAATATACAGGTTCCCGCAAAGTGTCTTATTTTCGTCAATCACCCCATCGTATTCCAGGTGTGTCTCAAAGCGATACTCTTCTCCCAAAAGGTGCAGGGCAGCTGCTGTCGTCACGATTTTCATGCAGGATGCAGGCATTAAACTCAAATCACTGCGCTTATCAATCAACACTTCGCCCGTATCGCTTTGAACGGCGTAGATACTCATGGTCGCATGATCTTCGCCTAATATTGGCGTCGCTATACATAGAATAAGTGCTAGGATCCAGGCCATATTCGCTCCAGAACTATGTTATAAGGCTATTATTATATGCTTCAAGGAGAACCTGGGACACTTCTGCAGTAGAATTAAGACGCAGGATATGCTCTGCAAGCTCGCTTGCGTGGAGGATATTGGTTCTGCGAATCGTGCGCTTGATAATCGGGATGTAGCGAGGAGAGCAAGACAAGCGATCGACTCCAAATCCTAAGAGCAAAGGCACAAAAAGAGGATTAGAAGCGATCTCACCACAGATTGTGACCGTCTTCCCATGGCGCCTAGCTTCAGTGAGGACCATTTTAATCATGCGCAAAACACTCGGGTGCGCCGGGTAACAAGAATCGCCCATTGCGGAGTTGCTACGGTCGATGCCAAGGGTATACTGAACAAGATCATTGGTTCCAATTGATAGAAAGTCGCTATTTTTAGCGAGCGCATCGCAAATCAAAACAGCAGACGGCACTTCAATCATGCAGCCTAGAGGAACGCTCGACTTAAATGCGATCCCTTGCGCTGTCAGAGCTTGAGAAATTTCAGCAATCAATGCTTTGCTCTCTTCCAACTCACCGATATCGGAAATCAAAGGGAGTAGAATGCGGACGTCGCCATAAACCGCAGCCCTTAGGATAGCTCGCAGCTGGATTTTGAAAATTTCAAGGTGGCGGAGCAAGAAACGGATCCCCCTGCAGCCAAGGACCGGATTGGGCTCTTTTTCCTCATCTGCAAAGAGCTCGGGATTTTTATCACCGCCAACATCAAAGACTCGAATGACAATCGGCATGCCATCTGCCATTTGAATCAATTTGACATAAGCATCGTACTGGTCCTCTTCAGAGGAGATCAAGTGGCGGTGCTGGAAAAAGAGATATTCTGTACGAAAAAGACCTATGCCGTCAGGTCCAAACTGAGAGAGATTTTCCAAGTCGCCGACATGTCCGATATTCGCAAAAATTTGAACAGAGCATCCATCGATTGTCTCTGAGTCGTACTTCGTCTCTTTTTGAAGGATCTGATGGGAGGTCTTGAGACAGGTTTTGCGCTGTTTGTATTTTTCTAGTGTCTTTGGGGTAGGATTGAAAATCACTTCGCCAGACTGGCCATCGACGATGACCTGGCGCGATGAGATGTTTTGCAAAGAGGCAACATCAACGCTTGCAACGTAAGGAATCCCTTTAGCTCTCGCAATCAGAGCGGCGTGAGAGCTGCCTCCTCCAGATTGTGTGACAAAAGCGCTCACGCGGGAGGACTCTGCAGATGCTGTATAGGAAGGAACCAGCTCCTTCGCAAAAACAACGGAATTAAAAGGGACATTTAACAAAGAGTCTCCTTTGGAAGGGCATAGATGTCCAAGAACACGGCCTGCCAGATCCATCACATCGGTCAGTCTCTCTTGAAAAAAAGTATCCGTATTTTTAGAGAACCTTCTCTCATAATCGGTAATCACAGATTGAAAGACCGACTCAGAGTTTTGAAGGGTCATCCGGATTTTGTCTTCCATATGATCCGTCATGAGTGGATCATCGAGCATCTGGATGTGAGACTCAATAATTGTCGCCGCATCATCCGACACCTCTTCTGCTAAGTTCTGCCTGAGTTGCTGGAGGTCTTCTCGACTTGAAAAAAGGGCGCCGCGATATCTTTGAATCTCATCATCCACTTCTCTAAGTGTGATCGAAAACTCAGGAAATTCCTTTTGAGTTGGAATCAGAAAAAAAGGAGTGCCAATGGCAATCCCGTCGCTAACAGGAAAGCCCCGGATCACTATTTCTTCCGGTTTTTCCATGATTTATTCCCCGAATTTATTTTCAAAAGCTTGAAAAACCCGTTCCATCGTCTCAGCGGCATCTGCCCCTTCAATACTTACTGTGATCAAGGAGTTTTTCGTTGCCGCTAGCATCAAAATACTCATGATACTTTTAGCATTGATTGTTTCCTTGCGATAAGTAAAAGAAACAGAAGAAAGCGTCCCTTGAAGAAGCTCGGCAATGACAGTCGCTGGACGCGCGTGCAGCCCAAGCGCATTTTTAATTCGCATTTTGCGCGTGAGTTTCACGAATCTTTTTCCTCTCGTTTTGTTTTTTAGAGATCGTCTCTAATAATTTGGTATTAAATTCTTTTGCGGAATTATAGCCCATCTCTTTGAGACGATGGTTCAAAACAATCGTTTCAATTAAGAGAACAACATCGCGGCCCGGCTTAACTGGTAAAATATGATAGGGGACTTTAACGCCTAAGATGTCGCAGTATTTCTCATCGAGTCCTATCCGGTCATAAAAACGGCGATCATCCCATTCCTCTAACTTGACGATCAAATCGACGGTTTTATCATCGCGAACGCAGACAGCGCCATAGATATGAGCGACGTTAATAATTCCAATACCGCGGATCTCCATCAAATGGCGCGTCAGCTCTGGCCCTGATCCTTCAAGATAAGTCCCTTCGCGCAAGCGAACTTTGACAACATCATCTGAGATCAAACGGTGACCCCTTTCAATTAAACCCAGCGCAGCCTCGCTTTTCCCAATCGATGAATCACCTTGGATGAGCACTCCTACACCAAATGCCTCCACGAGAGTGCCATGGCATGTCATTGTCGGAGAGAACTCCTCGCTCAGCAAAAGCGTGAGCCTGCTCAAAAGATTCATCGTTGCCATGCTTGCTTTAAAAAGAGGGATCTCAGCTTCTTCGCAATGACGGATCAGCTCTCTGGATGGCTGGTATTTGCCTGCGACAATGACAGCAGGGGTCTGTGCATTAAGAACATTGCGGAGCCGCTCCGTACGCATCTCTTTACCGAGATCTTTCAAATAAAGCGTTTCGACGTTGCCGAAGACAAGGATGCGCTGGCTCACGTAATTCTTCATATAGCCAGACAAACTGAGTCCAGGACGGTGAACTTCCGGAACTTTAATGGGCCGTTTCATCCCATTTTTTCCGGCAATCAATTTAAGTCCGAGACGCTCTCCGCACTTATCGAATAAATTTTGCACTAAGTACATGCCGCTTAACCCATTCCTATTGTAGGCAAAGTGCCTATTGCAGAGTCAACATTTGAGCTTTTATTGCACCCAAAACGGAGAAAATTTCGTTAACTATGCACTAGTGGTATTTTAACAGCTCGAATCTTTTTTGAAAGGCAAAAAACGGCGCCTATACTGCGTCCACTTGAAAGTTGGAGAATTTGCAGGCGCTGGAGCCGGCAAACTCTCCAACTTTCAAGGGGACGCAATATTGATACAATTTCTCCATTGCATTTTATTCCTGATTGGAAACAATTCCAGGAAAAGGAAACAAACATGGCCTACACAAAAGTTGTCGTAATCGGAGGTGGGTTCGGAGGATTAACCGCTGCGAAATCTCTCAAAAACACCAAGCTCGATGTCCTCCTCATCGATAAAACCAACCACCATCTATTCCAGCCGCTGCTTTACGAAGTGGCCACAGCTGCACTCTCTCCCGGCGATATTGCAACGCCGCTTCGCGAAGTGCTGCGCAACCAGGATAATGCCGCTGTAATCATGGGAGAAGTTGTCAAGATCGACAAAAAAAACAGACAAGTCACCATCTCAAATGGAGATGTGATCGGATATGATTATCTCGTCATCTCAATTGGAGCTCGCCATTCCTACTTTGGCAGAGACGACTGGGAGCCTTTTGCACCCGGACTGAAAACGGTAAGCGACGCTTTAAAAATCAGAGAACAGGTCCTCATCTCTTTTGAAAAGGCAGAAAGACTGGACAGCATTTCCGAGGCTGCCAAATATCTGAATTTCGTGGTCATCGGCGGCGGCCCAACTGGCGTTGAAATGGCCGGTGCAATCGCCGAGATTGCGAACAAGACAATGTTCAAAAATTTCCGCAGGATCAAACCGGAAGAGTCAAAAATTTATCTCATCGAAGCCCTGCCCCGCATCCTTCCCATGTACTCCGATAAGCTCGCTCTTAGCGCCACAAAAACATTAGAGAAAATGGGCGTAAAAGTTCTAACCGGCAAGAAAGTGACTAATATCGATAGAGGAGGCGTTCAAATTGACGGCATGTTCATAGAATCCATGAACGTCATCTGGGCAGCGGGAAACCAGGTCTCTCCTCTTCTCAAAACCCTCGATGTTCCACTCGATAGGGCGGGGCGCGTCATGGTTGGAGCTGACTTGAGCGTTCCCGACCACCCTGAAATTTTTGTCATTGGCGATGCTGCGTATGCTCTTAACCATGATGGAAAACCCCTTCCGGGCGTTGCCCCTGTTGCGATGCAAGAGGGTAAATATGTTGCCAAGATCATCAAGAAGGGAATTCCCAAAGACAAAAGAAAACCCTTTGCCTATTTCGACAAAGGAAGCATGGCGACAATCGGCAAAGCAAAAGCCATCGCAACCTTTGGAAAATTCCAATTTTCCGGCTTTTTTGCCTGGCTGATGTGGGCATTTGTTCACATCATGTTCTTGATCGGATTCCGCAACCGCTTTGGCGTCATGCTCGAATGGGCAGCGACAATGTTCACCGGAGAAAGAGGCGTGCGCATCATCACTCGCCCCATCGACCAAGAAATCCCTAAGAACTCGTAAAAAATTACTTCCCCATCTAAGATGGGGAAGTTATTTTTTTAAGTGTTCTCCACCGATGAAACAGCACTCCTCTTTTTGGAGCAAACATCCCGCCCTTTTTATCGGCGTTTCCCTACTTCTTGGAACCGCGATCGCCTTTCATCCTCACCCCTTATTTGGAGTGATATTTTTAGGGCTCAGCTTCACTGCACCTCGAAGAAGCATTCTTATTATCGCTCTTCTTTGTTTTATGGGCTCCTGGCTTGGCGCCACATTTCGCCATCCTAAAACCCTGCTTTCCCAAGAAAAAAATCCGGGAGTTGGAGTATTCCACACCCAGCAGCTAAGCCAACACAGCTCCCCTTTTCATAAATCACTGCAATATCAAGGAACGCTAAAAAGTTTCAAAACTGAAAGCGGCGAAATTTTCAAAGACCTTCCTTGCACAATTCACATGCCCCTTTTTGGCAAGCGCCCGGCGGCAAATACCGACTACGAAATCAAAGGGAGCCTTTGTCAAAAAGGAGATCATGCCTTTGTTCTAAAACCGGATAAAAAAAAATCCTGGTTACCTAAAAGTTCCGGTTTCAATCTTTCTGAATGGCGCTTCCGCGCAAAACTGGCAATTTCACACTATTTAAAAAAACAGATCGCCGATCCCCACGCAAGAACCTTTTTAAATGCTCTGGCTACCAGCGATATCGACGAGCGCGTTTTAAGCATGGAGTTTGGCAAAGTGGGGCTCCAGCATATCCTCGCCATTTCCGGTTTCCATTTTGCCCTAACCGCTCTCTTTTTAAACTTCCTTTTTCGCTCTTTGTTTTCTGAAAAAATCAGTGCTGTTCTTCTGATCTCTGCAATTTCCCTTTATTACCTGCTGCTTGGAAATGCCCCATCGATACAAAGGGCCTACATCACCATTATTCTCATTGCAGCGGGCCAGCTATTTTCCTTAAGGATTTCGGGGCTAAATGCTCTAGGTGTCGGACTCATCCTTGAAATCTTATTCTCTCCGCTTGTCGTGACAAAGCTCAGTTTTCAGCTCACTTTTCTCTGCACGCTTGCAATCTTACTCTTTTATCCCCTAATGCATCGAGCATTCACATATCTTTTGCCTGAGAGGTCCTATTCAGAAATAAAAGCGATGTCCTTACTTGACAAACACGCCTTTCTTCTTCTTGCTATGCTGCGTAAAACGCTCGCTCTTAACTTTACAGTTCATCTGATTTCTCTTCCCGTGATCCTGCATATTTTCCACAAGTTTCCACTCCTCAGCTTAGCCTACAATCTCATCTTCCCCTTGTGTGCCGCAATATCGATGCTGCTTCTCTTCACTGCACTCTTTTTTGCTCCCTTGCTTCCCTTTTTAAGCCATGCAATCCATTCCCTGAATAACTCATGGACCTCTTGCATCCTAAATCTAACAACAAATCCCCCTGCGCTTCTCGATTTTTCCATTCGAACAAAGGAGATTAATTTTACTCTCGTCATCTGCTTTCTTTCTATCGCGTTTTTCCTCGGCATCTTCTTTTACGAAAAAGAAGGAGGGTATACTAAACCTTAGGCTTCGTCGATTTTTAGATTCTTTGGAGCCGCTTTTCGATTCAAATTCCTGGGGTAATATCGACTTAACGTATATTACCCCAGGAATTTGAATCGAAAAGCGGCCAAAATAATCCCAAAACTCGACAGAAGCTAAGATTTAGTACACCCTCTAAATGCAAACGCTTGAAAAAAAAGCACCATAAGCCCGATGATTAACCTAATTTTTTAAAGGGACTACCATGAAAAGAAGCACGTTAGCAATCACAGGAATCATCATAACCGCAATCTCTCCACTCTGCGCTGACGATCTTCCCTCAACAACTCAAGGGAAAGAAGCTGTTGGCATGATCAATCCATCCAGCAGATTTCAAGTCGCAAACGGATGGAACATCTTCCTCAATACAGAATTTCTTTGGTGGGTCGCCAAAGAAGATGGCCTCTATTACGCACAAGGAGGCTACACAGGAGTTCAAACAAGCGCCGTTCCTCCCGATGGCGCAACAAATTTTCGCGGCCACCTGAAAAAAGTAAAACCCCACTTCCGCCCCGGTTTCCGCATTGGAATCGGCGGCAACATGGGCTATGACGAATGGGATATCATGCTCAACTGGACATGGTTTCAATCCCATGCTAGAGGAGATTCTCATAAGCAAGTGCTCACACTTTGGGGACATCCCCAGGTAAGTCCGCCGAGCGATATCAATGGCTCAACATCCTCAAAAGCAAAATGGTCCTTGCATTACAACGTTGTCGACATTGAGATGGGCAGATCTTTTTGGGCCGGTAGACACTTATCTCTGCGCCCTTTCATCGGCATCCGCGGGGCATGGATCGACCAGCATTTCGACATCCATTACAAATACACGACAGATCCTACGACAAGAGGAAGACTTAGATCGGAATCCGACTTTGAAGGGGTCGGCGTAAGAACGGGTCTCGACATGCGGTTTGCCCTCATTGGCGGATGGAGCTTCTACAGCATTGCATCTGCATCCATGCTGTATGGTTTTTACGATTGCGACTTTAGCTCACACTGGAACTCCACAAGACCTGCAAAAACACGGGATGGGTTCCGCAACGCCGCATCGACAGGACAGTTAGCTCTCGGAGTTCGCTGGGATACCTATTTGCACAGAGACCGCTACCATTTTGGACTCTACGCTGGCTGGGAACAAAATATCTGGTTCGGCATCAACAAAATGAACCACTATTTCCATAACTTCAACGAAGGCAACCTGCAACAAATGAACGGAGATCTCTCACTCTCTGGAGGCACTTTTGGCGTACGCTTTGATTTCTAAAACCCTCCCCTGTTTGGCGCTCCTCTCCTGCAGTTCAATTGCCTATAGCAGGACAAGTGAAGCCCCGAATGGCCGCGTTAATTACCCAAGCAACTTTCAAGTGGAAGGCGGCTGGAACCTCTTTGTATTTGGCGACTATCTATATTGGACAGCCAGTGAAGACGGGCTCTATTTCGCACAAACCGGCGCAAGCACCACCGAAATAAAAGGAAGGCTGAAAAAAATCAAGCCGGAGTGGAATAGCGGCGCAAGAGTTGGCCTTGGCCTCAATTTCCCGAAAGAGGGATACGATGTTCTAGCCTTTTGGACATGGTTTGCATCTGACAACCACGCCTCTGCAAGCGGCTCCCTTCTCCCCTTATGGGCAGAGCCCGATTTTGATCCCTTTGCGAACGCGACACATGCAAACGCCAAATGGGACCTCGACATCAATGTTCTCGATTTAGAGTGGGGCAGGTCCTCCTGGTTTGGCGGGCACCTATCGCTGCGCCCTTTTTTCGGACTGCGCGGCGCATGGATTGATCAGGACCTAAAGACAGGCTTCACTTATGCAACGTCACCTGCAGTTTCCAGCCACATGCATTCTGATGCAGATTTCCAAGGTGGCGGGCTGCGTGCCGGCGGCGAGGCGAGGTTTGTTCTGCCTTCCGATTTTGCCATCTATGGTATCGCTTCCGGATCTCTTCTCTATGGCGAGCTAAATAACAATCTGCACATCAAAGAAGATGGGGCCCTCATTGCAAGTACGAAAGACCGCTTCAAAAAAGGGATCTCCAGCTTGCAGCTAGCGTTAGGGCTTGGATGGGACAGGCATTTTGCAAAAGATCGCCTCCACATCGAATTCCACATCGGCTGGGAAGCGAACAGATGGTTCGGCGTGAACCAAATGAACCACTTTATGAATCAGCTTTCTCAAGGCTTTTACTTTAAAGAAAACGGCAATCTCTCTACCCAAGGGCTCACTGTCGGTGGAAGGTTCGACTTTTAAAAAAAACTGTCACTCTTTGGCTATTCATTGCCAAAGAGTGACGGGTTTTTTTATACCCAAGTTGTCTCAAAATTTGGGCATACATGAGACTGCGTCTAACGCCTAAAAAAAAATTAAAGCTCCTTCTCAATTGACACCAACTTTCCACAAACAGACGTCGCGGAAACTCCCGCTAAAACACAAGGAGCTACGCCAATATGATTACCACTTGAATTTCGGGGGGTGCTGTAGACGTGCGAGCCTGTAGAACTGGGCCAGAAGCTCCCGACAACAGCAAGGTGATCCTCATTTCCAGCAAGAATACTGTTGCAACAACGTGCATAGGTCTTTTTAACATCGGGAAATGTTTTAGATCCGCATATAAAAACGGCATCAAAAACGACCCTCACGAGTAAGGATGTGACTTTAAATTCGGCCAAATCTGTGATTTCAGATCCCTTATTCTTCACAAAGGCAAGTTGGCCAGATACACCATCAAAAGGCAGTCCCCGTGTCTCCTCTGAAATGGACTTTCTTACCAGATAGACACAATTTCCCCTCAGTGCAGAGCCGCAACGACGGATCACATCATCATTACTAGAGCTATGGAAAATAGACGCTTCACTGCTGTCCAAAGAACAGAGGATCTTAAAATTAGTTAACGAAAAAAAAATCCGACGCTTTTGTTCCTCGATTTTCTTTCCGCTAACTTTTATTAAATTTCCTTGCTCATCCAAGGTTAGGCGCGATTTTCCGCTGCAGGTAATTTCAATTTCTGAAGGGATTTCAATAAACATAAAATTGTCTCTGATATTTCCCTTCCCATAACGGTCCACGCTCTTGATAAATAAGTCAAAAATTTCCACTCTGATACGGGGAATTTCTCCAATAAAGCGGACCGATCTTCCTGTTACACTCTCAAGCAACCGGCAGATCCTTCTTCCGCTGATCGTTGCCGGATAGAGAACTTTAAAATCCTCGTAATAATTGCGTTTTGGCCCATCTACAAGGGAGATCCCCTCTCTTGCAGACAGTCTTTGCCAAAAAACCTGATCCTCACAAAGCCCATCCAAGGCCCATCTCCAAAGTTTGCACACCAACCTGCAACGAGCAATATCTGCCCCCTCTAACTCCTGTGAAACACACTGAACAGCAACATGCTCAAACTCTCCTCCCGAAGCACCTATTCTATTCATGGGTAAATCCTCGTTTTAAGAATTGTTGTTCCTCTTGATGGTAAAGTCTAATCAAAAAATCTCATATAAATACAGGCATCATATATTTAAAATAATTAATACAAGGATCAAAACTCCACTTCACGCACTTATGCACCCATTTTATTCGTTGAACAGATAGAAAAGTTTGACTCAAATACACCCGCTCAACTAAACTTTCCACCTTAGCTTACGCCTAGTAAGGCGAGCCAAAAAATTCATGTGGCGATCGTAGCTCAGTTGGTTAGAGCGTTGGTTTGTGGTACCAAAAGTCGCGGGTTCGAATCCCGTCGATCGCCCTTCTTTTTCCCAGCTTTCCCCTTTTCTTAGTTTTGCAATTCTCTCATCTATGATAAATATGAATTAGAAGGATCGAGGTGCTACCCCATGTCCCTTTTCGAAGCATTTATTATTGGACTCGTACAAGGCCTGACCGAATTTCTGCCGGTGAGCTCATCCGCCCATTTAAAACTGGCAAAACTCATTTTCAACATCGGATCAGAGAATCAAGTCGTCTTTGATCTCGTCTGCCATTTGGGAACCCTCTTCGCTCTTCTCTATTTTTTAAGAAAGGAAATCCAGAGGATCTTTCGCAAGGACCGAACCAAACTCTTACTGCTCTTCGTGGCCACTCTCCCCCTGATCCCCTGTTATTTCCTTCTCAAGCCTATAAGAGAATTCGCTTCCCACCCCCAATTTCTAGGTCTTTGCCTGATCGTAACTGCGTGCATTCTCTTCTCAAGCCAAAAGCTGCGCCTCCCAAGAAAACAGCAGCCGGCGCGAAGAAAAGACCTCAAAGATGCGCTGTGGATCGGAGCGATGCAGTCTGCAGCCCTCATTCCAGGGATCTCACGCAGCGCATCGACAATCTCGTGCGCCAAATTTCTCGGGTGGGAGGCAAAAGAAGCCGTCCGATTTTCCTTTCTCCTCTCGATTCCGACAATTATCGGCGGCAATTGCTTGGAGCTTCTGAAAATTTATCTCTCGCACGAAAATGCTCAGCCCATTTCTATACCTGCCTGCACCGTCGGGTTTTTTGCATCTCTCACTTTTGGACTCATCATTATTCGTTTTGCCTTAAGATATTTGGAAAAAGGCAACCTCAAGCCTTTTGCCTGGTATTGCCTCTGCTTTGGGGCAATTGTCACCCTGTGGTACAATTTGGGAAATGGAGGCATCAGTGGCTAAAGAGAGCGCTAAGGCAAAAAAACAATCTCGTATCCCATCCGAGGGCAAAGGCTTAATCCTTCTGGGCATCTCCTTGATCCTCACATTAAGTTTGGTCAGTTTCCATGCCGAAGAGCAGAGCAAAAACTGGATTGGTCTTGCCGGCTGGGCTTTTGGCTGGACACTCACTTATCTCTTTGGACTTTGCAGTTATCTCGTCATTGCTTTCCTTGGTTGGATGGGATGGCAATTCCTCCTAAACCGAGAAGTTCCCGCTCTAAAGATTAAATGCCTCTACTTTGGAATGCTGCTCATCTCTTGCTGCTTACTTCTAAATCTGATTGCTGAATCCGGGTTTGCCGCTGCCTCACTTTTTGAGCATCGCATCTATACGGAGACCCACCTTTTCGAACTTCCGTATCTCCACCGTTCGTCGCGCTACAACCTCGGCGGCGCTCCTCTCTATTATCTCTATCGCGACCTGCCCACAATGAATTTACAGAGGATCCTAAGCGATTTCGGTGTCGGCCTGACCTTCTCGATCACAGCGATCGTGTCGCTGCTTCTTCTCACTGAAATGCGTCTTGGAGAGCTTTTTGACAAGTTGAAACAAAAATACCAGGCAGTCCAGAACTATCTCGCGATCCGCAAAGCCAATTCTTCTTCCCAAGAGGAAGATCTGCCGCTCATGGACACAAAATCCTCTGAAGAAATTGAAAGCGTCCTCTCCAAACACCTACCTAAGCCCCTGTATCAACCCCGCAAAGGGAACGAGGACGAGCTCAAAATTCGCACCATGGGCGACAAACTCGATGCGGAAAAGAAAAAAGCATTTGAGCCTAAACCTCAAAACACAAATAAGCGCGCTGCGGCAATTTCTGCACAAAGAGTGGTCAATGGCGATTTTACAACCTATCAGATCCCTCCTGCATCGCTGTTAAATACCCCGAAAAAAGTCGATCAGCCCTCTTTGAAAAAAGATCTAAAGCGGCAAGCCGAGATTCTCGAGGAGACACTGCTCAGCTTTGGAATTGAAGCCAAGGTCGGAGAAATCAACTGCGGACCTACAATTACCTCCTTTGAGGTACATCCAGCAATCGGAGTTAAAGTTCAGAAGATAAAAATTCTTGAAGACGATATCGCTCTAAATCTCCAAGCCAAATCGATCCGCATCATCGCTCCAATCCCTGGCAAAGCTGCTGTCGGCGTCGAAATCCCATCCCTTTATCCGCAAGAGGTCAGTTTTAGAGAACTCCTCCAAAGCTATCACCAAAATCCTCGCAAGATGATGGTGCCCCTATTGCTTGGTAAAACGGTATCCGGAGACAATGTGATCAGCGATCTGGCCAAAATGCCCCATTGCTTAATCGCCGGCGCCACAGGCTCTGGAAAATCTGTTTGTATCAACACCGTCATCATGTCCATCTTGATGAACGCAAGACCAGATGAGGTCAAACTCGTGATGATCGATCCTAAAAAGGTCGAGCTAACACCTTACACCAACTTGCCCCATATGATCGCACCCGTGATCACAGAAGCCCATGGGGCCTATGCAGCGCTCAACTGGCTTGTTAAAGAAATGCAGACGCGCTACGACATCCTAAAACAACTCGGCTTCCGCAATATCAGCGCCTTTAACAACCGCCAAATCAATAAAGAATTCGAAGAGTCGCTAAGTATTCCGATTCCGATAAAAATGTACGCCATCGTAGCCATCATCGACGAATTTGCCGATTTGATGATGGCATCGAGCTCAGACCTCGAAACCCCGATTGCCCGCATCGCACAAATGGCAAGGGCTGTTGGCATTCACCTGATCCTAGCTACCCAGCGTCCCTCGCGCGAGGTCATAACTGGACTCATCAAGGCAAACTTCCCTACGCGTATCGCCTTTAAAGTATCCAGCAGAGTCAACTCGCAGATCATCCTCGATGATGTCGGAGGAGAAAATCTCCTCGGAAACGGCGACATGCTCTTTTTACCCCCCGGAACCTCGACACTTATCCGCTCACAAGGCGCCTACATCAGCGATGAAGAGATCAATAAAGTGGTCTCCTTCATCTGCAACCAGGCCCCTCCGGGTTATCTCATCGAATCCTTTGATAAAATGCGCCTCGAAGATTCTCTTGCGGGAGATAGCGCTGAGGAAAGCCCTAGAGATTCTCTTTACGACCAGGCGTTAGAACTTGTCACCGCGACAAAAACCGCCTCCACCACATTTTTACAGAGAAAACTGAAAATCGGTTATGCAAGAGCCGCATCTCTTATGGACGAGCTTCAGACCAAAGGGATCATCAGCGCTCAAGAAGGTGCAAAGCCCAGAAGAATTTTAATCGACGCGAAAAACACAAAACCCGGGAGCTCCTATGAGGAAGAATCTTTTGAGTAAGATCGGAGAACTCACTCCCAAAATCGAGGTCCACTTAGAGACCGAACGCAAATTGCTGCCCCGTCTGAAATTCATGGGCTATGTCATGCTGATCTTAAGCGTGGCCTCACTGACGTTTGCAATCGCAGCTCCCACAGAAACGGAGGTCTTAGCGGCTGAGCAAACCCCTTCTCCACGCCTCCAAATCGCAGGACTCCCCTTGGAAAATGATGAAGACCTTCTCGAATTCGCATCCCTTGAAGTCCTCAACTATTATCTGATCAGCGCTGTCTTCGCCATGGTTGGAGTTGGATGCTTCTTTACCGTTTGGAGAAAAAGAAAAACGCTCTTTCAAAGTGGGGAATAAATGGAAAAAGAGAAAAAGAAGATCCTCATCGCTGATCCAGATAGCCATGTTTTCGAACTGCTAAAGAAGGACAAGAGCGCAAGCCTCTATATTTTTGAGACGGCGAAAAGTGGATTTGAATGCCTCTCTAAAATCGATTCCTTCAAACCCGATTTGATCTTCATGGAACTGCTGCTTCCCCAAATCCACGGCATGGAAATCCTGCGCAAAATCAAAAGCGATCCCAGGACCAAAGATGTCGGTGTCATCCTCACAACTGCGCCCATGATGATTCAGAACTATCAGGCAGCCATCGATCTTAAATGCTCCTTTTTTCTGGAAAAACCTTACTCCTCAGAGACCGTCTTCTCACTTTTCCACCGCTTTTTCGATGAAGAGCTCAAACCCGATCCTTATTCCGGAAAGCTTTCTACTGTGAAAGGCGATCATTGCTATCTTCCAAGGGCGCATTCTCCCAATTCTTACATTAAATTCTGGGGTACTAGAGGCTCCAATCCCGTCTCTGGCCCCGACTACATCCGCTTTGGAGGCAACACATGCTGCTTAGAAATTCGGGATGGCGACGACATGATCATCGTCGATGCCGGCACCGGAATCCGCCCTCTTGGAACAACGTTTGAAAAAGACTGCCCCAAAAACATTCACATTCTGATCAGCCATACCCACTGGGACCATCTCGCAGGATTTCCCTTCTTCGACCCGATCTATAACCCAGACTGCCACGTCACCGTCTGGACCCCGATCGGATTTGAAAAGACAACACGCGATCTCTTTACCGAAATGCTCTCCCATGCCTATTTCCCTGTGCGGCTAGACGATGTCAAAGCCAAGCTCACCTTCAAGGACATCCACACGGGTGATCCGATCCAAATCGGAAAATTTACCGTTGATACACACTATTCTTTTCATCCCGGTGCGACGCTTTGCTTCAAATTCAAAATCCACAAAAAAACATTCGGCTATGCCACAGACAACGAATTCCTGCTCGGCTACCACGGCGACCCCAAACTTATCGGGAAAAATCATCCCCTGCTCACTCCTTATAACAGTTTTATCAAGTTCTTCACAGGCTGCGACTTCCTCATCCATGAAGCGCAATACACCCCCGTCGAATACCTAAAGAAAGTCGGCTGGGGACACTCCTCCATCACAAATGCCACCGCTCTGATCCTTCACACAGAGATGCGCGAATGGATCCTCACGCATCACGACCCGAAACACACAGACCTCGATTTGCTGAAAAAAATGCAGATGCAATACGACCTCTTCGACGACATGAACTACGCATGCCGCCCAAGAATGGCCTTTGATGGAATGACGATTCCGTTATGAACCTGAAAAATAGATAGCGCGGCTAAGGGTCTCTTGGAAAGCAATGGACACCTCAGTCTTCGCCTGAAGGGATTGCAGCTTCTCTTTGATGATCTTTAGGGCGAGATCTGGAGAATTGCACTCGCTCGACAAATGCGCTAAGTGAACGTGCTTTAATCCGTCATGATGCACGCTCTCAAGAAGCTTGGCGCACTCTTCATTAGACAAATGCCCCTGGCGCCCGAGTACCCGCTTCTTATAAACCATAGGTCTAGCGCACGCATGGACCATCGAAGGCTCATGATTTGCTTCCAAATAAAGGTAATCGCAGCCCTTGAGCTGACTGCTGACCAACGTCGTTGCAAAACCCAAATCTGCGCAAAAGCCCAGCTTTAAGCCAGATGTTTTGATTGTAAAAGCGACTGGATCGACAGCGTCGTGCTGGACACTGAAAGGGTGCACTTCCAAGTCGCCGAACTCAAAAGCCTCACCTGTTGAAAAGATCTTAAATTTAGGACACTCGTCTAGAATTCCATAAATGGCTTTTGCTGTGTCGCTGTTTGCAAAAACGGGAACGCCCATCTTGCAGCCGAGCTGACCCAGCCCCCGGATATGATCTGTATGCTCATGCGTCACTAAAACAGCATCAATATCTTCCAAGGCCACGCCGATCATCTCCAGTCTCTCCTTGATCGATTTCACGCTAAGCCCGGCGTCGATCAAAATCTTCGTCGTTTTAGTGCCCACATAAATGCAATTTCCCTTCGAACCGGAAGCTAGCGGACAAAAACCAAACATGATTACTCAGCGTAGGCAATAATTTGTCGACACTTTAACCAAGAACGGCATAGAGAAACAAGGAGAAAATCAGCGATATACTGCTTCCGATTCTATCGCCCATGGAGTTTTGGTTTTAACAGCCCCCTTTTTCGATCCATTGATCAACAATGTGACACCGAAAATCAAACGCGCGAAGAAAAATCTACAAGTCCGAGTACGCCCACATAGAAAAAAAGCCAAGATTTAATAAGAGGCAAGCTCGCGAATTGCCTTTTCAAGATCTGCCAGTTGCGGCAGCACCTCATCTTCAAGATCTTTGCAGTAAGGAACTGGACAATCTTTACCAGTCACTCTCTTCACAGGAGCGTCGAGAAACTGGAATGCCTCTTCCACAATGCGCGCAGAAATTTCCGCTCCAAAACCACAATTTCTAGCAGCCTCATGAGCAATGAGCAATTTCCCCGTACCCTGAACAGACTCCACAATCGTCCGAGTGTCGAGAGGAACAATCGTCCTTAAGTCAATGACCTCGACAGAAATCCCTTCAGACTTAAGCGTGTCGGCTACTTGGGCTACCATGAAAACCATCATTCCCCAGCAGACAACAGTGACATCGGTTCCAGAGCGTACAATTTTAGCTTTTCCAAACGGCTGAAGCTCATCTTCGCCTGGCTCTTTTCTAGCGCAGAAAACGCGCTGGCGATAAAGGGCTTTGTGCTCGAGGATGACGACAGGATTTGGATCGCGGATCGCAGCTTTAAGGAGGCGTTTTGCGTCCGCTGCATTGCTCGGCACAACGACTTTAAGGCCGGGAGCATGGGCTAAAAAAGCCTCGATGCTTTGTGAGTGATAAGGTCCGCCTTGAATGTAGCCGCCGTACGGCATGCGAAGAACTACGGGGCAATTAAATTCACCGCTAGAGCGGTAGTGCAAGCTGGCGAGTTCATTGAAGAGTTGGTTGACGCCTGTCCACATATAGTCGGCAAACTGAATTTCTGCTACCGGTTTGCTTCCTGCCATCGACATCCCCATCGCAATCCCAATGATGCTCGATTCCGCAAGAGGTGAATTGAAACAGCGGTCAGCTCCATGCGTTGCAGTCAAATTGCGGGTAATGCCAAAGACTCCCCCTTTGCCGTGCGCTACGTCCTGGCCAAATACGACAATACTTGGATCGCGCTTCATCTCTTCATCAATAGCGTGATTGAGTGCGTCCATCATCACAATGCTTCCCTCTGCACTCGGAGAATCATCTTCTGCAAAAGGAGTGAATGCATCCGTGTCGATCTCTTTGAAAACCCCTGTTGCTGCAGTGGATCTCTCAGGAAAGGGAATTTGTTCCGCTTCTAAAGACGCAGATTCAACAAGCGCTTTGCAGCGCTCTTTCATCGCGTCTAATTCTTCGCTTGTGATCATCCCTTTTTCGTTAAGCCATCTTTCGAAGCGCGGAAGCGGATCTTTTGCCATTTCCTCTGCAATGCACTCATTGTCTTTGTATTTCAAAGGGTCATCACTGCTACTGTGAGCTCCAATACGCGGGACGTGAGCGACAATTAAGCTTGGGCCCTGCATAGCGCGCCCTTTTCTAACTGCCGACTCCATTGCGTGAGCTAACTGTTCGTAATCACAGCCATCGACATCGTGAACAGAGAGACCTTCATAGCCCTTTGCCATCTTGGCGATGTTGCCACCTGCCGTCTGATCCGCAACCGGCACGGAGATCGCCCAGCCATTGTCCTGAATCACAAAGATAACACCTAAAGAATGCAAACAGGCAAAATTGATCGCTTCATGGAAATCGCCTTGAGAAGTAGCTCCGTCGCCGGCTGACACGTAGACAACCTCATCTTTTCCCTGGAGCTGAAGCGCTTTGGCAACACCTACTGCTTGGAGAAATTGGGAACCCACGCAGCTCGACTGGCACGGAATGTTCAGATCTTTTTGAGTAAAATGCTCCGGCATCATTCTGCCGCCCGAGTGGTGAGGAACGGCTCTAGCCAGACATGCACCAATGATATCTCTTATCGAGCAGCCAAGGCCAATAGCAAAGGCCCTGTCCCGATAATAAGGCAATCCCCAATCTTTACCGGGAGTGAGCGATAGAGCGCAGACAGCGCCCACCATTTCATGGCCATTGACACAAAGATGAAAAGAGCCCCCTTTGTTCTGACGGATAAGCTTTTGCATTTTTTCATCTGCATAACGGGTCAAAAACATTGTTTCGAGGACATTTACTTCTAAAGAGGCTTCTAATTCTTTGTATACCATAGTTATTTCTTCTTAGGTTTTTTGTTCTGAAGGTGAGTTACCATCTTTATACCGGGCTTCTTAACTTCTTGCGGCGGTTGCTTGGATGGCTTCTCCTTCTTTTTACTTCCTGGGAGAAATCCTTTAACTACTTCTCCAATACCCCGTTTTTTTGGCTCAAGCGAGGTGAGATCTTCCGGTTCTTCGACTTTCTTGCTAACAGCTTTGATCAAACGCCCTTCAGCCCCTGTTGAGACCTCTTCGATACCTGTAAGACGGCTAGAAAGGGTGCGTAGAGATTCCAAGCGCTCGGACAGTGCTTGCAGCCTCGTGTCGACTTTAACGCGCGTGCTTCCACGAAGACTTGCGAGCAATTGTGCTTCCGTATCAAATTTTGCTGAGAATGTAACGCTAGAGGCGCTCGCAATCTCCGGCAAATAGAGGAACTGACAGCAAGCGGTAGGCACTGTCGTATACATATCGACGACGACTTGCGGCTCGATTTCCACCTTGGCCACTTGCTTGGGAGGACGTCCTCTCTTCGGCCGCGGGTTCAGAGCTTCATTGGAATAGTAAGTTTTAGCTTTTGCTACAAGAGACTCGCGCACAAGAGCAACATCCTTTGGAACCTTGACGTCGAATAGATAGCGCTTGAGCTTTTCCATCATATTCTTCGTAAGTTCGAGATCTTCCTCGAAGACGAACTGGATATTTTGCGATCTTAGCCACTCAATAATGCGAATACGGGAGCGTTCTAGATAGAATTGCTGCCATTTCTCAAGTTCTGTGAGGTGATCGTAGATGAACTCAAGAAAATTTTCCCTGGCCTCTTTGGACTGGATGATATCGAGCAGTTTTTCCTTTGTGTCGATATCGTAAACTTTTTCGTTTACAAAACCTTCCATAAACTTTTTTGTTTCATAGAAAGTCATTTTTGGAAGTAGGCAATAGCGGTCGGCGTTAGTAGCCAGTTCTTTTTCGAGGTCCTCGATCTCTTTGGGGCCCTTGTCTAGGTCAACGAAAACCAGAAAACCTTCAACCTTATCGAGATAGAAATCTCTTTCATCATCCGATTTAGCGAAAGCATCCATTAAACGATGGTAGCGTAGAAGAAGTGGGTTCTGTGCAACGGGAAGTTTAGCCATAGCGCGTCCTGTTTTTAAAAGGGCTAGAGTACCACAGATACCCCCTCATTTCAAGGACAAAACGACCCAGTGTAAACTTTTAATTAAACTAGACTTGCTTAGAATAGGTAAGAGTTATACTAAAAAGCAAAAAAAACCGAAGAAGCAAAACGGCACATAGCCGATCTATTCGCGCGCCTCATTACCGTTTATAAAAGCACCGCCTTAAAATAGACTAAAATTTGCTAGAGTTATAAGTCACTTTATCGACCAGTGATTGTCCATCGAATTTGATGACAACGGTCAATGTCTTCTGTGAAAAACTTCTCGCACCTGCTTCCTTGTGATACCCAGCGATAAACAACCAAATACCGCCTTGATCTTGGGAATAAGAGACTTCATTAGCAATCTTATCGTAGATCCAAGTCTCGTTGCCTTCTTGGTCTCTTGTGACGATGTTCGGAGAGCCTAAAGCCTCTGCAACATCTCCTTGGGACATCCCTTGACGGATCTCCTTCTGGACAATTCCTAATGTCATCTCTCTCTCATGTGCAGAAGACAGCTGATTAGCGTGAGTCGACGCTCTGGAACATCCTGTCAAAAATGCCGCAGACGAGCAGACGGCGGAAGTAGCTAAAATATATTTAATCATTAAATGTCTCAAATTTTTTCCTCTTGGATAAATAAACCTTTGTCGACCTTGAAAAAGAACTCTTGATAATACTCCTGATCATAGATCTGGATCACCTTGACCACACGGCCAAAGTTATCAAAAAGTTTACGCTGGAAATTGACGCGTACTTTTGTGTCCTTGCCAAACTGAGTGACGTTTGCCGACACCTCAATCAACGCATTCTTAGTCCAAGAAGCGTTCTTACCATTGGCTAGCACACTAAAAAAGCTGTGCCATCCATTTTCAACATCGATATCCTTTTCTCCAGAGAGCAAGCCTAAGTCTAGATTCGCTTGCTTTACAATAAAAGCTTCGTCCTGGAGTACGTTGATCATTTCTTTAAGAACCGATTTAGCATCTTTACTTTCAAAACTACGCGTCTGAATCTCTCGAATCTGTAGCTGGGTCATCGGAGCTTCCTGATTGCGGCCCATACATCCCGTTCCAAAAAGTGTCATTCCAATCAATGCTGCGGTAGAAAGCGGTTTCATCATTTTCAATTCCATTAGCTAATTTAATGCAGAGAGAATACATCAAAAATTCTATTTTCAACAATAAAAATAGAATAAAAAAATAATTTAAACATCTCAAACCATCTTGACACAAAGTAACTTTTAATCATAAAACATAGGCTTAATTACAAAAAAAATCCCATTATTTTTATCCTTTATAATCCTCATTAGCATCAATGGTCTAAAAAGCTCTCATTGCAGAAATGTGGGATTTTGGATACGATTATTTCCTTCAAACCTCCAGGGAGCACTCCGATGATCGACATTAAGCTCATTCGCACAAATCGCGAAGCTATCGAAAAAAAACTCAAAACGAAAGATCCCGAGATCGACCTCTCCTCCATTGTCGCTCTCGATGAAAGGATCCGCGTGGTCAAGCTGAGTGTCGAAGAATTGAAGGCCTCGCGAAACCACCTCTCTAAAGAAATCGGCGAAAAAAAGAGGGACAAACAAGACACTACTGAGCTCATGAAAGAAGTGGCAGGATTTGGCGATAAGATCACCATCCTCGACCATGAGCTGGGAGCCTTAGAGCAAGAACTCAGTCAAAAGCTCGGCTGCTTGCCTAACCTCCCGCGCGATGAAATCAAGATCTCTCCCGATCCAAAAGACAACGTCTGCATCAAGGCCTTTGGAGAGCAGAGAAAATTCGATTTCACTTTCAAAAACCACGTCGAGCTCAACGAGCGCCTCGGCCTATTTGATTTCAAGCGAGGAGCCAAAATCTCCGGAAGCGGCTGGCCTATTTACCGCGATTTGGGAGCGCGCCTTGAGTGGGCCCTCATCAATTACATGATCGATATTCATTTGGAAAATGGTTTTCAGATGTGGATGGTTCCCCATCTCGTACGCCCGGAAATCATGTTCGGCGTCGGTCAACTGCCAAAATTCGAAAAGCAGCTCTTTAAAATCTCAGATGAAGATTACCAGCTCTATTTGATCCCAACTGCTGAAGCTGCCCTGAATGGCCTTTACTACGATGAAATTCTGAAAGAAGAAGAGCTTCCCAAAAAACTCATGTCCTATACGCCTTGCTTCCGTAGAGAAGCGGGCGCTGCGGGATCCTCTGAGCGCGGCCTGATCCGCATGCACCAGTTCAATAAAGTGGAGATGTTCTGCTTCACAACACCCGCTCAAAGCGATGCGATCTTCGATGAAATGATGAAAAGCGCAGAGACGATCCTGCAAGGCTTAAATCTCCACTACCGCAACATGCTCCTTGTCACAGGTGACATGTCTTTTGCTGCGGCTAAAACTGTCGACATCGAGGTTTACCTCCCCGGCCAAAACCGCTACTATGAAGTGTCTTCTGTCTCTCATTGCACCGACTACCAGGCAAGACGCTCACAAATCCGGTATCGCCACAAAGACGAGAAACCGGAACTTGTGCATACACTCAACGGGTCTGGACTTGCGACGTCTCGTTTGATGGTTGCTCTTCTTGAGAACAATCAAAATGAAGATGGCTCAGTAACCTTGCCTGTGGTATTACATAAGTATCTGAATGGGATCAAAGAATTGCGTCCCGTTTGCTAATATTTTAGGGAGGGAAGCAGCGATGTCGCACATTTTAACAGACCTCAAAACATTCCTCGATACTTCACCGACATCGTGGCATGCCGTTAAGGAAATGGGAGAGCGCCTGCTCTTGCGCGATTTCCAACTCCTTGACGAAGAGGAAAAGTGGCAACTGGAGCCCGGCAAGAAATACTATGTCGTGAGAGGAGGAGCTCTCTGCGCCTTCTCCCTTCCAAAAAAATCTCCCACAAGAGCCATCATTTTAGCCTCTCACACCGACTCTCCTGCACTTAAACTCAAACCTCATCCGGAATTTCAGAAAGCGAATATGACGCAGCTTGGCGTTGAGGTTTATGGAGCGCCACTTTTAAGTTCATGGCTCAATCGCGACCTGATGCTCGCTGGAAGAGTTGTGATCACAAACAATGAAGGCAAGCCCGAAGAGAGACTTGTCTGTCTCGACGATGCCCTTCTTTTTATTCCCCAACTCGCCGTTCATCTCGACCGCGAGGTCAACGAAAAAGGACTTCATCTCAATAAACAAGACCACTTGAGCCCCATCATCGGTCTATCTGATGAAAACGCACCTCCGCTCGATTGCTTAGAAAAACTCCTGCGCCGCCATCTCAGCTATCACACGCTACTTTCCTTCGAACTTTTTCTCGTGCCTCATGAAACGGCCCACTTCGTCGGACTTGAAAATGAAATGCTGGCCTCTTATCGCATCGATAATTTAGCTAGTGCGCACGCTGCACTTTCCGCTCTTGGAATGATCGAGAAGCCCACAAATGAGCTCATGCAAGTGGGACTTTTTTGGGATAATGAGGAAATCGGATCTAGCAGTAAAGAAGGCGCTGAGTCTCCTTTCTTTAACGATGTTCTCGAAAGGATCAATTTCTGCCTGAAAATCAATGCCGAAGACGCTCTGCTTCTTAAAAACAGATCCCTGTGCATCTCTATCGATATGGCCCATGCCCTCAACCCCAATTACGCAAAAAAACATGAGCCGCAGCACATCCCACTCCTTGGTAGAGGAATTGTTCTAAAACATAACGCAAATCAAAAATACGCGACCAATGCTCTTTCTTCTGCAGTCATCGTCCATGCCTGTCAGATACTAGGACTTTCTCATCAATCCTATGTCTGCAGATCGGATATGCCCTGCGGCAGCACAGTCGGGCCCATTTTTGCACGAGCTACCGGTATCAATACTGTAGATATAGGATGCCCCCAACTATCGATGCATTCCATCCGCGAAGTGATGGCAGCGCGCGATTATCTCGACATGGTTCGTTTACTCTCCCATCTGCTGCAAGAAGGATAATCCATGGCCCATCCTCCCGATCACTTTCAAGGCAAGCCCGTCTTAGAGCACTTAAGGGAAGCAAGGACAAAAGGGGCGATCGCAGCTTCTGAGATCCACGGCATAGAAATGTCAGGATCCATTGCAGCAGGTGCTGATTCTTCTAAAGAAACAGCCATCTCGCTCCTCATTTTATGGGTCATCCTCTTCTCTTTTTTTCCCATTAAACAAACATGGATCTGCTCTTTGCTATTTTCTTCCGGGTGGATCTTATGGAAAACAGCGCGCAGCGCGCTTCTCGGTTGGGCTAGAGTCGAAAGACTGCACCGCCTCATCGAAGAAGAGCGTTGGGAAATCCAGCATCACAGAGCCCAGGAAAGAATAGAACTCACTGAGATGTACGCAGCGAAAGGTTTGAGCGGAAAACTCCTCGAAGAGGTCATCGACGTCCTCATGGCAGACGACAACCGCCTCCTTCAGGTAATGCTCGAAGAAGAGCTGGGACTTACCCTAGAAGCTTACGAGCATCCCCTCAAACAAGCTTTCGGGGCCTTCTGCGGAGCTCTCTCTGCCACTGCGCTATGCCTATTTGGTCTTTGGGCGTCCCCTTCCTTTGGATTGCCACTCGTCGCTGCCTTCGTCATCACCGCCTCTTGCGTCCTCTCCACGCGTTTAGAGCGCAACAACCCCCTTAACGCCATCATCTGGAACCTCAGCATCGCCGGAGTCATCGCCGGCTGTATCTATTTCTTAATTCCATTACTTAAATAGCAGATTTTTCCTTCGTTTCTGCGTTCTTAGAAATGTAAATAAACTGCTCATCAAAATCGATGTAAACAACATGTGTTTTCAAGAAATCCATTCCAAGAATACCATTTAACACTTCTGACTTGAAAATATTAAGACAATGGAGCTCTGTTCCTCCAAAATCAAAATCTCCCATCCTAAATCTTGAGGATTTGTAAATTGGAAAGCTAAAAGGACCTATGTCGAGCTCTTTATCGGAAACTAACGAGGAGTCGAGCACTGACATCGTACATCCCGTATCGAGAGCAAACTGCACAGTACCAATATCCAGATCGATTGGAAAAATGATACCTCCATCAGGGCGTTTAAAGGGTATTTTTACAAATTTTTCCAAGTGATAGCCCATAGTACCTAAATAGCAATATACGTCGGTTGCAAAAATGATTGACTTGGAAAAATCCAAAAGCAGATTAAATCTTGATAATATCGCACGTCCTAGAACTCCATCCGTTTCGCTACAAGTTAAATTACCATCAGGAGAATACACCAAATTAAATTCTTTCTCATTGGCAATGATATTATCAAAAATCATATCCCCAACTATGATTTTAGGAATGATATACGCAGGTTCTTCATAACCAACACCAAAAACATCTCTCCACTTGGCAGTTCCATATGGAGACTTATCCAATTTTTCTAGGATGTCTTTTCGAAGAGACAGCGGAAATCTTGAACCCAGATCAACTAACACATAATATACTTCACCCTCAATTTCAACTTCAGTATATGGGGTACCTGATCTAAGAGAAATATCAACTGGAATGTTAAAAAAATAAGCCTGTACTGGGACGGAAAAAGCTGCCAAAAATGCAAAAGCCAGAGAAATAAATAAACGCATTTGTTAAATTCCTATGTATTAAAATTTTCGACTATAATCTACCCTAGCACCGCCGGAAACATTCCCATTTTGATCTACTCTTCCATGAACGCTAGCATCAACTCTCGACTTATTTCCATTTTCATGGTCAAACTCCATACTTAGGCTGCCTTGTCCTTGCACATGACCTTTCCCTTGAGAATCTCTATTAGCATCGATAGTTCCTTTAATGTTACCCTTCATCGAAGATTTATGTTTTTTGTCTTTTGACTTACAAAGAGTAATCCCGTTATCTGTTGGCGCACGTCCTCCTCTCATAATACGATTCTGCAAGTTCCCTGCACTGTATGCCATTCTTTGCAAGGCGCTGTCCATGTGTCCTCCCCCTACAACAATATGCCCTGGAATGAACCCTCTAAGTCTTGGCTCCGGAACAGATCGGCCTTTAATAAGAGCTATGATCGAACCGGCCACTGTTACCGCCATTCCTCCCACTGCAATTGTTGTCAAAACCGTTTCTTTATTGGTTTCCCACCAACTTTGATTGCCATTGCTATTTTGTTCAGCAGCTTGTAGGAATAAAGCTTCGTGCTTCTCAATAAAAGTCAGCGTCAAATCGATCGCATTTAATCGCTCCGCAATGGTGGAGGATTTTCCATTTAACCTCCAAAATGCATTTGAGCCATATTCTGGGTCGCCTTCTGGCTTTCTATTTTGCCACCAAAGAAAATAGTAGGTTAAATAAGTATGCTCAGGGCTTTTCATTCGACATTGTATAAATTTGGTGGAAGCATCCAACTCAGATCCAAGTTTAAATCCGTTTGAAGCTGCCTTCAATAGATCCGTGGCCTCTTTATTGAGATGGATTTCATTAGAACATGTGATAGAGAAACGATCGATCTCATCGAGCGCTGATCTAAGGTATTTATCAATTGCGGCAGCCTTTTCCTCTAGGGTTGAAAAAAGTCCGTTCGTATCATGGAAACACTGCCTTCCGAATTCAGGATTACCTAGGGGTTTTCTTCTATTAATCCAGATCTGTTCATAAATCTTATATTGATGCGGTGGGAAGACAGACTGAAAATCCTTATAACCTTGTTGCCGATTCCTTGTTTTGAAAGCTTCCAAGGAAGAATTGAGAAATTGCATCGAAGAATCAAAAGTTTGAGCCCATGGATCAGTTTTGGTAGACATGAACGCCTCTCGTTTTTAAAGGAATCGTTAAGATTTTCAAATCTTAACGAAGAGCTGAGATTTTCACCAAATCAAAATTCGGCTCTAGTACATGACGATTAAAGTTTTTACCGTTTGGGCTGCAACACAAGATGCACTAGGGCAAGAGATCTCTCCAAATATCTAACGCAAATCGCATTGAATTTTTCTCTGTGCTCTACTGCGCTCACTCAAATTGTCACAAAAGTTGGCCGGCAGGCGGGATTGAAAGCGCCTGCCTTCCAAATTTCGAGGTTTCTTGAGTAAGGAGAAGAATCGCCGATTGCGGAAATGTAGGTGTTTAGGGATACTAAGCTGTCCCAGCATAGGATGGAAATGTCACAGAGCACCCCCTTTCTCTTCGATGAGTTCTTCGCTTCGGGGAGAGAAGAGAGCATTAGCCCCTTTCTCACCCCTTCCTCGCGCCCTTGGGGAAAGAACCTCCCTTTAAAGATCGCCTGTGTTTCTGCCACTTTTCTACTTTTTTCTTTTGTGGCCTCTTTCTATCATCCAGCGCTCTCCCATCTATTGCTGCTGCTCGTCTATTTTTTATCGGGAACCCCGGCCCTTTTGGGATCGATCGAGGACATCAAAAACCTTGAGATCAATATCGACGTCCTGATGACATTTGCGGCTTTGCTGTCGGTCATTATTGGAAGCGGAATGGAAGGAGCTCTTTTGCTCGTTTTATTCGAGCTCTCTTATGCCATGGAAGGCATGGTCACAAGCAAAACGAAGGGCACACTGCACAATTTAAACCGCCTCTCCCCCCGCTTTGCCTGTGTGGTTGCAGAGGATGGCACTCTCTTTGAAAAAGCAGTCAGAGAGGTTCCGATTGGCACAAATTTGCTCATCAAAGCAGGCGAAATTGTCCCCTTGGATGGAATCGTGATGGAAGGAAACTCTTTTGTCAATTTAGTCCATTTGACAGGAGAGAGCCACCCTGTTTCCAAAAAGAAAGGGGATGAAATTCAGGCAGGCGCACGCAACCTCGATGGAACCCTTACTATTAGAGTGACGAGAACAAGCGATGACTCGACACTATCGCGCATCATTGTGCTCATTACCCAAGCGCAAGAGGCCAAGCCGCAGCTACAGAGACTTCTCGAGCGTTTCGGCAAGTGGTATGCCATGACGATCATGGCTCTATTTGTCATTTTTGCCATCACTATCCCCTGGCTCTTTTCCATGCCTTATTTTGGCACAGAGGGTGGGATTTATAGGGCGCTCGCGTTTTTGATCGCAGCTTCCCCTTGCGCTCTCATTATTGCAACCCCAACTGCCTATTTAAGCGCGATCAGCTGCTGCGCGAAAAGAGGGATCCTCCTCAAAGGCGGGGTTATTTTGGACGCCCTGGCCGGCTGTCACAGGATTGCATTCGATAAGACCGGAACTCTGACGACAGGGCGTTTAAGCTGCGTTGGATTAAAGTCGATTTCAGAAGGAGTCCCTTTTTGCAGCGTTGAAGAAGCCCTGGGAATCGCCTATGCCCTAGAGCGCAATGCCGTTCATCCCATTGCGGATGCCATTTGTGCCTACTGCACCCTGAAGAACATAGCACCAAGAGAGCTTATCGACTTTAAAGCTCTGCATGGATCTGGGCTGGAAGGAAAAATTAAGCACGTTGGAAAAGAGGCTTCTATTTTCATCGGTCATGCGGATTTCATCGGCCAAAAAATCTCAAGTACTTTGAGCCGCAAATGGGAATCTGTGAGAAATGAGATCCATTTAGAGGGGCACATGAACACCCTGCTCCTCATCGAAGACACGCTGTTTTTATTCCATTTTATGGACACAGTGCGGCCTGAAACGGTCCCTCTGATCGAAAGGCTGAAAAAGAAGATGCATTTGCAGCCTATGATGTTGACCGGCGATCATGCGGATATTGCCCAGTCGGTGGCTAAACAGGTGGGTATTGAAGAGGTTTATGCAAACCTGCGCCCGGAAGACAAACTGGCCAAAGTGGCCGCATTCTCACACGAAAAAGGGCTGATCATGGTAGGCGATGGGATCAACGATGCTCCGGCGCTCGCAAGATCTACTGTCGGGATTTCACTCGGTAAAATCGGCAGTGCAACGGCCATCGACGCCTCGGATATCGTCTTCTTAAACGACGATCTCGCACTTCTAGACTGGCTGGTTGGCAAATCGAGACAGACCCTTTCGATCGTCAAACAGAACATTGCGCTCGCTCTTGGCGTCATCCTCTTTGCATCTACTCCCGCGCTGCTTGGGCTTGTGCCCCTTTGGCTCGCTGTGATCATGCATGAAGGAGGAACCGTCCTTGTCGGACTGAACTCCCTAAGGCTTCTTAAAAAAACTTAAAGCCCCGCGTTAAATTTGACTGGTTTGGCAAATAGTCGGGTTTTAGAAACGCGGACCGCTCGCTCTAACACTCTTTCATATTGCTCAATTGGACTGAGTTTTTCAGGATTGGAACTCGTAGTCCAGCTTGAAAGACGCGCGCGTTTGATCATCTGGCTCATTAATGCATTTTTCCCCTCAGAAGGCAAAGAATCCCAATACTGCAAGGCTTTGACAACAGTGTCTTTGATCTGCACATCCTGCTCCCATGAGTCCCAAGCATCACAACGTCTAAAGTTGAAGCCATTGAATCCATCTTGAGTCTCATCGACGCTGACCGTATCGCTAAGACCTCCCACGCCACTTGCAATGACGAGGCCTCCAAAGAGCCAGGTTTCAAATTGTACAAGACCGCAAGGCTCGTATTTAGAAGGGAAAAAACCAAATGTCGCAATTGATCTAATGAGACTGCTTATTCCCGGAATCGTTCCGTCTCCATTTTGATAGGATCGTCCGCTTCCTATGACATCCTCTAATATTAACGCCCCTCCCCAATCAGGTCCCTTAAGATCTACAGCTTCCATCTTCAGCTCGGAAATAAGCCTTACTGCCAGAATATCGTTAGGCTCTAAACTTCCCATCACAATGAATGTAGCGCCTTCTTGTTTGGCGGCATACATCGCCTGTTTGAACTTTTCTAAACCCTTCTGCGAGGAATCAAGGCGTCCCACAAAGAGAATTACCTTATCTCTCGTGACATCCACTCCATAACTCTTGACCAAGCCGGGGTAATAAGTGTTTAGCCATTTTTGCACCTGCACTTTAATCTCTGCCTTTTTTTCTATAAGATCATTCTTGAATCCGTAATTCAAGGGGCTGGGCGATTTTGTGACCGGATCGACCCAATTTGCGAGCATAGGGTCTGTCATTGGATTGAATGCATTAGGATTTGCTCCATTGACAATCCCTGTCAATTTCCCGCTGCTTGCCGCTTTTCTCATTTCTTTATCGAGTCCATTTGCTTCCCTAGCTTGTATTTCTTCCGCATAAGTAGGAGAAACTGTGCAGAAATGATCGGCAAACCGCAAACACTCTTTAGCTACGTTAATGTAGTCTTTATTAGTTTCAATGCTCTCAAATATTTTTTTAGAATGATAGCGATCTAATCCCCCTTGCGCGGCATATCCATTATTATGGGAAACGTAGACCATCGCCGGAATATTGCCTTGAAGCCAAGCCTGAAAATAGCGCTTCACAATCAGATGGATTGCCAAGGCTCCATGCCAGTCATTAAACAACACGACATCAAAATTCTGCTGCATCTGATGCACAAAAGCTGCGACTGCACTTCCAAAATAGACAAAGCGCTCTTTTAATTTCGTCGCATGTTCGTCATCGCCGGCCATTTTATAAATCCCGCCTGAGCCAAGCTCGAATAAGTTGGGTTCGTCTTCTACGAGCGGTGTGTTCTCGATAAACAAAGTGTTAATATCTTTTACGCTCCCTACATAGACCTGGTCCTTTCTAGGTCCGTTAAAGCTATGCTCAATGACGATGTCCGTGGGTCTTAGCGAATTTAGAGCGGTCCCTTTTTCGTCATCATTGGGGAATTTTTCAAATTTGGGCATGATCAAGATCACCTCATGCCCCATTTCACTAAGTCCCGATGCCATTCCCGAAACCGCTTCTGCAAGACCTCCTTGTTTTAAAACTCCAGAGCATTCTACAGAAACGATGAGAATCCGTTTAATGAGGCCAGAAACCTTAAACCGCGTCGCTAAAAGATGTTTTTTTGGAACAAGGCTATAGCTGCGTTTGCTCTGAGGCTCCATTGCTTTTTTCATTTTTTCGGTAAGTCCATTTCTCAGCTGATCAGAGAGAAACAAACGCAGCTTGAAAAGGAAGCGAGGCAAATCCCTCGCTTCAATCTGGAAATCCTTATAGCCAAAAGCTTTCATACAATCGGGAAGTAATTCTGCAGCAGAGGAAAGATCTACCGCTTCTTTGGCAGTAGAGATCAATTGAAAAATGCAGCCCAAAAACTCGAAATATCTCATTAGTTCACTGGTGAGCTTTTTGCCATCATGGGTTAGGATCAAGTGAAGAAGCTCGGGGTTTTGAAGCAATGCCTTTTCACCCCATCCACTTTCTCCATAATCCCTTTTTCCCAACCCTAACCACACAGAGAAACATAAAAAACCATAGAGATTTGGGCACCCTTCTTTAATGATTCCTAACTCAGCAAGTAGCTTGTTCCTGTCAACGCACTCGCTTGCACGCGCTAGTGATTCTAACGCACGGCATATGCCATGCATGACATTTTTAAGTTTTTTATAAGAGAGCACTTCGGGAAGAAAATCGTGACTTTGAATATCAGCGACATTTGTCCAATCGGAGTAGCCGAGTAGTTGCAACAAGTTGCCCATCACATGTCCGTGACGGTCCCACATGGAATAATTTGTGGGCATTAAGTATTTGCGTCCGGAATGCTTTGGAAGATTGTTGGATTCGGCTAGATACTGATAAAGAATGCTGGACTCAATAAAATCAGAAGCGTAATCATTTTCAGCAGAAATGTTATTGATAAACCGATCCGATTCATTGAGATTTTTTCTGGGAACATCATCAAGCAGGCCCTTTCCGAGCAAGACAGCATTGAAATTATAAGTGGGGATCCTCAAATGCAATCCAACGTATTCCGAAATGCTACCTCCGAGCGAATGCGCACAAAGTGAGATTTTCCTTCCGTTAATGGCCCTAGAGCGTATTAAATTCTGTATGGCCTGTAGAGCCTTGGTATACATGGGAGGAACCTTCTCAAAGAAGACGTTATCTATCATTCCAACGAACTGCTTATGGGTCATCTCCCCTCTTCTATACTCTGGAACCTGAGTGGCGGCAGAGCCTAATGCGGCAAAAGCAAAAATGACCTCATTTTCATCTGCAAAAACACATATTTTTAAAGCTGTCTCTTCATCGAAATAACACTCCTCATGGGCCGCTATTCCAGCATAACTGCAAAAATTTTCTTTGTGCGGGTTTACTAAGCGCAAGTGAAAAGGTTTCACCCAGTCGGGATTATTCGTAGAGCTAGTCGTAGTGCAAGCGGCATATTTCATGACGAATTTAGTAAATAGTCGCGTCATAGGGATAGGCCCACCATTCATCCGATCAACGGAGAATAGGGAACCTAACCCTTCGCCTTTATTGTGATTACTAAAATCAATTGTCATAAACTATTACACTTTTACTTCATTAATAATTAAGTGGAGATATATCTACAAAAATAGTTCCACGCTTATGTTTGTTTTCAAGAGCTTTCACATAAACTGCATGCAGAGAATCAATTGGGGAAATGGAACCATCAAAAGTACTTGACCACGACGATTTCAAAGCATTGTCCATGATCTTGTTCATCCGCTCGATATAGGGCCTCATGGCCGTCTCATCATCCCCATAAAGCGTTTTCAGCATCGATTTTGCATCCTCTGCCGCTTGGCTGATGGCGCTTCTGATCGCTTCTCTCTGCTCCTCGCTATTCCACTCCGATTTGCGGTCGAAGAGGTACCCATTAGAATTAGGGCCTGAAGTAAAGATCGTGTTCACAAACCCACCAGTCTTTGTTGCCACGGCGAGTTTGCCCATCTTGTGCATCTCACCCTGAATTAAGCCGCATGGCTCAAAAATCGAGGGGAATACTCCGATATCAATACCGGCTCTTAAGATAGGTCCAAATGGTGTGACTCCGACACCTTGTTGCCATTTCAGATTCCCACAGCTGCATTTCTCATCGCGGATGATCAATACTCCATCATTAACCTTGGCAATCTCTTCCATCTCTTTAAGATATTCATCTGCTTTTGCATCGGGCTCTGTGCCGATGCAAATGAATTGGCAGCCATCTTTTAGTAATTGGTTCAAGACAACAGGCAGCTGGTCAATCCCTTTTTGAGAAGAGTCATAACGACCTACAAAGAAAAAAATCGGTTTCTCCGGGTCGAACTTGACTCTAAAATGATCATGGATATAGCCGACGAGTATTTGGCGAACTCTTTTGAGTTTGTCTACAAGATTAGGATCGTTCGGCCAATAATTTAGAGCCAAGGTCTTAAGCCTCGAGTCGGTTTGAGGATTCCAATGTTCGGAATTGCCATTGGTGATCCCGACGACTTTATTTTGCATCGCGGCAATTTTGAAAAAGCGCTGCATTTCCTTGCCAAACTGCTCACTTTGGCACTCCTCAGCAAATTGCTGAGATACCGGGACCACCATTTCAGAACATTCCACGCCAGTCACTAATGCCATCATTTCATTCTGGGGGAGCCCAATTTCGCTCAACGCTTTGACATCGCCATATTTAAAATAGATCGGAACATTATTGTTATGGACGTGAAGCACTGTGGCCGGAGTATTCCCATTTTTCCAGCTTAGGTAATCTCGATTGATAAACAATCTTGAAATGATCGCAGTCTGCGCGTCATGCAAATGCACAACTTCAATTTTCCCTCTAGCGTATAATTTCCAGGAGAGTTCTGTAGCTGCGCTATTGAAATGAAGCCATCTTCTCTTAACCGCAATATCGCTCTCTCCCTCATAAAAGTTATTGGGTTTGCCCTCTTTGTTCAAACCGATTGTAAAATGCTCGGCATCTTCGATAAAAAAACAAGACAATCCTTTTATTTTAGCTTTAAAAACATTGTAAACTTTACCTTCGAAATCGATTCTGTATTTATCTTTTATTCGCATTTCATTCTGCAAAGAGCCCTTAATGACATCGTATTTGGGCAATATTATTCGTACATTTTCAACGCCATAGGCTCTAGCCATTGCATCGAGAGCTCCTGCCAGTCCTCCGGAGCTAATCACACCCGAGAGCTCAGCTGCGACCATTGCCACTTTCTTTCTAGGGATGGAGGAAATGTCCGTTTTTTTATCTAAAATGTTATTAACGGATGCAGAAATCGGATATGGCGGAAGCGTTCTAATAGTGAAGTATTTCTGCACGCCTTGGTCCGTTAGGGAATGCTCCAGCTCGTTTTCTAAAAACTGGTGGCATTGATCTAATACAGAAGGATAACCTGATTGCAAAACAGCCGGATTATTTTTGATCTGCTCTTCTCCATAACCCCAATAGCCGAAATGGGGATTATGTCTGCCGCCGTGCTCTAACCACACAAGATGAGCCAATTTTTTCTGAAGAAAGTCAGGAAGAGAATAAAATTGTTGAAGCTGGCCCTCTTCCGATTTCCATTTGGAATCACCAATAAAGACAGTTAGGCTGTCGCAATAAGTATGCAATCGCGCTTTCGATTCATAATGCTTTTTCACTTGGACAACTAAATTTTCTCCGGACGAATTTTTACACTCGAGCAAGATTTTCGGATTTGCCTTAAGAAGATTTTCTGCGAAATAAGGATCGTGGTGGGGTTGGAAATGAGCAATCCAAAGTGTTTTTAAGATAACCTCTTTAACCTCTGCGTCTAAGTTTTGAAACTTCTCGAAGAGTTGATCATTGTTAAGGTCAAATTCGCCCAAACGCTTGTTAAATATATTTAACGATTCAACAGTACGCTTGCAACGCTCGGCCTCAGTTTCAATGGAATCGAAAAAAGAAACGTTTTCAGTGCTATTGTCCGAAATGGCGTTCGCTGTTTCTGTCTGCGCTTCTTCATAACCAAAAAAGTTGTAAAAGCTACTTTCTATATTTTTAAAAAAATCAAAATTACTAAACATAAACACTAACCCCTGATTAAACTATTATTTAACATTAATTAATAAGCTTTAATTGTTTTGATAAATAAGAGTATACACAAAACTAAATTATAATTAAACCTTCAACAATAATTTTAATATCACTATAAAGATGTATGTAACTAATTAAGAGTGTTTTGACTTGTTTCAAGGATTGAAAAAATCCGCATCTATACAAGAAACATTTAAAATGTTATTTATTAGAGATTGGGTTGTATAATTTTCTTTAAAATGACAATTACATCATTAAAATACTGAAAATTAAAGGCTTAGGGAAATTTAGGAGATCCTCATGAACATCCCGGATGAAAATCAAAGGCTATCTAAGGAGCAGCTTGAGGCGGCTCTCCGAAAAGAGGGCAAGAGGTTCGAGGAGCACTATTCCTGGATAGAGAAGCACATGCCGGCCAGTTTTTTTGAGGAGGTCGACCAGGAGAGCATCCTGCTCCTCGTCTATAGCTTAATGGGGTTCCACCTCAATGATTACTTCTCCCATATCCACCTCAAGAACAGAGCATTTACCTTAAGCTTAGACAGCCCTGACGCCGACTTGCGCATCCTCAAGCATTTTAAAAGTTACGGCATCAAAAACTACCGATCCTTTGTCTCGAACGCTCCTCCCCCATTTCCCCGTATCAAAGCTCCCTTGCGCATCGCTCAGATCCACTTCATTGATGAAGCGGAAGAAAAAACAAAGAATTTCTATCCTCCCGACAAGGAAAAAGAGATCATCGAACAGGTCAAACTCCGCAACCCCCAGGTCACTGAAGAAGACGTCCGCCATCTGCTTACATCGCTTAGCCCCTTATTTTTAAAGGCGATGACAGGAGAGAGGCTTGCTGTTGTCCTCGACATGTTCTTCCGGGCAAAATCGCGCGACAATTGCCAGTATGAAGCCCGCTATAACGAAGATTGGAGAGAGAAAAAAGAAACCCCCTCCATGCAGGTTGTTTTTGCCTGGCGCAATGTTCCCAAATACAATTTCCTCTATCACTTAGCAGAGGTCGTGCATAGACATGGGCTTGCGATGAAAAGGGTGAATGCCACCCATATCGATCCCTACAGCCGGCAAAATATTTTGCTCATGTCGCTTGGTCTGCATGGAATGGCAGGAGATGCCGCATGGGAAGAAACAAACCTCGCCGATTTCTTAAAAGAACTCGTTACGCTAAAATACTTCGAGGGAATGCCGACAATTGAAAATGCCTTTGTCGAAACTGGGCTGCTCACAGGCAACCAGGGCAATCTCCTCAAAACGATGGTGTATTTCATCCACCAGTCTTTAGTTCCCGTCGACATCAATATGTATGCACTCAGCTTCATCGAAGAGGGCCTTTGCCGCCATCCGGAGCTCACCATCAAACTCGTTCAAGCCTTTGACGCAAAATTTAATCCCGATACCCTCGATCTTCAGAAATATATGAAGATCAGAGAGGAATTCATCACACTAGTAGGCGATCTGGATACGGGAAATCTCCTCAATGACACGAGGAGGAAAAACATCCTGAAACAAGGGATGAACATGATCGACTACACGCTGAAAACCAATTATTACCGCAAGAACAAGACCGCATTTTCATTCCGCCTCGACCCTGCATACCTCGATTATCTGCCGTTTGAAAGAAAGGACAAATTTCCGGAACTCCCCTTTGCCATCTTCTTCATTAAAGGACTCTATTTCATCGGCTTCCATATCCGCTTTAGGGATCTTTCAAGAGGCGGGCTTCGCACCGTGTTTCCTGAGAGAATGGAACAAATGATCGCGGAAAGGAACAATGTCTTTTCAGAATGCTACAACCTCGCCTATACACAGAATAAAAAGAACAAGGATATTCCAGAAGGAGGAGCGAAAGGGGTTATCTTCTTAGAGCCCTACGAGCGCCTGTTATCTGAGGAATTCATCTATAGAAGAGAGCTGGAAGAGTCGGGACTCGACGCGGATCAGGTGAAAGAAAAACTCTCCGTCTTCCATAAGGAACAAAAGCTCGAATACCTCTACCAGACCCAGCGCTCCTATGTAGAGAGCCTCCTCGTGCTGATCAACTGCGAAGACGACGGTAAATTGCGCGCTGCGGACATCGTCGATTATTGGAAAAGACCCGAATACATTTATCTCGGTCCCGATGAGAACATGCACAATGTGATGATCGAATGGATCGCAGGCTTTAGTAAACATTACAATTACAAACCAAAGGGCGCATTCATTTCGAGCAAACCCGGCGCCGGCATCAACCATAAAGAATTTGGCGTGACCTCGCTCGGCGTTAACGTCTACATGGAAGAAATCCTCAAATCGATGGGAATTGATCCCACAAAACAGGAGTTCACCATCAAAATGACAGGCGGCCCCGATGGAGATGTCGCCGGCAACCAAATGTACAACCTTTACCGCTATTATCCCAAAACGGCAAAACTGCTGGCCACAATCGATATTTCGGGGACGATCTTTGATCCCAAAGGGCTTGATCTCGAAATCATCCATCAACTCTTTGTAGAGGGAAAACCGATCCGCTTTTACCCGCCTGAAAAATTAAATGAAGGGGGATTTCTTCTCGACACGAGAACCCGACGGGAACAAACGGCTTATGTACAACAAACTCTTTGCTGGCATAAAAGAGAAGGAAAACTTGTCGAAGAGTGGCTATCAGGTAATGAGATGAACCATCTCCTTCGCCACAACGTCCACCAGATAGAAGCAGACATCTTTATTCCAGGCGGAGGGCGCCCACGGACGCTGAACGAAAACAATGTGAAGGATTTCCTAGGGAAAGACGGTCAGCCAACAGCCAAGGCCATTGTCGAAGGAGCCAATCTCTATCTAACGCCAGGAGCCCGCAAAGCGCTGGAAAAATTGGGAGTGCTCATCATCAAAGACAGCTCTGCCAATAAAGGAGGGGTCATCTGCTCTTCTTTTGAAGTGCTCTCCAGCTTAGTTCTTTCTGAAGAAGAGTTCTTGAAGGAAAAAGCGACCATTGTCGCCGAAATCCTCGAAATCATTAAAGAAAGGTCCCGCGAAGAGGCCCTTTTGCTGCTAAGAACGCATCAACAGAGCCAAGCTCATCTAACCGATATCTCTGATCAAATCTCTGCGCGCATCAACATGTATAAAGACCAGCTGATGGAATACCTACAGACCATCGCCCTTTCAAACGATCCCAAAGATCCCCTGATCCGCTGCCTTTTAAACTACTGCTCCCCCCTGCTCAAGAGCAAATACCAAAAGAGGATCCTATCTGAGGTGCCCGACGTTCATAAAAAGGCGATCATCGCCTGCCACATCGCCTCGCGCATCGTCTATTTTAGGGGCCTCGAGTGGTCCCCCTCGCTCATCGATGTACTGCCCCTCATCACCCAAGACCCCCTGATCGTCGGCAGCGATTAGGCCAGGCCGCACCCTAAGAATGACATCCACGGTATCCCTCTGCTAATTTTCTCCATTATCTAAACTATTTATTTTCAATACTTTACAAAATAATCAAGCAGTCTTGGATGCTGACTGCTAATTTTTTCTTGCCAAATCCGACCCCTCCTGTTATAGTAATGGTAAAAGAACAAAGAAAAATTTATGAAATCACTCGCTCAGAAAAAACCTGCGAAAGATCAAAGGGAAAGGCTCATCCTCCTGGGCCTTGTCGATCTCTATCTCCAGTCGGGCAAGCCGATTGGGTCCAACACGTTGAGAGAGAATGGTTTTGAGGCATTAAGTTCTGCCACGATCCGCAATTATTTCGCCAAGCTTGAAGAAGAAGGGTTACTCAAACAACAGCACTCCTCCGGCGGTAGAATTCCAACTTCCACAGCTTTCAAGCTTTACGCCGAAGAGCACTTCGACAAGCCCCGTATGCCGGCTGCTGAAGAAAAAAAAGAGATCGAGCTCCTGTTCAAAAAGGAGACGAGAGAAGTCGCGTCCTATCTCATGCAGGCGACAGAAAAGATCAGCGATATCACTGTCTGCGCCGCTTTCCTTTCTGCGCCTAGGTTCGATCAGGATTTCATCCTCGAGATCAAACTCGTCCATATCGACGATCACCGTCTGCTATGCGTTTTAGTCACAGACTTTGGAATTATCCGCACAGAGATGCTCTACACCGACAAGAAGTTGTCCAACTTCACCATCAAGCGTCTCGAAAGCTATTTTAATTGGCGTCTGACCGGCATCGAAAAACCTGCTCTTGATTCTGAAGAGGAAACACTTGGCGCGCATCTTTATAAAGAGCTGATGCTCCGCCATATCGTCCGCTATACAAATTTCAGCTCCGAGGATCTCTTCCAAGCGGGATTTTCCAAGCTGCTCGCCTACCCAGAGATCAACGATGCGACAGCGCTTGCCAGCGGTCTTTCCCTTTTTGAAAACAAACAGATGCTCCGCAAACTCCTCTCCATTACGGGAGAATCGGGAAAAATGCATTGCTGGATAGGCGATGACCTCGTCCCCTTTTCACCAGAGGCAAGCGCCTGTTCTGTGATCGCTGTTCCCTACCGCATCAATCAGAGCGTCTGCGGAGCCTTCGGCATATTAGGTCCTAGCCGCATCCCTTACCGCGAACTCTTTGGCCAGTTAACGCAAATCTCAGAAGCGATTTCCGATTCGCTCACAAAGAGCATCTATAAGTTTAAGATCTCTTTCCGAACCCCCACGCCCTCTGGCCTGGAATTCAAAAAAAATAATCCCGAATTCCTCATTCAAAGCCAGACAATGCTTATAGAAAACAAGACATATCCTCAGGAGAACAAATGACAGAAGAACAAACACCCGATCTATCCGCTGAAGAACAAAAACCTCAAGCTCAAAGTGAAGAGCAGCAGGATTACAAAGAAAAATACCTGCGTCTTCTTGCAGATGTCGATAACACGCGCAAAAGGATGCAGAAAGAAAGACAGGAGATGACCCGCTTTTCCGTAGAAAATGTCATCGGTGAAATCCTGGAACCTATTGACAATCTGGAGAATGCTTTGCAGTTCACCCAGCACATGTCAGAAGAGACGCGCAACTGGGCCCAAGGGTTTACAATGATCCTGGGACAGTTCAAAGAAGTATTGAGCAACCATGGGGTAACAGCGTTCCAATCGGAAGGAAAAATGTTCGATCCTCATTTGCACTACGCCATCGAAACGGAAGAAACTTTAGAAAAGCCGGCCGGAACAATCTTGAAAGAATATGTGAAAGGATACCGCAGCAAAGAGCGCACAGTGCGCCATGCCAGGGTCAAGGTCGCAGCTCTTCCGGGAGCTAAAAAAGCAGAACAACAAGAAACGCCTGAAGAACTACCTGGCGAGCCTACATAAAATCAAAAAAAACCAAGGAGAACTAAAATATGTCACAACAAAAGAGAAGTAAAATCATCGGCATCGACTTGGGAACAACCAATTCCTGCGTTTCCATCATGGAAGGGGGAACTCCCAAAGTCATCGCCAATGCAGAAGGCGGACGCACAACACCTTCTATTGTCGGCTATAAAGGCGGAGAGCGTCTAGCCGGTATCGCTGCGAAGCGCCAAGCGGTAACCAACCCAGAGCGCACTATTTTTTCCTCAAAGCGCTTCATCGGCCGCAAATTTGCCGAAGTGCAATCAGAAATTAAAACTGTGCCTTATAAAGTCACACAAAACAGCAACGGAGATGCCGTTTTCGAAATCGAGGGCAAGATCGTAACTCCTGAAGAAGTAGCTGCACAAGTCCTCATGAAAATGAAAGAGACTGCGGAAGCTTACCTAGGAGAGACGGTGACAGAAGCTGTGATCACAGTCCCTGCTTACTTCAACGACTCCCAACGTCAATCGACAAAAGATGCAGGCCGTATTGCAGGTCTTGATGTCAAGCGCATCATCCCGGAACCAACCGCTGCAGCGCTAGCTTATGGTCTCGACAAACAGCACGATAAAAAGATCGCTGTATTCGACCTTGGCGGCGGAACTTTTGATATCTCGATCCTCGAGATCGGCGACGGCGTTTTTGAAGTTCTCTCAACCAACGGTGATACTCACCTTGGCGGAGACGATTTTGACAACGCAATTCTCCACTGGATGTTAGACGAGTTTAAGAAAGAGCACGGCATTGATCTTAGCAAAGATAAAATGGCATTGCAGCGTTTACGCGATGCCGCTGAAAAAGCTAAAATCGAGCTCTCCGGAACACAGACGACAGAAATCAATCAGCCGTTCATCACAATGGATGCGACAGGACCTAAACATTTGGCCCTCACACTCACAAGAGCCAAACTGGAATCTCTTGTCCATGACCTGATCGAAAGAACCGTTGAGCCTTGCATGAAAGCGCTCAAAGACTCCGGTCTTACCAAGGAAAAAATCGACGAAGTGATCCTCGTCGGTGGTATGTCCCGTATGCCGTCCGTTGAGAAGAAGGTTAAAGACATCTTCGGCAAGGAGCCGCATAAAGGTGTCAACCCGGATGAAGTTGTGGCGATCGGAGCTGCGATCCAGGGAGCCGTCTTAACAGGTGATGTTAAAGACGTTCTTCTTTTGGACGTTATCCCGCTCACACTGGGTATTGAAACACTAGGCGGCGTTTTGACACCGATTGTCGAGCGCAACACAACAATCCCAACACAGAAAAAACAAGTCTTCTCAACAGCTGCAGACAATCAGCCGGCTGTAACCATCGTCGTTCTCCAAGGGGAGCGTAAAATGGCGAAAGACAACAAAGAGATCGGAAGGTTCGATTTGACAGACATCCCTCCAGCACCAAGAGGCATGCCGCAAATTGAAGTTTCTTTTGACATCGATGCCAACGGTATCTTGCACGTTTCTGCTAAAGACAAACAAAGCGGAAAAGAGCAGAAGATCCGCATCGAAGCAAAATCTGGTCTTTCTGAAGAAGAAGTGAAACGCATGCTCCGCGATGCTGAAGAGCATTTGGAAGAAGATAAGAAGCGCAAAGAAGAGATCGAAACGCGCAACGAAGCTGACTCCCTTGCTTTCCGCGCCCAAAAATCTCTCGACGAATATAAAGAGAAACTTCCTAAAGAAGTTGTCGAAAGCGTACAGAGCAAAATTGACGCCGTTAAAAAAGCTCTCGAGCAAAACAGCCCTGAGCTCATCAAAACAGCTCACGATGAATTGAATGCTCAGATGCAAAAAATCGGCGAAGCGATGCAAGCTACAGCCGGAGCGGAAGGAGCTCAATCTTCTCCTCCTCCAGGCGCTGGCGGTCAAAAGAAATCTGACAAGCCGGACATCGAAGAGGCTGAAGTAGAAATCCTCGACGACGAAAAGAAGAAATAAGATCTCTGTTTTGAATAAACCAAACTCGGCCAAGTTCTATTGGCCGAGTTTGACTGCAAAAGCTGTAACAATATGTAAAGCCCCTCTTCTCACGAGAAGAACACTCATGAGCCTCTATTGAGAGATTGAGAGGAAGCAGCGGAGAGGTGTTTAGCCAAAATTCACTTCATGTGCGCTTAAAATGAAAGAGCTCGCGTTTCCATCACAGCGTCGATTTTCTCCATTTTCATATTTGGATACTTGGCCATTCTGAAGAATCACGAATTTCCAATTTTTACCTGCAGGAGCTTGACCAGACCAGCCTGTTCCATTGTGTGTAAAAGCGATCGGGGCCTTGTCCCAGTTTGGCTCGCAGCAAATTCCAAGGTCATTTCCAAAGCCGACATCGTAGTTAAGGATGACTTTAACTTCTGACAAGAAAGAAGAAGCCTCTATACTAAGCGGCACAACCTCACTACAACTGTTTGTATATTGGTCTATTAGAAGCGATTCTTTTTCTCTAAATCCTTTTCTTGTGACAGCTAATTTTTCAAAAAATTCCTTCTCTAATGTGAGCCTATGATTGTTGTTTTCTTTGATTTTACTCTGAAATAGCTCAGATGCTTTAGTTAGTCCCTGTGAATCGATGATGCCAAGATCGAAACTTTTATACATATCATCGCGACTATTGAATATTTGTATGTATTCTTTTTGTAATTGATTACGTGATTTTTCAAATTGCTCATTAAGTTGATCAACTGCAAGATTGCATTGAACTTTGATGAGTTCGCGTGCATCGCGGAAAGTAACAGAATTCATTGTACAACTCCTTGTTTTGAGTATTTAAACATCATTATTATACAAACAATATCTATTAAATCCAAAGCATTAAAACATTCTTTTTAGTACCATTCGTTTTAGTTGTTTTTTAAATCAAAATAAAATTCAACCAATTCATCAAAAAAATGTCTTAAAAAAAATCATATAAATAAACAAACACTTATAAACGAATGAGATATACCCAAGCTGTCTCAAAATTTGGCCTACGCCTAGGTGAAAGCTCTGCACATTAAAGAAATCCGTCCCTTAAACGCCGCCACCTCGCAAGAGCTAACCCAAGCTTCCAACTTTTGGCCGCTAGCCCCCCATATTTGGCTTCTAGCTCTCCACAATCAGAAGTACAAAACCAAGCTTATTTGACAAGAGTAACTCAACACCCTAGCGAACAAATCTTTTGATGGAAGATCGACCCCATAAGTTCTAATTGCTTTCCTCCATCTGAGAAAAGTGAGCCTTGAATAATGTTCTGATATTGTGCTAACCTGTGGAATGACAATACTAACTAAAGAATGCGTGAGCAAGAAAACCTATCCCTTCGATGAACACAAGCTTCCCATCGAGAAAATCGATCCGGATGCTCTGTATGTCATGGAAAAACTCCGTGCAAATGGTCATATTGCCTACCTCGTTGGAGGTAGCGTACGGGACCTTCTATTCGATATAAAACCCAAAGATTTCGACATCTCCACCTCTGCAGAGCCTGAAGAAATTAAATATCTATTTCGCAACTGCATCTTGATCGGCAGACGTTTTAGACTCGCCCATATCCGCTTTGGGAGAAAAATATTGGAAGTTTCCACGTTTAGGTCCGGCGATGTTGAAAAGGATGAGCTGATCGTAAGGGACAATATCTGGGGAACTCCTGAACAAGACGTCCTGAGGCGAGATTTTACAATCAATGGGCTCTTCTACGATCCAGCCTCCCAAGACATTATTGATTATGTCGGCGGATACCCCGACCTGCAGAAAAAAACATTACGCACCATCGGACAGCCTTTTATCCGCTTCCGCCAAGATCCCGTCCGCATGCTACGCCTCCTCAAATTTCAAGCCAGATTTGGATTTAACGTCGATCCCGCAGCAAGGGTCGCCCTCCTGGAATGCCGCCAAGAAATTGTGAAAAGCTCCCCTGCGCGCATCCAAGAAGAGCTCCTCCGCATGCTCGAATCTGGCGCTTCGGAAGCCTTTTTCCGCCTCCTTGCGGAACACGGCTTTATCCATCTCATGATGCCAGCTTACGGCGAATTCATGGAATCTCCCGAAAGCGAAGAAGTTTTTTCCTACCTCAAAGAGGTCGATACCACCTTTCACGACCCTGCCAAAACTCCCCTTTCACGCTCAGGCCTCCTCGCATGCCTGGTCTATCCCTTGATGGAAAAGCGGATCCAAACCCGCTACATCGATAGAGAAAAAATTCCTCACCTAGGCGAAATCAGCATGGAAGCCATGGACCAGATCGATGAAGTTTTCCTTCCCTTCTTTCATCTTTCTAGAAGAATTAAAGGCAGCTTGACCTCGATTCTAACTTCTCAATACAGGTTGACCCCTATCGAGAAGAAAAAAGCGTCTAGAATCCGCATCCCTAACGACCCTGAATTTTTAGAAGCGCTCAACTTCTTCGAAGTCAGATGCGCACTGGAGCCCGCCTTCCAATCGACTTGGGAAAAATGGAGCCAGGCTTTGCATTCTCCAGAGCAGCCTCGGGCCCCTCGAAGACGTCGAAGGCGCAAAACAGCTCCTCCTAAAGATCCCATATGATCGACCCATCCTCTGTTCAAAAAATTGAGATCCTTCCCGGTATCCATCTCAGCTGGACAGGGCCTTCGCTCTCCTCAGGACCACTGCCGGCACTTTTCTACTTCTCCCTCTCTGCTGAAGACAGCCTTTGCCTGGACCCGTTCAATCAACCCGTAGATTATCTCGCATCCCTTCCCATGCGCATCTTCTCAATGACCCTTCCAGGGCATGAAAACTACCTGCCTCCTACTGACGCTCTTAACATCTGGGCCTCTGAAATCGCTTCCGGGAGCGATGTAATTACGAAGTTTGTGGGACAAATAAAACAGGCAGTGGATGCACTTACAGCTCAAGGCGCGCTGCTACCCGGCCAGCTTGCCGTAGCCGGTCTATCTCGTGGAGCCTTCGTCGCAGCACACGCCGCAGCGTTCATTCCAGAGTTCCGCTTTATCCTCGGCTTTGCTCCACTCACCAAACCCTCTGCTGCAAAAGAGTTCCAAAACATCTCCTCACACCCTACCGTAGAGTCGCTATCTTTGGAAAACCTAGCAGACAAACTCATAGATCGCAGCTTGCGCTTCTACATCGGCAATCTCGATACAAGGGTCGGCACTCGCAACTGCTTTGATTTCATAGAAAAACTCTCCCAAACAGCACAAAATGCTAAGGTCCGTTCTCCTTCTGTCGAACTTATCATCGGCCCCTCCATCGGAAAAGATGGCCATGGCACTTCCAAAGAGGTCTTTCACGACGGCGCCCAATGGGTCGCAGAAAAACTAAAGGCCATCGATGTCATGTGATCTATTTATATTTGCTGGAGAGAACAGCGCCGATCTGCACGGTGAAAAACTGCTGCACGCACTCCTTGAAAAAAATCCCAATCTGAAGGTCACCGGCGTTGGCGGACCCAGAATGCGCGCCCTAGGAATGGATTGCATTCTCCCCATGGAAGAGTTCCAGGTGATGGGATTCATCGACGTCTTTATTGCTCTTCCCAGACTCATTTCCAAATTCTACTTTGTTGCAAGAGAAATCCAAAGATTAAACCCAAGAGCAGTCGTCACCATCGACTACCCCGGTTTCAATCAGCGGATGGCCAAACATTTGAGAAAAAAAGGATTTAAGGGAAAGCTCATCCACTTCATCTGCCCCTCTGTTTGGGCATGGGGAAAAAAGAGAATCCCCTTGATGGCGAAAAACCTCGATCTTCTACTTTCCATCCTTCCCTTCGAAAAACAGATTTTTGCAAATACAAAGCTTCCCGTCGTGTTTGTCGGAAATCCACTTTCAGAGAGAATCAAAGCATATGCTTATAAACCCCTCGATATGCCCAAGGATAAAAAAATCATCGCGCTTTTTCCCGGAAGCAGAAGAAAAGAGATCGAGCGCAATTTAAAAATCCAGCTCGACCTCTGTAAAGAACTGCCGGATTATCACATCGCGCTCAGCATCGCCGACGAAAAGTTCCGTCCCTTCATTTTAGAGACCATCCGAAATCAAGGTTGGAAAGAAGACGAGATATCACTTGTCCCCGCTAATTATTCCTACGAGCTAATGAAAGCAGCCTATCTTGCGATTGCCAAATCGGGAACTGTGACACTCGAGCTCGCCCTCCACCGCGTTCCCACAGTCGTTATCTATGGAGTCTCCCGTCTGGACAAAATCATCGCCTACGACATCTTGCGCATCCGCCTTCCCTTTTATTGCCTTGTCAACATCATCGCGCAAAAAGAAGTATTCCCCGAGCTGATCGGACCCAACCTCACGTTGGATAATTTGAGAACCAAAGTTCATGAGCTATTAACTGATCCTGCAAGAGCCAAAATTCAACGCGAATGCGACATCATCATTCGAGACTTAAGCGGCAAAGAAACATCTCAAGAGTCCGCCACAGAAATTTTAAACATGATCTGATACGCCCTCAAATTTTACCCTGCCCCCAGCGCCGCAATCTTCATCAGCAAAGCCGGTATAGTCACTATCGCATTCGACTTGAAGAAATGATGTCTTAGAGCCCCCAATGAGCAAAGGGCAATCATTCATGCTCGTTGAAGAGCTTGCAAAAGTATCTCCCAGATATGGGCATTTGCAATTAAAAACCTTCTGAGTAGAGATGCAAAGCAAAAGGTACTCTGCAATTGTCGGCATACTATCAAATCCAACCCTGCGCACACGCTGTTGCTGAACATCATAGTCTCGCTTGCGGGTCTTTTTAACGACGTTGTTAGAGATCAGTATGCGATATGTGCTCTGAGCAGCAACATCGCCGAGCACCTCTAAAATTTCGTCTTCCCAAATATCAATCCTTATCTTCATTTTTTTTGCAATCGCCACCTCTTGATTAAGAGTCATGTTTTTCGGCATTGTTAGAAGCGTAAGGCCTGCTTTACCTTCTACCCTCGGAGCTAACCTTTTGAGATATTTAATGACAGCAAGTTTATCGATGTCAGGCTCATCATCGAGATCAAACCCTTGAGCTTTCGCATCCAGGATTCTCAAATCACAAGGACAGAGCTCTCGGATATCATGTCCTTTTACCACTCCATGCATACTCTTATAGGCGTGCACATTCGTACTGCCGAAAGCGAAAAAGCCTCGGATATCACCCTTAAGCAGACATTGCATAAAGAGAGCACCCACCATCTCGGTAGGAAGCCCGTACATGGGGAAAGAAAATTTACACTGAAAGCTCAGGTTGTTATTGCTAATTGAGCTATGAGATCTTTTCGCTCCCCGCCTATCTTCAAGCTCTACAGATGCAGAAGCTCCAGTTGTTATCTTAGCCGTCATTTTTACTCCTGTATACCCTAGTCGTCTCAAAATTTGGGTGTATATATTCTTCTCTTAAATTTTAAAAATTGTGGGCGATATTATTGATACAGGTTACATTTAATTCAATCTTTTATTGCACAAATTTATAATTAATACTTGTCAATCTAATCTAATAACGCGCTCCACATTCCCATCAATTTTATGGTCAGCAATTCCTCTTTCCCCTAAACTCCTCGCTTCGCGGGATAGATCTTTGAAGGAAATGGAATATGGACAATTTAAAAGTTTACATCGATAGGCTCAAGGGCGGTACGACGCAGAAAATCGCAGAGACCCTGCCTCCTGATTTTCTCGATATTAAAGAGGAAGAGCTCATCTTCAAGGACCCTGTCCGCGTCCGCGGAGAGGTCTATCTTGCCGATGACTACCTCGTCATCCAATTGAATGTGGAAACAACAGCGCAGCTTCCATGCGCCATCTGCAATGAAATTATTTCCTTTCCCGTCGTTATAAAAAACGCTAACATCACGCTACCTCTTTCTGAAATCAATAGCGCGATCATCGATTTATCTGAAAAAATCAGGGAGACGATCCTTCTCCAAATCCCCCTTTTCACAGAATGCAATAACGGCAAATGTCCGGAGAGGGAGAATATAAAGAAATTTCTTAAAACCGAGGAAAAGCCATCCGATCCAGAGGATGTCACCCACTTTCCTTTTTCCAATTTATAGGGGAGAACAAAGCATAAAATCCGTGCTTTGCCAGTTTCCTCTTTGAAAAAAACCTTGCTTTTGTTATAAAGCACACATAAATTTATTATGGAGAATTGATATGGCAGTACCACGCAATCGATCGTCCAACGCTCGAAAAAACTCTAGACGTGCCCACCACGCTAAAAAGCCAAAAATGACCTCAGCTTGTGATAACTGCGCAAAACCGCGTATTGCGCACAGAATTTGTCCACATTGCGGCTTCTACGCCGGCAGAGCTGTGATTCATGCGAGGGCAGAGTAATATCAGTAAGGGGAGCGCTCCTTGCCACATCGGCGTTGATTTGCTGGGAAGCGATATTCCTCCCAGCGAACTCTTAAATGCAGTACTCTCTTTTTCAAAAGAGCTGCAATCTTCTGTCCACCTCACTCTTCTAGGTTCCCACTCTCTTTTCGAGAAAGTACAGGCCCCAAGCAGCAACGTTCTTTTCCACGCTGTCACAGAAATGATTACCATGGATGAAGCGCCTCTAACTGCAATCAGACGCAAGCGCGATTCCTCTTTATGCACCGGCATTCGCCTGTTAAAAGCTGGGCATATTCAAGCCTTCATCTCTGCCGGAAATACCGGAGCGTTGATGGCATGCGCCAAAATTGAGCTCCCCGAGCTCTCACGCAACCTTCGCCCCGCCTTAATGGCCTTAATTCCCACAAAGCAAAATGAGATCGCTGTTCTCGACGTTGGAGCTAACACATCCTACAAAGCCAGCCACCTCATTCAATTCGCAGCGATGGGAGTTGCCTACCAAAAGAGCAGAGGTATAAAAACACCGAAAGTCGGTCTGCTTAACATCGGCTCCGAAGCAAAAAAAGGAACACCTGAGCTTCAAATCGCTTATGACGAACTCCTTTCCCAAAGCCAGAAAAAGGATTCCTCCTTTACCTTTTCCGGAAATATTGAAGGGCGCGATGTTTTTCATGGCGAAATTGACGTCCTGGTCACTGATGGTTTTACCGGCAATGTTTTCTTGAAAACAGCAGAAGGAATGGCGGCTGTCATCATGGAAGAGCTGCACAAACCTTTCGCAGAAGAGTGCCCCCCCAACATCAAAGGCACTCTTGCAGAAATGCGCCATAAACTCAACTACGCTGAATACCCCGGGGCGATCCTTTGCGGTATCGATGGAATCGTCATTAAATGCCACGGCAACTCCAGCCCGCAAAGCTTGATCTGCAGCATCACAACCGCCTCAAGGCTCATTCAACATAAGTTTGTAGATACTGTCAGAGAAGAGCTTGAAAAAGTTCCTTAGAGATAAACTTTTTTTGCATAGTCGCTAAAAAACCCTCGCTCAGAGGATGCCTACAAAGTAAGGGTTCGTCGATTTTGGAGGTTCTTTTGGCCGCTTTTCGATTCTTTTTTCGGGGGTCATATACGAAATTGATATAACCCCCGAAAAAAGAATCGAAAAGCGGCCAAAAGAACCCCAAAATCGACAGAACCTTATTTTGTAGACATCCTCTAATTTTGATGGAAAAAGAAGTTGAAATTCGATATGATCCTCACTTTCGGGGAAGCAGGCTATTTTGCGTTTTGAGCGCTTTACCTGACTCCCTCAATCCAATAGCATTTTACTATAGAAAATACTTCCGGGGATCCTAATGCAAGAAATCTTACTGAACGTCGAGTCCAAAGAAACCCGTTATGCTGTATTAAAAAATGGATCTCTTCACGATCTAATCATCGAAAGAAAAAAAAATCGCCTGCTTGCCGGCAATGTCTTCCGCGGCAGAGTGACAAATATCCTGCATAACATCCAATCCGCCTTCATCGACATTAACGAAGGGGAAAATGGCTTCATCCACATTTCCGATATCATCGAAAACACTCAAAAATTCCAAGAAATGTTCGAAATGGATTTTGAGTGGGATATGGAAAAATCCAAAACAGGATCGCAGAAGCACAAAGAAACCGACATCTCAAAAATCCTAAAATTGGACCAGCCCGTTCTCGTCCAGATCGTTAAAGAGCCGATCGGAACCAAGGGGGCAAGACTTACATCCAATATCTCTTTCCCTGGAAGATACCTCGTCCTTCTGCCAAATACACCTCATCGCGGCGTATCGCGCAAAATCGAAGACGCAGCTTCCAGAGAGAGACTTAAAAAACTCATTCGCGCTTTTGAAATGCCAAAAGACATGGGATTGATTTGCCGAACAGCAAGCGTCAATGCAACTCCAGAAATGCTCATTCAAGAAGCGACAGAGCTTCTCAAGACCTGGCAGGGAATCATTGAAAATTTCCAAGCGTCCACAAAACCCACCTGTCTCTACGAAGAGTCCGACCTGATCAAGCGCGCTGTTGTCACAGCGGTCGATAAAAAATTCGATCGCCTACTTGTCGACGACTACGCTACTTTCCAGCGCGCCAAGAATATCTATGCGAAATATAGCGGCGAGCACACGCTCAAAATCGAACTTTACCGCGACAAAACTCCGATGTTCGAGCGCTTCAATATCGAAAATGAAATTGACAAAGCACTTAAGCGCAAAATCTGGCTTCCAAGCGGCGGCTACCTCTTTTTCGACCGCACAGAAGCGATGTACACTATCGACGTCAACTCAGGCAGAAGCACCCATTCCACAACAGATGTCGAAGAATCCCTCGTCCGCATCAATATGGAAGCAGCGGAGGAGATTGCACGCCAACTCCAGATTCGCAATGTCGGAGGTCTTGTCATTTGCGACTTCATCGACATGCGCTCCAGGAAGAATCAACGCCGAGTTCTTGACCGCTTAAAGGAAGCGATGAAAGATGACTCTGCAAAATGCACCATTTTGGGGATGAGCGAATTTGGACTTGTCGAAATGACAAGACAGCGCAGCAGAGAATCCCTCGCCCAGACGATCTTCACTAACTGCCCTTATTGCCATGGCAACGGCATGATCAAGAGTCATGAGAGCGTCGCTATCGAAATTGAACGCTCGATTAAAAAACTCATCAATCAGCATCAACAGTTTGGCTTGAAGGTCGTATCGCATCCCGATTTTGACCGCTTCCTCGGACATCATGACAAAGAACATTTACGCAAACTGGCTCAAAAACTCAACGCCGAACTGCGTTTTGATACCGACGACACCCTGCACCTTAATGATTGCCAATTTTTCTCGACGACCAATGGAAAAAAACTCGAAATTTAAACCCTTTTATTCCTTGCTCGAGCAGTACGTCAAGGAAGGATCCATCCCTCCCAAGTACGGCGAGATCATTGAGAAGTTCTATTTGTGTTATCAGGAAGCAATCTCAGGAGCTCCCGGTCCTGCCGATTACCATCACGAGGTCTTCCTTACTCTCTTAAAACTCATCAAAGAGCAGTGTCAAAAACCCTTTGATTTCCAGCCCTATCACGCTCTCATCCGCAAGCCCTTTGACTATTATCAATTCGGAATCGACCTCGTCAAACCGCTTGTCGATTTGCCCCATTCTAGCGTAATCGGCCAGGACAATCTAAAACAGATCGCAGCTTACCTGGAAAAAGGGGACAATGTCATCTTCCTCGCCAACCACCAAACAGAAGCCGACCCTCAGGCGATCAGCATCCTTCTGGAAGACTCCTATCCCAAACTTGGCGAAGAGATGATTTTCGTTGCAGGCGAACGAGTGATCACCGATCCCCTCGCAGTCCCCGCCAGCATGGGAAGAAACCTACTGTGCATCTACTCCAAGCGCTACATCGACAATCCTCCTGAAGACAAGATGAAAAAGCAGCTGCACAACAAGCGCACGATGGAACTCATGAGCCAACTCTTAAGCGAAGGAGGCAAAGCGATCTACGTAGCGCCAAGCGGCGGAAGAGATCGCCCCAACCAAGATGGCGTCGTCGAGATCGCTCCCTTTGATCCCCAAAGCATCAAAATGTTCTACCTCATGACACAAATGGCCGGCCACCCGACCCATTTCTATCCTATGGCCCTCAAGACCTTCGCCCTTCTCCCACCTCCCCAGACCATCCAAATAGAGCTCGGGGAAGCCAGGATAACCAAACGCGCCGACATCCACCTCGCCTTTGGCCCCGAAATCGACATGGAGAAATTCCCCGGCAGCGATTCCCCCAATAAGCACGAGAGGCGCTCCGCACGTGCCGAGTACATCTGCAACCTCGTCCGCAAAGATTACGCAAAGTTCCCCTAAATTTATTATATACCCAAGAAACCTCAAAAATTAGGTATATACGGACGACATAAATAGAGCCCCCGTTTGCTTATGAACAAGAAAAAAGCATTGCCTATTCTGAAAAGACACTCTGTGAAACGAGCCTCGATATTTGGTTCCTATGCTCGAGGCACAGAAAAACTTAGAAGCGATGTTGATTTTTTGGTTGAATACAAAGAAAAAAACAAAAGCCTTTTTGACTTGGTGGATTTGAAATCAGACTTGGAAAAGACACTAGACCGCAAAGTCGATATCATTACTTACAACTCAATTTATTGGCGAATTCGCGACCGAATCCTTGACGAGCAAATAGTGATTCTGTGAAACCTGAACTACCCACATATTCATGCAATTTTTAACTTAATCTCAAATTCAGACCAAGGGCAATTACCAACGAGACAAGAGTGTGCCATTTGGGATTGCCTTTCTCCGAAAGGGTCTTATAAAGACTCTCCCTACCCATACCTGTTCTTCTTGCCAAATTTCCAATCCCGCCATGAGCTTCAACAACATTTCTCAAAGCCGTGAGAAAGAGATGTTGCGATTCCTCATCGCCCTTAAGACTTTCTTCGAGCGCAGCATTTAAGTAGGCCACAGCTTCATCGTGATCTTTTAACTTTTCAATCAACCATTCTTGATAATTTTTACTTCTTGCCATGTTTTTTTCCTCTTGATTGATAATCTTTTAAATACTCCTTTGCTTTATTAATGTCCTTTATCTGCGACCCTTTATCACCACCGCAAAGAAGCAAAACCACCTTATACCAAATATCAAAATTAATCGGCATTTGGGGCAATGCGAAAGCTCCCGCGGCCGTAGGCCAACTTTTGAATCATTTTCGGTATACACAATCTATCTAGAAGCATAAACCTCGCGTAGCCATGAGGTTTTTTCATTTGGATATTGGGTAAAACATTTTCAGCAGCTCCAAATCGATATAGAGTTCATCCTCGAAAGCCTCTTGTGCTGAGCGGATACCATAATTTTGTTTGGCCCTGAAATGAAAAATTACTTCCGGCATATTTTCTTTTATTAGATTCCAATGTTCAATTGAAGGGATATCCAGGCGTCCTATGCCAAAAATAGGAATAGACTTATTCTGAAAATAATATCCAAAAAGAACATCATCGGGCAGCTCTTTGCTGAATTCGAGCACATCCTCTTTTTCACTGACTAGCATTTCAGCTAAATCTGAAGAGAGTAAAATGCCTGCACCTGAAACAAAATCGATTCTACCATATTCAGGTACCCAATCTTCCGGAAGATACTGATGCACTCCGCCATAATATCCCTCTTTTGGCATACACAGCAAATAGTTTAGCAGCCTATCAAAAGCATAAAACGAGGATAGATTTGTTCTTAAGACATAGTCGAACTCTTTTATTCTTGGCAGCATTGCTTCGATTGACAAAACAGTTTTTTCTGTAATGCCGGGAACATAATTCTCCTCACATTTAACAAATAGATCATCCCCCTCAATTTTATAGGGCGTAGACAAATCTGGATTGCCCCGGATAAAATAAACCTCAAAATGCTCAGGATCAGAATGCATATATGATCTCCACACATTTTGAAGTTTGATGTAAGCCTCTAAGTTATCAGAGGCAATGATCAGAACCAAGACTTTGGGCTCTTTGATTTGGGTCGCACTCTCTTGAGAAAATGCAGGGCGAGTATTCGTTAGAAAAATAAGAAATGTGCATAGCGCATAAAAAAAAGCGTTCATTGGGATTTCTCCAATCATGATTTCAATTCCAAAAAACTATGACATTCCTAACAGGCATTGTTCAAGTGATTTTGTACTGCTTCCAAGAAACCTCAAGAAAACCTTTTCTTAAAATTGCAATATTCTCCTGTTATGGTGCATGATTAACTTTAGACTAGTGAGCCTTAAGGAGCCCATCATGCGCGTAAAAAGATCTACTTTTATTCTGTCGTTTTTGCTTTTATCCGCCCTTCCCCTAACTGCGAGTGAGCAAGCACTGCAAAACTCCTATACCATTATAGAAGATAAAGCCACCCTTCCGATCCTCAATCCCTCTCTGGAAGGCAGGAAAGTTGAAAAGCTCATTTTGAAAAATGGCCTGCAAGTCTATTTGGTCTCAGATCCCGGAGCAGAGCAATCTGCAGCAGGAGTGGCAGTTGGCGCCGGCTCCTGGGAAGACCCTAAGGAATATCCCGGGATGGCGCATTTTCTAGAGCATATGCTGTTCATGGGAACGGGCGCTTATCCCAATGAATTCGAATATATGCAATTCATCAATGACCACGGCGGCAAGGTGAATGCGTTCACAGCTTCCGATCGCACTGTATATATGTTCTCTGTCAATAACGATGCCTTCGATGAGTCACTCGACAGATTCTCCCACTTTTTTATCGACCCCCTTTTTTCTCCCAACTGCATTAGCCGTGAGCTGCATGCCGTCGATCAGGAGCATTCAAAAAATATCGAGCATGACGGCTGGCGCCAATACATGATCATGAAAGAGACGGGAAACCCAAATCATCCCTACAGCAGTTTTTCAACGGGTAATGCCCAGACATTAGTCGGCATCCCCCAATCTGCATTGCGCTCCTGGTACCAAACCCACTACAGCGCAGACAAGATGCACCTTGTCATGATCTCCCCTCTTCCTATCGAAGAGATGCGGCTGCTTGCGGTTCAAGATTTCTCAAAAGTGCCTCAATTTAAAGTCTCACAAAAACAGCTTCCTTCCGATATCACATCAGCGCAGCAGCGCGGGCACATGATCTTTATAAAGCCTGTCAAAGACATCAAACAACTCTCACTAAACTGGGAAGTTCCGGCTGTCTTTGCAGAAGACACTACGCGTAAAGCGCCCTCTCTTGTCGCCTATGCTCTCGGACAAGAAGGAGCAAACAGTCTCACACAGGTCCTAAAAAAAGAAAAAATTGCAGAAAGCGTTCAGATAAGCTGCGATCGCATGAGCAACCAGTCCCTTTTCTTCTCCGTCGATATCTCGCTTACCGATTTCGGATTGACACAGATAGACACAGCAATCCTGCGCGTCTATCAGGCGATTGCTCTATTAAAACAAAACGGCTTCCCTGCACATCTTTTCGATGAAATTCAGACGATGGCCAAATTGAACTACCAGTTCCAATCGCGCGATGACGCATTCAGCACGGTGATGAACATCTCTTCCAATATGCCCTACGAAAATCTCGCTACGTTTCCTGAGAGAACATGTATCCCTGAAAAGTATGATCCCGCATTTATTCATTCTTTTGTCGAATCGCTCAAAGCGGAAAAATGCCTCTATTTCGTCCTCGCAGACCCTGCCAAGACCGGTATTGCAATGGACACAAAAGAGAAATGGATGGATGCCGAGTATTCGATCAAAAATGTCTCAAAATCCCATATGACCGTTTGGAACGATGCCTCTCCAATTCCTGCTATCCAGTTTCCTCCTCCTAACCCCTACCTTCCCAAACAACTCGAACTGGTCAATAATGCAGAAGAGCAGGCCCAAAGCGCACCTCTCTTGCTTAAATCGGATGAAGGAAGCAGCATTTACTACAGTGCGGACACCCGCTATAAAGTTCCTGAGGTTTCTTGCCTGTTCAGCTTTCAATCGCCGCTCATCGACAACACTGCAAAATCCCAAGCACTCTCAGATCTCTTCGTCCGCGCGCTCTCTGAAAAGCTCTCTTCAGATCTGGCGCTGGCATCGAGTGCCGGGCTCTCGACACATTTTAGTGTCGATGAGTTCAAATTGACGATGAACCTCTCCGGTTACAACGACAAAGCGCCGCTGCTTTTGAATCAGATTTTTGCCTCTCTTAAGAGTGTCACACCTACAAAAGAAGAGTTTGAAATCTACCGAACTTCCATCTCGTCCGATTATGACAATGCTTCCAAAGAATTGCCTGTGCGCCAAGCGATGCAGCAGCTCGATGGCATTTTATTCAATAAACCTACAGAACTTGAGAAGCTCACAGCGATCCATGCGCTCACCTATGAAGAGTTTACGCAGTTTGCCAAAGATCTTTTCCTAACGACGTTCACGGAAGGAATGCTCTATGGAAATATCACTCGTCAAGATGCCCAAGCTCTCTGGAGCGATTTGCAAAAAGAGCTCTCTGCGCAGCCCTTTTTACCGGCGAACCATTACAAGAAAAAAGTGCTCGTCCTTTCCGACAAGTACGGTCCCTATAAGATTGTCCAGCCAACCAAACGGCAGGGAAGCGGCGTTCTCCTTCTTTTGCAGGAAGGCCCGTTTAGTTTTGAGCGCAAAGCGATCCAGCAGGTTTTGGGATACGCACTCTCCGATTCTTTCTTTGACACCTTGCGCACCAAGCAGCAAACAGCTTACATCGCTAAAGCCTGGAATACCGAAGAAGAGCGTCAACTCATGCAGTTCTTCGCAGTCCAGTCAAGCACGCATACGACATCTGATCTGCTCGCTCGTTTCGAGCTTTTCTTAGAGAGCTTTGATAAGAATTTGAGCGTCCAAATCCCGGAAGGGCGTTTTGAGAGCATCCGCGCTACCCTCATCACGCTACTAAAGATGCCTCCTGAAAACATGCCAGGCATGGCGGCGCTCTTGAATGAGCTCGCCTTCGAGTACCAGGATTTCAAATGGATCGAGAAGCGGATCGCAAGCTTGAAAGAGCTCAACTACGAGGGATTCTGTGATGTTTCCCATCAACTCCTCTCGCGCAACAATCCCCGCCGCCTAGCTGTGCTGGTGGAAGGAGTGATCACACCCGAGAACGACTTTCACTACGAATTGATCACCAAGGACGACGTGGGAGCTCTCGGCTCTTTTTCGGTTAAATAGATGAAAAAAAACAGAAGAATCTTCGCTCTCGTTCCATTTGTCTTGATTCTTCTGTTTATTATCATCTTTTATTTGAATGGAGGTCTTCACCTCTTTAATTTCGAGAGAATTCAAGAGCTCCATTTGAAGTGGAGGGATTTTGCTACTGAAAGACCCTTGCTGTCCGCCGTCTATTTTATCGGAATTTACATCGTATCCGTGACCCTAGTGATACCGGACTCGACGTTCTTAAGCTTACTTGCAGGGTTTCTATTCCCTATGCCTCTTGCAATCGCTTATGTCTGCATCTCTGAAACGATCGGGGCTACGATCTTTTTCTTAGCGTTCAGATTGGCTTTTACGGGGACAATCAACAGAGAAAACAAGGGTATTCTGCATAAAATGCAAATAAAGATCAAAAACGACGAGGCCTGCTACCTCCTCTTTTTGCGCTTTTCTCACATTTTGCCTTTTTGGCTTGTCGATGTAGGAGCGGGTCTATTCCGCATTAAATCGTTCACTTTTATTTGGACAACATTCGTAGGCGTTATTCCCCTAGCTTTTTTCTTAGTCGACAGCGGAGAGAGCCTCTCCAAGTATTTTGAAACGCACACTCATTTCGTATTGAAAGAGCTCTTCACAACCCAATTCAAGATCGCAATGCTCGGCCTTGCTTGCTTAGCCCTACTTCCTATCCTGTATAAGAAGTACATAAGCAAGAAGAAATAGCGATTTAACCTAGAAACGGCAGTTCGAGATGGCAAAGTGATGCAAGATTTTGAATCAGAATCGGTTCGACGGGGGCTCACATTTCCAAATGGTGAAGAGGGCTCCCTGCCGAAACCGATTCTGGTTCAAAAGGTTGCGTCAATTTTCCGTCTCCAATTGCCGTTTTTAGGTTTAAAGATCGGGCTGGGTGCTGCTGCGCAAAATTCTTATGCCGAATACACGTGAAAATCCTTTTATGGCCACGGAAAGGCAAGAAAAGGAAAGAAATGCAACTCTTCCCCAGAGCCTGCGCATTCTCTCATACCAGAAAACATCCGCGCCTCTTTTAGAATTGTCCAAATGATTGAACAACTCCTCAGTCTCTTCACAGATCTTAATTTGATAAGGAAAATGAGTATTATCGAAAATGCGATGGGAATGCAGCTTGAATGCAGCTGCCGTTTTTTTGTCAGGATCGATTTCTAGCAGCTGAATGTTGACATCCGGGCGATCAACTCCCCAGCCCACGTGCTTTCCTCCGACGTAATGGCAAAAATCGCCCTTGGTTCGGAAAAGCTGAATATTCAATGGCTCGGTTCTTGGAGGCAGCTCCTTCATCTTTTCAGCAAAATCTTCTGAGACTTGTTCGGTAATGCTGGGATCGTTGTAAAATGCAGCATAAGAGACATGTTCCGAATGGTTAGCCAAGAAATATTGTTCATGAGCACCGCCTAGGCTATACCCTCCGATAGAGATCTTCTCGTTATTTCTCCTAAAATGGGGATCGTTCATGAGATACTCGAACTGCTTTCTGGTGGCCATCCATCCCATTTCTCCCACATTCGGCTGAACATCGTTGAGATAGGAATCAAAGGAATCTTCATTGGAAAAAGCCCATTGAGTAGGCCTGAAAACAATCAGAGGCTTTAGCGTTGAATGAATCGTTGCCGGCTTTAAAGCATAGGAAACAAGGCCGCTGCCGCCGATTTTTCTATAAACTTTGTAATAGTCCATTTGTCCGTCTTGACCAGGCGCTGGGATCAACTGCCCTTCAATCAGCTCGCGATTGACAGTGACCTTGCACATTCTCTCCAGCCATGCGGGAAAGGTAAGGCGCTCCGTATCGGAAAATAACAGCTGCTTTTCTTTGTCCATAAGGAGTTTATCGTGAAAGAAATTGGCAAAAAGCGTCCCCGGTGAACCTGAGATCTTGCACGGATCTTTGTATCCGCCGACAATTGGAAAAGGCTGTACTTGCCGTATTTTCTGGGTGATCTCTTCACGGGTGAGGGTCTTAATTTTTTCTGGAAACTTGGCCTTGATATCGCGGCTAAGCACTTGAGCCACACCTACGCTGAATAGTTCGACGTGGACAGGCAATAAAGCCTCTCCCGATTTTTGCATACGCGTGAAGTTCAATTGAGATCTGTACCGATGGCAGATCCAATCGAATTTTGTAGGTCCAATTGTATCGACAAGGCTTTGGCGAAAAATTTTCCAGGTCTCCCTATTTTCTTTGGCCGCTTGAGAGGAAAAAGATTTGGGAAGGTCTACCTGGCGCACACCTAAACTTTGAGAATCCGTGCAGAGGTATTTGGCGCTGCCATAAGCTTGGTTTGCCGCTACAGAAAAATTATTTACTCTTAGAATTGATGTCATAAATTAACCGTTTAAAAATTTACACAATATTAACACATCGATAACTAAAACAAAACACAACAATTAATTAATTTGTATTTATATTTTTATTTGCAAATGGATAGTATAACCCTCACATCTTTAGCGATTATTCATTATACAACTTTTTTCAAATTCTTTCAGTACAGGGAATTACAGGCCGATAAGACAGCTCTCAAACACAGCAATCAATTAGAAAAAGAAGAAGCCCCTAAAATTTTTTATAGAAGCAAAAAATCATACTTTGGAATTACGTAACGAGATCAACATTTCAATAAGCAAGAGCGCTTGGAGAAAATTAATCTATACAGAATCTGGGGATTCGAGATTTGATCTTACCCACACTAATGTTGACCAAAGAATAAAGCAGATTGAAGCCTCATTAACCCATTAATTTTCGAAATTTTAATATTTTTGTATCTATTCTCCAACCTCACGGCCTCCAGCAGCCGACAGATTCCTGCGCCGGCCGGGCCGAATTGTGAAAACGCAGCCGTTCCAAATGAGCTAGGGGAAAGTGGAATATAAGATCTTTAAGCGACTTACCCTGAAACACTTAAAACAAATTGATGCAATTTTAACCTTAAAATGCCAAAATGAGACTCAAAATGGCAAATCAATGGCAAAACTGCATTTACCTTTCTGGATAACCCGCTTTTTTAAGGCTCCGAAACAAAGTTTTTTCTTGTTCGGCCCGAGAGGGACAGGGAAGTCGACATGGCTTAAAAACCGCTACCCCGATGCTCTATGGATCGACCTGCTCGAACTGGACCAACTGCGTCTTTATAGCGCGGCTCCCGAGAGGCTGAAAGAGGTGGTTGCAGCCCATCCGGAAAAAAAAGTCGTTGTGATCGATGAAGTGCAAAAAATCCCCGACATTCTATCAGTAGTTCATGCGTTAATCGAAGAAAAAAAGGGAATTTTGTTTGTTCTTACGGGATCTAGCGCTCGAAAATTGAGACGCTTTGGCGTCGATCTATTGGCAGGAAGAGCGCTCCTCAAGCATATGCCTCCCTTCTTCGCTGCGGAACTCGGGGAACAGTTCCATCTTCAAGATGCTCTTAAGCTCGGTCTTCTTCCCCTTGTTCGAGGTTCAGAAAATCCGGAAGAGACGCTCAAGACATATGCCGGCATGTATTTAAAAGAAGAGGTGCAAGCGGAAGGGCTTGTGAGACAAATCGGCGACTTTGCCAGATTTTTAGAAATTGTGAGCTTCTCTCATGCCGCTGAATTGAATCTTGCTAACATTTCTCGTGAATGTAATGTCTCTCGGAAAACAGTCGAGAATTACATTCAAATTCTTCAGGATCTTTTACTTGGATATACGCTTTCTGTCTTTACAAAGAGAGCGCAGCGCGCTCTAGCCGAGCGCCCTAAATTCTATATCTTTGACGCGGGTGTCTTTCATTCACTCAGGCCGCAACGTCCTCTCGATATCCCTCAAGAAATTCAGGGTGCTGCATTAGAGGGACTTGTCTGTCAGCATCTAAAAGCTTGGGTCGATGCCCAAGTGGAACTTTTTGAACTGGCTTTCTGGCGTACTCGCTCCAAATTAGAAGTTGATTTTATCGTCTATGGGCCAAAAACTTTCCTTGCCATTGAAGTAAAACATGGAGAGACAATTCACCCCAATGATCTAAAAGGTTTGGAGGCTTTTCAAGCCGATTACCCCGAATGCACACCGATCCTTCTCTATCGAGGAAAAACAAGGATGCAAAAGAAGAATATCTTATGCATGCCCTGTGAGGAATTTCTTTTAAATATCCGTCCCGATAAGGCCATTTGTGATTATACTGCATTCGGTTGAAAACTCGTTGAAAGAGTTGCGTTTTGGGTATAGGCCTATTCCATCTTCATGTTGTGATAAACGGCATCGACGTCATCTAGATCTTCTAAATAATCGATGAGCTCTTGATTGAGCTTTTGCGTTTCTGCATCGCATTCGACGTAGAGCTTGGGAATCATTTGCAATTCCGCTTCTTCGCATTTAAAGCCAAGCTGAGTCAGCTTATCTTTGACCTGGATGAGTTGGTCGGGAGGGGTATAAACGATGAAGGCATCGTCTGTGGAATCGAAATCTTCCGCTCCAGCTTCTGACGCAGCTAAAAAGAGTGCATCCTCAATGGCATTTTTCTTCAAAACAAGGAGAACGCCTTTGCGGTCAAAATTAAAAGCTACAGCTCCGGGGTTTGCGACATTACCCCCTTTTTTATTCGTAGCGATGCGCATATCGGAAGAGATCCGGTTCTTATTGTCCGTCATGACCTCGGCGATGATCCCCACCCCGCCGTGACCGTAAAGCTCGTAGGTCATTTCAGTGTAGTCTGCTTGGGTCTCGCTCGAGGCTTTTTTGATATTGCGTTCGATATTGTCGTTTGGAAGGTTGGCCTCCCGCGCTTTTTGGATGACGAGGCGAAGCTTGGAATTGGATTTGGGATCAGGCCCTCCCTGTTTGACCGCACTGATAATTTCTTTTACCAGGCGGGAGAAAATTTTCCCTTTAATCGCATCCGCTCTTCCCTTGCGGTGTTTGATGTTGGCCCACTTACTATGACCTGCCATATGTGTCCTATAGTGATCGTTGCATGAAGACTTTCGAAGTGTACTTACCGTCTTCCTTGATAAATTTACCCTGGCGCCCGAACTCTTTAAAGCCCAATCTTTCATAGAGATGCCGCGCGGGATTACCATCATAAACTTCTAAATGCAGGATTTCTATCTTAAATTTTTCCTTGGCAAGCTTCATCAATTCTTCCATCAAACCTTTACCGACCCCTTTGCCCCGCATCTCTTCTTTGACGATAATCGAAAAAAGACAGGTGTGGGCCTGTTTTTTGTAAGGTTGGATGTATAGGTTTGCAATACCGCAAGGCTCTCCGTTCCAAAGCGCGGTCATTCCAGATTCGATCCGGGAATATCCGATCCAAATGCGCACGGCATCTTCGATTTCCCTGGCATCGTACATGGGAAACCAACGCATTACTTTGGGATCGGAGAGCCACTTCAGAAGAAACGGAGCATCCTCAAGATTTGTCAGACGAAAACTTAAGGGGGATGAATTTTGAGACATAAGGACTCACTTAAAGGTTACATTCGCAGAGAATGCGCGCGAGATAAACGCCTTTGTCTTTGACAAATTTCTCCTGGCGGGCGAATTCGCGAAAATCGTGATTTCGTAAAAGGCGGAGCACGGGATTCCCTTCGAACACTTCGATATGGATGATCTCGAGGTGGAAATAGTTCTTCGCCAAATGTTTTAAGTTTTTTAGAAGAGAACTGCCGATCCCTTTTCCCTGAAATTTTGGATCCACGACAAGTTTGAATAAACAGTGATGGGCAACTTTGCGGTACGGCATGAGAAAAAGGGTCCCGATTCCGCAAGGCACTCCATCCACAGTTGCCGTAATGCTCGAGCTATATCTGCTAAAGCCGATCCAACATTGCACGCAATCTTCAATTTCGCGCTCTTCAGATACGGGAAACCATTTTTGCACATTTGGATCGAGAAGCCACTGGCGCAAATAGGGCAAGTCCGTCACATAAGTATAGCGAATATCTAAACCTGGGAGCTCTTCCATTTCTTACCCGAATTCCTTGAGATAGGCGTTGATAAAATCATCCAACTCCCCATCCATCACAGCGTGAATATTTCCTACTTCATACTTGGTTCTAGTATCTTTGACAAGCGTGTAGGGCTGGAATACATAATTGCGGATCTGGCTGCCCCATGCGATTTCCTTTTTCTCGCCGGCCATATCTTTAAGTTTGCTCTCGCGCTCTATCAACTCTTTCTCATAGAGTTTGGCCCTCAGCATCTTCATACAGGTTTCCCGGTTTTGAATCTGACTGCGCTCTGCTTGACAAGAAACGATGATCCCGGAGGGCAGATGCGTCATCCTCACCGCAGAATCTGTTTTATTGACATGCTGTCCGCCAGCACCGGAGGCCCGGTAGGTATCCACTCTTACATGTTCCGGCCTGATCTCAACTTGGATGTCATCATCAATCTCCGGAGTCACATCAACGGAGGCAAAGCTCGTATGGCGTCTAGCGTTGCTGTCAAAAGGAGAAATCCTGACAAGGCGGTGAACGCCGCGTTCCGCTTTGCAGTACCCATAAGCAAAGGGACCTGTGAATTTGAGAGTAATGCTCTTAATGCCGGCGACATCGCCGTCGACCACATCCAAAACTTCAACTTTCCAATCTCTCTTGGCAGCCCAGCGTTGATACATCCTGGAAAGCATTCCACCCCAATCACACGCTTCTGTTCCTCCTGCGCCTGCGTTAATGCTTAAGAAACAGTTCTTGTTGTCGAGCTCACCGGAGAGCATCCGGCGCACTTCAAGTCCAGCGAGCGTTTTATCGACGTCATTTAATTCAGAAATGAGCTGCGCGAAAAACTCTGCATCTGCAGCCTCATCAACTTCGGGGAGAAGCTCTTTGACGTTATCGAACCTGTGTTTAAGATCTTTGTAAGGAAGCGTCCATGCTTTCAGATCGTTGCACTCTTCGATGACTTTTTGGGCTCTAGTATTGTCATCCCAAAAGTCAGACGTTTCCATTCTTGCTTCGAGTTCTAAGACTTGCCTTTCTTTATTGGCTAAGTCAAAGATACCTCATCATGTGAAGGAGACGATTATCGATGTTTTTGATTTGCTCTTGCAGTTGCTCGTTCATAAATTCTCTTTAGCTGAGGGGTTAATTTGTTTGTCTATGCGTTCACCTTGGAGTATACCCAATTTGCCCTATTAAAATACATGACAAAATCAGCGTATTTCCCTCTAAGAACACCCCTCATTTATCACTCGATGCCCCGCTTTTTTCTGGCTCCCAGAACGGCTGCGGCTTTCGCAAATCGGTACGGCCTATGCAGGAAATAGCGCCTTCGGCTATGACCTGCATCGGTCGGACCGATTTACGTTTGCCTCTCTCGCTCTATGAGAACAGAAAAAAGTGGAGCATCGAGTATCACCTAAAATTTATACAACCTTAACAGGCTCTTTACATTAATCGGACTGAAGCTATAATCAAACCCAAGTTTCAAGAGAACTCTATTTAGGAGAGCCCTTAGAGGGCGACGAGAAGGAAATTAAAGTAAGTTGGAAAAACATTTTCCCACAAACTTCACTTTCCGATATGATGCCCTTATTGGGACTATTTCTCTTTAAGAAATTTAACGTTACATCTCTATCAGGAGGTCATTATGTCAATGAGAATTCAAGATGCACTATCCAACTGCTGCGAAGGAATGAAAGACTTTGCTTCCTCAGCTGCAACATGGATCGGCAAAACAGTATCCGCTGTAGGTTCCTTCATAGCTGAAACAGCTGGAAAAGTGGCTGAGTTTGTAAAGCCCCATTTTCAGAATCTGAGAACATTTGCTCAAGAAAATAAACAACCGATTATCATCGCAGCGATTGCATTTGCAGTCGGCGCAATCCTCACCACGATTGTTAACAACGTTTTCTGCAGCCACACACCCGCACAACAACAACCTCAAACAACAACTCCATAATTCTTACGAATTCAAGAGTTGTTTTTTAGAGCAGCAGGCTTAAAACCCCTGCTGCTTTTTTTTATCCCCTCTTGTGGTTGTGAAGTAGAATCTCTCCATTATCAGAGAGATGATAGATCCACCTTTTTTCAATCCCTGATAAGGCCTCTTTTTTAAACTTGAGCTCTCCGTTCTCTTCAAAAGCAGTAAGTCTTGATCCTGTTTCAACATCAATCCGCAGGTTTCCGCGAAGAGCCACATTCTCTGCGACAAATTCTCCATCGCCATGGATCAAAATTTCACAGAGCTCATGGCGCTCAATTTCATCTTTCCAATAGCAATTATTAGCCGCTTTATCAAGCCCCCGGTTTTCCACAGAGACATTATTTAGACGCACGCATCCTACGCGATCAGAATACCTCAGAATGCCATCTTCTCCAACCTCTCCCATCACTCTTTCGGCCAAGATATGCAAGGATCCAGATAGCTTTAAACTCTCGATATGCACTTCAGCGATCTCCAATTTGAGCTCGCTATAGAGATTAAAAAATCCTCCGCTAATCTTTTGACCAATAATGGAAAATAAAGGTCCAAGCGCCGGATGATAGGAAAAAAGAAACGAAGGGCCTTTGTGGATATAAGAATCCATATCAGGGATCTCAGGTACGCTCATATGACAGTGGTTGACAAGCAGGTCACGGGCATTGCAGAGATGATCGTAAAAGCATCCTTCAGGGGTTTCTAAAAGGGAAACATTTTCCTGAAACAGTTTCTTCGTTGTTGAAATGGTTTTTCGTCTGTGGTTATACGTCAAATAAGTCTTCAAATCGACATCTTTGGAAGACACCGAAAAATCCACTTCTTCAGAAAAACAATCCGCCAGGTTCTGCATCGTCGATTCTAAACGCGCCACTTCCCTCTGATAAATGTTGCCCTTTTCATCGGCAAATGACATCTCCTTAAGATTGACGAGCATTCCAGGGATAGGGCAGGATTTGATCGCCTCTTTAGCTGCTGAGATGTCTGCAAAAAGAATGTTAGTGTTAGAGGGAAATTGAGAATAAGGGCTGCCGGGTTCCATCGGAACATCTTCTATAGAAAACTGAGGGAAATCACAATATTCGATATTGCTCAGGCAAAAGTTGCTCATCTCAAAGCCTCTTTTCTCGATGAGAATATTGACCCCTTCCGCAGATCCGATCTGCCTTGAGCAAGAGGCAAAACCAAACACCTTATCATCGCGAAACCCGGCGCCGCAAAAGCTAAGCAAGCCATGGTCAACTCCTGCAATCGGGTTATTGATCTGCCGAATCAAAATCTTTTTGCGCCCATGTGCTTCTAACCAATCAAAAACCCCGGCCTCTTTTGCAACCTTCCAAATCACTCCGTGCCCACCCGGCTTCATGAGCAATTTTCCAGACTGATCCTGTAAACACCACCTGCCTTCTCGATCCATCGTCGGCACGCCTCGCTGACAAAAGATCTGGTAACAATCTTTTGTTCTTCCAAACCACCGATTTTGCTCTAAAAGTTCTAGAATATGAAAATGGTTGTCTTTTTCAGATGAGGTCATCATCGCAATCGGCGTCGTGATCTGCTCTCCAAAAAGCTTATAATAAAGAGATTCTCTCGCCTGGAGATCGCGGATCAATCCCTCGAGAAGACTATGCCCGCAAAACGTCAATTTAGCAGCAGGAAGAGGCTGAAAGCTTATCGGATCGATAAATTTGAGCCTATCGGCAGCGCCGCCAACAGGGTACATTTCTGCAAGCAGAGGGAGTGAAACAATTCCCTCAAGGATTAGAGTAATCACTTCATCGTTTTGAACGGAGATGTCGATCCCGTCCGGTCTATGAAAAAAACGCCCTGCCTGGTGTTTTTTAGCGCCAAGACAGGATATCATTGTCCAGTGATATCCGACGATCCCCCCAATCTCTTTGTAAAAAGCTTCGACGGGGACCAAGTCTTCAATCATGGTCCTTAGCGCCTCTGAAAAAACACACGAAGTCTGTTGAGAGTGCAGGAGATGTTCTTGACTAATCGCGATAAGAGATTTAATGATCAGCTCGCCTTCAAGATCCATCTTCGAAAAAAAACTCTGGCCCCATCCCGAATTTTCTACCCACTGCAAAACCCTAGGCTCTTTATCAAGCACATCCACGCGCTGTTTATCATTGCCGCACTTCTTTAGCGCATCTGCACATGCAAAAACTCTCTCAACTTCACTTTCCATGCAAACGCTATCTCTTGTCATCGCAACACTCCAACGCGGTCCAATCTCCAGTCGAAAAGAAAAAACTGCCACGGTTCCTATCAAAAATCAAGAGTTTCTAACGTTTTCTGATGAGATTTCCAGTTAAGAAAAATCACTCTCTGAAAGATTATTACTATCTTATTGATTATAAACTACTTACAAACGATTCGCAGAGGAGTTGAGCGACTCCTCTAATTCTTGCTTCAACGATTTTTTTTGACTATAAAATCCCAAGAGAGATACAACATGTCATTCGAGGAACAAAAGTTTTTCCCCTCGAAAATCTGTCTAAATATTTTTTGACAAATGACCTTGCCGTAAAAGGCAGATCACTAGTTTAAAAATGGGACAGGAAAGCTAAGGCGGATTTATTAACCGCCAAAAATAGTTTGCAACGGAAAACACCCTAATGTCTTAGGGAAGAAACGCTTATTTTTGATATTTTAAGGAGACAGCAAATGGCAAAGAAAGAGAAAGAGAAAACTTCCAAATTCATGCAACCAATGCAGATCAGCGACGAACTCGCTGCTGTAGTAGGCAGAGGACCGCTGCCACGTACTGAAGTGACAAAGAAGCTATGGGCATACATCAAGAGCAACAAATGCCAAGACACAAAAAATAAGCGCAACATCAACCCTGATGACAAACTCGCTAAAGTATTCGGCGCTAAAAAGACGATCAACATGTTTGAAATGACAAAACTCGTCAGCAAGCACCTCTCATAATTGCTTTGCTTGCAGAATGCAGCTCATTAAGACCTGCATTCTGCAACTTATCTGATGGAATCCTCTAGTTTCAAATACAAGATCCTCATAGCGTATGATGGCACTGAATACGGAGGTTGGCAGGTCCAGCCAAATGCCGTTTCTATCCAATCATTGATCGAGAGCTCTCTGAGCACGTTTTTGCGCGCCCCCATTGCTCTTCATGCATCCGGCCGCACGGACGCAGGAGTTCATGCCTTGGCCCAGCCTGCGCATTTTATCACAAGCGCGCCCATCGACACCTTCAAAACACTCGGCTCGCTAAATGACTGCCTCCCGCCCGACATCCGTATCCTGTCGCTAGAACTAGTTCCTGCTGACTTTCACGCCAGGTTCAATGCTCTTAGCAAGACCTACCACTACCGCCTACACTTAGACCCTGTTCCTGATCCTTTCAAATACCGCTATGCTTATCATATTCGCCATCCTCTCGATATTGCTTTGCTTAAAGAATCCGCTGCGCTCTTCATCGGCACACACGACTTTTCTTCCTTTGCGAATAAAGCGCACCAGGGATCCGCATCAAAAAACGCCGTGAGAACGCTTTATCGCCTCGATGTCATCGAAGAATATGGCGGCGTGAGACTAGAGATAGAAGGGAATGGATTCTTGTATAAGATGGTCCGTAACATTGTAGGTACGCTGCTCGATGTTTGCGCGGGAAAAATCGCCAAAGATGAGATCCCGAAAATATTAGCTGCGAAAAACAGGAAACTCGCTGGAAGAGCGGCTCCCTCCTACGGACTCTATCTGGCAAACGTTAAATACGAATAGATGAAAGTTTGTCGAAATGTTTGGCGCCGAGTTTTTTTCCCTCTTCGACATGTTCATGATCGATCGGACAGATGAACATCGATTCTACACCCGCAGCAAGCAATGCCTTCAACCCCTTCAATGTGTCTTCAAATCCGATGATCTTATCTCCGGGCTCTGCGAGTAGAGAAATAGCTTTGAGATAGCCCTCTGGCGATGGCTTGGCATGAACATACTCTTCCCTGGTAACCCAAAGAGGGATTTTTTCAAGCGCGGGTATTGCCTTCTTGATGATCTCAATTTGAGCTCTTGGCGAATTGGTAACGACAGCACATTTAATTTTATGGGCATCTAATAGCGCAAGAAGAGGTTCCGCCCCCTCCATTAACTCTAAAGGAGTATTTTGAATCATCTCGGAATAGATGCGTTTTTTTTCTTCGTAAAGTTCCTCTTTTGAGGGGCCCTCTTCAAAAACACGAGGATACTCCCTCTCCAGCCCATCAAAAAAACCCATCGCTTTGGAATGAGCCTCCAAGCAAAAACGCTGAAAATCCCAGTTCAGGGGGCAACCCCGGCGCCGGCTCATCTCCATGTAGGATGCATAGTGCAGCTGCTCCGTATCGACGAGAAGCCCGTCAAAATCAAAAAGAAAGAGCTGATAGTCGTGGATCCACTTCATCTTAAAGATACTCCATTTTCCGGCTTTCGATTATAATCTTCTCTCCACTCCCAAGTCTAGGAAATTGCAAAATATAATTAGTTGGTAAATTTTTTAATTTATGACGCCAGAAACGCTATCACTCCCCAACATTGCAGACGGCGAAGACAAAAGCTCTCCGCTCAAAAATCGGATTCGAAAAAATTATCGCCACATTCGCAAGTGGGCAAAGCGCACACAGACGGATTGTTTTCGGATCTACGACAGAGAAATTAAAGAGTATCCCCTGGCAATCGATTTTTACGCAGGAAGATTCTGCGTCCACTACTTTTCCAGCAGCGATGAGCCAAGGCAAGATCTAGCGGACGCCGCCACGCACGCGATCTGCACGATTTTTGACACCACACCAGACATGATCTTCTCACGAACACGGATCAAACGGGAAAAGCTGCAGCAATATGAAAAAACCGGCGAGGAAAAAGAGTTTTTCACCGTGCATGAATACGGCATCCCTTTCCGCGTCAACCTCACCGACTACCTCGACACGGGACTATTTCTAGACCACAGAGAAACCCGCCGCCTCGTCTCCACTTTTTGCAAAAATAAACGGGTGCTTAACCTCTTCGCATATACCTGTTCCTTCAGCGTGCATGCAGCACTCGCCGGAGCCTCTTTTACGAAAAGCGTGGACATGTCCAACACCTATACGACCTGGGGAAGGAACAACCTCTCTTTAAACTCCATCCCCTTAAAAAATAACCCGGTCGTTCGCGCCGACTGTCTGAAATTTCTGGATGAAGAAATTTTGTCTGGGACCAAATACGATATCATCATCATTGATCCTCCGACAATCTCCAGATCTAAGAAAATGGACCAGATGTTCGACATCCAGGTAGACTACGTTGAACTTCTCACTAAATCCCTCAAACTGCTCTCCAAAGGGGGAACAATTTTCTTTAGCACGAATTCGCGCAAATTCACCTTGGATTCCTCTCTTTTCAAATCCTGCACCATCCAGAATATCTCTTCCAAAACCCTGCCTATTGATTTTCACGATCCTAAAATTCATCGCAGCTGGATGCTCTCCACCTAACACTTATTGTTCTGTTCTTTCTCCACTCTGCGATCTGTTCTTTTGCATAATGGTTCAAGGGATTATTTCTAAGATCGATTTTATCTAAATGTGTCCAGCTGGAAAATTCCTTGGGTAAATCTTCAATATGATTTCCTTGAAGATTTAAAATCTTAAGATTTTCAAAATCTCCTAAAAAAGAGGGAACTTTAACGATACGGTTATTAGAAAGGTCGATCATTCGAAGCCGAGAAAAATTGCAGATTTCTTTAGGAATAAAAGTAAGGTCGATGCCGGACAGATACCCTGATTCTACCTTTGCCCACACTTTTTTCGTTATTTTCGATCCTACCCATGCCCTTACTGTACTCAGTTCATTGACATAATAAGAAAAATGATAAACCTGTGGCCAAACTCTCTCCCATATTTTCATTAGACTCTGCTCCATTAAATTGGAGAGATCCTTATGATAAGAAGCCGTGATTTTCAATTCCCCAGAAGCAATGGGGACCCCCTGTTTTTTCCATTCCAAATGAAGATTTCGAAATAACTCAATATAAGCAAAATCATTGTAACAGTATTTTTGCCGACTAAATAGATACAGAACACTCATATAGGAAGGTTCTCTTGGAAAGAGCTCATCCCAACGTTTTTTTATTACCACATCCGTGGCTTCCAACCATTCTTTACAAACTAGCCTACAAGAGAGATTGCCCTCTTCTGACAATACGAAATCAAGCACACTTATCTGATTATCTTTGGATAGATAAAAAAAAGGGGGATTTTGAACGAAAGTCATGACCTACCTCCGCGTTAATGCGACGAGTCTTATCCTCATCCCATAAATTTTCAAGCAAAAATTTTAAATATAAAAGCAGGAAAGGCGCCCTAAAGTATACCGAAAATGATTCAAAAGTTGGCCTACGGCTGCGTCAAAGCCCCCGCAGTCCAACTTTTGAATCATTTTCGGTATAATTTTGTAACCATTGTCAATTTCTCCCTATTTAGAGTATCATTTCCCCTTCTCAAAAGGGTTTTGAATGATAAAAGGCATGATTATTGCTCTATGTGTTTTATGGAACCTAACCATAAGCGCACAAAACAGATACTCAATCGAGTGTAATACTCTCATCGATTATCGGGGGGAGAGATATCCAAAAATCAAATACACAGACGCGCTGCATGAAGAGCTCTGCTTTGTTTTAAAAGATCCTGAGCAAGCAGGTATTATCTACACAGCCTGCGCACACCACATTCTTCCCTATTTGCCAAATGGGCTCCGAGAATCTTTTTCTAACGCCCTTTTGAAAGTTTGTTTCTTATTTGGATCCAGCCAATTTTCTCCAGAAAGCTCCCTGATTGCAGCTCTCCGAGAAGAAAACACCTCAATTTGCAATTGGGCAACTCAACACCCCCAGCATCTTATGGCGTTTGTGGCACAGGCTAACTGTCCCGCTCGTCCAAACATTATTCAGAGGCAAGACTCTGACGTTTTTACCATTGTGATCCTCACAACTTCAGCCTCTGGAGGGAATCAATCGGTAGCAAATGCAATACAGACCTACCTCGCTCAGTATAAAAACATTCGCTCTATTGTGATTGACTCAGAGGCAATCGCAAAAGAAACGGACCTCATTATGCTTGCAACGGGAGCAACAACCTACGATGGAATTTATGCCACAGACTATCAGCAGAACAATCTCGGCATGGATTCATTATTCAAAAGAGACCTCGTTAGCAAAGAACTTGGAAAATACATCCCCTCATGTTTTGGACTAAAATTAAAAGAACTCGTGAGAGAAATACGTCCTGACCTCATTCTATCAACGCGTAGCTACTGTATCGATGACATCCCCCTGTGCACGCTCGGCGTCCCTTTCCGCATGATCCACTGCGACTATGAGCTCGCTCTTCTTTTAATGGACCTCTATGGAAAAATCGGGCCGGAAATGATGAAATTCTGGGTCACTGGGATGGAGCCGCAGTTTTTCCGCCCTCTGTTTGTAAAAACAAACAGATTGGATCTCTACAACGCTCTGGACAGCCAAGAAATTCTGATGCAAAAATTGGCCTTAATCACAGGCCAGCCTCTCGAACGGATCCAAGGCCAATTTGAGCTTTTCGGCTACCCCGTACGTTCTCAATTCTACCGAATTGAAGAGACTGAGCGATTAGAAAAGTTACGAAAAAAATGGAACCTCAAGCCAAATGAAGTCCCCATATTAGTCTCCATGGGGAGAAATGGCGTTGGAATCTTAGAAGAGATTTTTAATGAGCTCTCAGCGTTCACTCATGATCGCTTCTCTGTGAAATACTTCTTTGTCTGTGGAACAAATGAAGGTTTACAGGCAAAGCTAAAGCACTTAAATTCCACTCTGGATACAAAGAATTGTGAAATCTTAGGGCTGCTCCCTCCAGAAGAAATGAATGAGCTGATGAACCTCTGTCCCCTTACTATTTCAAAGCCAGGCGGAGCGTTTACCTCAGAAGCTTTAGAAACAGGCACATATTTACTTACTCTATACACAACACACCCTTGGGAAGAGGCGAATGGAGCTAAACTTGAAAGTTTAGGATTTGGAAAAAGACTGCAGGTCGATCAACCCCTCGGGCAGCAGATAAATGAACAGATTGAAAAGATTTCCAACGCAAAAAGACCTGTCCACAAAAGCGTCCCGTGGAAAGAATTATTAATGGATCATATAAAAGCGATCAGGAATGATCATCTCACACTCGCAACAAAAGAGAAAAAATGAAAACAATCCTCTTAGTAGGCATTCCAGGAGCAGGAAAAAGTTCTATTTTGCAAGAAGTCGTACGTCAAATTCCTACTGTCCAAGTGATCAACTACGGGGACAAAATGTTAGAAGAAGCGGCGTCTGACGGTATTACGCGTGATTTGCTCAGAAAAATGCCCCTCAAGCAGCAGCAGCAAATTGGTGCCGCCGCGGCAAAAAAGATGGTTCAACAGAAAACTGATTCTGTCGTCATCATCGACACCCACGCCCTGATTCGAACAAGTACCGGCTATTGTCCCGGACTGCCGCGCGAGGTATTAGAAATATTATCACCAACAGCTTATGCACTTGTCGATTGTCTCTCCCATATTATCCTGGAAAGACGGCAGAAAGATCTCTCCCGCGCAAGAGATGAAGAGACCACAGAAGACCTTCAAATGCACCAAGGTTTGACCCGTTCATTCCTTACAGCCTGCTCTATGCACACAGGATCTCTTCTCTGCTATATCCAAAATAATAACGCTCCAGTTAGCCAAAATGCTCTGCCATTAATTCGTTTGATCCAATCGATGTCTCCCTAGCGCATTTGGTGAAATTGCAATTGACATGCGTCCAAAAAAAAATTAGCATGAAAGTTACATGACCTGTAATTCTTTGTGCTAAAATGAAACGTTTTAAAACTGCATTCATCTCGTACATTTTACCTGTTGCCGCTGTTTTGCTTGTTTCTTTCGCCTATAGCAAAGCAAAGGGGACCAATCAGCTGTGCAAGCATGAATATGCGCTCTGCACATCTGCTCTTTGCATCCCAGACCCAAATGACTCTACCAAGGCCATTTGCTTTTGTGATGTCGAAGAAGGAAATAACATGTCCACAGTCCCGTGCGACTCTTTGAGGCCCAGCACTGACGCAAACGGCATACGCACTGTGTATTCCACATTTTCACTGGAACAATTTGTTAAAGGTAAGAAAGGGATGAAGTGCCCGAGCGGCACGCCGTGGACCTGGTGCTTGAATAAGCGGTGCACAGTCGATCCCAGCGATCCAAAAAAAGCGATCTGCGTTTGCGATGTCAAGCGCTCAGGCGAGTGGATGACGCTCGGCGGCAATTGTGATACATCAACCTGCAATACAGGTTATTGGTCAGGAGCTGCGCTCTCAGATTTTGATGACGGCGTCGTATTTCTTTCCAAAGCCCTGGGACTTGATCAAACGCCTGTAAAATGGTGCCCTGCTAAATGAAACGAGCTCGTATCTGGATTCCTATTTTCGGACTTCTCGCTTTGGCTGCCTTATTTTTAAAATTGCCAGAAATTCCCAGCATTTTTAAATGCAAAACATGCGTCCCCGGTAAACCTTACCTGCCGATGATCGGCAGCGGTTACTTTGCACTGCTCATCGCCCTTTCCATGCTCTTTCCTGCATTTCCCAGCCCTCTCATCGCTAGAGCTGGACTCATTTGGGCGGCACTTCTTGCCATCAGCCTCACCTATATCGATTGGCCCAGCATATGCATCCTTTGCATCATTGCGCATGTGTGCCACATTCTCATGTGGGTCCTTTGGAGACAGGTTCCCCGAACATTCTCCTTATCCTCCCCATTTAAAGAGAGGCTGTTTCTAACCCTGCTTGCACCCATTGCAGTTGTCGCCTTATTTGGTTCTCTCAACCTCACTTTTATGATCGACAACCTGAGGGCAAAACAGGATTTTATTGAACAGACTTTGCAGCCAGGCGAGAGCGTGCCCAAGTTCTCTCTGCAAAACGATGAGAACCGCTCTTTTTCAGACAGCGATATCGCTACTGCCTCGAAAACCTATCTTAATTTTGTCTCCCCAGGATGTTCCCACTGCATTGAGCAGCTAGCGATCATAAATAGCATTGCAGAAGAGCTCGTCACAGGTAACCGGCGCTTTATCAACATCTGCACCTCTCTACCCTCTAATCTACTCGAACAATCCCCAGTCATCGAATGGTATCTAGACAAAGATGAAGAGGTCGGCGACCTTTTCAAAATATCGACCTACCCCACTCTCTTTCTCATAGGAAGCGACGGCAAAATCGAGCGCGTGATCTCCGGCATTCCCAATGATTTCAAGGCTACGCTTTTGGCTTCACCCTCAAACTTCTAGTTTCCTAAATCCCTAATATTAAGGAACTAGAGCAATTTCTTCACGTAATACTTCCTTTAACTCTTGCTCGCTGGTATCATATGATGCTATAATAAGATACGAAGAGATGAGGGATGCACAACGCGCGCCCTTCTGATCGGGAGTTACTCAAACGAATAAAGGAAGCAAAAGAATATCTAAAAAGTCGAAATGGGGTGTTTGCCAGTTTTGCAAAAGCCGCCGGAGAACTCAATGCTCTGAATATTGGGGATGCAGATGAGGTATGGCAATTGGTTAAAGAGTTGCTAGAAGAGATCTCCCCGAGAGATTACAAAGGCTCGAGGCCTCCGCAAAAGTCTTATGAAAAGGCTATAGAAGGACTCGAATTGATCGCTTTTAGCTGGTGGAGTCCTAAGCTTAGGAAGCAGATGTACATCAAATTTGTTTTGAAGAATGAGCGATATTATTACGTTTCATTACATCAAAGCCGTTCGACAAAACATGAAGGAGAATATTAAATGAAATGCCTAAATTGCGACTGTGAAAAGTTTGAGTCGAAAAATCTTCGATTCAATCCTGAAATAAGAGGAGAAGAGGTAGAAGTTGTAGTGCCAGCTTTTGTATGCACGCAATGTCAGACTCCTTTGATGGATGGAGAACAAATGAATGTGCTTCGAAGAACTGCTGCGGATAAATACCGCATGCTGCACAACTTGTTAACGTCTGAAGAAATCATCAAATATCGCGCGTCACTTGGGATGTCTCAAACCGCCTTCGCCAATTATTTAAAAGTGGGTGAAGCAAGCATCAAGCGCTGGGAAACTTATTATGTTCAAGATGCCGTTCAAAATGATCACATTCGCCTAAAATGCGATGAGGCTTATGCAGAATTAAACGCACTTGAGGTTCACTGGAAAAGCAATTCTTCAGACATTTACAGCGGCAACAGACATTTTTGCCTTGAACTGTTTAAACAAGCCGTGCGCTACCTGATTGGATTCACAAAAAGCCCTCTTTTTTTGAACAAGGCATTGTTTTACGCAGATTTTATGCATTTTCAACGTTATGGAATGAGCATCACAGGAGCTAGATACGTTCACTTAGAATATGGTCCTTGCCCAGATCAATTTCAAAACATCTATCAGTTATTCCGAACAAAAGGAATATTGATCCCTGGAGGCCACCATATATTAAAAAGCTCTGAAAAACCCGATTTAAGTGTCTTTTCAGATTCAGAAAGAGAAATTTTAGAACTCATTGGAAAAATAACGCATAAGGACGGGGGGCAGAAGCTTTTAAAAGTTTCGCATGAGGAAGAAGCATACAAGAAAACTGAGCCTTTACAGCTCATTAGTTATGAATTTTCCAAACACCTAAAAATTCATCAATAATAGTTCGAACCGGATTGATCACTCTATATCCAAGTTGTCTCAAAATTTGGGTATATAGGGATAACGCAGAAACAAAAAAGAGGTCCGAGATAGACCTCTTTGTTTATGCCGATGACTGGACTCGAACCAGCACCTTATTGCTAAGAGTAGATTTTGAGTCTACCGCGTCTACCATTCCACCACATCGGCAAAAATGAGTGAGGTATCACGATAGCAGATCCCTTGGAAAACAATCAATTCTCAAGTTTTTAATGTAGAGAGGATTTGCCTTAGGACATAGGGCAAAATCCCGCCATGGAGATAGTACTCAATATCGATGGGCGTGTCCAATCTCGCGATGAGCTGCACCCGATCTTTTTTGCCACCCGCGTGTTCGATTTCCAGGGTAACTTCCATATGAGGGCTTAAATCCCCATCCATGCCAAAAAGAGTAAATACCTCATCTCCTTTAAGCTTAAAGGTTTCTAAAGAATCCTGATCCTTAAATTGCAGAGGGAGCACACCCATTCCCACGAGGTTGCTGCGGTGGATCCTCTCAAAACTTTTTGCAACAACGGCGCGTACGCCAAGAAGCGCCGTTCCTTTGGCAGCCCAGTCTCTAGAGCTTCCCATTCCGTAGTCCCTACCCGCAAAAACAATGAGAGGCGTGCCTCGTTTTGCATACTCTTCACAGGCATCAAAAATAGGCATCTCTTTGCCCTCTGGCATCAGCTTGGTAAAGCCCCCTTCTGTGCCTGGCACCATGAGGTTGCGGATCCTAACGTTAGCAAAGGTACCTCGCATCATGATGTTGTGATTGCCCCTGCGGCTTCCGTAGCTGTTAAAATCGCTCTCTTTAATTCCAAGCGATAAGAGGTATTTGCCGGCAGGGGTGTTTCCTCTAAAAGCTCCGGCAGGAGAGATATGGTCTGTTGTGATCGAATCCCCAAAAAGAGCGAGCGCTCGCATCCCTTTCAACTCTTTTCGTTTGGGAAGCTCTGTTGCAAATCCCTCAAAAAAAGGAGGCCTTTGAATATAAGTGCTCTTCTGATCCCATTCGTACTGAGATCCCTTTTTAACTTTGATTTTTTTCCAAAGGGGATTGTCATCGAGCACATGTGCGTATCTCTTCTTGAACATCTCCGGTTGCACCGCTTTGCTCACAGCCTCCTGGATCTCCTGATCGCTTGGCCAAATGTCCTTCAAAAACACCGGCTTGCCATCACTCCCTGTTCCTAAGGGCTCTTTTTCCATATCGATATCGACTTTGCCGGCAAGTGCAAAAGCCACAACCAGTGGTGGAGACATGAGGAAGTTTGCCTTTACCGATCCGTGAATGCGCGCTTCAAAATTGCGATTGCCGCTTAACACACTTGCTGCAATCAAATCATGTTCTTTAATAGCTCCTTCGATTTTTTCATCCAAAGGCCCGCTGTTGCCAATACACGTCGTGCATCCATAAGCAACCAATTGAAATCCGAGGATATCGAGGTATTTTTGAAGGTCCGCTTTTTCTAGGTAATCCGTGACAACGCGAGATCCCGGAGCGAGGCTCGTTTTGATACGAGTGTTTACCTTTAGTCCCTTTTCAACAGCTTTTTTGGCAAGCAGCCCGGCAGCTAGCATCACATTTGGATTAGAAGTATTGGTGCAGCTGGTGATGGCTGCAATAACAACAGTGCCATGATCGAGAACAAAATCATGGGGTTGGTTCTGAGAATATCCTGGATTACTCCTTTCTTCAGTGAACGGACGATTTGTAACCATCTCCTCTTCACTCCATCCCTCATTCCCTTTTTCACCCTCAAGGGACGGCGTTCCTCCTGTAATTTGATCTTCATCGATATGAAAATACCCTTCAGAATGCACACAGATCTTTTTAGACCTCTCAGCCGCTGTCTTTCCGTAGCCTCCTTCTAGAACAGGTGCTACGAAGAGTTGTTTGAATTTGTCTTTCAACAACTCGACATCGATTCTATCCTGCGGACGCTTAGGACCTGCGACGCAAGGTTTAATACTCGCAAGGTCCAGTTCGATCACTTTTGAAAACTCTATTTCCCCTTTTTTGGGCACGCCGAACATCTTTTGAGCCTGAAGATATTCTTTTGCTTGGGCAATTTGCTTTTCATCCCTTCCTGTCATTCTCATGTAGTCCAGCGTCTTGTCATCAACGGGGAAAAATCCGATCGTCGCGCCGTATTCGGGAGCCATGTTGCCGATTGTAGCTCTGTCTGCAACAGATAGACTTGCTGCGCCCTCTCCAAAAAACTCGACAAATTTACCCACAACTTTTTCTTTGCGGAGCAGCTCTGTGATGCGCAGTGTCAAATCTGTGGCTGTCACCCCTTTTTGCAAGGAGCCATGTAAATGAACTCCTATGACCTCCGGCGTCTGAAAGAAATAAGGCTGTCCAAGCATGGCAGCTTCCGCCTCGATCCCGCCAACACCCCAGCCTAAAACGCCCAGGCCATTGATCATCGTCGTATGGGAATCCGTTCCAACTAAAGTGTCAAAATAAAGAACACTCTTACCATCCAGCTTTTTCTCTGTAACGACAGAGGCGATATTTTCCAGATTCACCTGGTGCACAATTCCAATTCCTGGAGGCACTACCTTAAACGTTAGAAACGCCTCTTGTCCCCAATTCAAAAACTCATAACGCTCAATATTGCGCTCAAACTCAATCCCCAGATTGAACTGATAGGAATCGGCAGTTCCCGCCCGATCGACCTGAACAGAATGGTCGACGACAAGATCGACCGGCACAATCGGCTCAATTGTTTTTGCATCGACATTTCTCTTGGCGACAGCATCGCGCATTGCAGCCAAATCCACTAAAAGCGGCACACCTGTAAAATCCTGTAAGATGACTCGAGAGACGACAAAGGGAACATCCCCCTCGCCTGGTTTTTTAGAGTTCCATCGGATCAGGCGCAGCACATCTTCTTCTCTAACGCGCTTTCCATCGCAATTGCGAAGCAAAGATTCGAGCATGATCCGGATCGAGATCGGCAATTTTGCTATAGACACCCCCTCCTTACCCTCGAGCGCTGGGAGCGAGTAATAAAACCGCTTAGCGTCATCACCTAAAGATTTTAAGGTTTCAAAGGGATTGACTAAGTTTGAGCTCTCTTTCACGGGCTGCCTCCAAAATTGTAATCCTTTTTTTTACCCAAATTGTCTCAAAATTTGACCGCCAGGCGGGTTCAAAGCGCCGCAAATCGATTCCAGCAAAGAGGGCTAGTATTGGCTAATACAACCCTCTTTGCTGGAATCGATTTTCGGCAGCTTTCAACCCCGCCTGGCGGTCAAATTTTGAGACAATTTGGGTATAATGCAACAGGATTTCCAATGCAATTATTTCCTGCATTTTCCTATAATTGCCCCTGTACATATATATGGAGTTTTTTATGAACCTAAAGTCTATGGATTTAGTATGGATTGTCGTGGATGACATCAAAGCAGCTGTCAAATTTTACACAGAAACTGTTGGCCTAAAACTGACAGAGCTCTCCGAAGAATACGGATGGGCGGAACTAGAAGGCATGAGTGGCGGAGCGAAACTTGGCCTTGCTCAGAAAGATCCTTCCTGCTCGAAAAATCTACCCGGCCAAAATGCCGTCATGACATTCACAGTCGCAAGCCTTGAAAAAGCAATTGCCGACATGACAGCAAAGGGCACCAAGCTCGAAGGGGAAATCCAGGAAGTTCCAGGCCACGTAAAAATGCAGATGGCTCTCGATGCTGATGGAAATCGCTTCCAACTCGTTGAAGTTCTCAAGCACAAGTGCTGCCACTGCTAACCTCATGCGGTCTTCCATCAGGAATACCGCATTCTTAAAATCAAATGTATTACCGCAACAGGAGATAAAAATGTCAGTTAAACTCGACACCACGATATCGCAAACGACAGCTACACCAGAATACAATGACGCACCCAAAATAGACAACGTACAACCACTTACCAAGCTGTACAAGGACTATTTCAAAGAAGGCCAAGAGCTCCCTGGAGAGACTACGACTTTAGCACCGAACAAAGTGAGCAGTTTTCATGGTTATGTTGACGAGAATACAATCTATATACCACATGTTGAAACAGAAAAGGTCACAACATTCATGCAATCCAAGCTCTAAGATTGCGTTCTCAAATTAGATGTCTTATGCGGTTTTCCTTAAAGAAAACCGCACAAATTTACTTGTGTGAAACTAAAAACCGAATACCCCATCGGGTTGGAACATTATTTTCATTTTCGACTTGGAAAGGAATTGTCTTAACCCAATCGTCTTGCTTTAAAAGATAATCGCTCCATAAATTTTTTGCAGGTTGATTGTAAAGCTCATCATTACCCGATACGACATTACATGCACTCGTAAAGACATTCATTATTTCCATTTCATCTTTGTTACGCGTTGCCAAATGAACCAAATGTTTCGAAACTGAATCCCAAAAAAAAATTGCCACCTAAAATCCCCGAAGAGCTCCTTTCTCAAAAAAATCGAAATGCCAGGCGCAGCCCTGTTTCAAAAATACCCTGAACGGATACCCTTGCATGTTCGTTATAAATCCAACAGGAAAACCTATGATAAATCCACCGAGCTTCAACGCCTTTGACCTCGAATGCTTCTTCACAACGCCGCCAAGATTTCAAAAGCCAGTAAAACCAGATCGTGTATTCATAGAAGAAATCAGCAGAATTGATGCCCAAGAAATCGAACTGATCGCAATCGCCATCATCGATCAAATCCTGCTCAATTTGGGAAGTGACGCCAAACTGCGCATTGATCACACATTAATTCAAAAAATAGAACCGGGAGGAAACAGCGCAGACATGTTGGAATATTTGATGGGAAGACAGTTAGGAAAACTGGCGCAACAGAAAAACGGAAACTCACCCTTTGTTTCTCCAAAAGAGTCCAAACAGTTTATGGATGAACTACTTTGGCCCTTAAGACAAACGATTACCAATGCATTCTCGGATCCGATAAATTTCCTAATGTGGGGACTGCACCTTCAATTATCGAACTATGAACCCACGGAAATACTAGAGACTGCAGCCAAAAAAATGAACATTAAGATCAATCCTAATCAAATTCCGTTCAGGTATCACATGGTTCTCTGCTTGAATAAAGAACTCAGCGCGCTACCATTACCCCTTGTTTTTTCCTTAGTGCACACAAGTGAGAGTATTGAATTTTCCAAGATAAATTTCACAACAGAAGAAGTGAAACAGGGCTTTATTTCTTTTTTTGAGACAACTTGAATGGGTTTGTTATATGATTTTTACGAGATGAGTAATTAATGCTGGTGCGAGATGTCTAGAATCCCTCCTAAGAAAAGCAGCGAATATCCCTGGTACCTGCGGCTTTTTTTCTATTTTCAGAAAAAAAAGTACGGCGCGCCTTTAGAACCGATGCTGTTATGGGGAAGATCGCCGCGCGTCATGCGGAATTTCCTAATGACATTTCGCGCGCTCAATCGGAAAAGCTCTCCTATTGATCCTCAACTAAGAGCACTCGTTTCCGTCAGAGTTTCCCAGATCAATCACTGCGCTTTTTGCGTCGACATGAACTCTTCTTTTGTTTTGCAGCACGGAGGCAATGAAAACAAAATTAAAGAGCTTCAGAACGTAGCTGCAAGTCTCATGTTCAACGAGCAAGAAAAAGCTGCTTTAAAATACGCCGAAATCATTACGGCGTCCTCGCAAAAAATTGATGATGCCCTATTTGATAAACTAAGAAGCCATTTTAGCGATGATGCCATCGTCGAACTGACAGCGCTCATTGCCTTTCAAAACATGTCGAGCAAGTTCAATGCGGCGCTCGATGCCTCTCCGTTTGGCTTTTGCCAAATACGCTGAGCTATTAAAACCGCCTGTACCCATTGAAGGCTTTTTGCCAGTTGCATATGACCTTTTCGCTCAGCTGATAATCTAACACACTTGAATAGCAGGACAAAGCAGAGACTCACAGGGCTTCGAAAAGCCCTGCGAAGACTTACGGATAAGCTTCCTGGTTACTACAGACTCCAAGAGCTTACTACACGATCTGTTTCGACTTTTTTTGGAGGAGTTTCAGTAGTAGGAGGAGTATTTATAATTGGCAAAGTCTCAAAATTCGGCGCAATAACGACAGGGCTTTCATAAGGTGCTTCTTTTCTAGCTATTTGATTTAACACATCACCAGACCCGGAATTTACTTTAATTTCTGAATTAAAGAAATCTTTCATATATTGATTATAATTATCATCACCTGGATTGACAATGATCCAAGACCCATTAATCTCTCCCTCTTCACGCCAAGTCCCATGGATCTGTGTTCCTGCAGGGTTAAGAATTGTGTCTTTGGAAGGACACATTACTTCGATTAAACTCTTTAATAGGATTTTAGCATCATCGTTTGCGTGGTTTTCTCCCCAGTTTGGATCCCCTTGCTGACAACCGGCGTTAATCCAAATCCTTTCTGCGACGGCTTTTTTTTGCTCGACTGGCAGATTGCAAAAGGAGTTAAAAGCGACGAGCTGGACTGCTCTTTGCAAACGGGGCAAATCCCGAAACACGTTATTACTTCCCCATTCGCAGTCATTTGTCTCTGGTCGGTTAGCAAGCTCGTAGATATGTCCATAGATATCATTGCGCATTGTTCGCGGCAGGTCATAAAAAGGATCTTCAAATAAGACTTCATTGGATAAGACGAACGAGCTGTGGTCTACACCTCTGTACTGGACAAAAAAATAAGTTGATGACAAAGGCTCGCTGAAGAGCGATCATATCTCGTTGTTATTCAAGCATCGAGGTACAATGAAACACATCAGCGAGTTGCAAGCAACTTTATCCAATTTCTTTGATTGGCACAAGTCTCGTCTTAACTGCCTAGTGCAGATTCTCCAAGCCCTTTTCGCCGTTAGAACAGTCAATCTTACTCAGATTGCCGCGGCCTTCAAGACTTCTGTAAAGGAGGAGTCTTCTTATCGTAGAGTCTGTCGATTTTTCACCGGATTCTCATTCGACATAAGCACCATCGTTCTATTGGTTCTTCGCCTATTTCCCCTTGGAGACAAATACACCTTAATCCTCGATCGCACGAATTGGAAGTGGGGGAAATACCCCATCAATATCCTGGTACTCTCAGTAGCCTACTTAGGCATCAGCATTCCCATCTTTTGGGTCGTGCTGGACCTCGAGGGAACTTCTTGCGTTGAGGATCGAGTTGCAATTTTGAAACGGGCCATTCAGCAACTGGGAGTCGAAAAAATCGCAGTCCTTCTTGCTGACCGAGAATTTATTGGGACAGAATGGTTCGAATTCCTGATCGCAAACAAGATCCCCTTTGTGATCAGAATCAAAAAAAATTCCCATCTGAAAACCAAGGAAGGACACACAATCGCGGCAGGGATGTTGCGCAAATATCTCGGGAGAAAAAAGGTTATCAACTACCCCACCATTCTGTGGGGTCATTCTCTCTATGTTTCTGTTGAACGAAGAAGAGGTGCCAAGGAGCAGATGATCGTTGTCTCCAATGTCGAGTTCGTGAATCCATTGGCGTTGTATCGAAGGCGTTGGGAAATAGAAACCTTGTTCGGGTGTCTAAAGGGCCGGGGATTTCGCATGGAAGACACCCACATGGTAGACGCAGATAAAATCGAAAAACTGTTGTTTGTATTGGTGATCGGGTTTTGTTGGGCTTACCGAACTGGAGATATCAAAGCTCAGGAGGCCCCCATAGAGGTCAAGGCCCACGGAAGAAAGGCCCGGAGTTTATTCCGAGAGGGGCTGAACTGGATACGAAGGGCAATTTTTGGGGATATGGGTCTGAGAGAATTTAGGCGGTTGTTGTCGTGTTTTATGTGTTCACAACCAAGGACTTGCGCTGCATGAAACTATTTTTTGTCCAGTACAAAGGGTCTACACTGTGGTCCACAGTCGCTTGTTCTAAACCTTTATAAATTCGATTAAGATTCCAATAAGCACCAGAACGAACATTACTTACGTCAAACATAAAACTCCTCGATTTTAAGTTAATTTATTTTATGTTTACAGACACAAAAGTCTGTAAATTAATAATAATAATAAACAAAAAATAATTAAACAGCAATCAAAATCAATTAAAGATAAATTTAAAATTTTAAATACAGGAAATTGTCAATTTATTTTTTACAAAAGACTAAATGAAAAGCAATGAATGACTGATACTTGAAATAAAAACAGACTCAAAACCGCCTGTACCCATTGAAGGCTTTTTGCCAATTGCATATGACCTTTTCGTTCAGCTCGCGATCAAAGCGCACTTGAATAGAAACGTAGGGGTAGGGATGCCGATTATCAAAATCCCTGCCCTCGATTTTCTTATAGAGCTTGATGAGGACCTCTTTATTGTACCAGGGCTGCGTGGAGACGTTGAGCGTTCCCGTCTCTAGCCGCAGGAACTCCTGATACTGCTTATTTTCTTTGTAGAGGGGCATCTCTTTATAGTAGGCCATGAGGATCTTGATCACTTCTTCGGGCCTATTTTCCATTCCCTGAACGTAGAAATCGACCTCTGCTCCGATCATATGCTTGGAATTCTGGTTATAGGTGGAATTATCTGCATAGGCGTTGTGGACCGGGCATCTGTGTCCGCAGGTGATGATCACTTTAGAGCCGGTCTTGGCTTGTACGAAGTTGAGCAGATCGATCAGGATCGGATAAACGAACTCTTGGTCCCCCTTTAACGGCAGAGAATGCTTTTGAAAGCCCCCGCAATCAAAATAGTTTGCCGGACGAGCAGGGTCCTTGTGGTCGACATGAGGGGGGTTTGTAGCTGATCCTTTGCAGCGAAAATACTCTTTGGTGATCTTGGAATGCTTGCCGATGTAGGCCATCTCCCAGGGGTATTTTTCGCGTACCCTATGCTCCGGTATTGCCAGCGGGTAATGGCATTCAGCATGAGTGCGATAAACAAACTCCCCTTGGGCATTTTGCCTCTTCAACTTGTCCTGCTCCGATCTCTCCATTCCGGAACATCCAGAGAGAAGAAGAACTACCCCCAAGAAAAAATGTAAACTTATTTCTTTAGTAAAACTCGCCATTACCTATAATCCGCTTTATAGAGATATACCCAAGTTGTCTCAAAATTTGGCCGGCAGGCGGGTTCAAAGCACCGCAAATCGATTCTTAGCGAAGAGGGTTGTATTAGCCAATACTAGCCCTCTTCGCTAAGGATCGATTTTCGACAGCTTTCAATCCCGCCGGCCGGCCAAATTTTGAGACAACTTGGGTATAGGCCTCAACTGGCCCCCTATCGTCTGTATAATGTAACAAATACAACATGATTTCGAGGAATAAAATTCAAAAGGGTAAACGATGTCGATAGAAAAAGTTCTCATCATTGATGAAGACCTGGCCAGCTGCAACTTTTTGTCTGAGCTCTTGCGCAGAAGGAAAAGCGAGGTTTTTGTCGCCCTTGATAGAGCAAAAGGCCTAGAAATCCTCCATGAGCACCTCTTCGACCTCGTCATCTGCGATTTGAAAACAGAAGGACTCGCTGTTCTCAAATCTGCCAAAAATCTAAACCCGAAAACACTCGTCATTTTGACAACTGCCGTTGCCTGCATGGAAAACGCTGTGGAAGCCATGCGCCTAGGAGCTTTTAACTACCTTTTAAAGCCACTCTCTTCTGACACCATTGAGCCGATGCTCGAAAGGGTCGAAGAACACATCGACCTACTTCGGGAAAACAATTACCTGCGCGAGGAGATTTCCTCCCACCCCGATCGCAAAAAACACCTTCTCATCGCAGAGAGCGAAGTGATGCAGCAAATTTTAAGCGATGTGGGCAAAATCGCTAAAAGCTCCTCTTCCGTCTTCATAAGCGGCGAATCGGGCACGGGAAAAGAAGTCATCGCCCATGCGATCCATAAGCAATCCCACAGGTCTTTGCAACCTTTCATCAAAGTCAACTGCGCAGCCATTCCTGCGGCACTGCTGGAATCAGAATTCTTCGGTCATGAAAAGGGAGCTTTCACCGGGGCGATCAATAAAAAATTAGGACGTTTCGAGCTATCCGATAAAGGAACTCTTCTCCTCGATGAGATTTCAGAGATTCCGCTTGAGCTCCAAAGTAAACTGCTTCGAGCTGTTCAGGAGATGGAATTTGAAAGGGTCGGGGGAATTCGTCCGATTTCCGTCGACATCAGGTTCATTTCGACCTCGAATCGCTCCATGAAAGAGGCTATCGAACAAAAGCTATTTCGCGAGGACCTCTACTACCGCTTAAATGTCGTGCCCATCCATCTTCCCCCGCTCCGCGAGCGGAAAGAAGACATCCTCCCCCTCGCAGAATCCTTCCTTAAGCGCCTTTGCATTGAAAATCAAAAACCTCTTAAAAAGCTCACATCTAACGCCCGTCAAAAACTCACCGACTACCATTGGCCGGGGAACATCCGCGAGCTTGCCAATGTGATCGAACGCACCGTTGTCATGAATGCGACAGACATCATCGATGCCCATCAAGTATACGTCGATCTCTCCTGTCCCATCAAAGAAGCTCCTACCCCCTCAATCCCCGTCGGGATCACACTTGCTGAAATGGAAAAGAGACTCATTTTAGAAACACTGTCCCGCGAGAAAAACAATCGCACAAAAGCAGCCAAGGTGCTCGGAATCAGCATCCGAACTCTTCGCAATAAGCTCCATATTTATTCCCCCGGAACATAAGGCTACGTCTTAACAAATCCTTGATTGAATATCACCAAAGCAAGGATACTTCGCGCGTGTCACTTGACCAGAAATGACGCCAACCGGTAACCGCTCAACTAAAAATAGGGTAATCTTATGAATATGACAACGTCACTATGCGGAAGAAATGGATTCAAACATGTGTTTCGATTGCACGCGAGTCCCATGTGTGCGATTGCAGGCAAAACTTATACAACAAAACTAAATACCCACTCCGATGCCAAGGTATGCTTTACATTCAGAAAGATAGTGCATGAATGTGATAATCATGACTGGTTTGATCCACCGATTGAAGAGAAAGACCTACCTATTGGCAATGCCATTGAAATCCTGAGCGATTTTATCCAACACGACATATTCATAGAAGTAACCGAGCTCAAAATCAATAAAGACAACAACGTGGTATATAAAATCCCATCGACCACACCTGACGATGTCTTGTTGTCAGCGGGTAAGGTAAGGGCGTTCCTGGGACTCTATCAAGATGGCATCCTGGATCTCTTGAAGACGGGCAGTGGAAACAGTGGAACAGAAAGTCTATTCAGGACGAACTCTAAGGCAAGATCTATGCCATCGGAAAGGGCCTGTACAACGAAACCGCAAAACTACTCAGAAGCCACGGTATCCATCGCATATCGTTTGCTGACCTATAATATTAGAGGTAATTTCTGGTCCGATTCAGGGGCTCAAGTTAAAATGCCTATTCACAAAGCCATAAAAATGCTAGACGATTTTAACCATGATACCGAAAGTCTGAATGTCGAAGCATTTCAAATCAAAATGGGGGACAGGGTCGATTACGAGTTCAGCACGACAAAGCCCTCTCACATCACTTTATCGGCTAAAAGGGTTAAAGAACTCTTCAAACTCTATCACAGTCACGGTCCCGATCTGTTGCCAACCAACATAGGCGGGACTTTTCCTCATGGAATGAGAGAATAATCAGCTTCTTAACAGGAGGTCGATGGCCTCCTGCTCATTTTTTCTCAATTCATAGGTAGAAGCGGCAAAAGAAAAACGCTACCTCCTCAAAAAACTCGAAAATCAACAGACCCTAGTTGCGCAAGAGGTTCTCTAATCAGTACGCTTTAAAGACAGAAATCTCGCAGTCGATCATCTCGCTCCACTGCTTCCATTTCGCGAGTTTGCTCTCTAGGAGAACGCGATTCTTCTCTTCTTCTGAGCTATTCAGAGAAATAAAATGGGCGCGGAAGAGAAGCTTGTCCAAAGCTGGCCCTAATTGCGGAAATAAACACTCAAAAGCCTTCTCTTCGCTAAAATCGATTTCCAGGATCGTCATTTTTCCAGTCGGCAGAGAAGCTATGCACGAAAGGCTTTTGACCCTTTCCAATTCTTGGATCATCTCTTCAGCAATACTCTTTAGGCGATGAAGGCTCTCTTCGATTAACCTCGTCTCCTCTTCGATTTTTTCTTTAAGAGGCGGCATTTTTAGCTGCTGGATTTCAGCGTGAACAAGTGCGCGCAGATCCCAAGAGAGAGATAACTCACTCTCCATAGCACTAGAGAGGGAGATATTCGGGATGCCCGGAAAACCAATCCCTCCTTGAGAAACATTGATAAAACGCGTTTTTGGATTCACTTTAGCGTAAGAGCCAATGCACTCCGACTCCATGACCCATTTAACAAGAGTATGCACGTAGTGGCCATGGATGTTCTGACGCTTCAGCATCCGCTCTGAGGCTTTTTTCTGCGAGCGCAGCTGCGACGTATTCACTTGGGAAGAAGGTAAGATCCCCTCTGCGTAGCGCTGCATCCCCGTGTAGGCGAGGTCAACACCATCTAACAAGATCGGATTGCAACCCATTTCCACAGCCATTGCAATAGCAAGAGTTGTCACAGAAAAAGCTTCTACTCCAAGCTCTGGACCTACAGGATCCCCCTCGATCCCCATCTGTTTTTCAAAGTGATGCTCCAGAGGCCCTCCCGTCTCGGAAATGAGATAAAGTTTCTCACCATTGATTGCGTTAAAAACATCAGGCTGGAGTCTCGTCGCATAGATAAGGGGCATCTGATAGGCCGATGCAATTTTGAGCCGGCCAAACTCTTCCTGGTTGGGATCTAGAGCGATCCCTAAATGGGGGTGAACACCTTGATTGCTAAGCGCCGCAATGGTCGATCCCCCGGCAATGATCAAGGCCCTGTCTTCCAAACCCTTTAGCAAGGGAATGCTGGATTGAAGAGACGGGCCCGCTCCGCAAATCACCGCGGGAACCCCGATAAATTTTCCCTTGAGACCTCCTGCAAAAAATGAACCGTGCCAACATTTGATGTTGCGCAAAAGATTGACCCTGAGTTTATGCGCATAAAGCGACTCTGTTAAGATCGCATGAGCTACCGCGCTTTGGCGCAATAGTTTTAGCTTAAGCTGCGCAAAACGCCTTTTTTTTCTTTTCTGATAGGATGTGGTGGCAATCACATTGATGCGATCGCAGGGATAAGAAGACACGATCTCTTCGAGATGGGAGTTTATGCTTTTTCCAGAAGTGAGATAATGCACCACGACCTGGGGATTTAGAAAGAGGAAGCGCTGCTCAGATTGTAAAAGCTCCTGGACAGCAAAAAGCTCATCTTCTAAAAAAATCAGCCTGCGGTCTTTTTTTTCATCCAGCCAACTTTTTAAAGCTTCATAGTGTATCCCGCTTAAACCATAGACATAGAGGATATCGACGCCTTCCAAATCGGGTTTTTGGAAGTCTTCTTGGAGAGATTCCCCTTTTTCAAAGGAGGTATATGTCAGCAGGAATAAGAGCTCAGGGTAGCGCTCAAGAAGATTATCTGAAGCGAATGCTGTTTCCATCCCAGACTCCCTTGCGGACCTTTGAGCCGTGAGGCACTAAAAAGACCCTTTCAGTATAAGTAAGATCAGCGGCAAAAATCCCTTCGAAAAGAGCCTTGCCACTTGCGTCCCACTCTTTGCGGTCATAACGCTGAGGAGTATGGTAGTTCAACTCTTCTTTCAATTTCCCGTTTGCAAAATAATGGCGATGGACCCCTACCTGTTTTCCGGCTTGGTACTCGCCCTCATCGATGAGCACTCCTTGCTCATTCCAGATGCTATCGACGCCTTCTCTCAGGCCATTCACATAGTGGACATACCGTTTAGGTTTGCCCGATTCCCAAAACAAGCGAACCTGACCGTGTAATTTTCCGCCGGAAAATGGAATGATGCTTTTTACTTGCGGAATAGAGTCTTTGTCTGCTTCATAAAAATACTCTTGCAGACCTTCCCACTCTCCATTTTTAAAACGCTGTAAACTTAAAAGGGATCCAGAGACAGAATAGAAATGCGCTTTACCGATCTTTTTGCCCTCGCAATACCATGTCTTGGAGAGGATCTTTCCCTGATCGGAATAGGTAAAAGAGGGGCCATGCAGCTTTCCATGCAGATAGAACATCCCTGCGCGCAATTTGCCCGGACTGCCGTACAGGTGGCACTCTCCATGCCGTCTTCCATCACTTACCAAATAAGCTGAGACCAGATTGCCATCGGCATCTTTATCCTTGGTCACACTCTTGCAATCTAGGTCTAACGGCAATCTGGGAAGATGAAACTCCTGCGATAGTTCAATTTGAAGTTCTGGGTCCGAGATGATGAGCCTATCTGTTGAAAGGGAATATTGGTCCATGCTCATTTTAACGACCTCAAGTGGGGTAAGGGGCTGTGGAACAATAAAACGAAGCCATTACGCAACGCGAAAGCTCCCGCGGACAGCCGATCGCAAAAGGGGTAGTATGAAGACAATACAACCCTTTTTGCGATCGTCTGTCCCCGGGGCTTTGGCGCAGCGTAATGATTCATTTTATTGTTTCACAGCCCCTAAATGCATTTCTAATGCCTTTTTGAAAAAAAGCAGCCGATGGACGTGGCTCCCGAGCGGATGAAAGGAATTGCGCAAAATTGGGCGTTTCCACACGCTCCAAAGCGGAGTCAGAAAATGACGATTGCAAATTTCCTCTTCGAATTCATGCTCAAGCATTGCGTACTGCCCCATTTCTAAGGGAGAATTCGGGAAACTCTTTTCCCAAAGCTTTAGCAAAGCGTCGCAAAAGGCCAAGCTTCTTTCAAAACTCTCTTTAACACTTTTTCGCACATTGGGGATTTTTTCGGAAGTCACACTTAAGCTGTGAGCTTGATTAATTATAGAATGGATATGAGCATCGAGATCCCTTGATATATCGGGAAGAGCAGCTGCTACTTCAGCTAGATCTTTGCGCTCGATCCCCGGCAGATCAATGCCATCGGTGCCAGCGTTTATCCACTCTATTCCAGGATTTTTTTTAGCATAAGCGCCGGTCCACTCCGCACTCATTAGCCAATCCCGCTTCGAATAGACCTTGTTTTTTTCGAGCTCAATTAAAGCATCTCTATCTTTAACGCCTGAAATTTTAGAAGCATAAATACTGCCAGGTCCACAGGATAAGTCCATCCCGACAAAAATCACCGTAGTGCATCCCAAATGGCTTGCTAGCGATGTGCAAAAATTAGAAACAGTCCATCCCGAATCAAACCTCTCAGAAAAAATACCGCACTCGGAACTTATCCAAGCTTCCAGAGGATAACTGCCTCCATCTGACATCCAAAGCAGCGGGCCGTGCACCCTTTCCAAAAGCGCATTGCAGTATCTGCCCTGGTAGAAAAAGGGGGTCTCAAAACTCTCCTGCTCTAAAAATCTTTCCGAAGGAGGCGCCGGATCGACACCTGCACAAATATGAGGATGGATCCCCTGAGCATTAAGAGCGCTGATGGCAGAACCTCCAGCGATGAGGATAGCTTTTTCTTTTAACTCATTAAGTAGTGGGATGGCACTATCAAGTGAAGGTCCGGCGCCGCAGATGATCGCGGTCATTCCGGCGCATTTTCCCTCAAGAGAGCTCCCAAGCCTTGAACGAGGAAGCACGGAGAGGTTTTTCATCGCGTTCGTTAAAACTTTCAGCCCCATGTCCTCGCAATCAGATGCCAGAAGATCGACGCCTCTATGGTAGTGCTCCATTTGAATAAAGAATTCCTGAGCAAAATCTCTTAAAAGCGGGTCCTGAACTCCGTAGCCGAAGCGAAGAAATACAAATTCCCAGGCGATATGTTGAAAAATTTCCTCATCGCCTTCTTTAAAATAAAAAATCCTAACCTTAGGGTCCTTAGCCAAGGGCATCTCTTTCGCCCTCAAAAACAGATCTTCCTGCTTTTCAACAAAAACTAAAAAGCGGTTATCCCCTTTTTTAAGCCATGAAGAGTAGGAGCGATAAATCTCTCCATCGCCGACACCAAAAATGAGCAGGACATCGATGTTATCCAGCCCCTCTTTTGGACGGCTGAGATTCACCTCAGGAACTAACAAACCTACTGTAAGCGCTTCACCCACTGTATCAACTCCGTAAATCTAGGAAGGAAAGAGCAAAAATTATATTTATTTTTCACACGATCAAAATGCCCAAACTGCACCTCATCCCTACTAACGGCTGCAATAAAATGGGCTTTGACATGGTGATTATAGCCAATGACCTGATTGACTGCACCCTCTGTCAACTTTTCACGCTTGCATTCGATTAAAAGTAAGGGAAAAATAGGGAGGGAAGGGCAGGTCCCCTTCCCATAGCAAAGAATATCCAGTCTACGGTCCAGTCCCTCGGAATGTGTGGCAAAAGGAAGCTCTCCTAGACCTTTTTCTACCGCGATCAGCTCGCGGGGATAGCCCAGATCATGGATCATTCTTTTGATCCACTGCTGTCTGACCATCTCTTCCGGTGTCGCTCTCACATAGCACTGCCGAATTTCATCAAAAATCTTCCTATTCAGGCTGGATGAGCCCATAGTTCCCATCGGTCCTGCGGTAGATGACTTTAAGCTTTTGATCCTCTTCACAGCGGAAAAGAAGGAAGCCGTCTCCAGACAAATCCATTTTCATTACAGATTCATTAATTGTCAGCGTCTTGAGCGGACGGGTCTCTGTACCGATAATTTTAGTCGGTCGGTTCGCCTCAATTTCACTCTTAGCGCTTTCAGCTTCAATCTCTGCATTAATTGACTCAAGTTCATTAAAAGGCCGCTGAAGAACATTGACCTGCATATCAATGACAGAGAGTTTCTTCTTATGATGGTCCTGGATACGGCTCTTATATCTAGATAGTAGAACTTGCATGCGGTCAATGGCCCGATCAATCGATGCATACATATCGGTGCTATTCGCTTGGCATTTGACGCGCGTATGATCGATTTTAAGAATAAGAGTGCAATTGTGCTCGAGTTTGTGGATCTCTAGAGTAATGTGCACATGAATGATGTGGTTATGAAAACGCTCAATTTTTGAAAGCTTGTCCCAAATATAGGCCCGAATCGGATCAGTGATCTGTAAGTTCCTGCCGATGACGTCCACACGATATCCTAGCGACTCTTCTTCTGTGAATTTATTCTGTTTTACCATAGGGATGCTCCGTTCGAATTATTGCTAATAAATAACCATACTCATTTTATGGAAAGCGGTCACTAGAAAACAAGGCCTATACCGCCGGTGAATCCTTGAAACCCGAGGGAATAACGTTCTCGTTCCCGAGTCTCCTGAACGTTTGTTTTTTGACCGATAAAAGGCCACTGTTGAAATTCATAGCCAGCTAACAATCGAAGAACAACCTGTCTTTTATTCCGCTCAGTGAAAACAGACTTGTCGAGATCTTTCCTCGAAGGAAATTTAGTTTCCCAAAAAGCAGCAATGTGGAACTCCCATAAAGCTTTTAAAGAGTAAAAAGAATTACGGGCATTGTAATTGTGATGCTCCTTTGCCTTTGTTCCAGCAGGAACAAAGAGATACTGCTGCTGTGTTGCCTCTTTATTACGACCCCATACGAGCGCTCCAGACCCTTGCACTCTGATCCCAAAACCCATGGGGGCTTTCCAATCTAGATTAAGACCGATGAGTCCGCCAACAGCATTGAAATCATTTTTTACTTTCAATCGTGAAGAATCCTGATCGACGCTATCCGGCGTGATAAAATTCCTTTTCTCTCGGATATCCCAATCGATATCGCTAAGCACCCCTCGGATTCCAAAATACGGTCTCATAAAAAAATGCTCGCTAACCTCAATGCCTCTTGCAAGCTGCAAGTCGATCAAGTCTTCCTGAACGGAGCATTTAGCTTTAGAACTATTGGGAATCGAAACGAGCTCCTTGATGAGCCCAATGTCCCCAAAAATTACTTTATCACCGGATGAAGGAGTAGAAGCGATTCGCGTTCCATGCGCCTTGTCATTTCCCTCTGTAAAAAAACGCGTCCATACCACAAAAAAATCAAAAAGATCGAAAGGAGATTCAATCCCAAATCCTATCCTAAAACCGGGGTCATAAGGAAAGTGCGGGGAGCGCGTTTTAACATGGGTACCCACTTGATCGCTGGTGCCTGCAGCATTACGAGTAATCGAGGTCGTAGCAGTAGCAACGCCATCGACACTTGCCTTCCAATAAAGCAGCTCTCCTCTAGTAATCACCTTAAATGATTTCTTTTTAAAGTGATAAGCACGCTTGTCTTCCAAGAATTCAATCCGCTCTTTAATCGACGTTTCTTCGTCTGCAAAGCCATTCACACTAAAAGCAGCGGAAATCAGTAAAAGCCATTTCAATTTCACGTTTCAATCCCTTGAGGGAACCAGCAAAACTCCATTCGGTCACAAATGCGCGCTTTTGAGCCGCGAAGCGAGTTTTGCTGGTTCCCTCCTTTTAAAAAACAAATCTTGTGCCAGCAACTATCCCTTGGAAACTTAAATCTGCGCGATCTCTTGATCGATTTACCTGAGTAATCGTTTTTTGCGTTACATTAGGCCAGTAGAAAAAATCATAACCCGCCCAGATGAGAAAATTCCCATTTTTGAACATCGCTGTTTCCCATTTTAGACCAACCCCAATATCAAACACTGCCTTAACTGTATGTGCTGAATTGCGCGCTGAAAGCTTTTGTTCAAAAACATCAGTATCGCCTGCAGGAATTCTATAAAATTTCTGCTTCGACCTTTCTGAAGAATTGCCATAGAGCAGCGCAGCAGAGGCATTGGAGTACAGACCTAAGTTATTGTAAAGATTCCATTTCGACTCGAACCCGCCCACAAAACCGCAAGCGATATAATCGTTATCGACATCAAATTTAGTATAGCTCTGGTTCTCAGCAGACGGCGTCGAAATGTGCCTTTTAAAAGAAATGTCCCAGTCCAGTTTAACCCAGGCGCCTCTAATCCCAGCATAAGGTCTAAAAACAAAATAGCGGCTCCATAAAAACGTCCTTCCCAAAACGCCATCGAGAACATCCAGGTTCACATCGCATTTCGCCTTGGCCCTTGTTGGAAAAGAATCTAAATTCTCAATCAGACCAACAGAATCTAAAATCACTCGATTGCCTATGCTATCGGTAGCTGCCCCATGTGCAGTATCTCTTCCTGTAGAATGAGAGCGCAGCCATTTCGCAGTAAGGTCCCAATGATCAAACGGAAGTCCGATCCCAAGCCCGATTTCAAAAGCAGGCGCATAACTGAAATGAACCATCCGCGTCTTATAATCATTGTTAAGGGTGCCGCCTCCGGGATTTTGAACAATCTCCGCCGTCGTCGCATAAGGGACGCCATCCAAAGAAGCTTTCCAATAGATGAATTCACCAAATACAAAAAAGGTCGTTGTCTCCGGACGCACATCAAGACCGGCATCCGTTTCAAGCCTTTTTAGCTTGCCTTCAACCGAAGTAACCTCTTCCGACTCCAGAGAAAAACCAAGTCCGGAAACACAGATCATTGCCAATAGATAAGCCCACTTCATTTGACTCCTTCCAGTGATCAAAAAATATACTAAAACTTTAAAGATATAGGGAAATAAGTCAAAGAAAAAACGTACGCACTAAAGATTTGCAGATACTCTAAGAAGAGATTTTCTCACTTCAACATTACCGAGCTGTCCGCATGCAGCCATGATCTGCTGCCCTTTTGTGCCGCGTAAAAGAGTATTGTAACCAGCTGCGCGCATCCTTTGCAAAAATAGCACTCTCTGCTCCATAGCAGGCGGCGCAAAGCGATCCCTTCTCTGTGGATTGTAAGGGATCAAATTCACCTTCACTCGAATTCCCCGCAAATACTCCGCGAGCATGTCCGCCGATTCCAAAGAGTCGTTAATCCCCTCAAGAAGCACATACTCTGCCAAAATTTCTCTCCTCGGATGCTCGCAGTATTTGAGCATTGCCTCTTTCAACTCCGCCATATTCCACTCTCGATTGATCGGCATGATCCGATTTCGAATTGCATCACTCGGAGCATTGACAGACACCGCTAAATTAAGCGCAGGGTCCGCCTCTTTTGCCATGCGTAAAATCGCATCCACTCTGCCGCTTGTCGAAATGGTAATCCTGCTCGGACCAAATTGCAGCCCTCCCGCATCCATGAGTACATTCACAGCGCGCATGACAACATCGTAATTATCAAACGGCTCTCCCATCCCCATAAAAACGATATTGCGCACTTCCCTTCCAAGCACAAACCTGGCACAAAAAATCTGAGCGACAATTTCTTCACAGCTCAAATGCCGGACCAAGCCCATCTTCCCCGTTTCACAAAAAGCGCAGCCCATCTTGCAGCCGATCTGAGAAGAAATGCAGATCGTCGTCCCCGCTTCCATCGGAATGAGCACCGACTCGCTCTCCAGACCATCAGAAAATTTTAGCAGAAATTTAGCAGTTTCCCCCTCTTCCCTCACCGCACTCATCTCAGGAAAAGAAAAACAAGTCTTCTCGATCATCTTCTCCACAAGAGCGATTGCCTGAGGTTCCGCCCACTCAGCAACATCTCGCACATGCCCCTTGCGGAACCATTCGGAATACAGTTTTGCCGCATGCTGTCTGCCCTTGCCAAAATGCAAGAACATTGCGCCTGAATAACTCTCTTGTGTATGTGAAAAAATAGATTCTTTGAGCATATATTAAGAAATGCACTGAGCAGGACTCGAACCTGCAACCACCCGGTTCGAAGCCGGGTACTCTATCCGATTGAGCTATCAGTGCAATAGTTGGCTCTTAAGATACAGGTCCAGCTAGATAAAAACAAATTAAAATAAACATTTGGATTAGTGCAATTTCCAGTCCTTTCCTGTAACATAGGATTATGCAAGAAGAAAAAACCGAAGGAATCGTCCTAAGATCCCAGGACTACAAAGAAAGACAGCGCATCATCACCCTCTTCACGCCGCAGGGATTGATCAGCCTTATTATCCGCAATATCTCCCGCAAAAACACCCGCCTGCTCTCTCTCACCACCCCATTTTGCAACGGAGAATACCACTTCCGAAGAGGCCGCACCGATCTCATGTCCTTCCACGACGGCACCGTCCTAAACGACCACCTATGCCTTCGCCACAGCTTAAAATCCCTGCAAGTCGCAGGCTCCCTTGCCAATGCCATCCTCTCTTCCCAAATGGCAGGCAAGCCCTCTCCCGCCCTCTTTATGCTTTACAAATCCTACCACAAACAGGTCCCTCATTTTAAAGACCCCGAGGTCCTTCTCGCCAGCTTCTACCTCAAACTCCTCAAATATGAAGGGCTCCTAACCATCTCCGAGCACTGCTCCACCTGTGAATCCTCCCCCCTAATTCTCCACGAAGGAGAAAGCTTCTGCACTAAGCACGACACCCCAAACGGCTTCCATTTCACACCGCCCGAGTGGAACCTACTCCTCGCCCTCGATGGCTCCCTACAATTTTCCTCCCTCCACGACCTGACCCTTCCCCCTTCTTTTTCCCAAAAAATCCAGGCGCTATTCCTCTCCCGGATCTCCCACTAAAATTTTGAACAAAAAAAAGCCCTCAGAGTGAGCTCTGAAGGCCTTTAGAATGCGAGAGAGGGGACTCGAACCCCCACGAGAAACCCCACTACCACCTCAAAGTAGCGCGTCTACCAATTCCGCCACCCTCGCATAGAAACGAAAGGAAGCATCTTACTTCTTTCGCCCAAATCCATTCAAGAGAAAAGGCGACCCCAATTTTTCCCGCGCTCCCAAAACCAAGCCAAGAATCATTCGTATATTTATAAGATGGCTATCATAACCTGCATGGTCTCCTTCGGCGGGAGAAGCAACTGTTTTAAGTTAAAAATTTTAACTTGTCGCCTTTCTTAAGATCGTGATAGCTTAGCCTTTACTGAAATTTGGACCATATTTAGAGAGAATTCCTCTAATGGTTTAATTTCCAAGCAATGAGAGAATCGGAGGTTCTCATGAGATTTTTACTGCCATTGACAAAACTCATTACTGCAACTACTTTCTTCTTTTCAATGACTTCCACAACCGCTTCTTTATACTCCTCAGAAACACTTCAAGCTTACTTAGAAAATAGTGATAAGCAAGCTATAACCTGTCTTACAGTGTTAAATATAAATACTCAGATGCAATCTATCAATCTTGATGATTTAATTAAAAAAATTTTAACAATAAATGCAGATGTCATATGTCTGCAAGAAGTTTTCGATAGAGAAGTTGTTTATAGATTTTACGAATCGCTGAAAGATCAATACGATCATTTTTATTTTCCAATCGATGTTTCAGGAGCTTGCACTACAGGCCTATTCATAGCTAGCAAATACGATATGGGAAATGCCAAACTCACCCCTATACCAACACAAAACCATCCGATTGATAAAAGCTTATTCGATTGTATCCTTTTAGACGGCACTGCGCCCTTAGGACATTTATATATTACCCTCTTATCGAATCGAATTGCAGCTTCCGGATTAAACAAAATCGCAGAAAAAATGCCGGCTGATTTCATAGCGACAGAAAAAGAAGATCTACCCTTCCTTCTCCGCGAAAATTTAGGTCCTCTTCAGGAGGAGCAAAATATTGTTGACTCCTATTTCCTCAATATGAGCAGTGTAGAAGGTATGAGCCACATCCTTTTCCGTCATCTTACACACTTTTTTTCAACGCAAATCGATCACAAGCATACACTTGTATGTTCACAGATTTATGCCGAAAACCGGATTATTGGGCTTTTGACCACCATACGCAAGAATGACGCAAATGAAAGGATCTATAGGAGCTGATAAGGATGGCAAAGCTATGAGAAGTTAAGACAATTCCTTCAAAACTTAAAAATATATAAAATCGAGCTCCTTCCCTTTTAAAACCGACTAAGCTATAAGGAAGCCATGAGATGTACCTGTTATTCTACTGCCGCTACCTACGATATCCCCCGTCTGTTCCAGCACTTGCAGCGGCTGGGCCCGACCCAACTTTTCCGCGATGTCGTCCATATTCAGATCGTAGAAGACAATCGCCTGAAAGGCGACCTCTTCTATTTTTCCTATGGAACTGTTGTCTGCTGGGGATTCACAGAACAAGAAGAAAAAGAAATCATACAGTCTCTTAAAGAATTCGAAAGAGAGCCTCATCCAAAAATTGAGCTCGATGAGTTTACCTTCGACTATGCTGAAGCCATCAAGATAGAAGAAGACGAGATCCTCCTTCACAATAAGAGCACGCTCACCAAGCTCGCCGTATCCCACGGCATTGCCCAATCTGTAAAACTGTCCACATTTGAAGAACTCATCCAAAAGACTATCGAACACACGAAAACGCTTCCCCTCGATCTCGCTAAAAAGGGAAAAATCCCCCTCTCTCGCAAAGAGATCTCCCAGAAAATGGGAGAAATTTTCATCGAGCGCAACTTTATTAACCTACACAGCGACATCCTCGACACCCCTGAGTTTTTCTGGGACTATCCAGAACTCGAGCCTTTCTACAGACGCACCGCCCACTACCTCGATGTCTCCAAACGCGTCGAGATCCTAAACAAACGCCTTAACGTCGTTCACGAACTCTTCGAGATCCTGTCCAGCGAACTGAACCACCAGCATACCTCCCGCCTTGAGACGATCATCATCATCCTGATCTTCATAGAGGTGACCCTGGCCGTCTTCCGCGACCTGTTCCATCTTATCTAGGCTTAAGCCACTTTCTGTTAACATCAATTTAAAATAAAATTTAACTCCCCCAAGCGACCTAATTTCCATTTAATATGAAAACGGTCACTCTACTATATAATAGCCTGTAAAATCAGAACACTTATTATAAATAAATACGCCTCATTTTATAATAAACATAAATTACAACAAAACAGATGCTAAAAATACAGAATCATTGATATCATTCCTGAATTAATTATGAAAAATGGATTCAAAGTCAAATAACACAATGAAAAAGCACCAAGACATTAACTCACTTTCTTCGAGAGAATTTGAACTGCAATGTTGCGAAAATAGCATCTGGAAAAGTGCGAAGAAGTTCTTTTGTGTTGACTCGTCAAAGACACCGCATTTAAAACACTGCAATGTCCAAGTCGAATTTATGGATGGGTTATCCATTCAACAGGTCACAGAAGAAATTAACAAATTATCAGCCCCCCAGGTTATTGTTTGGTACATAGGTTGTTATGGTCTTCGAAAAACTGGGGTTCAATTCTATAAAGAATTTCTGATTTCCCCCATTTTAAAAGGAAATACGCGAGCAACCTTCTGGCTAGTTGATCTCACAGGATGGAATGCCTTTAAAAATGTTAGCGGATCGATTTACAAAACGAATAGCTGTGCAGATACGATTGAAAATTTTTCCGACCCGAGGATTAAATGCATCCGATCCGCGAAAATTTTTAAAAAAATGCAAGGGTTAGACAAGGAATTAACCGATTATTTCCAAAAAGCGGTCCTAAAAGACTTTATCCGTGACCCAAGCAAAAACTTCCCAGATAGAAACATCCGCGTCGGAGAAATTTTCTCAAATAACTGTCCTGCGATGAGCAATTGGTTCGACTCAGACGTGAGCAAATCCTATTCAGCATTTCAATATCTTGAGGGCTGTCTCCTTATAGAGGAGGTTTTTATAGAAATTGCGAACAAAGCGACTAATAATATTGAAATCGTGTTCCCCCTACCCAATGACGAACTTAAATATTATTGGGACGCAAATAGGTCATTTGAAAAAGACGTTAGTTTTTTGATCTGTAAGCGTTGCAAAGAGTTAAATATCAACACTTTTAACATACAGATTAAGTTCCTCGCTTTTAAGTATGGCTCACAGGAACACCATAGACCCTACAATGCACCAGGATGCATTTTGAAGAAGAACGACCTATCCTTGGAAGACGTTGCTGGGTATGGCGAACAAATTAAAAACCCAACATTGGAAGTTACTTATGCAAGAATATAGTGAATTTTCAGAAAAACCCAATATTTCTTTTCATTTTAAATCTCCTGTTATTCGGGTAGAGATTGAAACAAAAAATCTCCATATAAAATCATATTCTGATAGTGATTTTGAAAATTGTGTTGCATTATATGGAAATGAAACGATTACCAAGTTTTTCGATCATGGAAAACCCAGATCTAGACTTGAAGTTGAAAAATATATTCAAGAAAAGAGCGACCTCTTTTTCAATAACGGTGAACCATTTGGATTGTTCTCCATATTTGATAAGGAAGACATGTCTTTCATAGGACAGGTGGATCTTGTCCCTACAGGAGAGATAGGAGTTGTAGAAATTGGATGCATATTGAATGAAAAATACCAAAATCAAGGATTGGGCACTGAAGCCGTCCAAACCCTACTATTCGACTATGTGGAGGAGTTAAACCGCAGTGACTTTAAATCCACAGCTATCCCAGTCGTTAAGATAATTGGAACTGTACATCCAGAAAATCACCTTTCTCGAGGATTAATTAAGAAGATTGGAATGACCTTCGACAAATTTCAAGAACGTTTTGATAATCCTCGTCTTTGGTATTCACTCCTGGTTCCACAACAAAAAAACAGCAAAATCACAATAGACAATTCAAATACGCACATATGGCCAGCTGAGGAATATCATCAACATTCAACTGTTCAAAGTGAAGCAGCCTCAGAGCTCCTTCAACATATCCAATTTAATGGTAGTGAAAGCGTTCTTGATGTCGGTTGTGGGGATGGCAAAATTACTGCAAAAATAGCCAAGCATATCCCAAATGGTTCTGCACTCGGCCTAGATATTTCTAAAGAAATGATCGATTTTGCCAACATAAAATTTTCAAAAGATAATCATCCCAACCTAACATTCTTATGTCAAGATGCTCAGCGGCTAAAATACGACAAAGAGTTCGATATCGTATTCTCTTCTTTTGCGATACAGTGGATTCCTGATCATCATTCATTTCTGAATGACGTTAACAAGAGTTTAAAGCCTATTGGATGCCTAGCTGCGACTATACCACTTGGAATCTCTTTAGGGTTGAGTCAGGCTATCAAAGAATTAACGTCTCAACCTCAATGGTTGCCATATTTTCTTAATTTCTCCCAAAAGTGGCAATTTCCCAATGAAAAAGATTTCGCAAGATTACTTCTAAATAATCAGTTTGAAATAGTTCATCATGCAGTTGTTCAACAAGAAATGATTTTTTCCTCTAGAACAGCCTTTGAGAAATACGTTTTTCCATGGTTTCCATACTTAAACCCATTACCAGAACATTTAAAAGAGCTATTTTTTACGCAAGTTATTGAAAGATGTTTAGAAATTGAACCCGCTTGCGCCAATGGAGAAGTCTGTTTTAAATTTCCTAGGATGGACATCATAGCTAAAAAGCTATTCTCTGATCTTAAAGTAAGCAAATAATGATATTGTCGCACAGGCCAAAATAAACCAGCAAAATGCCGCTTGGTTTGCTGTATACTGCAATAACAGCAAGGCTATGGCTGGTGTGAACCCTCCAAAAATCCCGTCTGCAATGTTCCATGCTAAACCGACCCCAGTAAAACGAACCGATGTAGGGAAAAGATGAGCAAGCAGATAGGCCAAAAGCGCGGAGATACAAGTGATAGGTATTATATAAAATAGTCCTATCACTGAAATCCAAAACAAGTTGGAAGTCTCAATTGATATATACAGCGGATACAGCAATGCAATTATTAATGAAGCACAGGAAATCATTAATACTCTTACATTTAGCTTATCCCCAATTAGTCCAAAGACAGGAAGTAGAACCGTTGTTAAAACAAGAATGAGCAATGAGATAAATATGTTTTTGTCAGGACTCAGCCCGAGGACCTTTGTGAAGTAAGTCGGAACATATGTTGCTAGAAAGTAAAAGGTAGCTGCGTTTATAACACCGAATGCCACTCCAATTCCAATCTTCCCTTTGTATTTACTAATAACCTCAACCACAGTTTCCTTGTCCAACCTGTGGTGTTTCTTCAATTTTTCAAATTGGGGGGTTTCAAATAACTTACCCCTTAGATAAATACCAAATAACCCTATCACTCCACCTGACCAAAATGAAATGCGCCATCCCCATGACATTAAAAAGTCATCGGACATGAACTGATCCATAGCAAAAGTTTCAACTACACCTAAAATAGCTCCAATTTGATTGCCAACCCCGGTCCAACTAGTTATGAACTTTTTGTTTTTTTCGTCGGAATTTTCATATAAATAGCAAATACTTCCGGGAACTTCTCCAGCTGCAGGAATGGATTGGAGCAGCCGAAGAACAACTAAAAGCAATGGAGCAAATATTCCCCACTGCGCATATGTTGGCATACATCCCATTAGAAAAGTAGGGATGGTCATTACAGTTATAGATAATATGAAAGCTCTTTTCCTGCCTAATAAATCCCCAAGACGGCCAAAAATGATAGCTCCAAAAGGACGAGTCAAAAAACCTGAACCAAAAATAGCAAATGAGCTTAGTAGATTTAATAATGGAGTTTCAAAGTTAAAAAACACTCTAGCAAGTATTGGTGCCAGATAAGCATATGAATAGATTTCAAACCATTCTAAAATATTCCCAAATGAGATAGTAAGTATTATGCTTTTTTGTGCTTTTTTTTAATCGCAACCAATTCATTACAATCTTTTCCAAGTTATGAGTCTACAATGTCGTTATGGGCTAAAACGCTCTAAATATGAAAATCTGCGAAGAACCTCTGTATGCTCTATTCTCATGACACAATTATCTTTTCATTCTCAACCCTTAATCTCTCCAAAGCGCTTTTGGGATGTTTTTCTGAAAATCCGATGTTGTCTTGGTAATAATTCAGAATGGGAAGACGCGCACCATATTAAAAAACTGGTTACCTACCCTCTTATTCAGAGCATAATATTATTATTAAGTCGTTCTAATTCTTCGCAGTTGCATGTCTAAACAACCCATTCTCAGAAGCTCGCTTGTCCAGCTCGCCAATCAGAGCTGTTTTATCGAGTCCTTCAAGCCTTTCCATCTGGTCGCGGTAGAATGAACCTAGGAAGTAGGGTCGCTGCCGTATCGATTCTTCGATGTCTCGGTAGAATTCAGGATCTTGCAACCAATCCAGATTAAGGGGTGTTAATGGAGCTAGTGTTGTCAAATCCCCCTCACCTACGTCTAGTAGATGGACTTTGATAGTGAGTGCCGCGCAAGGAGGTAGGGTTGTTAACGCGCCATATCCTAGGACCGGGTGGACAAACAGCGTGCGCTTTTCCCCAACGCGCATTCCCTGCATTCCATGAGCAAAACTAGGAATGGTTTGGGACAGATAAATCCAGGTATCGCAATTGGCAAATAGCACATTCCCTTCACTATCCTCAATGACATAACCTACGCGAACGTAATCCTGTTGTTTGAGCTCTTTTCCAAGTCCGGAATGAGTAGTTTTAAAATACAGTTGCTCGGGAACAATGGTATGTAATGATTTGTCTTTAGAAGCTTTTTTGGATAAGTGCTTAAACTTGGTCTTTGCCTGTTCAAGATTGGAGAGAGCTCTTTTGAGCCCTATAAGAACAGCTCTAGAGGCCCCGATCATCGTAGGAGCCTCTCGATGGGATCTTGCTGGATTATGAAATGCCTCCACAAAGGCCAATCGCTCCTCCTTGCTCTTAAAACGAGTAGCCACACTCCAAAAGAGCTGGCTCCACTCTTGTAGGGTGCGCTTTAAAAGGATGGGAAGAGTGTCGGATGGAGCAGGCTTAGCACAAGTAATAATAGGTTTTTTCCCTCCGATTTTCTCTAAAAACTGCTCTAAAAAGTCGGGTCTTTTAAGAAGGGTTAAAATCTTTTGTTGCGTTTGTTGTAGATATTCGAACAGGGGTTGATTAGAAGGCCCACCGGCATAAGCGCCAAAGACAAATCTCGGCCTATCCCAAAGGGAGAATGGGAGTGGCTCATTTAGCTTATCAAGAGCTATTAACTCCTCTTCTAAATTTGCAAAATAGGGGCTAGGACGGAGTAACGGGGAACTAGTCCTAAAACCTGAGTCATCTCCACCGGCTAATTCGAGGTAATAGCTTCCATATCTTTCAGGAGATAGAAAATTTAAACTGTGATCTCCCTTACTTTGCATCAGGTTACTTTGAGGGGTAAATGGTGGGAGATCTCTGGAAATAGAAAGAGCGGAAATCGTTTCAATGCGCCCACCTACCAAGCTATTATGCGATCCGAAACCAAGAACAATTCCCACAAGAGTGAGATCATGCTGCAGGTTCTCTAGCAAGGGTTCATCAGACCAGGCAATTTTATCAGCGATTTGCTGAGCCGAAACAGTAGGTCCTAAAACATAGCGAAAAAGATCGATATTTTTATCAATCACATCTCTTAGTTTAGAGACATTTATGAATTGCACTTCCAACGCTGGATCAACAGATTCCGAATCTTTTAATGCTACGGCTTTAAAAACAAAATTTTTCTGCTGGCTGCAAAGTCTATCCCAGACATTTAGAGCATCGCGAACAAGGAGACCAAGAGCGAATTCTTTACCCGTATCCACAAGATCTTTGGTCACTGGGAAATTATCAAAAGAACCAAAATTCCTAATAGAGATCGGTTTAGCCCCTTCTAGCACATAGCCATATTCTTCTAAGGAAAACGAGTTTTTAAAAAACTGCTCTAGAATTGCATAGTCCTTTGGATGGTCAATACAAATCGATACGGGCTCCCCACTCCAAAGGACATATGAAAATAGAAAAAAGAATACTCCTAATATTTTTTTCATTCGGATTTAGAACACCTTCTCTGATAAAGAGGACAGATCTTAATATGGCACATTCCACAATATGCACAAAGCGGATGTCCCCAAGAACAGTTTCCGTGAGGAGAAGCCTTTGCTATCCACCCATTTCCATCTCTTTTCACAGAATGAACTGCATAAACCATTCCGTCGACATTTAATGAAATGCCCTCTTCGCTAAGATTCAAATCTTGTGGCGACACATGGAAAATCAGTTCTTGTAATCTTGGCCCTTTTGATATCAGTTCAATGGCGCTATTCTCAGTGACCACATCTGCAGCACCGAGATTAAAAAACAGACTCAAAATACATACACATAACATCCATAATCTCATATCTGACTCCTTAGTTTTTTCTTCACTCGAGGGAAATCCTAAGGTCTCAACTAAATTATGGGCAATAATTTTTTCTTTGGTGGCGTTCAAGCTGATATGGAAAGTGATCTTGTAATGCTCCTGCAGGGGCTGTATACTCAGCCTCGTTGAAGAAGTTTTTTAACCTATTTATAGAGAGCTAGAAGGTTACGATTCAAGAAGCTTCAAAATTTTTTAAAGATGTAGCTGCACCATCAATTGGTGGCTGAATCTCAATAATCCAACAGTTAGACAGGATGGACTTTCTCGGTGGAACGGGAGTTGCCCTGATGTTTCTTATTAAAAAAATGGCCGCAACTGCATTTTATCTAGTGGCGAACCTTTCTACGTGCTTTAACAACAAAAGTTTTACGCCAGCTCTCCAACAAAGCGTGAAGCCGATACCGGTATATGCCACTGCGATTGCACTAGGCTTGGCGGGTGCGCTATTTCCCAATACGATCAATGAAAAAGTCCTTGAGATCCCAGCTCGTGGCTCGTACCAAACATAATTAAGGAGAAATCCCTTGTTTTAAAAACGATTTGTAATTTAGTGTTCTTCCTCCTAAACATGAGGAAGTTATGCAATATATATCTGTCCTGGGTGTTTTACTTTTCTCCGCCCTTGCTGCTGAAGACAAGTTATCGAATCACACAATTCAATTGAAAAATGAAATCCTCTCTTACACCGCGGTCGTTGGCTCTATGGCGGTAATGGATAGGGAGCAGAAAGAAGTCGGTCAAATTAGTTATATTTCATATATAAAAGAAGTGGGAGCTGAACGGCCGATCACATTTGCCTTCAATGGCGGACCGGGGAGTTCATCCATATGGCTTCACATGGGTGCTTTTGGCCCGCGCCGAATCAAATCCCCTGAAGAGGGACAGTCGATTGCACCTCCGTACGAAATCGTCGACAATCTTGAGACCCTTCTCGACACGACTGATCTCGTTTTCATTGATCCCTTGGGAACAGGATTCTCTACAAGACCAAATGATGCAACCGAACCGTATTTCGATGTGGTAGAAGACTACGAATCGATCGGCAAATTTATCCGCGATTATCTCATCGCCAACCGAAGGTGGAATTCTCCCAAATATGTAGCGGGTGAAAGCTATGGGGCTCTGCGAGCCTGTGGTCTATCCGCCTACTTGCAGGAAGGTCTGGGGATCTACTTAAACGGTCTCATTTTAGTTTCAAGCGCGATCGATTATCAAACGCTTACTTTTGAAGAGGACAACCAGCTTCCCTACATGCTCTTCATGCCCACCTATGCGGCCACTGCGTGGTTTCATGGGCGAAATCAACCTGAACTATCGATCGAAGAAATCGCTGCTGGAGCGCGGAGATTTACCTATGAAAAATATGCGCCGCTTCTTCTCTGCCAATCGTGTTATACCGAACACCAAAAAGAGGCGCTTTACGATCAAGTCAGTGCTCTTACAGGGATTTCGCCGCAAACCGTCCGTCGCAAACAAGGCAAGATCAGCGATCTGACATTTTGTGCCGAGTTTTTTGGCGACGACCAAAGAGTCGTAGGCCGGATGGATACCCGTTCAATCGGCTATTATAAAAACGCCTGGCGGATTGGTTTTGAGGAGGATCCGAGCGTTAGTTCTTTGATGGGGAGTTTTACGGCGGCAGGTCACGATTATTTGACGAAAGAGTTAAACTGTCTCGGGGATTATTGCATCCTTTCTCTAGAGGCGAATGCGAGATGGGATTATACCAGCTACAATCCTGTTGGCTATCCCAACCTCATGCGGGGGTTGCGACAAGCACTTATCGTGAACCCAGAGCTGAAAGTCTATGTTGGCTGCGGCTATTTCGACTGCGCGACACCTTTTGCTGCAGCCGAGTACTGCATCGACCATCTGAACCTGCCGAGTCATTTCAATGCGAATATTCAGCTTGAATACTATGAAGGCGGGCACATGTTCTACTCCAATCCAAGTGCACGTGCCAAGCTCAAGCAGGATTTAGTCCGTTTTTACGACGAGTAATCCTGCATGTCGCAGTCTTTCGTGGGTCGGCACATTCCTGGAAGAACTAACGGGCAGTAACGAAGGATTTTTTGACTTTGTTCTCAATGATGAAGACAACTCATTTGGGCATGGCTATGCGGTCAATTTAGGCAAAAATACTATCGAATTCAATAAAAATCTTTGCTTTCGGACACCGAAAGAGCTTGTCATAACCAGGCAGGAGCTGTATACTTCAGCCTCGATGAAGAAGTTTTTCAACCCATTTATAGGGAGCTAGAAGGTTATGATTCAAGAAGCTTCAAAATTTTTTAGAGATGTAGCCGCACCGTATATTGGCGGACCAATTTCAATGATTCAGCAATTAGACAGGATGGACTTTTTGGGTGGGACGGGAGTTGCCACGATGTTTCTCGTTGAAAAGGTGGCCACAACCGCATTTTATCTCGTGGCAAACCTTTTTACGTGCTTTAACAACAAAAGTTTTATGGCAGCTCTCCAGGTAAGCGCCAAATTAATTCCGGTGTATGCGACAGCAATTCCACTGGGCTTGGTGGGTGCGCTGTTTCCTAATACGATCAACGAAAAAGTCCTTGGGATCCCGGCCCGAGGCTTAATCGTCCAGCATATTATATAAATGCTGCGATTTTTGCTGGTCAAGCTCATCCGACTGTATCAACTCTGCATTAGCCCTTTTTTGGGAAAATGTTGCAGGTTCTATCCGAGCTGCTCAGATTATGGCATCGAAGCCGTGAACAAGCACGGCTTCTTCAAAGGCTCCTATCTGACAGTGAAGCGCATTCTGAAATGCCAACCTTGGCATAAAGGCGGGGTAGACGAGGTTCCCTAAGATTTTTTCTTCTCGGGGATCTCTAGCTGCTTGCCTACGCGGAGCTTTTCTGATTCCATGCGATTGACGCGCATGATCTCTTCTATTGTCACACTATATTTGCGCGCAATTTTCCAAAGGTTTTCTCCGAGTTCAACAGTGTGGATTTTTTTTGCGGCTTTTGAAGGTGTTGGAATAGCGGCGGCTGTTTGAATGATCTGGGGAGGAGCTATGGGCTCTTGCTTTGGCACTTGAGGCAAGAAACGCTGAAGAGCGAGGGCATGATCATAAGGCTCTGGAAGGTGCTCACCTGAAAAAGCGTAGAGCAGGGAAGCTGCGCGCTTGCAAACGGTATCTGTGCGAAGCGAGCCTAGAAGCTCTTTTGCTAACTTCTCGAGGGAGGGAGATCTTTCTGTGCAAAGATCTAAAAGGGTTAGGATTTGTCCGTCGCTGAGGCGCTTCAAGACATAGTCGAGGTCCGTTTCGAGTAAGAGTTTAGCAGCGGTCGGAGAATTGCAACCCAGATAGCTGAGCAAAAAGTCTCTTCTGTGATCCGGTGTCAGGTCCATGGAAATGCGCTGTTTGACTAGGAGGTCGGCAAGGATTTTCCAATCCCCTTCTATGATGAGATCAATGGTTTGTTCACGCGTGAAGTTGAGGCCGGTCTTGGTGAGAAGCGTATAGGCTGCGTGGTACTCGGAAGAGAGGTAGAAGGCGTCGAGCAGCGAGGGATCGCGCGGAGGGATTGAGCGTTTGAGTTCGTAAAAAAGCCCTTGGGCGGTAAGCGGCCATTGTTCTGTTTTGGCGTATTGAACAATCGCATGAAACTGATAATCGGATAAGCCCGGGAAAATGGGGATATCGATCGTCTCTTGTCCGTCTTTGCTCGTAAAGGGGATCGTTCTTCTTTGAAGGGAGAGTCCGCCGAGGGCTTTATCGAGGTTAAAATGGTGGAAGGCGACAAGACAGGCCAGGCTAAGATCGCGTTTTGTGATCCCTTCTTCGATGAGATCGGAGTTGTCCAGACGAAGGATGAGTTCCTGATAAGGGAGGAGGGAATAGGAGCTCAAGATCCCTATGTTTGTGGCTAAAGGGTCTTTGGTGCTCAAAGGTTTGAGTCCTGTGGTCAAAATTTCTTGTTTGTCTTTGAGGACGAAATAGACGAACGTCGAAATGAGGCCGATATTCAAGGCTCCGCTGATGATGAGGGCTTGGGTCAGCCATTTCGTGCGGGCCGCCCAGTGGTTATCTTGTGAGTGCATTATTTTCTTTTCCGGGATTAGGTGAGTTTGTTATAACTATATAACCCATATACTAAATTTATCCCCACTTTTATGAAAGTCTCCTTATCTTGGCTCAAAGAATATTTGAATTTTTCGCAGTCTCCCGAAGAGCTGGCCGAAATTTTGACACTCGCAGGTATCGAGGTAGATAGCATCAATACCTCTCCCCTCACTTTTTCCGGAGTGGTTGTTGGTCTTGTGCTAGAATCGAACAAACACCCGACTGCGGATCGTCTCTCTGTTGCTAAAGTTACTGATGGCAAAGAAGAATTCCAGGTTGTCTGTGGAGCGCCTAATTGCAGAGCTGGCCTAAAAACAGCTTTTGCAAAGATCGGTGCAACTCTCACCGAAGCTGACGGAAAAACTTTCAAGATCAAGAAAAGCAAAATTCGCGATGTTGAATCCTTTGGAATGCTCTGCGGTGTTGATGAACTGGGACTGGGACAGAGCGATGGGATCATGGATCTGCCGGACAATTACGAGATCGGCTCTGATCTCGCAAAGTACTATTCCGATGTGATCCTGGATGTGTCGCTGACTCCAAATCTTGGACATTGCATGAGCATTTTGGGCTTTGCTAGAGATTTGTCCGCCCAGATAGGTATTCCGGTTACCGAGAAAAAATTTAGTGTGAAAGAAGAGGGAGAGCCGATTGAAAAACTCATCAAGGTTGAGCTGATCGACAAAGCAGGGTGTTCACGTTACGCCTGCAGAGCTGTGATGGGTGTTCAAGTAGGGCCATCTCCTGAGTGGCTAAAAAAGAAAGTCGAGTCCTGCGGGGTTCGCAGCATCAACAATGTGGTCGATGTCGGCAACCTCGTGATGTTAGAAGTTGGCCAGCCTTTGCATTTATTTGACTACGATAAGATCGATGGCAAAACCATCATTGTGACCTCGCAAACAGATTACAAAGAGCTGGAAACGCTCGATGATGCTAGTCGACTCGTTCCTCCTGAATCTCTGCTGATCTGCGACAAGGAAAAACCTCTTGCCTTTGCCGGCGTGATGGGCGGAAAGAGCTCTGCCATCCAGGCAAATTCAGTGAATGTCCTCATTGAATCTGCTTACTTTTCTCCAGTGGCGATCCGCAAATCCGCAAAACTTCTCGGATTAAAGAGCGATTCGTCATCTAGATTTGAAAAGGGAATCGACCCGAACAATGTCGCAGCTGCACTTGATTATGCAGCTTATCTCCTCCAGCTAGTAGCGGGCGGCAAAATCGCTAGAGGAATGATCGATCAAAAGACGCATGAATTCCATGAAAAAAGAATCAATTGCCGCACAGCGCGCGTCAACAGCCTCATCGGCACAAATCTAAGCACCGGGGAGATTGCAGATCTGCTCGGCAGACTTGGGATGAAGATTGTTGAAGCGCGACCAAATGATCTTCTGTTAAGCGTCCCAACTTATAGAAACGACATTTCCATTGAAGTGGATCTGATCGAAGAGGTGGCGCGGGTCTATGGATACAATAATATTCCCAAGCAGATCCCAAGACACGTATCCTCTTCGATACCCAATGCTCCTCTTTATGAGCTTGAGAAAGATGTTCGCTCTCGCCTTCTTTCTGAAGGACTGCAGGAGTTCGTGACCTGTGATCTGATCAGTCCAACACAGGCTGAGATGGTGTTTGAAAATGCGATGAACAAAGACGCGGTGATCTCCGTCATGCAAGCGCATTCCGTGGATCAATCTGTGCTCAGAACGACGCTTCTTCCCGGTCTTTTGCAAGTTGTAAAATATAACTTTGATCGAAGCTGCCCAAATATTGCAGGTTTCGAAGTTGGAAGAGTCCACTTTAAAACGGGTGACCATTATTTCGAGCCAACAACTGCAGCAGTGATCTTATGCGGAAAGAGCGCTCCCTATCATTTGGATCCAAAGCCCAGGGAATTTGATTTCTTTGATTTGAAGGGCATGGTCGAGAATGTCCTTGTGGGAATGAAGCTGGATGGGATTGAATTTGAAGTCTCTCACTTACATAATTTCCATCCTCACAGACAGGCGAGAATTAAAAAGGGTGACACAATCCTTGGCGTCATGGGCGAAGTGCATCCCGATCATGTTGCAAAAATGGATGTTCCTGAACGGATCTTTTTTGCTGAGATCAACTTAAATGAGCTCATGCCGCTCCTTCCAAAACAATGGAAAATTGCTGATCTGCCCCAATTCCCGGGATCTGAAAGAGATTGGACAGTGACATTGGATGAAGATGTGACGATCGGATCTGTTTTAAATGCGATCAAAGCAACCCCTTCGCGATTACTTGAAAAAGTCATGCTTTTAGATCTTTACAAAAGTGAGCAAATCGGCAAAGATAAGAAAAACGCTACATTTCGCTTCTTCTATCGCGACATTGAAAAAACAATCGCACTAGAAACAGTAGAAAAAGAACATACGCGCATTCTTGGCGCGGTTAAATTAGGTTAAAACGGGGCCCAAAATGAAAAATAGAATTTTCGCACTCCTCGGCTTATGCAGTCTTACACTCTGCGGGTGCAACGATAATAACAAAGATGACAACGTCGTTTCTCAGCGCTACGTCCACAAATACGGCTACGCAGTTTCTCAAGCGGACTGGGAATCGACAAATTGTCCAGGCCAGGTGATCACAAGTCTCAAAAATGGCGTCACCGTCACCTCGACTTATGAAAATGGGATCAAGCACGGACCAACGACCCACACTTTCCCTCACAGCCAGACAACAGAGTTCTACTCCCTTTACAATCAAGGGGACAAAGTCAAAGAAATCTCCTACGATCCTGAAGGCATTCCAGTTGAAGAATGGATCCAACTCTCGCCGACGCGCTATTCGATCACGATGTGGTATAAAGAAGGCTCTCCGATGCTCGTCGAAGAGTTTGTCGGAAATGAGCTACTGGAGGGTCAATATTTCTCCCCATCAAATGAGCTGGAATCGCGTGTTGAAAGAGGCGCAGGACAACGCATTCGCAGAGACCGCAGCGGCACACTTCTTGCCAAAGAGACATTTCAGGAAGGCTATGCAACGAAGAAAGAGACTTTTTATCCAAATGGCGCACCGGAATCGATCGCCTCTTATTTTCACGACGTACTCGATGGAGAAAAGCGGACATTTGCTGCAAATGGCGAGCCGCTTTCTATCGAACAGTGGAGCAATGGCAAGCTTAACGGCAAATCCCAATACTTTAAAAATGGCAACCGCTACCTCGAGATCTCTTATACGGACGGACTGAAAAACGGTGTAGAGCGCCACTTCATCGATGGAGAAATTGTCTCGCAAGAAATCGCATGGGAAAACAACTACAAACACGGCGAGGCAGTCTTCTACGCAGACGGCAAACCTGAGTCTCAGTGGTTCTATCAAGGAGAGCCCGTCAGCCGCCGCAAGTTCAATGAACTGAACAAGCTCGATGAGATCATCTCCCACCTTCCTTATAGCGAAGGAAATTCCCACCGCAATTAATTTTATCTTTCGGGAGGCAGTGTTGCCTCCCTTTTTTTATGCAAACATCTCATTTAGTATCCTTTCTTCAAGGCCCGCCTATTTGCGTCACTTTCGAGCTTAGTCCTATGAGAGCTTGTCTTTCATTTGCCAAGAGATTTGAATGTAGAATTGTTGGTGACATCGATGAGAGTCTAAAAAGTACACTCTTGCAATTTTTAGAAAGCTATGGGAAGGGAGGGCATTTGGAAATTAACTTTCCTTTAGACACCCTGACCCCCTTTAGAAAAAAAGTGCTCGAGAACCTCCAAAAAGTGGCCTTTGGAGAAATCATCACTTATGGCGAGCTCGCTGAAAAATCAGGTTCCCCCAAAGCTGCAAGAGCAGTTGGATCCGCATGTCATTACAACCCTTTTCCCCTTTTTATCCCCTGCCATAGAGTTGTTGCAAGCGGCAACAAAACAGGGGGATTTGCCTACGGTTCAAAAATGAAACAGCTACTGCTGGATTTTGAAGGCTGGCGCTAAAAAACCTTCAATCGGATTAAAATATGCCGCACCCATGGGAAGCTGAACAGACCATTGAACCACAAGCTGCAATCGAATTAATAGGTGAGCAATTCCCTGAGCTTCTGCCAAAAAAAATTAAGCTCCTTGGAGTGGGTTGGGACAACACTGCCTTCCTAGTTAATGAAAAGCTTATCTTTCGCTTTCCAAGAAGGGAGATTGCTCTTTCCCTCTTAGAAGCTGAGTGGTGCGCTTTACCTAAAATGGCGAAGCGACTTCCGATCCCTATCCCCGCTCCTAAGTGGAGAGGAAAACCCACAGCACACTTTCCTTGGCCTTTCATCGGCTATCCGATGCTTTCGGGGCATACAGCTTGCCATGCCGATCTTTCAGATGAACAAAGAACGAGTCTTGCTGAACCGATTGCCCGTTTCCTGGCCATTCTTCATGCAACTCCGAGATCAGAAATTGCAGATTGCCCTATTCCTCAGGATAATCATCAGCGGATCGATGGAGCTTTGTTAACTTCGAAGATTGCAAAGAGTTTTAAAGACCTCTCTTCGCTCGGGCTTCTTGAGAATCAAAAGCAACTGGAGTCTGCCGTCCAAAACTTGCAGCATTTTAGAGCTCCTCTCAATTCACATTTGGTCCATGGCGATTTTTATGTGAGGCATCTTCTCGTCGATGAAAGGAGGCAACTGGCAGGTGTGATCGATTGGGGGGATATCCATTTCGGAGATCCAGCGATTGATCTTGCTATTGCGCATAGCTTTTTACCCGTAAGAGCTCATGAGCGATTCTTAAAGGCTTATGGCGACGTATCTGATAGCACCTGGACTCTAGCCAAACTAAGGGCCATTTACCACAGCTCGCTGCTTGCACTCTTTGGCCATCACTCCGGAGATCTTGTCATCATGAGAGAAGGACTCCGGTCTCTTAAAGTGATGGCTTAAACGTCTGAACAGTACCTATACCCAAAACAACTTCAAAAGTTGGATTTTGGGTATCTTTCTTTGAGACACCTCGAAAGTGTTCACCGGACTGCTCTTAGAAATCGGATGGTACAACGATCAGTTGTTCCTGGGGATCGGGAAGATCTCCTGCGATCAATTTACGATCCCTCTCCTCATCGGAAATCACATCTTCCTCTTCCTCTGCCATGACCATATTGTCATAGTCGGGCTCGACGGCTTCCTCTTTCTGAGAGCAGGAAGAGACGGCAAATAATGCCAAAAGGGAAAAAAGTGCCCGCAAACGCTTCATAGAATCCCTCATTTTGTTTCGCTTCCATTGTACTGTAAATCTCCTTTTTGACAAGGATGAGGTACAGTATAAATTGATCCATTGAAAACAAATCCGCTCAGAAAGACAATCGGGCACCATTTTTTTCAAAACTAAAAAAGGCGTCCCATGACCCAACAACTGGCCATCGAAAATAATGAGACCTCCCTCAACCGCATTTTCCTTGAAATAGAAGTTAGAGAGTTGCGATCTGTTACCAAGAAATATATCGCCTTGGAGAGTAAGTTCTCGCAAAACAAGTCAAGCATTTTTAACAACATACAAGAATATGCCGATTTCAGTAAGGATTTTGAGGAGTGCTATCTTGCCTGTAAAGAAATGGAAGATCTAGCCCGAGATCCTCACATAAAACAGTTAGGTGCGCTCGTAAGAGGCCAGCTTAAATCCCTCTACGACAAATTACCAATTGTTTCCACGCCGTTTGCAGAACCAAAAGTTGTCCTGCTTGAAATCGCTGAAAAATTCAAACAGCATAATGACAAGGAAGCAATGAGAGATTTTTTTCTTTTTGCAACGAAATTCCCCAAATTTGCGCAGCAGGTTTATAATAATCTTTGGTGGCTCAAAGGCTCTCCCTCAACGCTTTGTTACGGGCAATCTGCATTTCACAATCAGGATGGATGTTATTCTCTGGACATTGAGAAGGCAGAGGCCATTATGCTCTTATACTCTTCTCCTAAAGACTGGTTGAGCAAAATAAAAGAGCTCTTTCAAAGTGAAGAGGATCGCAAAGCCACACTTGAACTCAAAAAATTCTCAGCAATTTATCCAGAAGCCGGAGATCTTTTTTTTAACATGCTATGGAAAATGAGCGACTCTCGGAGGCAGCCGCCCACCTCTCACGCCTCTTATGATCCGTTTGAATTGTTAAATTATTACAGCAAGCATTTCGATCTGAACTCAAAACCCTCTAAAAAAATTCAGGCAATTGATTTAGCGCTGGTCCAGATTGAAAATCAGATAACCAATCCAGATTTTTTCATTGAGCAAAACAAACTCCGCAGACAGTTGCGCTGCTCTGCTGTGATCAATGAGCACATTGCCCTATTGAAAGTGGGATACTACTTCAATCGATCAGGCAAGAACTGTGGTATTCAAATGGATTTGATGCGCTCCATCCTTGAAACAGAAATTTACCCAAATGGAGGGTCAGATCATCCAAAAACGCCCCGCTTCAAACGGACCGTTTTCGAAGTGCGTAGGCAAAGTTGCATCAGCGTTGCTTACGAGTTGGCCTTGAACAAGGAGAACTCCGTCAATGTTATGAATATCGCGCATTGCCACGTGCCCGGAGGGAACTATCGGACCCACGTTGGATCACAAGAGGAGGAACTTTTCCGCTGCACAGGCCTAAGCCTCGCTCTTGATTCTAGCCAATTGGTTCAGAAAAAGACATTCTATCCCATCCATCATCAAGATGCAGCTGGAAAATGGGGTGCTATCTACACTCCCCATACACCATTGATTCGTTTGGGTTATGACTGCGACTACTGTCTTGTCGAAAAACCTGCCACCATTTCTGTTGGCACATTTGCAGCCTTTCGGAACTCTCCTCCTGGCCACGTTAACCAACTATGCATACCGGAAGAGATGTCGAAATCGACCAGAGAGAGGATCCGTTCTTACTTAAAATCAGCTTACGACCATGGGGACGACACCTTGATCATGGGATCCTTTAGCTGCGAGGATTTTGCAAATCCCCTTGGCCCTATTGCTGAAATAATGATGGAGGTAATAGACGAAGAGTACTCGGGATGTTTTAAGAAGATCATTTTTACAGTTTTAAACGATACAGAGGAAGGATATCAAAACAATCCAAGCAGCGACTTTTATCAATTTTCAGACATCGTTAGAAGACGCGGCGGCCTCGTCTATGACGCAAATGGAAATGAAATTGTTTAGAGGCTGCGAGAAAATAACTTGTGTTTAAGGTCTCTTAAAAATATAAATCAGATATTTGACGGTAAACCCTCTAATGCACAAGGTGTCTATGTCCCAAAAAATAGTGTTCAGCTCCCTCGCTTTAACTTGCCTAACGCTTGGAAATCTTCACGCAGACTCTTCAACTGACGCATGCCCCCCATGCGGCACCAGCCCTCGCCCTATGCGCGTCACTGCGAGGCATATTGAAAGCAATGGTATCGGTTATAATCAAGGTTACACCACATTAGAAGGTTTTTTTTCTCCAATCAGGCCCTATAACGACGCTTGGGTTCCCTTCCTGGATCTGCGAGCTCACGTGTTCAACAATGGAAAAATGGCTGCTAACGCCGGGCTCGGAGTGCGTTATTTGACAGGATCCCGCGCTTGGGGAGCAAATGCTTATTATGATTACCGCCACACCACCCATTTCCATTACAATCAGTTCGCCTTAGGATTTGAGTCTCTAGGGAAAGTTTGGGATTTTAGAATCAACGGGTACCTTCCTTTGAAAGAGACAGCCAGCCCTGCATTTGGCGATCCCAAATTTGTGAAGTTCGACGGCCATTACATGATAGTAAAACGCAAGCGCGAATTTGCCTTGAAAGGCGCCAATGCAGAAGTGGGCGCGCATGTAGACACGTTTAAAGATGCGCCCATGTATTTTGCCGTAGGGCCCTACTATCTTGAAGGACGTGGAGGCGCCACCTGGGGCGGACAGCTGCGCGCTGCAGTCGATCTCTACGAGTATCTGAGACTTGAAGCAAACACTTCCTATGACCATACATTCAAATGGATTGGCCAGGGACAAGTGAGTGTCAATATTCCGTTTGGAGCAAGAAGACAAGTGAAACGAGGGCAAAGCAAATCATGCTCTACAGCCATGGCCCTTAGCCAAAGAGCTGTTCAGCGCGTAGATCGCTTTGAGATTATCCCAGTAGATAGAAAGCACACAAAATCAAAAGCGATCAACCCCGCAACCGGCAAACCCTATTTCTTCTGGTTCGTCGATAACACAAGCCACTCAGCAGGCACATACGAATCCCCTTTCAACACTCTCGCTGCTGCTGAGAGCGCCTCCAGACCAAACGATGTCATCTATGTCTTCCCCGGAGATGGGACCAGCACCGGCATGGATACCGGAATTACATTGCAGTACGGGCAACAGCTCCTAGGCGCGGGCATCGATCAAACTTTGAAAACAACAGTTGGAAAAACCACCGTTCCAGCGCTTGCATCGGGACTTCCGATGATTTCCAATGCCAATGATCCGACAGGTCTCGGAGTACAACTCGTCGCAGCCAATAACGTGGTATCGGGATTAAACCTGCAAGACGCAATAGGCGGTTTAGTCGGATCCCTTTACACTGGGGGGTTGAACGTCATGGGCGGGACGAGCGCTTTAATCATGAATAATACTTTTTCCACTCAAAACAATGGAAGCGGCCTCAACATCTACGGAGGAGGAAATAACACAGTCATTAAGAATAATATCTTTTTAGGCCTGGACACAGGCGCTGGTTATGATGATGGGATTTTTATCGCACAAGGCCCTACTACTCCCAATTTAGGAGGAACGATCACAATCAGCAATAATTCCTTCTCAGGAGCTAATGCTACATCAACACTTACTGCGGGTCTTGATATTGAGCCAAGCTCTTTAACAGCAACGTCGGGCCTGTCCAATCTCACATTAGTGATCTCCAACAACATCATCGACCTGTCCGCCTCTACCATTGCTGGCTCCGACGGCATCTACCTGGATAACGGTAATGGAGGCCCTAGCGTTTTCACCTGTTCCTTTAACGGCAATCAAATTTATCTCCCGACCGATCCTTCCTTCAATGGAATATCAATCATAGAGGATACAGGGGCAGTAGGGCCTCTTGCGGTTACATTAAACGATAACGTTGTTGAGCCGTCTCCCCCTACAACCGGTTATGATTTTATCAATAACACAGGCAATCCCGATTTGCTTCAAATCGACTTTGGATCCTCGAATGTAGGAACTCGGACAGGCCCTATTTAAGTTCTGTGGCTTAAGGGTGGTGGATCGCGGGCGCAGGAAGTGTCTTTGACACCTTCAAGGAGCGATCTGCCCAGATGGGCCGCTAAAATGACTCTTCAAATTCATACAGTTTGAGCGGGCGCAATATCGCATAAGCGATCGGGCTTGGCACGCTTCTTGCATCTTTACTTCAATTACCAATGATGGAAATTGAGGAAGACCATGTCAATAGAACAGATGCAGAAAAAGATTTCTGAACTAGAATCGATCAACGATCAGCTCCAAGCTGAGATCCGTTATCTCGACCGCCTCCTGAAAGAAGTGGGATTTGAAGAGGGATTAAAGACATTAAAATTTGCGGCCAAAGAGCTGATCGAGCAGGACAAACAACAAGGATTAGGTTAGTAATTCAAGAAGATCGTCGAGGGAAACAGGATCAAACCCCTCTCCTGTGTCGAGTAGCTGCTCAGAGAGCGCTGTCTTGTGCTCTTTTAGCCGCATGATCTTCTCTTCGATGCTAAGAGCTGTGACATAACGTCTGGCGATGACGGTGCCGACTTTCCCAAAGCGATGGGCGCGATCGATTGCCTGGCGCTCTACCGCGTCATTCCACCAGGGATCGTAGAGAAAAACATAGTCTGCAGCTGTAAGATTCAGACCCACGCCGCCAGCTTTTAAGCTAATCAAAAAAATTAGAGTCTCCGGATCCTCTTGGAACTGCTGGACGATCTTTTCCCTGTCTTTCGTACTGCCGTCGAGGTAGACGTATTTGTACCCGAGCTGTTTGATCTCGCTTTCCATGATTTTGAGCATCGAGGTGAACTGGCTGTAGATAAGCACTTTCTGTTTTTCTTGGACAACTTCCTGAAGATCCGAGAGCATCCTTTCAAATTTAGCACTCATTTGTTGCGCTTCACCGGCCCCTTCCTTTTCTACGAGCCAGGGGTGGGCGCAGAGCTGGCGCAAGCGAAGAATCGCTTCCAAAATCTCCATACGGTGAGAGGCTGCCCCGTCCAAGGTGACCTTTTTGAGAAGTCCCTGCTTAGTACCTGAAAGCCACCGATCGTACATCTCCCTTTGCTCGGTCGTCATTTCGACAAACACCGTTTGCTCGAGTTTGGGAGGCAGCTGAAGCGATACCTGCTCTTTTTTGCGGCGCAAGATGAAAGGGCGAATCTTCTTTTTCACCCTTGCAAAGTATTGCGCATTGAGCTGAGCGGCTTGCATCTCGGCGAGGAATTGACCTCTTTCTCCCAATAAATCGGGTTGAAGAAATCGAAAGATCGACCATAAATCTTCCAAGCGGTTTTCAATAGGCGTTCCGGTGATCGCAAGGCGAATCTTGGCTTTGAGCATGCAGCAAATTTGAGAGATCTGGCTATCCTGGTTTTTGATCCCTTGAGCTTCATCGATCACAATCACTTGGTATTCAACACTCTGCAGCAACTCCTTATCGATGCGAAGAAGGGAATAAGAAGTCAAGATGATCTGTTTCTGCTGGAGCTCTTCACTTGATTGCAGACGCTCTTTACCTTCGTGGCGATAGACGGCAAAAGAGGGTAAAAATTTCTTAAGTTCGCGCTGCCAGTTAAATAGAAGAGAGGTGGGCATCACAACAAGACAAGGCTTATCTACTTTTAAAAGGGAAAAAAATGCCAGGACTTGGACAGTTTTTCCCAGTCCCATTTCATCAGCGAGTAGGCCGCCGAACTCCCCCTCTTCCAAAAATTTAAGCCAGTCTAGTCCCTCTTTTTGGTAGCCAAAGAGCGTTCCCCTGAAAATGTCTGTGGTCTCAAGCTCCCTCTCTTCGCTGCATTTTGACAGCCTGGAAATCTTTTCTCTAAGCTCTTCTCTAATGGGAAACTTATCCTGGGTCAGGAAATCTTGAAGCAGTCCCATCTGACTTTTCTTGAGAGAAATCCCCTCGCTCACAATTTCTTGGGTTGCCAAATCTCCCCATTGTTCACTAAATGCGTCCCTATCTATGAGGGCTACTGTATTTGGGGAAAGCGCAGCAAACTGCTCTCGCCTATTAAACGCGCCGACGAGATCTTTCAAATCGATCTCATGGTCGCCATAGTTCACCTTGGCCTTTACAAGCATTGTCTTGTCTGAAATAGCAACATCGAAATCCACCTGTTTCTGACGGACGACCATCCTCTGATTGGAATCGATGATGGTCCAACCGATTTCCAGCAAGAAAGTCAGACTTTTGGCAACTTTGTCTAAAGGACAATAAAAATGAGATCTGTCGACAATTTTTTTTATGAAATCAGTTTCAAGAAGGTCCTTCTCCCATCCTTTTTCCGCCTCGAGATTTCTAAAAGGCGACCTGCTTGGATCGTATGCCGCTACTTTTCCAAAACTGCCATAGTCGAACCAAAGGTTGGCAAACCCTCCATGCCTGTCCGCCAAAATCAAAAAGGGAGAAGGGTCGATGAGAACTACTTCTGGCAGCAACTCAACTTCTTCATTAACTGTGCGGATCACTCCAGAAAAAAGCATCCATGATGGGTCGGCCTCGAAAAACAAATCGCAGTGGGGCTCTCTATTTACAGAGGTGAAGGGGTCGACAATGATTTTTTTCCCCTTATAAAAAAGTCTTCCCGTCGTCCCGAGAAGCTTGAGCACCTCGAAAGATCTTGCTGATGAAACGAGCAAACGCTCCAAGGAATCTTTAGGGGCGATTCTCGCATGCTCCTTCAAAAGAATCTCAAGGGCGCCTTTTTCACCGGATGCTATGCATGAGGCGATCAAATTTTCTTTGGTTAATTTTCTGCCCAAAGCGCTAACAACACAGACGGCCAGGTACTTTTTGCCGCCTCTGTTTTCCTCTTCCAAATGGTAGGTTAAGTCTGGCATAATACGTCTATGGATAAATTAAAGATTTGGAGTCCCGGAGTTTCTTGGGAAGAGGCGGAAAAAAAGTGGGATGAGGAGAGCGAACGCCAAGCTGCAAAGAATCCCATCAAAACACTCAAAATTCTGCCCAACATGCCTGGGATGACAGAGGACACGGCGAAAGGATTAAAATGGAAGAGCATTAAATACCTGCTCACGAATGATCCTAAGCGCATTTTCCCTCGTTATTTTTTCAAACACCCATTCAAATATACTGTGGGCTTTTTGCGATCTGCCCTAAAAAAACGCCCTTATTCGCGCGCAGGAGACTTTTTCCTTTACGGAGTGAATAGCGTGGCCCAGTTTCAAGATCTTCTCCAGGAAAAAGAGATTCTAGTAGTGATCGGATTCTCTTATTGCCATAAGCCCTATGAATGTCCCTCCGGAAGGTTTTCCTCTGATTGCATTCACGATCCTGAAAATCCCGTCTGCAGGCAGTGCTTTATCGGAAAAGCTGTGAATGCAATGCCGCTTCATCAAGAAAACATCCTACCTCTTTTCATTCCGACGATCCATTACATCGGCGAAAAAATGTTTGAGATCGCAGACAGAAATCCCGATAAAAAAATCCGATTCCTCATCACCGCCTGCGAAATGACGCTAGAGATGTTCGGCGATTGGGGCAACATGATCGGGGCCAAGGGGATCGGTGTGCGCCTGGATGGAAGGATCTGCAACACGATGAAAGCTTTTGAGCTCTCTGAAGAAGGGATCAAACCGGGTCTCACCGTAGTTCTTCCTGAAACTCAAACGAGCATGCTCCATCTCATCAAGTCGCTTTGGAATCTTCCCGATAAAAATGGGACCTGCGAAAAGGTTTAGGCCTCTCTTTTTTCTCATAAACGCGTAAGCGGTGCGCGCCGGTACACGCCTCGCAGCAGCAACCTTTCAACTTTTCCGCACAATCCGGGCACGATAAAAAGAGCTCATTGCAATCCATATTGGCACAATTGTGATAAACGTCGGACGGAGCTTTGCAGTGCTTACAGTGGCTGATCACATCATCTGTTTTATCATCGATCGGAACTGCTAACCTATCATCAAAAACAAAAAGCTTTCCACGCCACTTTCCCTGACCTTCTTTCAGTCCGTAATTAATGATTCCGCCGTCGAGCTGATAGACATTTTCAAACCCTTCTTTCTTCATAAGTGCGGAATAAATTTCGCAGCGGATCCCGCCCGTGCAACACATCATTACCTTTGTCTCTTTCGGATCGCGCGTCTCTTTCAATTTGCGAGCGTACTCGGGAAACTCTCGAAACGTCTCTAGAGGAGGAAGCTCGGAGCCTTCAAAGTGCCCAATCACCCATTCGTAATCATTGCGGACGTCTAAAAGAATTGTTTTATCATCTCTTTGCTCAAGCATCTCATTCCATCTCATTGGATCGACGTGCTCGCCTGTGAGCGCGATATCAAAAGGCTCGTGGAAATGTTCCGG